>JAPOKJ010000124.1 GCA_029977705.1 Burkholderiales bacterium | reverse complement strand
GACCGCCAACCGTATCGAGTGGGTGGCCGGGATCATCAACGGCACTACCAACTTCATCCTCTCCGAGATGCGTGAGAAGGGCTCGACCTTTGCCGATGTGCTGAAAGAGGCTCAGGCCCTGGGCTATGCCGAGGCCGATCCCACTTTCGACATCGAGGGCATCGACGCCGCGCACAAGGCCACCATCCTGGCCTCGCTGGCCTTTGGCGTACCGCTGTCCTTCGACAAGGCCTACGTGGAAGGCATCACCAAGCTGGAGAGCGAGGACATCAAGTACGCCGAGCAACTGGGTTATCGCATCAAGCTGCTGGGCATTGCCCGCCGCCGCGAGGAAGGCATCGAACTGCGCGTGCACCCGACCCTGATTCCGGCCAAGCGCCTGATCGCCAATGTCGAGGGTGCGATGAATGCGGTGTGGGTCAAGGGCGATGCCGTGGGCCACACGATGTACTACGGCAAGGGGGCCGGTGCCGAGCCGACCGCCAGTGCGGTGGTGGCCGATCTGGTGGATGTCGCCCGCGAAACCGCCCATGGCCTTGACAGTGTGGCGGGCCAGGTGCCTTCCCTGGCCTTCCAGGCCAGTGCGCTCGGCGGCATGGCCATCCTGCCGATCGAGGACATCCGTTGCTCGTACTACCTGCGCATCCGCGTGGCTGACCAGGCGGGCGTGATTGCGGCCATCACCCGTATTCTGGCCGATGGCGACATCTCGATCGATGCGGTGCTGCAGCGTGAAGCGGCCGACAACGAACAGCAGACCGACCTGATCCTGCTGACCCATGACACCAGCGAGCGTCAGGCCAATGCCGCGATCAGCCGCATCCAGGCGCTGCCCACGGTGCTGGGCCAGGTGATCCGCCTGCGCAAGGAAGAGCTGGCATGAAATACGTGTCGACCCGGGGCGGCATGGACCCCGCCAGCTTCAAGGACATCCTGCTCGGGGGCCTGGCCCCGGATGGCGGACTGACCGCCTGCGAGTCCTATCCTGGAATCGATGCGGCCACGCTGGCCTCCTGGCGAACGCTCTCGTATGCGCAGCTGGCCTTTCAGGTGCTCAAGCGTTTTGCGCCGGATTTTGGCGACGAGGCCTTGCGCGGCCTGATCGACAAGACCTATACCGAAGCCACCTATGGCACGCCCGAGATCACGCCGCTGACCTGGCTCAAGCCGGGGCTGGGCCTGCTGCACCTGTCCAACGGGCCGACCCTGGCTTTCAAGGACATGGCGATGCAGTTGCTGGGCAACCTGTTCGAGCATGTGCTGGCCGAGACAGGCCAGCAACTGAACATCCTGGGCGCCACCTCGGGCGATACCGGAAGTGCCGCCGAATATGCGATGCGCGGCAAGAAGGGCGTGCGCGTCTTCATGCTCTCGCCCAATGGCCGCATGAGCGCCTTCCAGCGTGCGCAGATGTACGGCCTGCATGACGAGAACATCTACAACATCGCGGCCAATGGCGTGTTTGATGACTGCCAGGACATGGTCAAGGCCGTCTCGAACGACCTGGATTTCAAGCGGCGCTATGCGATCGGCACGGTCAACTCGATCAACTGGGCCCGTGTGGTGGCCCAGGTGGTGTACTACTTCAAGGGCTATTTTGCAGCCACCGACAGCGATGGCGAGTCAGTGTCTTTCTGCGTGCCCTCGGGCAACTTCGGCAATGTGCTGGCCGGCCATATCGCGCGCATGATGGGTCTGCCGATTCGCCGCCTGATCGTGGCCACCAATGAGAACGATGTGCTGGCCGAGTTTTTCGAATCCGGCCGCTACCGCGTGCGTTCGAGCAGCGAGACCTTCCTGACCTCCAGCCCCTCGATGGATATCTCCAAGGCCTCCAATTTCGAGCGCTTCGTGTTCGACCTGATTGGCCGCGATCCGCAACGCCTGTCGCAGCTTTGGAAGGACGTGGACGGCAAGGGCCAATTCGACCTGGGCGCCGAGGGTGCGCGCCAGTGCCGCGAGCAGTATGGTTTCATGGCCGGGCGTTCCAGCCATGCGCTGCGCCTGGCCACGATCCGCCGCAGCCACAAGGACTACGGCTACCTGATGGACCCGCACACCGCCGATGGCGTACAGGTGGCCGAGCAATTGCTGCAGGGACCGGACGCAGCCGTGCTGGGCAAGGTGGTGTGCCTGGAGACGGCCTTGCCGATCAAGTTCTCGGACACCATTGTCGAAGCGATTGGCTCGGCGCCGCCGATCCCCGAGCGCTTTGCGGGCCTGATGGAACTTGCCCAGCGCTATACCGTGATGCCGATACGGGTCGACCTGCTCAAGCGGTATATCGCCGAGCGCGCGCCGGCACTGGCCTGAGATGAGTCAGCCCTCATGAAAGCCATCGGCTTTGCCGGCTACTCCGGATCCGGGAAGACCACGCTGCTCGAGCGCGTGATCCCGGCCTTGACCGCGCGCGGACTGAAGGTGTCGGTGCTCAAGCATGCGCATCACAGCTTCGACATCGACAAGCCGGGCAAGGATTCCTTCCGCCACCGCGAAGCGGGCGCCACCGAGGTGGCCATCGTCTCGGCAAGGCGTTGGGTGATGATGCACGAGTCGCGCGGCGAGGCCGAGCCCAGCATGGAAGCGATGCTCACGCATTTCGCGCCCTGCGACCTGGTGCTGGTCGAGGGCTACAAGTTCGGCGAATTGCCCAAGATCGAGGTGGCGCGGGCCCAGTTCCAGGCCCGCAGCGATGTGACTGGCGGCTCGGCGGTGCCCGATGCCCCCATGTTCCTGGCGGACCCCCGGGTGGTGGCGGTCGCGACCGATGACGAAGCTGCCCTGCGTCGCCGCGTGGGCGCCCAGACGGCACGCCTGGACGCGCTCGAACGGCTCGACCTGAATGATCCGGAGGGCGTTGCGGCCTTCATCGTGCGGTATTTCGGTTTTTTTGACGAGCCCCTGACGGCATAGGCAGGCGAGGGGGTTTCCGGGCTTGCCTTATGCTTGCAGTCCCTGAAGGATGTTTCGATGTCTGCCACCCCTGTCCATTCCGCCACCCCGCCCGCCCCCCCCCGCCTGCTCTCCTTTGATGAAGCCATGAGCCGTCTGCTGGCTCATGCCCGCCCGCTCGAGGGCGAGGAAACCCTGGACACGATGGATGCGCTCGAGCGCGTGCTCGCCGCCGATATCACCTCCGGCCTGAGTGTGCCGCCGGCCGACAACACCTCGATGGATGGCTATGCACTGCGTGCGGCCGACGCAGGTGATGCACCCATGGCCGTGTCGCAGCGCATCCCGGCCGGCCATGTCGGCCAGCCCCTGCAGGCGGGCACGGTGGCTCGCATTTTCACGGGCGCAATGATCCCGGCCGGGGCTGACGCGGTGGTGATGCAGGAGCAGGTCGACGTGGTGTCCGCACCTGGGACCGAACCGGTGATGGTGCGCCTTCAGCACCGGCCCAAGTCCGGCGAATGGGTGCGTCGCCGTGGCGAGGACATTGCCGAGGGCGCGGTGATCCTGTCGGCCGGGCATCTGCTCTCTGCCCAGTCACTGGGGCTGGCCGCTTCGGTGGGCGTGGCGCAGCTGCGCGTCAAGCCACGCATCAAGGTCGCCTGCTTTTTTACCGGGGATGAACTGGCCATGCCGGGCGAGCCGCTCAAGCCCGGTGCGATCTACAACAGCAACCGCTTCGTGCTGGTCAATGCCCTGCGCGCCCTGGGCTGCGAAGTGACTGACCTGGGGATCGTGCCCGATACCTTGCAGGCCACCCGGGAGGCGCTGCGCCGCGCCGCCCAAGCGGCCGACCTGATCCTCACCTCGGGTGGGGTCTCGGTCGGCGAGGAAGACCATGTGCGCCCTGCCGTGCAGGCCGAGGGCGAACTGGACCTGTGGCAGATCGCGATCAAGCCCGGCAAGCCGCTGGCCTATGGCAAGGTGCGCAAGGCCGAGCAGGGGCAGATGGCGCATTTCATCGGGTTGCCGGGCAACCCGGTTTCGAGCCTGGTCACCTTCTGGCTGTTCGTGAAGCCCTTTGTGCGCATGCTGCAGGGCGTGGCTGAGCCACAGGCGCGCGAGCACCTCAAGCCCCTGATGCTGCGCGCCGATTTCGACTGGCCCAAGCCCGACAAGCGCCGCGAGTTCCTGCGCGTGCGCATCAACGAGCAGGGCGGTCTCGACCTGTATCCCAACCAGAGCTCGGGCGTGCTCACCTCCACCGTGTGGGCTGACGGCCTGCTCGACAATCCGCCGCAGCAGGCGATCGTCAAGGGTGATCTGGTGCGCTTTCTGCCGATGGCCCGCCTGCTAAAGTGATGCCATGCAAGTGACCGTGCTTTATTTTGCGAGCCTGCGCGAGGCGCTGGGCCGCGAACGCGAAACCCTGGCACTGCCCGCTGCCGTCACCACCGCCGGTGGACTGCGCGAATGGCTGGCGGCGCGCGATGCCCAGGGCGGCGAGGCGCTGGCCCCTGGCCGGGCCCTGCGCATCGCCGTGGACAAGAAACTGGCCCGGCCCGACAGCGCCCTGCACGAGGGGGCCGAGGTGGCCTTCTTTCCGCCAGTCACCGGTGGCTGAGGACGCGCGCGCCATGCATCCGATGAAGAGGGCGGCATGATCGTCAAGGTTCAGCAAGCCGACTTCGATCTTTCCGCCGAGGTGGCGGCGCTGCGCGCGGGCGATGCCCGGGTGGGGGCGGTGGCCTGCTTCATCGGCACGGTGCGCGACCTGAACATGGGCACGGGCGTGAACACCCTGACCCTCGAGCATTACGCAGGCATGACCGAAATGGCGCTCGAGGACATCAGCCGCGAGGCGGCGCAGCGCTTTGACATCTATGACAGCCTGGTGATCCACCGCTTTGGCGAGCTCAGGCCCCTCGACCAGATCGTGTTGGTGGCGGTCACCTCTGCCCATCGGGGTGAGGCCTTCAAGGCCTGTGAGTTCATCATGGACTACCTCAAGACCCAGGCCCCGTTCTGGAAGAAGGAAGACACGCCGCAGGGCCCGCGCTGGGTGGAATCGCGCGATTCCGACGAGGCGGCAGCGGCGCGCTGGAAAAAGTAAGGCCTTGAACAACAACGCCCCCGCCTGGCTTTGGATCGTCGTGACGCTGTGCGCCGCGGTCGGCCAGGTGCTGCGCAATGCCATGCAACGAAGCCTGACCACGCAGCTGGGCACGGCTGGTGCCACCCATGTGCGCTTCCTGTACGGACTGCCCTTTGGCGTGCTGTTCTTCATCCTGGTGTGGCGCTTCTTCGATGTGCCGCTGCCTCAGCCGCAATCGGGCTTCTGGGGCTGGATCCTGATGGGTGCGGTCACCCAGATCCTGGCCACCGGCCTGATGCTGGCAGCCATGAAGTCCAAGTCCTTCGTGATCACCACCGCCTACATCAAGACCGAACCGGTCCAGGTGGCGGTGTTCGGTGCAGCCTTTCTGGGTGATCGCCTCTCGCCCTGGATGTGGGGCGCGGTGATTGCCGCCACGGTGGGTGTGGTGCTGATGTCCTGGCAAAAAGCCCCGGCCACCGATGCCGAACCTGCACAGGGCTTTTCCTGGCAACCTGTGGCCCTGGGCCTGGCTGCAGCGGGCCTGTTTGCACTGGCTTCGGTGGGTTTTCGCGGCGGCGTGCTGCATCTGGGCGATGCCCACTTCGTGCTGCGTGCGAGCACCACGCTGGCGATCGGCCTGGACATCCAGACGGTAATCCTGAGCACCTATCTGCTGGTGCGCGAGCGCCAGGTGCTGGTAAAGCTGGCCCAGCTGTGGCGGCCTTCGATGCTGGGCGGCTTTCTCGGGGCCTTCTCCTCGCAGCTCTGGTACATCGCTTTTGCGCTGGCCACGGTGGCGCAGGTGCGCACCCTGGCCCTGGTGGATATCTTCATCGCGCTGATGGTGTCCAAGAAGCTGTTTGCACAGGGCACCAGCGGGCGGGAGTTGCTGGGGATGGGCTTGATTGCGCTGGGGGTGG
>JAPOKJ010000120.1 GCA_029977705.1 Burkholderiales bacterium | reverse complement strand
TCGAGGACATGGCCATCCTGACCGGCGGTGTCGTGATCGCCGAAGAGACCGGCATGACCCTCGAGAAGGCCACCTTTGCTGAACTCGGCCAGGCCAAGACCGTTGAGATTGCCAAAGAGAACACCACCATCATCGATGGCGCCGGTGAAGCCAAGAATATCGAAGCCCGTGTCAAGGCGATCCGCTCGCAGATCGACGAGGCCACCAGCGACTACGATCGCGAAAAGCTGCAAGAGCGCGTGGCCAAGCTGGCCGGCGGTGTCGCCGTGATCCGCGTCGGTGCTGCCACCGAAGTCGAGATGAAAGAGAAGAAGGCCCGCGTTGAAGACGCCCTGCACGCCACCCGTGCAGCCGTCGAAGAAGGCATCGTCGCCGGCGGCGGCGTGGCCCTGCTGCGTGCCCGTTCGGCTGTCTCGGTCAAGGGCGACAACGCCGACCAGGACGCTGGCGCCAAGATCGTGCTGCGCGCGATCGAAGAGCCGCTGCGCATGATCGTCCAAAACGCCGGTGACGAGCCCAGCGTGGTCGTGGCCAAGGTCCTGGAAGGCAAGGGCAACTTCGGCTACAACGCTGCTTCCGGCACCTATGGCGACATGCTCGACATGGGCGTGGTTGATCCCACCAAGGTGACCCGTACCGCGCTGCAAAACGCGGCCTCGGTCGCCGGCCTGATGCTGACCACCGACTGCATGGTCGCTGAGGCTCCGGCTGACGAGAAAGCCGGCGGCGGCATGCCTGGTGGCATGGGCGGCATGGGTGGCATGGGCGACATGGGCGGCATGGGCATGTAATGCCCGCCTGCTGAGCGGTTGCAGGCGCGCCTGGCGCGTTCCTGCGGCTGCGCACCCAGCGCTCGACCAAGGGGCTGCATCTTTAGGGATGCGGCCCTTTTTTCATGGCGCTGTTTCGGCCAAGAGGCTTGCCTTGACTGCCTCGCCGGCATTGGCCCTAGACTGGGTGGATGAGCGCAACCGCCCCCTTGCTGATCGGCTGCACGGCCGGCGGCACCACCCATCAGGACCACAACATCCCCGACATCGCCACCAAGGTGCGCATGGTCAGGGATGCCGGTGTTTTCGACTACATCGACCGCACGCCGCCGGACGAGGAATTCCGCGACCTGCTGCGCGCCTCGGAACAGTGCAACCTGCCGGTCCTGGCCGGGGGCTGGTTCTACACGGCGGGTCGCGACGAGGCGCTGTTCGAGCGCAACATCCACAAGTCCCGTCTGCTGGGTGCCCGCGTGCACAACGTGCAGTTGCTCACCCATCATGCGGACGGCCATGTGCTGGGCAATCAGGAAGTCGCCGACTTCTATGCCTGGGCCTTCGATTTCGGGATGCGCCACGAGGTGCGCCCCTGCTTCGAGGTGCATGTGAACATGTGGTCCGAGCACTATGGCCGCATCGCCCAGGTGGCGCAGCTGGTGCAGGCCGCGGGTCGCCCCTTCTGCATGACGCTGGACCACAGCCATGTGATCTTCAAGATCGACAACCCGCGCGAGCAGGCGGTGCAGGACATGCGTGCCGACATCGACGCCGGGCGGCTGGAACTGGATCCCTTCAAGCCTGGCCATGTCGCCGGTCAATGGATCGGACAGCAATGGGTCTGGCATGCCCATGCGCGGGCCGCTGTGCCCAACAATCCGGTCAACCAATGGGGACGCCATCCCGACGGCTCGGTGGGGCGCGGCATCCAGTATCCCTTCATGCGCTGCGAGCCCGACCAGTACCTCGAGCCCTGGGACGAGCAGCGCCTGCTGCCCTGGAAGCACCTGATGCGGCAACTGCTGTCACACCATGCGCGCCACCCCGACAGCCCCTTGGGGCAGATCTCCTGCGAGCACATTCCCAATCCCGACTACGGCGCCGGGCACAAGTACTCGATCTTCGAGAACAACGTGGCCTGCGCGCGCTGGCTGCGCCAGGAATGGGCGCAGGCGCAGGCCACAATCGGTCGCTGAAACCGGACTGCGCCGGATCACCCTTAGCGGTTCAGACCAGCTCGAAGTCGGTCCCGGCAATGCGGGCGCTGCGCCCGGCATCCTCGCGCCGGGTGGCGCGCATCTGCGCGGCCACCAGGCCCGAGGCCGCGCCAGGCCGCGAGGCCGCATCGACGATGCGCACCGTGCAACCATCGGGCAGGGTGGCCAGGCCCTCGCGAAACTGCAGCCGCAGCAGGCGCGACCAGCGCGCCATCAGTCCGGCAGGATCGGCATCGGCCAGGGTAATGCCGGCCAGGCCGGCAACCGTGCCGGTGCGGGCCTGTGCGCGCCACTGCGGTCCGGCCCAGTGCCAGGAGGGCGGCGGTCGCGCCTCGTCGACGCTGACGATGGCCCCGCCCAAGTCCGCCGGATGCAGATGGGTGCCACTGATTTCCGGCAGGTCGCAGTTCCACACGGTACGGCACTGGTTCTGGCGCAGATGCTCGCGCGCGGCGGCAATGTCGGCCACCTGGAACAGCACCATGTAGCCGGCATCACCGCCATGACGCTCGCGGTAACGGCCAGCCGGCGTGCCCTCCCGGGTGGGCGCCACCACTTCGAGAAAGTCCTCGCCCACCGGCACCACCCAGTTGTGCAGGCCGAACTCGCCGACGCCCGGGTCGGAATAGCCCGCACCCAGATCGAAGTGACGGGCCCATTGCTGCTGGATCGCATCGCGATCGGCAGCAGCGACGACGACTTGCCGAAGACGGGTGATCTGCATGAGGCGCGCCGCTCAGGCCTGGACGTTGGTGCCTTCGAAGATCGAGCCGAAGCGCGACCAACGCTTGCCGTCCCAGCGCTGCAACTGCATCTGCTTGAGCGGCCGGTGATCATTGGGACCGGTGTTGACCTTGATACCCGGCAGGAGCATGCCGTGTTCGAAGTTTTTCAGGTTGTTGGCCTGCGCCATGATGCTCTTGCGCGAGAAATCGCCATTGCACTGGCGCAGCACCTGAACCATCACCGAGCCGGTCAGGAACCCGTAGGCGTTGTAGAAATCGTCGGGGTTGCCCTCCGGGTAGTAGCGGGCCATGAAGGCGCGATAGGCCTTGACGCCGGCATCATCGGTCAGGCTCGGATCGCTCGGGTCCTTCAGGTACGACGTGCTCATCACGCCAATGGCACGGTCCACACCTGCAGGGATGATGGTGCCCTGCACCGAGGTCACGCCGGTGGCGATGTAATGGCCGCCCTTGAAGCCCAGGTCGGCGGCCTTGCGGATCGCCATCGCACCAAACTTGCCGGTCACACCGGAGATCAGCGCATCCGGATTGCCGCCCATCAACTGGATCACCTGTGAATCGCAGGTCGGATCGGTGACCTCGTAGGAGGCCGCCTTGACCTGGGCATCGTACTTGCTGCCCAGGATGTCCTTGGCACCGGCGATGTAGTCGCGGCCGAAGTCGTCGTTCTGGTACAGGATCGCAAACTTGGCATCGGGTTTGCTGGAGAGCACATGCTTGATCGCCACCTGGCACTCGACGCGGCCACTGGGGGCAAAGGGCATGGACCAGGGGTTGGCCTTGGTGTCGGCCCACTTGTCGCCGTTGACCGACAGAAACAGATGCGGCACGCCGAGCTGGTTCACGTAACGCACGATCGCCGAATTCGGTCCGGTGCCCAGGTTGCCAAAGAGCAGCGCGACATCGTCCTGCTCGATCAGCTTGCGCGCCATCTCGAGCGTCTTGGGCGGGCTGAAACCGTCGTCGTAGATGATGAACTTGATCTGCCGGCCAGCGATGCCGCCCTGCTCGTTGATCATCTTGAAAACGGCGCCTTGCGACTTGGCGATGGTGCCCAGCGCCGAGACCGGACCGCTCAGCGAGGTGGTGTTGCCGATGCGCAGCTCGGTGGCCGAGACCCCCGGCAGATTCTGTGCCCGCGACAAGCCAGGCAGCAGCGCGGCAGCACCGGCCCCTGCAGCCGCCGTGATGATGCGGCGGCGACCTTCGCTGGCCGCCAGGGACGGGTCACGGGAAAGGCCGGACGCGACAACGTCGGGCGCTGCAGCCGAATGTTCGGGCGCGGGATCAAATGACACGGGGTGTTTCATCGATAGTCTCCTCTCGGTGGTCTGGCTCATTGCATCACCTCACGTGACCCGGAGGCGGCTGGCTCTGCTGGCAAGGTACAGCAATCACTGCGTGGCGGCAACCGTGATGCCGCTGTCTCGCATGGCGATGGGCAGGCCCGGATCGCCTTGCAGCGCAACAATTTCAGTGTGCGCTCGCCGCGCCTCCGGCTGCCGGCGCGGCGCCATACTCGCCCAGCAACTGCCGGCCCAGGGCGGCCAGATGAACCTGGTCGGGACCATCGCCAATGCGCATGAAACGGGCATAGGTATAGGCTGCGGCCAGGAAGGTGTCCTGGCTGAGGCCGGCGCCCCCGTGGATCTGGATGGCGCGGTCGATCACCGTGCAGGCCATCGCGGGCACCACCACCTTGGCCGCTGCAATCAGGTCGCGCGCGGCCTTGTTGCCTTCGCGATCCATCTTGTCGGCGGCGCGCAACGTCAGCAGTCGGGCCTGCTGCAGTTCGCACCAGCTGCGCGCGATGTCCTCGCGTATCGAGCCCTGCTCGGCAAGCAGCTTGCCGAAGGCGACACGGCTGCTGGCACGCTGGCACATCAATTCGACGGCGCGCTGGGCGCAACCGATCAGGCGCATGCAGTGATGGATGCGGCCCGGCCCCAGGCGCGCCTGCGCGATCTCGAAGCCACGTCCTTCGCCCAGCAGCACGTTCGTGACCGGCACACGCACATTGTCGTAATGGATCTCGGGGTGGCCGTTGGGCGCATCGTCATAGCCCAGCACGTGGATGTCGCGCACGATGCGCACGCCGGGCGTGTCCTTGGGCACCAGCACCATCGACTGCTGCTTGTGCACGCTGGGATGATCGGGATCGGTCTTGCCCATCACGATCAGCAGGCGACAGGCTTCATTGAGGGCGTCGGAGGTGAACCACTTGCGGCCATTGATGACGTAGTGGTCACCGTCGCGGCGGATCTCGCAGCGGATATTGGTGGCATCACTGGAGGCCACCGCCGGCTCGGTCATCGAGAAGGCCGACTTGAACTGGCCGGCCAGCATGGGCTCGAGCCAGCGCGCCTTCTGCTCCGGGGTCCCGAAGCGGGACAGGATCTCCATGTTGCCGACATTGGGCGCTGCACAATTGAACACCTCGGGCGCCCACAGCACCCGGCCCATGATCTCCTTGACCGGGGCGTATTCGAGATTGCTCAGGCCCGGCCCATGCTCGCCGGTCAGGAACAGGTTCCACAGGCCTTGCTCGCGCGCCATCGCCTTGAGCGACTCCAGGATCGGCGGCTGGGCATGACGCCCGGAGGCCTTGACCTGCTCGTGATACAGGGTCTCGGCCGGGTAGACATGACGGTCCATGAAGTCGGCCACGCGGGCCTGCAGCAGACGCGATCGTTCACTGTGTTCAAAATCCATGACAGGCCCCGGCAGCAATGTTCAGAAAACAGAAGCCTGACGGATTTGCGCGGCCACCGCCACTACAATTCCGCCACGCGCCTGCGCGGCTGCCCTTGGGCCCTGCTGCACCGGCCCTGGCATCCAGCGAACACCAGTCGAGGTTTTCATGCGTGATCCCCTGATTGCGGCCAACCCCACCCTGCCCCACCTGATCCGTCGGCGGGCACTGGGCAGCCCGCAGGCCCTGGCCCTGTGGACACCGACGCGCGAGTACAGCTTTGCCGCGATCCACAGCCTGTCCAACCGCATGGCCCAGGGCCTGCTGGCGCTGGGCATCGGCAAGGACGAGCGCATCGGCTGCTATACCCGCAACAGTGTCGAGTGCCTGATCACGCTGCTGGCCGCTGCCAAGATCGGTGCCGCCTGTGCCGTGTTCAACTGGCGCCTGGCAGCTCCTGAACTCGAATACGTGGTCAACCAGAGCGAGGCCCGCTTCCTGGTCTCGGACCTGCCCCTGATGGCCATGATCGAGCGCATCCAGGCCCCCGGCATCCGCCAGGTACGCCTGACCGATGCCAGCGACGCCGAACGCTCGCTCGACCTGTGGCGCGATGCCCAACCCGACCGCGATACCGGCATCGAACCGCATCCGGATGAGACCGTGCTGCAGCTGAACTCCTCGGGCACCACCGGGCTGCCCAAGTCGGTGGCGCTGTCGCATCGCTCGCTGATCACCCAGTGCAACATGCTCGGGCCGCTGTTCGGCATCGACAAGGTCGAGCACATCGTCCAGCTCAATGCCCTGCCCAACTTCCACGTCTCGGGCATGGTGAACATGCTCTCGATGCTGTTCGAGGGCGGTACCTCGGTAAGCAATCCCGAGTTCGTGCCCGCCGAGATCGTCAAGGCCTTTGCCCGGCACCGCATCACGCATACCTTCCTGGTGCCGGCGATGATCCAGTTCCTGCTCGAG
>JAPOKJ010000028.1 GCA_029977705.1 Burkholderiales bacterium | reverse complement strand
GGAACCTGAGCACGTCAGTGCTGCAGACCTTCCTGGGCCGCCAGAATAAGACCTTCGGACCTGCTGGGCGGGCTTCGAGGGCGCCAGGGCCCTCGTGCATTGGCAGTGGGTTCCTGACTCCCGTCAATCGTTGCCAGCCCCTCTTAAGCAGGCTGTATCTTCAGCGTCTTCACGCTAGCAAGCGCCTTGCTTGCCTTCACGGCCGCCCGCGCTTGCCAAAGGTCATAAGCAGCCTGTTGAGCCAGCCACACTTCGGCGGCCCCGCCGTTGTCGCGCCCCAACCATCGTTCAACACGCAGAGCCATCGCGGGGCTGATGGCGGCTCGTCCGTTAAGAACTTTGGACAAGGTGGTGCGATCGACGCCCAACTGAGCAGCCGCCTCACCGACTTGCAGATTCAAGGCCGGCAGGATGTCGTCCCGCAAGGTCAGACCGGGATGGGGGGGATCGAACATGGAACTCATGGGGTACCTCAGTCGTAATCCTGGTAGTCGACCAGAACTGCATCGCCGTTTTCAAACGCAAAGGTCAGACGCCAGTTGTCGTTGACGCTGATCGACCAGTGACCCGACAGGCCGCTCGTGATCAATCGACAATCCGTGCCTGAAGGGCACCCGAGACTGAGGTGCCCCCAGGAGACCCTGGCCGAGCGATGCCTCGCGGCGCCTCTTCAGGCCGCGGGGGTCGGCACGTCAAAGATCGCGCAAGTCGTGGTCGCATGGGCATAAAGCTTGCCATCGGGGCCGACGATTCTCGCTTCCGAGGTGCCGATCTGACGGCCTACATGGAGCGCACTACCGATACAACGCAGTGGACCGGTCTTGTTGTTGGCGGCGCGCACGATGTTGAGATTGATCTGGCTGGTGGTGTAACCGCGCCCGGCAGGCAGCTTGGTCTGGACTGCGCAACCCAGGGCGAAATCCAGCAAGGTGGCATACCAGCCACCATGGACCGATCCCAGGGGGTTGTAGTGCTTGAGTTGGGGCGTCGCCTGAAAAATGGCCAGCCCGTCACCCAGTTCGACCAGTTCGACATCGAGGGTTTCCGCCATGTAGGGAGGGGGCAGATCGCCTTGCAGGATGCCCGTCATCACCTCCAGGCCCGTCTTGCCTTGCACTTGTTGAGGTCTGGCCAGGCCGGCTTTGCCGCTGCCACGCTCAAGTCGCCGTCGCCGTACCTCCTCGACTTGCGCTTGCCAGGTGTTCAATGTTGCTTCGACCGTGTCTTCAGTGTTCATGATGAGCGGATGGGATTGTGGGGGGTGAACTCAGGCTTTTGAGGTCCGGGGTCTGGTATCGACTGGCAAGCACAGCAGTCCTGTCAGCAGTGCCAGTGTGGCGTGCAGCAGATACAGGGTGTCGAAGTCGGTGCGCTGCAGGCTTGCATGCCCCAGCAGTGCCACTGTCAGTGCCACACCGAGCACCGAGCCCATCTGGCGGGTGGCCTGGTTGACGGCGCTGCCAACGGCGTAGTGCGCCACGGGCAGGCGGCTGACGGCAGCCGCCGACAGCGAAGGCAGCACCAGACCGACCGCAATCCCGCTCATCACCAGACCGGGCAGCCAGTGCAGCAGGTAGTTGGGCTCGCCGCCGGGCACCAGATAAAACCACAGGCTGCTGGCCGCGTACAAGAGCGACCCGCCCACCAGAAAGCGCCGATGGCCCAAGCGTGAGGCCAGTCGGCCGGTGACGATCGCTGTCGGCATCACCATCAGTGGACCCGGCGTGACCGCAAGGCCTGCTTGCGGCAGGGGAAAATGCCATACACCGATCATGAAGTAGAAAAAGCCGAGAAACATCATTGCGAAGGTAGCGCCGAAGACCAGCGTCGCCGCATTCACGAACCGGTAGGTGCGATGCTGAAAGAGGGACAGGTCGATCAGCGCGTCAGCGCGCGACCTCGCCCAGAGCAGGAAGGCCAGGCCGGCAAGCAACCCGCCGCCTGCCACCGCAGCGAGGGTTTGCGTGCGCCACCGGGCCTCGCCGCTCTCCACGATGGCCAGGGCCAGGGCGCCGACGGCCGCCATCAGCAGCAACAGGCCGACGAGATCGACGCGTCGGCGCTCGGAGGGTTTGGCAGCCTCTTCGATGCGTGATGCACTGCGCCAGAGGGCCCAGGCACCGACCGGCAGATTGATGTAGAAGGCCCAGGGCCAACCGGCCTGGTCGGTGACCCAGCTGCCCAAACTCGGGCCTACCGCAGCGGCAAGACCGCCCACGGCGCCCCACAGGCTGACCGCCACAGCGCGCTTCTCATTTGGAAAGGCGGCCAGCACGATGGACATCGACGCGGGGGTCAACAACGCCGCCCCGAGGGCCTGGAGGATCCGCGCGGCAATCAGCCAAGGCACCGACGGCGCTGCTCCGCAGGCCAGGGACGCGCCGACGAACACGGTCAGACCCAGTCGAAAGATACGTCGCCGTCCATAGGCATCAGCCAGTCCGCCAGCGGGGATCAACATGGCTGCGTAGACAACGGTGTAGGCGTTGAGCACCCATGAAAGTTCAGCGGCGGAGGTGCCCTGAAAGCTGCGCCGCAGCGCATCGAAGGCGGCGAACAGCATGGTCGTATCCAGCGACACCAGGAAGGTGGCGCTGCAGGCAATCCAGAAGGCTGGCCATGGTGACGAGGCTTGTCCGGTGGCGGTCTGGATAGGCACTGTCGGCTTTTTTATGATGATCGTCATATTTATGGGTAAACAAAGGCTCCAGATGCGCGAGCCAGGGAAAATCAGTGGGGGATACCGGGATCGTGCCGCTCGATCAGCGCCTGCCGCGTTTGGGCCAGGATGCTTCGACCGGCTTTTCCACCGAGCGCGCGCGCCATTTGCAAGGCACCGACCATGGTCGCGGTCACGAGCTGTGCTTGTGCCAGATCGGCATCCTCCGGCAACGTCGATTGCACCAGTGCGACCATGGCGGCGATCCGGCGACGGGCTTCTTCGCGAACGGCGTCGTCCTCGCGGGTCATCTCCGATGCCAGGGCAGCGACGATGCAGCCGTCCTCTGTCCGATCGATGTGGGCGTCATTCAGGTAGGTTTCGACAAGCGCACGCAGGCGCGAGCCCCCCTTGCGCAGACGATGCGTCATTCCCCGTGCAAGCGAGGCCAGATTGCTCTGTCCCGCGTGTTGCATGGCCTCGACCAACATGGCGTCGCGCGAGGCAAAGTGGGCGTAGAAGCCGCCGTGGGTCAGTCCGGCTTCCTTCATGATGTCGGCGACCCCGACCCCGTGGTACCCGGTACGCCGTATGGCGCGTGAGGCCACATCGACGATGCGGGCGTGGCTCAATTCCTTTCGGGTGGGTGCTTTCTGCATGATGAGAGTAATATTATGATCATCATATTTTTTGTCAAGACTGAAAGGCAAGGGCCAATGCCCCCTTCCGTCTTGAATGCTGGCCGTCACCGTGTCATGCCGGCGTCAGCGCCAGGGCAGCCAGCGCTCAGCCTTTTGCGCTCAGCGACCGAACAAGGCCTTGGTGTGAGCCTTGTCCACCTTGTCGCTGTGCTTGGACACGTGGCAGACCTTGTCCTTGGTCTTGCAGTCCACGCCGTTGCTCAAGCCAAACCAGGTCAGGTCGTAGTTGGCGGGGCCGCCGGCCTCCCGGATGCGGGCCATCATGCTCGCCTCGGCTTTGGCGCCGAGGTATTCCTTGGTGAATCCGAGAGAGATGCCTTGCTCGTCGGCGCAAAACTGCGCCTTCCTGTCGCAGATGACGCCCGGGCTTGGCGAGAACACGGCTCCTGACAGCTTCGCGCTCATCGCCGGTGATGAAGCAAGGCACAGCAGCATGATGACGGGCAGGTAGCGCATGGTGTTCCGGGGCTGAAGGTTGATGACGGTGTAATGAAGACCCCGGTTCATCATATCAAGCCCACAGGTCGCCCGGGCCCACTTTCAGGGCGAGACCTCTCAGTAGCCGTAGCCTCGCGCCATCATCGCTGCCATGATCGGCAGCCCGGCGAACAGGCCCACCTGCAGCAAAACCCAACGGCGCGTGCGGGCGACCGCCGCCTCGCCCGGCAGGCTACCGTCGGCCCGGAGATCCCGGCGCCAGCGCAGGTAGCTCAGGGTCGGCAGGACCGAAATGAGCGCGATGACCGCAAACAGGCCCAGTTTGGTCCAGAACACCGGGTTGCCCAGGTAGAAGCTGGCTCCCTTCGCCCCCCAGGCCACGCGTGCAAAACCAGCTGCGAGGACCAGGCCCGCGAAGATGCCGTAGGCGAGGTCGACTTTCGCTATCCATTCGATCAATCGCGAGGAGCTGGGCAAGCCCAACAAGACCCACTCGGCAATCAGGACGCCAAACACGGCAAGGATGCCGATGTGATGCAGTCCTGCCAGGACCAGGTCAATGATGCCGTTCATCGTGCGACCCCTTGCGTGCGTTGGGTCGCGGGCTGAGCGGCCTCGGGGCGCTTCGGGGGAAAAGGGGCTGGGGTCATGCTTGGGATCCTGTTTGGGTGGATGGTCACGTATCAGTTGAACGATGTTTAATGTATGCAGTGCATACATGACGAAGCTTAAGGGATTATGTGTACACTGTCAACATGTCTGCCCATCATGCGCCATGCAGCCGCCTTCTTGCCATGACCGTCCAATGAACAAGCCCTATCACCACGGCAACCTTCGGGTGGCCCTCCTCGAGGCCGCACGCGAGCGACTCGCCCACAAGACAGAGCTGGAATTGAGCCTGCGCGACCTGGCTTTGAGCCTGGGCGTGACCGTCAATGCGACCTATCGGCATTTCGAGAGCAAGGAGGCCTTGCTGATGGAATTGGCCGCGGTGGGCTTCGACGCTTTGCGGATGGACATGCAGGCTGCCACCGGGGCCTCGAAGCAAGCCACGCCCCGTGACCGGATGTATCTTGCCGGTGAGGCCTATGCGGCCTTCGCGCAGCGCGAACCGTCGCTCTTCAGCTTGATGTTCGGTCGCCGGGGAAGGTTCGATACCCAGGCCCGGTTTCGGGAAGCGTCGGGCGCTGCGTTCCGCGTAGTGGTCGAGTGCGTTGCAGCGATTCGGGGTGAGCCGGCGAATTCGCCGGGTTGCCTCCGGACATCAGTGGCGGCCTGGTCACTGGTGCACGGCTATGCCACGCTGGCGGTGCAGGGCTATTTTTCGTCCTTGCCGGCAGGCCATCAGCCAGACATCAGGGCGATCGTGCGCATGATCGACCTCGAGAGCCCGTCCCCGGTCCCGCCGGTCAGCCGACCAGCAAGGCCGAGCCCCTGACCAGTGCGGCGCGTGCCTCGAGGGTCATGCGGGCCACGAGTTCCTGTGCACCGGGAGCATCGCCGATCAGGCCTACGGCCTCGCCGACGGTGCTGTGCGCGCGACTGAAATCTCCCGCACTGACGCCAGCGTCGTAGTCCGCGCGCGCCGATTGCGGGTCGGCGCGCAGATCGTCGATGCGTCGTTCCCATTGGCGATGCAGGGCATTGCGCAGCGCTCGGAAGTCGTAGGGTGCGGGCCAGTTCTTGCGACGCAGGATATCGAAGACGGCGCTGCGCGCGGTGTCATCGCCCCGCGCCGCAAGCGCCGCGGCAACCGCGCCCGGGCTGGCCAGACTTTCGCTGCTCGCCCACAGGCGCGAGCCCACCAGCACGCCATCGGCCCCCAGTGCCAGGGCCGCTGCCAGGCCTCGGCCGTCGGCCACGCCGCCTGCCGCCAGCAGCAGCGTCTGCGGCGCCTGCCGCCCCAGGTAGTCGGCCATCTCGGGCACGAGGGTGAAGGTGGCGCGGCCCTCGAGGGCATTGGCGCCATGTCCGCCGGCCTCGGAGCCCTGGGCAATGATGACTTGCGCGCCGGCTTGCAGGGCTTGCTCCACTTGTGACAGCCGCTGGACCTGGCAAAGCAGGCGCGCGCCGCTGTCGAGAATGCGCGGCGCATACGGGCGCGGATCGCCAAACGACAGCATCACGGCGCGCGGGCGCTGCTCCGCGGGCAGGTTCAGGGCCCAGTCCAGCGCGCTGGCGTCTTCGTCGAGCTTCCAGGTGATGAAGCCCAGCCCGAGGCGCGAACGGGACTCGAGCGGGACCAGGTCAAGCGCCCGCTGGTATTCGCGCTGGGTCCAGGGCATCTCGGCATAGCCGCCGCCGACCAGCCCCAGTGCGCCGGCCTGCACGCAAGCCGCTGCCAGTGTGCCACCGCTGGCCAGCGCCATGGGGGCCAGGGCGATCGGGGTATTCAGCCCGAAGGCACGGGTGAAACGGGTATGAAGCGGCGTCATGAGTTTTTCGGGCAGAGCGGTGGAGTGGGACGATCCTGCGGCGCAGGAATGTCTGGGCTCCGACATCGTACTGTGACAAGATGGGTCATGAGCAGCAAGCCTCCCATTCCCGCCAGCATCTGGGCCCTGGGGTTTGTCAGCCTGCTGATGGACGTGTCCTCGGAAATGATCCACAGCCTGCTGCCGGTCTTTCTGTCGACCACGCTGGGTCTGTCGGTCCTGAGCATCGGCCTGATCGAAGGGGTGGCCGAAGCCACTGCACTGGTGGTGAAGGTGTTCTCCGGCGTCCTGTCGGACTGGTGGGGCAAGCGCAAGCCGCTGGCCTTGCTGGGCTATGGCCTCGGTGCGGCCTCCAAACCCCTGTTCGCGCTGGCACAGGGGGCCGGGCTGATGGTCGCGGCACGCTTCATCGACCGGATTGGCAAAGGCATTCGCGGCGCGCCGCGCGATGCGCTGGTGGCGGATCTGACGCCCGCCACCATTCGCGGTGCCGCCTTCGGATTGCGGCAGGCGCTCGACAGCGCCGGCGCCCTGATCGGACCGCTGCTCGGGCTCGTCCTGATGCTGTGCTGGGCCGACGACTTTCGGGCGGTGTTCTGGGTGGCCGTTATCCCAGCCGTCTTGGCCGTGGTCCTCCTGGTTCTCGGCGTTCAGGAGCCGCTACAGCGATGGACACCCCAAAGAAGCAACCCGCTGGCCGCGGCCACCCTCAGGCGTCTTTCCGCCGCCTACTGGAAGGTCGTGGCCATCGGTGCGATCTTCACCCTGGCCCGCTTCTCCGAGGCCTTCCTGGTGCTGCGTGCGCACGAGGGTGGACTGGCCATTGCCCTGACACCGTTGGTCCTGATCGGCCTGAACGCCGTATACGCGCTGGCCGCCTATCCCTTCGGAAAGTGGGCCGACTCGGTCAGCCATGTCCGCCTGCTGTGCTGGGGCTTGCTGTTGCTGATCGCAGCCGATGCGGCCCTGGCCTTCAGCAACCACTGGGGGTGGGTATGGGTGGGCGTCACCCTATGGGGTCTGCACATGGCCATGACCCAGGGCTTGCTGGCGACGATGGTGGCGGATGTGGCGCCGCCGGACCTGCGCGGCACCGCCTACGGATTTTTCAATCTGTTATCGGGCGTGGCGATGCTGCTGGCCAGTGCCATTGCGGGGCTGCTGTGGGACCTGTCTGGTGCCCGGGTCACCTTTTTGGCGGGTGGCGCCTTTGCAAGCGCGGCGCTGCTCTTTGTGTGGATCTGGCGACCCGCGCGGATCGCGCCGGCCGCGCGCTAGTGTGGTGTGCCGTAAATAACTTGTCTAAGGATTTGACTCAGACTAGGATGATCGGGCGGTTGTCCGCCAGGGTAGATATCGGGTGATATCTGCCCTGGCGGGCGAGCGACCGAGTGCCTCGTCCGATCGATCCCCTTCGGGGCGAAGTGAAATGAGGGCGACTGCGGCGTTGCGAACCCGGGTCGATAGCCCCGCTATCGGCCCGCAACCGCGCCTTGCATTCACCCTCATTGCACTTCGTTATCAGATAAGTTATTTGCGGCACACCACACTAGGGACTGACGGCTATACTGGGCCGACGCATTCAAGCGACGGAGGACGCGATGCTTCGCTCAGCCAGGATCATGGGCCTGTTGATGGCCTTTGCTACGACCGCGCAGGCGGGCTCCCTCGGGGGGCCCCTCGAGTTGCAGGACGACGGCAGCTTCTTCGTCAATGGTCGTACGGCCGCCTCGAGCCACCCCGGCGCCCCGCCGGGCGGGCAGGATGCCCCGGGCACGATCACCGTGGGCCAGATGTACGTCCAGTACCGGATTCCCCGAACCATCAGCGGGCCGGCCGTGGTGCTGGTACACGGTTCCGGGCATACCGGCGCCACCTACGAGACCACGCCCGACGGGCGAGAAGGCTGGGCCACCTACTTTGTTCGCAAGGGTCACCCGGTCTACCTGGTCGACCATGCCGGTCGGGGCCGCTCGGGCTTCAATCCGACTGTTGTGAACCGTGCCCGGGCCGAGGCTGAGGCCAAGGGACTGCCCGAGATGCCGATCGCACCACGCGAGCGCGGCTGGTTTTTCTTTCGTATCGGTGCCAACTACCCGACGCCCTTTCCCAATGTGCAATTTCCGGTCGAGGCCTTCGAGCATTACACCGCGCAACTGGTCCCCAATGCCGAGACCACTTTGCCAGGGGCTGGTGCCAACACGGTCGCAGCCCTGGGCGCCCTCCTGGACCGCATCGGGCCGGCGGTGGTGGTGGTGCATTCCCAGTCCGGTGCCTTCGGTCTGGACCTGGTGCGTAACCGGGGTGGCAAGATGCTGGCCCTGGTCAATGTCGAGGGCAATTGTGTGCCGGTGAGTGCCGACGAGGCCCGCGGGGTCTTTGCCAGGGTGCCGTTCCTGTCGGTGTGGGGCGACAACAGCGTGGGTGCTGCCGGTCCCAATGGCGACCAGCGTCGCAATGGCTGTGTCAGCACGGTCGATGCCATCAAGGCGGCAGGCGGCAAGGCCCGCTTTCTCCTGCTGCCCGAGGCCGGCCATCGGGGCAACACCCACATGATGATGATGGACCGCAACAATCTGGCCATCGCCGACCTGCTGATCGCCTGGATTCGCGAGTCGGTCAGGTAGCCGGTTGATCGCCACGTGGCCAGGACGTTACCGGAGCAGGGCTGAGGCCTCCTGCAGACCACGGGTGCTGCGGGTCCACCATTGTGAAAAGCTGGTGCAGGGGCGCGACACCGCCGGGAACAGCGTCGGCTCCAACCTAGGCTTGACCATCGCTGGCAGCCAGGGCTGCACATGTGCCTCTTCGGCGCATTCCACCCGGTCGCTGTCCGCCAGGACCTGACTCAGTGTGGCGGCATCGATCAGCCAGCGATGCGGGGTCAGGGCCGACATGGCGGCATCGACCCAACGCCAGCGCGCCGCCGACCAGGGCCAGCGCTGATGATGTTCCTTCGGGTAGATCCCGATGATGGCGGTGCCCTCGGCCAGGCCCTCGGGAGGCAGGCGCAGGGCCCAGGGGTGCACCAGCCACACACGGCGACCGGCCAGTGCCTGAGCGGCGGCGGCGTCAGGGGCCTGCAGGCCGAGATCGGCCGGCGGACGATGAAGGAGCGGGTCGCAGGGGAACGTATCCATGGTCCCCGAGGCGGCTTTGCCAGGGGCAGGGGCCAGGCGCAGGGTCGACCGTGCGATCTGGTCCAGGCGCTCGTAGGACTGGTCGATCACCGATCCGGGACTGTGCCAGGGCGCCGGCGCAAAGCGCGCCACGTTTTCAGCGTTGAAAAGATAGGGCTTGTGGCTTCCGGTGCCGGCCACCCACTGCCAGCTCAGGTGGTTGCTGGCCAGATCGCCATCGAGCAGGTAGGCCACCATCCAGTCGGCACCGCTTCGCCAGTGCACCTTGCGCAGGTGAACGACGTAGCTGGCCAGCCACATCCGGGCATGGTTGTGCAGGTAGCCGGTGGCATACAGGCTGCGCACGGCCGAGTCGATGGCGGGGACACCGGTCGCTGCCCGGCAAAGGTCATCCGGCAAGGCCGTGTCATACCCTTGCTCATCGCAGGGGCCGGGGTGCAGCGAGCTGAAAATCGCCTCACCCTGGTGGGACCAGACATGGCGAAAGTATTCGCGCCAGCCCAGTTCGAAGACGAGCTTGTGCCCGATGGGCAGGCGGCCCCGGGACAACACGGCGGCCAGGACCTCCCGCAGGCTGATCAGGCCATGGGTCAGATACGGGGACAGGCCGGTGACCGCGCCGTCCAGATGGTTGCGGGTACGCGCGTAGGCGGCCGGATCGACCTGTGCCAGACGCGCCAGGCCGGCTGCGCGATCGGGTGCCACGTACCAGCCGGTCGTCACGGCATCATGCTGCCTTTGCAAGAGGGTAACCGGCTCAGTCAGCGTACACGCCGCCGGCCTTGATCAGGGGTGCCCATTTGCTGACCTCCGACATCACGAAGGCCTTGTGCCCGGCCGGCTCGAGGCGGGCATCGGTGATCACTGCGGCGCCGCCCTGTTCCTGCTTGCGGATGAAGTCCGGATCCTTGACGGCAGTCCTGAGGGCATCGTTGAGCTTGCGCAGCACGGCTGCCGGCGTGCCGCGCGGGGCGTACAGCCCCTGCCAGATGGTCACGCTGAAGTCCTTGAAGCCGGCTTCCTGCATCGTCGGCGTGTCATTAAGGGTGGCCTGGGTCAGGCGCCTTGGCGTGGTCACGGCATAGGACTTGACACGCTTGCCTTCGATCTGCGCAATGGTCGTGGTGGTCTGGTCGCACATCAGGTCGATCTGCCCACCGATCAGGTCGGTCATGGCAGGTGCCGTGCCCTTGTAGGGGACCGAGGTCATATCGACCTTCAGGGCTGACTGGATCAGCATCCCGCACAGGTGCGAGGCCGATCCCTGGCCAGCATTGGCGATCGTGATCCGGTCCTTGTTGGCTTGTATCCAGCTCACCAACTCGCCGATCGTTCCCGCGGGCATGGTGGGTCGTGCGATCAGGTTCATCGGGTTCTCGCTGACCAGGCCCAGGTATTCGAAGTCTTTGTCGACGTTGTAGGGCAGGTTGCGAAAGAAGGTGGGCAGGGTCGCCTGGGCGATATGGGTGAACAGGAGGGTGTAGCCATCAGGGCTGGCCTTGGCCACCTTGGCGGCGCCAATCGCCACAGAGGCACCGGGCGCGTTCTCCACCACGATACCCTGGCCGCCCAGGGCCTTGCTCATGGCCTGCGCCAGATCGCGTGCAGCCTTGTCGGTCGGTCCCCCCGGCGCGTAGGGCAGCACGAAGCTGATCACCTTGCCTGGCGCCGGAAACTCCTGGGCCAGTGTAGCGCCTGCAGGAAGCAGGGATGCGCTCAGGGCGATCGCGGCGCAGGTCAACAGGCGGTGCAGGGCAGGGGTCATGGTGTTTGCCGGCTAAGGGATGAAAGCTGAAAGTCTACGCCGCCCGCCAAAATCCCCGGCAGCGACCCGGCCATGCCCGGTACTGCGACGGTTGCCCTGCATCGCCTCGGGCCGTTTCCGCCCGGGGTGTGATTTTGTTCCTCAAGATCTGCCTGCTCGTACCGATGCAAAGGAATCGTTCGGAGTCCTGAAGCGCAGGGATTAACATGGGTCGATTTTCTGGAAGATTTACGCTTGCCGCGCTGGTGTCGATGACGGCGGCTTGCGGAGGTGGGGGTGGCAGTGCCACGAACTCCACGGCAGGTTCTGCCGCGGCTACGCCCCTTGCTGCACCGACGGCAAACCTGAGCTTGTCGGCCACCAAGGCGGCGGTCAATACCCCGGTCACCTTGACCTGGAGCTCGACCGATGCGAGCAGCTGCAGCGCCTCCGACACCTGGTCCGGCACCCAGGGGACTCGTGGCAGCATGGTCATCACCCCCAGCGCCGGAGGCCAGTACAGCTACACGATCACCTGCACCGGTTCCGGCGGCAGCAGCAAGAAGACGGTGACCCTGGCTGTTCCGATGCCGGTGATGCCCACCAGCTATGAAAACAAGAACGACATCGTCGTCGATGATCCGAAGCTTCCCAATCTTCAGGACATCCCGGGCGTCACGCTCGAGTCGGGCGAGCAGAATTTGAGCCAGCGTGCGGTCGCCTTCGCCGACTTTCTGCAGGAGGGCAGCTTCAGCGCGATCACGGCCTCGACCTTTTATCGCAACGCCTTTCCGGGCAGCAATCCCTCGAAGTGGCCTGACACGGCTGCCAAGCTCTACCTGCTCCGCAAGGACAGCAGCGGCAAGTGGACGGATGTGACCAGCCAGCTCATCAAGACGCCCAGCGAGCGCTACATCTGCGTTACGCCCGGCTTCATCGAAATCGGCGATCTGAACAAGGATGGCCGGCCCGATGCCGTCATCAGTTGCACAGGGCCGGACTTCACGATCAATGGCGTCTTCGATGACAGTTCGCTGCAGTATGCCGTGCTCAGCCAGGCCGATGGCAGCTACCGAGTGGTGACGCTTGCAGTCCCCTCGATTTATGCCCATCAGGTGGCGCTGGCCGACATCGATGGTGATGGCAACCTCGATATCCTGTCGGTCGATACTGGCTACCACCGTACTCCCATTGTCATGTGGGGCAACGGTGACGGCACGGTGAGGGTCGATGCGACGCGTTTCCCCGCCGACATGTACCAGAAGGCAATCTATGGCATGCGCGCCATACCGGTCAACGGCAAGATCAATGTCGTGGTGTCGGGCAATCCGACGGGCGCCCAGGCAGGTCCGCCTGCCTCCAACGAGTTCGGCACCAAGGTATTGCAGTACAGCGCTGGCAAGTTCCAGTACGTGAACGATCTGAGCGCCGGCATTCCGAAGGTCACCAGCAGCGGCCTGTCGTACGCCCTGGCGCTGGATGCGATCTACAAGGCGGGCTACTACTATTTCATTCGGGTCAATGCCGATTACACCGGCAGTGCCATCATCAAGACCGACGCGATGACAGGGGCCAGTACCCTTTTGACGGAGGTGGTGCGCGGCAGCAGCTCGGACACCAGTGGCGTACTGAAACTGACCAGTCAAAACCGGCTGGTGTCGCAGATGGCCGACTGCGGCCCCAATGCGAGCAAGTCGACCGACTACTTCCATTACCAATGCACCTTCAGCATCCCCTTGCCCTGATCCTGGTCGCTGCGATCCTGTGCACGGCAGGCTGCGGCGGATCCTCGGGCACGCCAGCGGCGCCGGTGGTGAAGGCGCCGACGGTCACCCTGTCCCCGTCGGCCTTGAAGCTGGCGGTTGGTGCGCCACTTACCCTCAGCTGGTCCTCCAGCGACTCGACCAGTTGCCAGGTCTCCGAGGGCCTATCGCCGTCCCTGGCGGTGACGGGCTCGACGGTCATACAGCACGCCGCTGGAGGCATCTACAACTACACCGTTACCTGCAGCGGACCGGGCGGTGTGGCCACCAGTACCGCCCGCATCGTGGTACCTATGACGGTGCTGCCCACCTCTTATGAAAACAAGAACAGCATCCCCTTCGATGCCACCGCCGTGCCCACGGTCAGGGCGCTGGGCATTGCGAAAACCCTGGCCGACGAGCAGGACTCGGTGGACCGCTCGGTTGCCTTTGGAGACTTCTTTCAGGAAGGCCGTTACTCAGCCTTCGTGATGGTGGGACGCTTTGCCAACCTGTACGGCACGGGTTGGTCCGACGTGCCGGGCGTTGGCTATTTTCTGGGTCAGGACGCCTCGGGCCAGTGGGTTGATCGCTCTGCCGAGCTCTTCAAGAGCACGGCCGACCGGATGGGCTGCATCTCTCCGTCCTTCACCGCAGTGGCCGATTTCAACAACGACCGGCGACCCGACATCTACATCGCCTGCACCGGCCTTGACTTTGCCATTCCAGGGGCCACACCGGAGCAGAACCAGGCGGCCGGTCGCAGTTTCCAGGTGGTCTATCTGAGTCAGGCGGACGGGTCTTACCGAAGCCAGCGTGTCGAGGAAGCCAATCCCCTCTACGGTCACAAGGCGGTTGCGCTCGACATCAACGGTGATGGCAACACCGATATCGTCACCTCGGATTTCATTGATCCGGCCCAGCCCAACGGTTGCGGCGCACCCTATGTGTTGCTGGGCCGCGGCGATGGCAGCTTCCAGCGCGACTACAGCTATATTGATCGCGATGCGGTTCGGACCCTGATGCCGATGTGCGGATTCTTCGATGTGGACGTCGTCCCCGTCGATGGCCGTCTCGATTTGATGATCGGCGGCCTGACCCGGGTGGGCCTTGATCAGGGATCCTGGGGCGTCCTCTGGATCAAGGGCCGGCCGGGCGGCTTCGATCATGCCAGTGCCCTGATCATGCCGATGCCGCTCGACCCGGCCTCCCAATCGCAATACCAGTTTCCCCTCGACATCCTCTATGACGCCGCATCGGCCGGGTTCTACATGAAGACGACGGCCTCCGGCGGCTACGGCACCCAATGGGCCATCCTGCGCTTTGATCGCAGCGGTGTGCTCGCGGGCATCATCGATCAATGGCTCAACACCGGCGTCGGCCAATCACCGCAGTTCAAGCCTTCCAGCGCCATGCCAGGCTACCTCGAGGCCTACTCCGGCGGCTGTGCCGCCGATCTGAGTCGTGGCGACTGCGGCCGCAGGATCAGGATGTAGGGCGGGTGGGCGCGCCTCGGGCATCGCGCCGTGTGGGGGATATCAGGCCTCGTCGCGCCGGGCCGGGGCTGCATACCAGGCCTCGGGCCTGACCGTCTTGGCATCGGGCGGGTCCGTCATGTAGTGCGGCGACATGATCTGCACCCCGTATTCGTTGAAGACATCCTGGATATTGGCGTGCAACTGGCTGAGCACCTCGGCCCTGGGCCGGGGGCTGCTGGGGATGGCCTGCGCCACCAGCCGGTACTCGGGGTAGAAGTCGGACAGCGCCGTCTGGAAGACTCGCGGGGCAGGGGCTTCGACGATGCCCTTGGTACGCCGAGCGGCCTCGCACAGCATGGCCTCGACCTGGCGCCAGGGGGTGTCGTAACCGATGGTCACCGTCGTGTCGATGATGTAGCCGGGCCCCTTCACATTGCGCGAGTAGTTCTTGCTCACCTGGCCGGTGATGATCGAATTGGGCAGGGTCAATTCCTCACCCAGACCGGTATGGATTCGGGTGGTGAAAAAGCCGACTTCGATGACGGTACCCTCGTGGCCACCAATGTTGACGAAATCGCCTGGCCGCAAGGTACGGGTGTAGGTCAGGATCAGGCCGGCGGCGCCCTGACCCACCAGGCTGGACGCCCCGAGCGAGACCATCAGGCCGAGCAGCACCGACACGCCCTTGAAGGCCTCCGACTTCGAGCCGGGCAGGTAGGGATAGGCCATCACGACGGCGAACAGCCAGATCGCGATGGCCACCAACCTGCGCGTGGTGTCGACCGTTTCCGGCGACAGCCACTGCGGGGGCGCGCTCGATTGCGAGACGCGGCTGAACAGGCCTCCGAGAAAGCGGATGAACAGGTTGGCGATAAAGAAGATCACCAGGCATACGCCCAGCCCGGGCAGGGCACTGCCGATACCCGAGCCGAGCGATCGGCCGATGTCGATCAGGTATTCGTGCAGAAGCTCTCCCCATGGCCGTGTGTACGGAAAGCGGGTCAGCACGAAACTGAGCCAGGCATAGCAAAGCAGGAACATCGCCACCCAGCCGAGGGCATCCATGGTGGTCTTGAGGAGGGGCAACAGGTGCTGTCGGTCAATCAGGCGGGCCCCGGCCACCTTGATCTGGCTCGCACGCCGTTCGGCGCCCACCAGCAGCTTGCGGGTGGCCCACTGACGCAGACGCAGCAGCAGCCACATCAACACGGCGAAGGCCACGGTGGCGGCCAGGCTGATGGCGCCGGCGCGCAGCATGGCATCCAGGTTGCGCGACTCACGTGTTTCGGCGATGACCTTGCGCAGCTGCTGGGCCGCCTGCTCGGCGAGCAACTCCGGAGGCTGCGCCAGCACCGGGTCAACATCGCCTGGGGTGACGAAGAACGCCAGCTTGCCATCGATCATGACGAGTTGGCCATCGCTGTGGCCCTGGATCGTCACGGGCAGGACGCCGGCTTCGGACAGTGCTGCCTCGATCGCCAGACGGGATCGCGCAGCGCGAATGCCCGGCGACAGGCCCATGTAGGGCGCACGGAACGCCATCACCTGGCGGTTGAGCACCATCAGCACCGCCTCGTCCGGGCCGCCGCGAGCCGTCTCGCCGCCCGTGCCAGCAACGGGCGTTGCAGCCCCCGGTGTGGCCGCGCCGGCGGCGGCACACAGGGCGCACCAGAGCAGCAGACCGAGGGCCAGAAGCAGCGGGCGCCAGGGGAGCCGGGGCGGGGCAAGGCGTTCGAATGTGGGTGATGCCATGGTGGATTTTCGCAAGCAGATGCCTTCATGCGGCGCGGGCTAAAGTTTCTCTCCGCACCTGCCGATAGCGAGCTTACCGCCTTTTGGTCAAGGCGCGCCGGCGTTTGCCGGCTGACCCGCCGCCTGCTCCGACGCGGGCCACCATCAAAAACACTCTGCGAAGGCCCCGGATTGAGCTCGACTGAAATGTTTGCCGCCATTGTGGGCTTGATGGTGGGTTATTGGCTCATTTCGAGGTTGATGGCCGGAACACCCCCTGACGCCGGCGCAACGGGCTCGGCCGGCCGGGAGGGCGCCTCGCGGGGCTCGGCCCGGGGCAGCAACCAGCAGCAGTCGCATCAACGCCAGGCGCCACCGGAGCCTGAATCCGGTCCTGATCCCGAGGCCTGGCATGTGATTCTCGGGGTCAGCCCCAATGCCCCCGCCGAGCAGATCCGGGCCGCCTACAAGTCGCTGATCCGGCAGTACCACCCCGACAAGGTGGCGAGCCTCGGAGAGGACCTGCGCACGCTGGCCGAACGCAAATCCAAGCAGATCAATGCCGCCTACCAGCAGGTTCAGGCGCTTCGGGGCGGACGGTTTTGAAGCCATGCGGGACCCCGTGTTTTCCCTTTTTTCCAGGAGATGAAGATGAGAGCGAAGTGGGCTGCGGTACTGGTTTTCCTGATGTCGCTGGCCGGGCCGTCGCCAGCACTGGCGCAGGAGCGCTCGTTCAAGGAATGGGTGGTCAGCGTGAAGGACATGAAAAAGCCCTTCGCTGCCACCGTCAATGAATCCGGTGCGGTCTTCGGCCAGTATTGCTACCCCGAGTCGGGATCCTGCCTCTACATCGTGGCCACTGCCTCCAAGTGCGAGAAGGATGCGAACTATCCGGTGCTGCTCAATTCCGAGGCCGGATCGGCCTATGTCGAACTGCTCTGCGGCGGTTCCTCGGATGGTCAGCGCTTCGAGTACTACTTCAAGAACTTCGACACCATCAACAAGATCGCCCTGCAGGATGGTGTGCTGGGCATCGCCTTCCCGCTCGATGGTGGGCAGTTCAGGGTGGTGCGCTTCAAGCTCGACGGTGCCAAGGAAGCCATGCCCGTGCTCAGGGATGCCGCCGTCAAGATCAAGGGCAATGCACCGCGTCGCAACGGGACGCGGGACCAGACCTTGTGATCAGCCCAGCTCGAAGCTGGTGATGCCGTAGGTGCGATCCGTCGAGATCGATGGCGCCGCGCCGGTATACATGCGGGCCGTCTCGAACATCGCATGCATCCCGTTGCGGCGGGGCAGGGAAGAAGGCCCGGTCATAGGCATGCAGCGCCTGGCGAGGCACCTCGGCCAGCGCGCGAAGATGCTGCCCCGGTGGCAGCTCCGGGAGGGCTGCCGATGCGGCCTTGCCTTCATGACGCGCATTTCGGTGGGCCAGGACGAAGCCGGATGTCCGGTAATTGCCCTGTTGGGCCAGTACTCCGTCGAGCCCGATCAGGCGGCCCGACAGATGCAGCATGCCCGCCTGCCAGATCGCCAGGCCCAGGCCTTGGCCCCGCTGTTCGGGTCGGGCGATGTAAAACCCGATGAAGCCATAGTCGGCGCCGTACCGGGTCGCGGCAATCATGCTCACCGGCTCATCGTCGCGCAGGGCAATCAGGAAGCCCGCGGGATCGGCAAGCGGGAAAGGGGCATGGTCGTGCAGGCCGGGGTTCCAGCCCTCGGCAGCGGCCCAGTCCAGGGCCATCACCACGTCGTCGGGGCGCATCGGGCGTATGTGCAGGGGGGATTGGGCGCGTGGGGTCATGGCGTCGTCAGGTCGCACCCTGGCCCGGGGGTCGGGGCTGCTGAGTTTTTCTGAACGATTATTTCGCACCTCGGTGCCCGGGCAGGCTGGGTCACTTGAACCTCACCTCGCCCGAGGGAGCGTCCCGCGGCGGTCAAACAGGCCTATCATGGGTCTGTGGGATGGCCTTAAGTCCCCGGAAGTGCAGCATGGTTCACGACAAACGTCCCCCGCCCTGGTGGCTCGAGCCGCTGGCCTCGCAGGCCCTTGCCGCGAGCGACCCCGCCAAAGGCCTGAGTGAGGTCGAGGCGGCCCGGCGTCTTGCAAGCGAGGGTCCCAATGAATTGCGGCCCAAGACCCGTCACTCACTGCTGCGGCAGTATCTGGCGCGCTTTCGCAACCCGCTCGTGCTGATCCTGCTGGCTGCCAGCGCCGTATCCGCCGTCATGGGCGAGCTGGCCAACTTCGCGATCATTGCCACCATCGTACTCATCAGCGTCACGCTGGATTTCGTTCAGGAGTACCGCGCCAATGCTTCGGCGGAGCGATTGCGCCGCTCGGTGAGCCTGCGCGCCCAGGTCTGGCGTGACGGGGTCGCGCGGCAGATTCCGGCGGGGCAGATCGTGAAAGGTGACGTGGTCCAGGTCTCGGCGGGCGATCTGATCCCGGCCGATGCCCTGGTGATCCAGGCCCAGGACCTGTTCGTCAAGCAGTCACTGCTCACTGGCGAGACCTTTCCGGTCGAAAAGCGCAGCGCGGCGGTGGATCTGGAGGCCGATGACCTGCAGGAGGCGACCAATGCCGTCTTCATGGGCAGCTCGGTGATCAGCGGCAGTGCCCGCCTGCTGGTCACCCGAACCGGTGCCGACACCTTCCTGGGCGCCATTGCTGACAGCGTGTCGCGGCCCTCGGAACCGACCTCCTTCGAACTCGGCACACGCCGCTTCGGCCTGCTGATCATGCGGCTGACGGTGCTGATGGTGATGTTCGTGCTGTTCGTGAATCTTTTCGAGCACAAGCCTTGGCTCGAGTCTTTCCTCTTTGCGGTCGCCCTGGCGGTCGGACTGACGCCGGAGCTGCTGCCCATGGTGGTGTCGGTGACCCTGTCCCGCGGCGCGATGCGGATGGCCCGCCAGCATGTGATCGTCAAGCGCCTGTCGGCCATCCAGGACCTGGGCTCGATGGATGTCCTGTGCACCGACAAGACCGGGACATTGACCGAGGCGCGCATCCGGCTGGATCGTCAGGTCGATCCCCTGGGCGCACCGAGCACCCGGGTGCTCGAGCTGGCCTACCTGAACAGCTTTTTCGAGACGGGCCTGAAGAGCCCGCTCGATGAGGCCATCCTGGAGAGCCGGCACGTCGACACTTCGGGCTGGACCAAACTGGACGAGGTCCCCTTCGACTTCGAGCGCCGGCGCGTGTCGGTGCTGGTCGAGAAGGGCGGCAAGCGCTGGTTGGTGGTCAAGGGGGCCCCTGACGAAATCCTGGCGCTGTGCACGCATTATCAGGCGGAAGGGCAGGAGGCTGCAGTTGCGCTGGATGAGGTCTCGACCCGGGCGATCCGCGACCAGTACCAACAGCTCGAGCAGGAAGGGCTGCGCGCCCTGGGCATCGCCTGGCGCGAGGTGCCTCACGATCATTCGCATGCGGTGGTCAGCGACGAGTCGGCACTGTCCCTGGCTGGCTTCGCTGCCTTTCTGGATCCACCCAAGCAAAGCGCCGCAGTTGCCCTGGCCCTGCTCGGGCAGGCCGGTGTGGCGATCAAGGTGGTGACCGGTGACAGCGACCTGGTGACCCGCCACGTCTGCGGTGCTCTCGGTATCGAGGTCAAGGGTGTGCTGCTCGGGCGCGAGATCGCCGGGATGGACGATGCGGCCCTGCAGGCGCGGGTGCAGGACATCAACCTGTTCTGCAGGGTCAATCCGGCGCAGAAGGAGCGCGTCATCCGCGCCTTGAAGGCCCGCGGACATGTGGTGGGCTACCTGGGCGATGGCATCAATGATGCGCCCTCGTTGCACGCGGCCGATGTCGGGCTGTCAGTGGATTCGGCCGTGGATGTGGCCAAGGAGGCCGCTGACATGATCCTGCTCAGGCAGGACCTGAATGTCCTGGGCGAGGCCGTCCAGGAAGGGCGGCGCACCTTCGGCAACATCATGAAATACATCCTGATGGGGACCAGCTCCAACTTCGGCAACATGTTCAGCATGGCGGGCGCCGCGCTGTTTCTCCCGTTCCTGCCGATGCTGCCGACCCAGATCCTGCTCAACAACATGCTTTACGACCTGTCCGAGCTGCCGATTCCCTTCGACAAGGTCGATGCCCAGGACCTTCAGTCGCCCCGGGTGATGGACATGAACTTCCTGCGCAATTTCATGCTCGTACTGGGTCCGATCAGCTCGGCCTTCGATTTTCTGACCTTCTTCGTGCTGCTCAAGGTCTTTCACGCCAACGAAAAGCTGTTCCAGACCGGCTGGTTCATCGAGTCGCTGTGTACCCAGGTGCTGGTCATCTTCATCATCCGCACCCGTGGTCGCTGGTGGCGCAGCTGGCCGCATCCGCTCCTGCTGGCCACCTCGCTGGCGGTGGTGGCCACGGCGATTGCACTGCCTTTCACCAGCCTGGGCCATTTTCTGGGCTTCGTGCCGCCCCCGGCCTCGTTTTTCGGCATCCTGGCCGCGATGGTGCTGGCTTACCTGCTGGTCGCCGAAGGGGCCAAGCGCGCCTTCTACCGCTGGGTTGCGCGCGCCGCCTGAGGCGGCCCGGCGCTCATTCCTGCGGCCGGACAATCACCGTGCCGCGCTTGCCACCGGCCTCGACTGCCTCGTGCGCTTCGGCGGTTCGGGCCAGCGCAAAGCTTGCCGCGACCGTCATCAGGCGCGAACCGGCGGTCAGCCAGCGCGAGATCCCGGCCTGTGCGGCCTGGCGACTGGCAAGAGGCGTCGCAGGCAGGAGCATCGGACGCAGGGTGATGTTCTTGCGTGAGCATTCAGCGTAGGGCAGGGCAGGCTGGGCATTGCTGCGTGAGGCGTACGAGGCCAGCACGCCATTGGTCTTGAGCACGGCGATGTCATCGGTCAGGTTGGCGCCCAGGTCGACCTCCACCACCCGGTCGACGCCACGCCCGCCGGTCAGGGTCATCACGCGTTCGCGCAGCGGCTCCTGCCGGTAATTGATGACCTCATGCGCTCCGCCGGCGCGGGCATGGGTGGCCTTGTCGGCATCCGAGACCGTGGTCAGGACCCGTGCGCCGGCCCAGGCCGCCAACTGCACGGCAAAATGCCCGACCGCGCCTGCGCCGCCCTGCACCAGGACGGTCTGACCCGATACGGGGCCGTCGGCGAACAGGCAATGCCAGGCCGTCATGCAGGGGATCCCCAGACAGGCGCCTTCGTCAAAGCTTAGGCTGTCGGGCAGAAGGCTGACCAGATCGTGGTCCAGGGAGATGTACTGTGCCGCAGTGCCCAGTGGCCGGCCACGCTGCCCGTTGTAGAGCCATACCCGCCGCCCCATCAGATCGCGCTCGACCCCCTCTCCGACCTGGTCCACCACGCCCGCGCCATCGCTGTTGGGGATCACCAGGGGATAGTCCATGGCCCAACCCCTTCCGGCACGGCGGTTGGTATCGGCCGGGTTGACGGCCGAGGCGTACAGCCGGATCCGGACCTCGCCAGCACCGGCCTGAGGGGTTTCGAACGCCCCGTATTGCAGCACTTCACGGGCCGGGCCGGTGCGCTGGTACCAGACGGCCTGCATCATTCGGTCCTGAAACCTTGGCTGCGCACGAACTGTCCCCAGTCCGCGCGTTGCGCCTCCCGGTACATCTGCACCCGCTCCTGGGACCACCCCTGGGGCGCCTCCTGCGCCGCCTGCGGGGCGTGGCGCTGGCGCGCGGCCACGTAGCGGCGATCGAAATCCTCGATTGCCTGCGCCTGCCCCTGATCGTCGAAGCGATCCAGGTGCAAGGTGGCCGACAGCGCCAGACGCGGATTGGGCTCGCGCTGCTCGGCGGGGTATCCGGCGCACAGGCCTGCGACCGGGAAGACATGGGCCGGAAGCGCCAGGATATCCCGCAAGGCAGCGGCCTGATCGCGCAGCACACTGATCGGGCAGCACACCAGCCCGGCTGCCGCAGCGGACTGCATGAAGTTCATCAGCACCAGGCTGGCATCGACCGCCGGATTGAAAAAGCCATCCAGATGCTCGTTGGCGAAAGGCTGGCCGGCCCGCTCGAAAAGCTGCCGGAAGCGTCGCCCATTGCCGCAAAACACCAGCAGCAGCGGTGCCTGCCGCATCCAGGGCATCTTGGGGACCAGGGCCTCCACCTTGCGGCGTTGCCCGCTGTCCTGCACCGCAATGATGTCAGCCTGCTGCAGGTAGCTTTTCGAGGGCGCCGACAGCGCGCATGCGGCCAATGTCCGGAGCAGGGCGTCGTGCACCGGCTGATCCGACCAGCGGCGATGGCTGCTCTGGCCCGCGATACGCCGCAGGGCCGCCTCGTCGATGGATGCGGCGACAGATCCGGGCAGGGGCTCGAAGGGATGGCCGAAGCGGGCGGCCAGCAGGTCGGTCAGGGTTGCCGGTGAAGCGGCCATGGCTTTCCTCCAGGGCAGTCGCAGAAAAAGCGGGTTGCCCAGTGTAAGGCAGAGAGTGGACAAGGCCGATGCGGAAGGGGCCGGGAGCGGCCCGCGTACGGGCGATGACCTGGCAGGCCTCAGGGCCTGATCATCTCGCCAAGACGCTTGCGCAGGTAGATCTGCAGGTTCTGCAATTCGTTGAGCACCGCAAACGAGAATCGCTCGTGCGAGCGCGCGTCGATGGCCAGAAAGTCGTCGATGATTTCCAGGCACTTGGCCGGATTGCGGCGATACGGACCCAGGTCATTGATGATGTGCGGTTGCTGGTCGGCCGTGACCTTGAGTTGGGCCTTGCCGGCAAACGCCGCAATGAATTCGACAGCTCGATCGGTCAAAGCCACCTTGGGGCGGATCGGCTCGGGCGCCGCTGCAGCGGCCGGCGCAGGCGCAGGCGCGGCCGTGCGCTCAACGACAGGTGCGTAGGTTGAGTCGCCGCCGGACCGATGGTTGTTGCGATCGGCCCAGACCGGTTCGAAGATCTTGGTGTCCCAGGTGGCCATGCTTCGGACGATATGGGAATCCCCCACCCGCAGGGCCGGCTATCCGACCGGCGGCGCTGCTTGCTTCACGAAAGGGGGCGAGGCGCCGCTTCGTGGACCTGGGGGACTTTATTTCCGATTCTTTTGAGCAGCAGCGCACGCTGGTGTTAATCGTGTTAACATGAAGAGATATCGCGGATTGCTTACCTTCGCGATCTCAGCTCATAGGCGGCCCTGGTCGACCTGCTCCAAGTTCACCGCTGGCCTGTTGCGCATTCGTTGCCCGGCCGCTCCAGCTTCAACTTCCCCGGCAAGCCCCACCCCCCGCCTGTGGCACACGGTCGGGCCCATCACCTGTTCTCAAGATTGTTCCGTCCCGTGTGGTGACGGCCTTGGGTAAACACGCTGGGGCAACCATCCACAAGGAAACAATATGGCGAAAGAAGAACTGATCGAGATGCAGGGCAAGGTAGACGAAGTGCTGCCGGATTCCCGCTTTCGCGTCACCCTTGAAAACGGGCATCAGCTGATTGCATACACCGGCGGTCGCATGCGCAAGAACCATATCCGCATCCTGGCCGGCGACAAGGTCTCGCTGGAAATGTCCCCCTACGATCTGGGCAAGGGACGCATCACTTACCGTCACATCGAGGGTCGTACCCCGATGGGCCCCTCGGGACCACGACGAACGTTTCGTTGAACGGTCCGCGCTTTGCGGTCCGTCATTACTCGGGGCCTGTCTTTCAACGATGTGGCGGCCTCTTTTTATCTGGAAAGGCTCTTTAAATGGGCAACAAGCTTTACGTCGGCAACCTCGCATTCTCCATGCAGGACGACTCACTCAACCAACAATTCGCGGCCTTTGGCAGCGTCAACTCCGCCAAGGTGATGATGGATCGCGATACCGGCCGCTCGAAGGGCTTCGGTTTCGTCGAAATGTCCAGCGAAGCCGAAGCACAGGCAGCCATCCGCGGCCTGAACGGCAAATCGGTTGAAGGCCGTTCGCTGGTCGTCAACGAGGCTCGCCCGATGGAGCCCCGTGCGCCCCGCCCCGGTGGCTTCGGTGGCACCCGCCGCAGCTACTGATTGCTGATCGGGTCGCCGGTGCTGCTGCACGGGTGACCTGACCGGGGTCTGGCCATCCAATGCCCTGGCATCGGAACAGGCTGGCCCCGGCTTCCATCGCCGGATGGTCCTCCCAATCTGGCTCGCCGACCGAGATACCGGTTGGTTCTGCTCCCCCTGAAATTTTCCCTGTCTGACCCGCCACCACGGGCCTGTCAGCGTCTTGTCGCGCGTGGGCGCCAGACTCGCGGCGATGAACTGTGCCCTGCGGCGATCCGTCCGTCCATGGATAATGATCCGCACATCGTGCAACTCATCTTCGGGGGATTTCCATGCATCTTCAAGGCAAGGCGGCCATCGTCACGGGCGCGGGCCGCGGCATCGGTCGCGAGGTGGCGCTCCTGCTCGCCCGCGAGGGCGCTTCGGTGGTGGTCAATGATCCGGGGGTCGGCCGCAATGGCGAGCCCACCGACGAGCGCCCCGCCGATGAGGTGGTGGCGGCCATCACCGCTGCCGGAGGCAGGGCCATCCCGAACTACGACTCGGTGGGCGACTACCAGAAGGCCGGCCGGATGGTGGCGCAATGCGTGGATACCTTCGGCAAGATCGACATCCTGATCAATGTGGCGGGCATGCTGCGCGAGCGCATGATCTGGAACATGTCGGAAGACGACTTCGACAGCGTCATCAATGTGCACCTGAAGGGGCATTGGGCGATGTCCCACCATGCCATCAAGTACATGCGCCGTGCCGGCTATGGGCGCATCGTCAATTTTTCCTCGGATGCCTTCAAGGGCTCGGTCGGCCAATGCAATTACAGCGCCGCCAAGGCCGGCATCATCGGACTGACCCGCTCGATTGCCAAGGAGACGGCCAAGTTCGGCATCACCTGCAACGCGATCTGTCCTGCGGCCGATACCCGCATGATGATGAACGAGGCGGTGATCGCCAACCAGAAGCGCAAGCTCGAGGCAGGCCTGATCACCCGCGAGCAATACGACCGATTCTTTGCAGGCCGTGGCCCCGAGCACATTGCGCCGATGGTGGCCTACCTGGCGACCGACGGGGCCGATTTCATCAACGGCCATGTCTTCCATGTCGAGAAGGGCCGCATCAACAGCTATTTCTACGGTGAGGACTTCAAGACCCTCAGCAACGACGGCTCGCTGTTCACCGTCGACCAGCTGATCGAGCTGATTCCCGGCACGGTTGCCAATGGCTTGACCCAGGTGGTGCCGCCGGTGCGCATGCAGGATGCCGTGCCAGCGGGCGAGAGCGTCAAGGCGGGTTGAGCGGGCTGGCGCTGGCCCTGGCCAGCGCCATCAGGTCCTCACCCAGGTCGGGATGACGCCGGCTCAGCCTGAACTCGGCCAGCATGGCCAGCTTGGCCTTGCGGACCTGTTGGGCCTGTCGGGCCTGCTGCTCGTGCAGGTCTGCATCGAGGACTTGCCCCTGCGAGAGTCTGGCCTGCAGGCGGGCACTGGCCAGATGCACACCCTCGGCATCCGATGAAAAGCTGCGGCTGGCGCTGACTTCAAATCCCGCCCGCATCAGGCACGCGCGCAGCCCCTGCAGCGAGAAGACCTGGACATGGCGTGGCACTTCCAGGCCTCGCCAGTACCTGCCGTAGTGGCGGCATGCGGCGCCGCGGGCATTGGGGGTCACGATGCTCAGCAGACCGCCCGGCTTGAGCAGTTGCCGGCAGCGTTGCAGCAGGCTGACCGGGTCAATGACATGCTCAATGGCATGGCTCATCACGATCGCATCCAGGCTGGCCGGCTGCAGCGAAACCTCGCGCAAATCGCCCACATGGATGGTGATGCCATACTTGCGCTGCACCCGGGCCGCCGCCTGCGGGTCGAAGTCGATGCCTTCCACCTGCCAGCCGCGGGCCTTCATGCGCCGCAGATAGCGGCCTCCCCCACAGCCCACATCGAGCAGGCGTCCGGGCGGCTGATCGTGCAGGTACATCAGCCGGCGCAGGGGCTGCTCGGCCATCAGGGCCCGGTAGTCTTCGCGCCTGCCCAGTTGCCAGTCCAGCCATTTGCCTTGCCAGCGGACACCGAGTCCTGGCTTCTTTGCGCCGGCACTGCCCAGGTGGGTGTGATAAGCGCGGTAGGCCTTGCCCAGTTCGCTGGCCAGTGGCGCCGGATCCAGCCAGAGGGAGGCACAGTGATCGCAGCGCCGCAGCCGCCACTGGCCGGGTGCACCAAAAAAATGGTCCTGGACCGCGTCAAGCGCGACCTCTCCGGCTGCGCCGCAGGCCGGGCAGGCCGGGCAGTCTGCAGTCAGGATCGTTTCGTCGCTGCGCTCGGCAGCGGTGGGGTCGGCGCTGGGCATGACGGTGGCAGGCGACGGCGTGAAGTGAGGGCGAAAGTCATTGTCGCACGCACTGGCTGCGCGGGGCCGTGTTGCAGCGTCGGCCCGATCGGGCTCGGCCGGTCCATGCGCTCCTGTACACTCGTTTGGACAGGGTCCCGAAACCCTCAATATCACGGAGCAGACAATGGCTTTTTCCCTTTACAGCGCCACGGTGATGAACTGGCTGCAGGCACTGGCTGCCGTCGGCGGGTTCATGGAACGGGGGCTGGCCCACGCGCAGGCGCAGGGGGTCTCGCCGGAAGACTATGTCCAGGCCCGCATTGCCCCGGACATGTTGCCGCTGCGCTTCCAGATCATCTCGGTGGTGCATCACTCGCTGGGCGCCATCGAAGGGGTGAGGGCCGGTGTCTTTGCGCCGCGCATGGACGATCCCGGGCTCGACTATGCCGGCTTGCAGGTCCTGGTGTCGGATGCCCGCCAACGCCTGGAAGCTGTGAGCCCTGAACAGGTCAATGCCCTGGAGGGTACGTCCGTGGTGTTCAAGCTGGGTGAGCGGCAGATGCCGTTCCATGCCGAGGACTTCCTGATGTCCTTCTCGGTGCCCAACTTCTATTTTCACGCCACGACCGCCTACGACCTGTTGCGCATGAAGGGGGTGCCCCTGGGCAAGCGCGACTTCCTCGGACGCATGCGCCTGAAGGCCTGAACCGCCCCGTTCCGGCGCGCTGCGGCAGATTGCTCAACAGGCCTTGCCGACCCGGCTTACTGCCCCTGGCTGTGGGCCCTTGCCCGCACCGCTTCGCGGCGCTGCTCGATTTCCTCGGGCCTCACCGCGCGATTGTTGGCACGACCCTGGGCCTTCTCGATGAGCAGGGCCTCACCGAACGAGGCCGCATAGCCCGCGTCGATGACCTGCTTGTAGCTGACCAGCATGTGCGGCAGCACCGACAGCATGTCGCAGGCCAAGGCGCGCGCCTGGGGCAGCAAGTCCTGCGCGGGGACCACCCGGTTGACCAGGCCCCAGGCCTGGGCTTGGGCAGCGTCGAGAAAATTGCCGGTCAGCGACAACTCCTTGGCCCGATGGATGCCGATCATGCGGCTCAGCTTCTGGGACAACCCCCATCCCGGCATCACGCCGACGCGGGCGTGGGTGTCGGCAAAGCGGGCCTGTTCCGATGCCAGGAGCACGTCACAGGCCAGGGCAAGCTCAAAGCCGCCAGTGATCGCTACCCCATTGATGGCACCGATCACCGGTCCGCTGAAACGGCCGAGCGAGACGACCGGATCCAGCGCCGGGCTGTGGACCTGGGTGTCTATGCTCGAGGGCAGGCCGCTGCTGCCCAACTCCTTCAGGTCCAGGCCTGCGCAAAAGGCCTTGCCGGCGCCGGTCAGGATCAGCACCCGCACGTCCGGGTCGGCCTCCAGCGCGTCGATGGTCCGCGCCAGTTGCTCACGCAAGGCCTGCGACAGTGCGTTCATCGCAGCCGGACGGTTCAGGGTGAGGACGGCGTAGCCTTGATCGGATTTTTCGACCAGCAGGACGGATTCCATGGTGATGTGCTCGGGTGTGGGGCTGGGGGCGGGGCACCGCGTCGCCCGGTCAGGACTTCGGGATGGGACGCGATAGGGGTACTCGATTGATTGTAGAGTAGGCCCATCATTGCCCGAGGAGCCTGTCCATGGAATTCGATTTCTCAGCCGAGCAGCAGCAACTGCGGGAGCAGGTCCGGCGATTCCTGTCTGATCGCTGTGACCGCAAGGCCGTCCGCACCATCCTGGACGGCCCCGAGCCCTTCGACCGGTCGCTCTGGAAAGGCATGGCCGAGTTGGGCTATCTGGGCGCCAGCATCCCCGAAGAGCATGGCGGGCTCGGTCTGGGCTACCTCGAGGCCTGCGTCGTGGCCGAGGAACTGGGGCGTGCGCTGGCGCCGGTACCCTTTCAGTCCTCGATTGCCCAGGCCGCCGAGTGCCTGAAGCTGGCCGGCAGCGCAGCCCAGCAGGCGCGTGACCTGCCGGCGCTGGCGCGCGGCGAGATCATCGCCACCCTGGCGCTGGCAGAGGGCAGTGGTGCGCTTCGGCCTGCATCGGTCATGACGCGTGCGCGGGCCGAGGGGCAGGGCTTCGTGCTGAGCGGAGAAAAGCCGGTGGTCATGGATGGTGACGTGGCCGACATCGCCTTCGTGCTGGCCCAGGACGAGTCGGCGGGCGGCCTGTCGCTGTTCCGCGTGGCGCTGGCGGGGCCGGGCGTCAGCCGCGAGGCCGTGGCCACCATCGATCCGACCCGCAGTCATGCCCGGCTGCGCTTTGCGAATGCGACGGCCGAGCGCATCGGTGCCGCCGGGCAGGGCTGGGGCCTGTGCGAGCAGGTGCTGGACCGGGCCGCGGTGCTGATGGCCTTCGAGCAACTCGGGGGGGCCGACCGCGCCCTTTACATGGCTCGCGACTATGCGCTGGAGCGTTTCGCCTTCGGCCGACCGATCGGTTCCCTCCAGGCCATCAAACACATGCTCTCCGACATGTATGTGTCGGCCACCCTGGCACGTTCCAATTGCTACTACGCCGCCTGGGCGCTGTCCACCGGCGCCGATGAACTGCCGGTGGCTGCGGCCACCGCACGGGTCAGTGCCACGCAGGCCTACCAGCATTGCGCGCGCAACAACACCCAGGTGCATGGCGGCATGGGCTTTACCTGGGAATTCGACTGCCACCTGCATTACCGGCGCGCCAATCTGCTGGCCCTGAGCCTGGGCAGCCTGTCCAGCTGGGAAGACAAACTGATCGCGCGCATGAATCTGCGCGCCGCCGCTTGAGGAATCTGCACCATGAATTTTGACGACACTCCCCAGGAAGCCGAATTCCGTGCCCAGGCCCGTGCCTGGATCGAGGCCAATGCCCCGCACCAGTTCCGCGACGAACTCCAGTCGGCCGGCTTCGGCCAGCCGGCCTTGCGCAGCACCGATGTCATGACCCAGGCCAAGGCCTGGCAAAAGCGCAAGCAGGAGGGAGGCTGGTCCTGCATGCATTGGCCCAAGGAATACGGCGGGCGGGGCGCCACCCCGATCGAGCGCGTGATCTGGCTGCAGGAAGAAGGCGTCTACGCCAAGCTGTCCGCCGCCTTCCTGATCGGGCAGGGCATGTGCGCCCCGACCCTGATGGCCCATGCCCAGGAAGCGCACAAGCGCCGTTACCTGCCGCCCCTGGCTTCGGGCGAGGAGGTCTGGTGCCAACTGTTCTCCGAGCCGGTGGCCGGCTCCGACCTGGCCGGCCTGCGCACCCGTGCCGAACGCGACGGGGACGACTGGGTCATCAACGGGCAGAAGATCTGGACCAGCGGCGCCCAGTACTCCGACTACGGGATCCTGCTCACGCGCACCGATCCGAACCTGCCCAAGCATGATGGCCTGACGATGTTCTTCATCAACATGAAGAGCCCGGGCATCGAGGTACGCCCGATCAAGCAGGCCAACGGCCAGTCGCATTTCAATGAGGTGTACTTCACCAACCTGCGGGTACCCGATGACCAGCGCCTGGGCGCGGTCAACAATGGCTGGAAAGTTTCCCTGACCACCCTCATGAACGAGCGCGCCTCGATCGGCGCCGGTATGGCGACCGGCTTTCCGGAGGTCTTCGAGATGTGCCGCCAGTTCGACACCGGTCATGGCAAGGCCATCGACGACCCTGCGGTGCGCAGTCGACTGGCGCAGTGGGCAGTGCGGGCCAGCGGCCTGCGCTACACCGCCTATCGCAGCATCTCGGCGCTGTCGCGCGGTCAGACGCCCGGGCCCGAAAATTCGATCGGCAAGCTGGTCGCTGGTTCGATGTTGCAGGAGATTGCCATGTTCGCGCTCGACCTTCAGGGCCAGGCGGGCGTCTCCATGGATCCGGCCCAGACGGCCGCGGCGGGACGATTCCAGGCCATGCTGCTGCGCTCCCCGGCCACGCGGATCGAGGGCGGCACTGACGAGGTCTTGCGCAACATCATCGGCGAGCGGGTGCTCGGCCTGCCCGCCGACATGCGCGCCGACCGGGGCATGGCCTACAACAAGATCCCGACGCGCTGATGCGTGGCGGCGACTGCGCCGCCTACAGGTTGCAGGTACAATCGTTGTAATTACAACCAACCGACCTGTCGCCCAGGGCCCGCCATGAGCCAAGCGCCTTCATCTCCTTCTGCCCCGCCGGCAGCACCGTCCTCCGGTGCTGCAGGGGTCAACCCCCTGCTGGCGGGCGAAATCCTGCCCACGCTGCTGCGTCTGGCCATTCCCAATGTGGTGGCCATGACGATCGCGGTCCTGGTCAGCATTGCCGAGACCTGGTACATCGGCCTGCTTGGTACGGTCCCGCTGGCCGCGATGGCATTGGTCTTTCCCTTTGCCATGCTGACCCAGATGATGTCCGCCGGCGCCATGGGCGGCGGGGTCTCCTCGGCGATCAGTCGCGCGCTCGGAGCGGGCAGCACCGAGCGGGCCACGACCCTGGCCTTCCATGCCCTGGTGATCGGACTGGTCGTCGGCACCGCCTATGGCGTGTTTTTCCTGTTGTTCGGGCCCTGGCTGTATGCCCTTCTCGGCGGCAAGGGCCAGGTGCTCGAAGAGGCGAGCCGGTATGCCGGTGTGCTGTTCCTGGGCGCCGTCTCGGTGTGGGTCATGAACGGGCTCATGTCGGTCGTACGCGGGACCGGCAACATGAAGGTCCCCTCGGCCACCATCCTGATCACCTCGGCGCTGCAGATCGTCGTGGGCGGTGTGGCCGGCCTTGGCCTGGGGCCGGTGCCGCAACTGGGCATGCCGGGCGTGGCCCTGGGCATGATCACTGCCTACACCAGCGGCTCGCTCTACCTGCTCTGGTACCTGATGGCAGGGCGCGGCCGCCTGCGGCTGAGCCTGAGCGGGGTCCGCCTGCAATGGCCGATGTTTGCCGACATCCTGAAGGTGGGGGCCCTGGCCTGCCTGTCGCCCCTGCAATCGGTGCTGGCGGTGCTGGTCGTTACGGCCCTGGTGGCGCGTCTGGGAACCCATGCGCTGGCCGGCTACAGCATTGGCCAGCGTCTGGAGTTCCTCCTCATTCCGATCGCCTTTGGCATCGGAGTTGCGGCCGTGCCGATGGTGGGCATGGCCATGGGGGCGGGGCAGGTGGCCCGGGCACGTCAGGTGGCCTGGACGGCCGGCAAGGTGTCGGCCTTCAACCTGGCCCTGCTCGGCTTGCTGGTGGCGGTGTTCCCCCATTTGTGGGCCGGCCTGTTCACCAGTGACGCGGCGGTGCTCGATGCCGCCTACCAGTACCTGCGCTGGGCGGGGCCTTGTTTCGGGTTTTTCGGTTTCGGCCTGACGCTGTATTTCGCCTCGCAGGGTTCGGGCAAGGTGCTGGGTCCGGTGCTGGCCTCGACGGCGCGGCTGGTCTTCGTGGCGCTGGCTGGCTATGCGCTGATGCTCTGGACGCAACAGGCCTGGCCGTTCTTTGCCCTGGTGGGGGCCGCCATGGTGCTTTACGGCATCACCACCGGCCTGTCGATCCACTGGACCCGCTGGGGCGCCGCCCGCCCGGCCTGATCCGGCACCCCGGGCCGCTCCCTGTCCTCGGGCGGCTGGCACCGCCTGGCCGCTTCAGTCGGGCTTGATGTTGGCCGCCTTGATGACCTTGCTCCATTGCTCGATGTCGCGCCGGATCGTGTCCCGAAACTGCTCCGGCGTCTTTTGCGGCGCCGGCAGGGCAAAGTTCAGGGCCGCAAAGCGCGGCGCATTGGCGGGGTCGTCGAGGATGCGATGCACTTCGGCGTTCAGTCGCCTGACGGCCGGCATGGGCGTGCCTGCCGGGGCCAGCATGCAGTACCAGGCATCGATGTCGAAGGGGTAGCCCTGCTCGATCATGGTTCGCACCTCGGGCATGGCGGGCGCGTGCCGGGTCCCGCTGATCGCGAGCGCCTTGAGCCGGCCAGCCTTGATCAGGGGCATGGTGGCCGCGGTCTCGGCAAATCCGATCTTGACGATACCCGCTGCCAGATCATTGATCATCGGTGCACTGGCCTTGTAGGGCACATGGGTCATCTTCAGCCCGGCCGTCATCATCAGCCACTCCATCTGCAGGTGGCCGCCCGAACCAATGCCCCAGGAGGCGTAGTTGAACTTGCCGGGCTGGGCGCGCACCAGTTCGACGAACTCGCGCAGGTTGTTGGCGGCGATATCCGGCGTCACCACCAGGAAGGTGCCGCCGGCGCCGATCTGGGCCACTGGCTGCAAGTCGCGCAGGGTGTCGTAGGGCAGATTGGGCTGCAGGGCCTGATTCACCGCAATCGAGGCGGCATAGGAAAACAGCAAGGTGTAGCCGTCGGCCGGGGCCTTGGCAACGATATCGTTGGCGATCATGCCGTTGGCGCCGGGCTTGTTGTCGACCACGATGCGTTGCCTGATGGCTTGACCGATCTGCTCGGCAAACAGGCGTGCGAACAGATCACTGCCAGCGCCTGGTGCTCCGCCGACCACCAGGCGAATCGGTCGCGCGGCCGGCCATTCCGCGCCCTGTGCCTGGACCCTTTCAAAGCCGGCTGCGGCGCTCAGGGCGGCCAGGCCCAGCAGGTGGCGGCGGCGCGATGGACGATCAATCATGTGGAGGGTTCCTTTGCGGGCGGCAGCACGGGTCCCCAGACCTCGAGGTGCTGGCGACGCTCGACGCGGCGTATGGTGGTAAGGCGGGGCAGGGCGCCCAGTCCGGTCTCGTCCAGCAGGCGCTGCCAGCGGCCAGCCGACTCGGGACCCAGGCTGGCCGCCTCGTCCTGGATCTGCTGCAGCAGGTACAGGCGGTAGGGCATGACGGCGACCCGCAGCGAATGCCCGCGCCAGTTGAATGTCGTCATGCCGATGCTGCGATCGCCGGGCCGCTCCAGGCCGTTGCTGCCGGTGGCCAGTGCTGGATGCCGGGCCAGCCATTCATTGGTGTAGGCCACGTAGGCCTCGCATTCGGGCAGGTAGTCCCGCGCGATGAAGCGTATCAGTGCCTTCAGGGTGTCCGGCAGGTTCGCCGCATCGAGGGGCGCTGCCTGGGCAGTGCCATACTCGAGCGGGCCATGCGCGCCCTGGCCCATGCGCTCGGTCCAGCGCCAGACCCGGGCGGCCCGCTGCTGCATCAGGCGTGCCGGGTGGGGGTCCCTGCCCAGATGGGCATGAAGCGGCGCGTAAAGCCCGTAGTCGCCCAGGCTGGGGTGCTCGCCCAGAAGGAAGGGATGCTCGGCCAAATGGGCATTGAACAAGTCCAGGAATTCGAGATAGGCTGCCTCGATGGCAGGCGCGCTTTCGGGGGTGACGCCGAAACTGGTGGCCGCCTTGCGCATCCGGCCAGCGGCCCGCTCGAAGCGCTCGTCACGCTCGGCCTGGCTGGCGCCGGGGGCCGCCAGTGCCAGCCCGAAGTCCTCGCGCAGGAAGGGCAGGTTGTCCGCATCGAAATTCCAGCGATAGTGCATGGCCGGACGCAGCAGGCCCTCGCCGCCAAACCATTCGAACAGCCTCGCAATCACCCGCAACAGGGGATCTCGGGGCAGGGCACTGATGCACGCCTGGCCCTCGCGCTCCAGGGTCGCGATGATGTCGGCGCCATCTTGCAGGATGCGTCCATCGGGACACTCCAGCACCGGAATGATCCAGCGGCCGACCTGCGGCACGATGCTGGCCAGAAAGCGCGGGTCGCCCGCCGTGCGTTCTTCAAAGGCGATGCCCTGCTGCATCAGGTAGGCCCTGACCTTGCCGGTGTAAAGGGACGCCGGCATCCCGTAAAGCACGTGGGAATTCATGTGATGGACACTGGGCCAAGCGGGGCGGGCTGTCAATGCAAGCAAGGGCTTTATCGAGACGCCCGGACGGCCCGTCGCGGCCATCCGGATCGGCATGTGGAACGAGCACTGAAAGGCACCGGCAATCGTGGCAGTCTCGCGCCAGGGCCGGGCTGCCCGGCCGGGTGTATCGTCACACCCTGTAGCGCGCCGGATCTGCCTGCCCGCCAATGACGACGGGCCGTCTTGCGGCGCCAAAGCATCCAACCGTTTCGTTCCTTGTGGGGAGTGCCATGTTTGAACTGAAGATCAACGGCAAGGCCGTCAAGCTGGATGTCGAAACCGACATGCCGTTGCTCTGGGTGTTGCGCGAGGAGCTGGGCATGACCGGCACCAAGTATGGTTGCGGCATCGCCCAGTGCGGTGCCTGCACGGTCCATGTCAATGGGGCTGCCTTGCGTTCCTGTTCAGTGCCGGCAGCGTCGCTGGCGGGCACCGACATCACGACCATCGAGGGCCTGTCGCCGAACAGTGCACATCCGGTGCAGCGCGCCTGGGCCAATGTCGATGTGCCTCAGTGCGGTTACTGCCAGAGCGGCCAGATCATGGCCGCTGCGGCCCTGCTCAAGGCTGTCCCCAAGCCCACCGACAAGGATATCGACGAGGCGATGACCAACATCTGCCGCTGTGGCACCTACCAGCGGATTCGCGAGGCCATCCATGTGGCGGCCGGCACTGTCAAGACATCCGATGCCAGCCTCAATGAGCTGGTCCAGTACATTGTTCGCGCTTGAGGAGGACGCCATGAATCACCCGCAACCTTCGGCCTCGCGCCGCCAGTTCATTCTTGGATCCTCCTCGCTTGCCGGCGGTGGCCTGGCCTTGGGCCTGCCGGCGCTCGGCGGCCTGCTGGCCGGCACTTCGGCGCAGGCGCAGGCCGCCGGCGATCCCGAGGTCACGGCCTGGGTCGTGATCAAGCCCGACGACACCTGCGTCGTGCGCATCGTGAGAACCGAGATGGGGCAGGGCACCCTCACGGGCCTTGCCCAACTGGTGGCAGAGGAACTCGAGTGCGACTGGAGCAAGGTCACGACCGAGAATCCCACCCCGGGCCAGAGCCTGGCGAGAAAGCGCGTCTGGGGCGAGTTTTCGACCGGCGGCAGCCGTGGCATCCGTACCTCCGAAAATTATGTGCGCCGCGGTGCCGCCTCGGCGCGCCTGATGCTGCTTCAGGCGGCCGCCCTTCAATGGCAGGTACCGGTATCGGAGTTGACGGTCTCCAAGGGCATCGTCACCCATGCCGCAAGTGGTCGCAGCACCAGCTACGGCAAGCTGGCCCCCGCGGCCTCGGCCCTGCCCTTGCCGGACCCCAAGTCGATCACCCTCAAGAGCCCGAAGCTGTGGACCGTCGCCGGTCGTCCGCTGCGCCGGCTGGACACGGCCGACAAGCTCAATGGCCGCAAGGTCTTCGGCGCCGACCTGCGCCTGCCAGGCATGCTGGTGGCTGCCATCAAGGATTGCCCGGTGTTTGGCGGCAAGCTGGTCAGCTTCGATGACAGCAAGGTGCTCGCCATGCGCGGGGTCAGGAAAGTGGTTCGCGTCAATGCCTCGGCGGTGGCGGTGGTCGCCGACAACTGGTGGCGGGCCAAGACTGCCCTCGAGCAATTGCCGATCGTCTGGGATGAGGGGGCACATGCCAAGGTCTCCAGCGCCAGCATCGCCGCGCATCTGAAGACCGGCCTGTCCGCGCCGGGAACCGTGAAGGACAACTACGCGGGCCGCGACGAGGGCGATGCCCGTGGCGCGATTGCCGGTGCCGCGCGCAAGGTCGAGGCCCTGTACAGCACTCCCTTTCTGGCCCACGCCACGATGGAGCCGATGAATTGCACGGTGCGCCTGAATGGCGATCGGGCCGAATGCTGGGTGCCGACGCAAAACGGTGAGGCTTCCCATGCAGCCCTGGCCGAGGCAACCGGCCTGCCGCTGGCGAAATGCGAGATCTACAAGATGGATCCCGGAGGCGGCTTCGGACGCCGCGGCGGTACCCAGGACTACGTCCATCAGGCGGTTGCGATCGCCAAGCACTTTCCGGGAACGCCCGTCAAGCTGCTGTGGTCGCGCGAGGAAGACCATGCCCATGACTTTTATCGTCCGATCTCGGTCTGCCAGATGAGTGGCGGGATCGACGCCCAGGGCAACCTGGTGGGCCTTCAGATGCGCATCTCGGGCCAGTCCATCAATGCCACCCTGCAGCCGATGGCCATCAAGGGCGACAAGGACGAACGTCAGGTGCAGGGCCTGTGGAAGACGCTCGAGGGCGACGCCCAGATGGGCTACACCGTGCCCAACCTGTTGGTCGAGTACGTGATGCGCAACACCCATGTGCCGGTCGGGCCATGGCGCGGCGTCAATACCAATCAGAACGGGGTGTACCTCGAGTGCTTCATCGAAGAGCTGGCGCGTGCAGCCGGCCGTGATTCAGTCGAGTTCCGGCGTGCCCTGATGAAGAACCATCCCAAGCACCTGGCGGTGCTCAATGCCGCGGCCCGCGAAGGCAACTGGGGCAAGCCCCTGCCCGCCGGCGTGCATCGCGGCATCGCCCAGTTCATGGGCTATGGCAGCTATTCAGCGGCTACGGCCGAGGTCTCGGTCAGTCCCAAGGGCGAGGTCAAGGTGCACCGCATGGTCCTTGCGCTCGATTGCGGTCATGCCGTCAATCCCCAGCAGATCGCAGCACAGGTCGAAGGCTCGGTCGCCTATGGCCTGAGTGCCACCTTCATGGGTGAGATGACGGTGGCCAATGGCCGCATCCAGGAGCTCAATTTCGACACCTATCCGGTGTTGCGACTGGCCGCAATGCCGAAGGTCGAGACGGTGATCGTTCCCAGCTTCGATTTCTGGGGCGGGGTGGGCGAACCCACGATCTGCGTGGTGGCGCCCGCAGTGATGAACGCGATCTTTGCCGCCACCGGCAAGCCGGTGCGTACCCTGCCGCTCAAGCATGTCGGCCTGAGTATCGTATGAGCATCGTCTGAGCACCGTCCCGGTATCGGCCTGGCCTCTTTTTGTTGATGGGAGATCGTGTGAAGTTGTCCGTTGGAATGATCGGTGTCGGCCTGATGGGTCACGGAATTGCCACCAACCTGCTGCGCCATGGTCACGCACTGACCGTGCTCGAACACCCCGGCAATCAGCCCCTGGATGCCTTGCTGGCCGCTGGCGCCAGGACCGCATCCACGCCGGCGCAGGTGGCTGCGGCCTCGCAGGTGGTGATTCTGGTGGTGACCGGCTCGCCCCAGGTCGAATCGGTGGTGCTCGGCGAGGCCGGCCTGCTGCAGGGCATCAGGCCGGGCACTGTGGTGATCGATTGCTCAACCGCGCTGCCGCTGTCGACGGTCAAGGTCGCGGCCCAGGTCGAAAAGGCGGGCGGGCAGTTTCTCGATGCGCCCATGACGCGAACCCCCAAGGAGGCGGCCGAAGGGCGCCTGAACCTGCTGGTGGGTGGCGATGAAGCCTTGTTTGCCCGCTATCGGCCACTGCTGGCCTGCTTTGCCGAGAACATCACCCATGTCGGCGCAGTCGGCAACGGCCACCGCATGAAGCTGTTGCACAACTATGTGTCGCTGGGGTCGGTGGCCCTGATCGCCGAAGCCGCCGCGCATGCCCGCAATACCGGCGTCGATGCAGCCACCTTTGTCGAGGTGCTGGCGGCCGGCGGGGGTGGCGGGGTGGCCCTCGAGCGGCTGCGCGGCTTCCTGCTGACAGGAGATCCCAGCGGCCTGAAATTCTCGATCGCCAACGCCCTCAAGGACCTGAGCTACTACAACGAGATGGCCGGGCAGGCGGGCGTCGAGCGAGGGATCGCGGCGGCGGTGATGCAGACGCTGGCGCAGGTTCCTGCACAGCAGGCGGCAGCCAGTCTGGTGCCACAGCTGGTGGATCAGATGGCCGGGCGGCGTGATCCGCGGCCATGAAGACCTACGATATCGTCAGCATCGACGGCGACGGCATCGGGCCGGAGGTCTGTCAGGCCGCGATCCGGGTGCTTCGCCAGGCCTGCGGCGAAAAGCGGCTGAACATCTCACCGTATCCCGGTGGCGCGCGCCATTACCAGCGCAGCGGCCAGGTACTGCCGGAGGAGACCTACCAGGCCTGCCGCCAGTCCGATGCCATCCTGCACGGGGCTGCCGGCATGCCGGGGATCGTCTATCCGGACGGTACCGAGGTGGGCAATGACCTGCACCTGCAATTGCGCTTCAAGCTGGACCTGTTTGCCAATGTGCGACCGATCCGGCTGTACCGCGGGGTGCGCTCCACGCTGGCCGACTGGCAACCGGGGCAGATCGATTATGTGATCGTGCGCGAGAACACCGAAGGCCTGTATGCCTCGCGTGGCGCGGGCACCAACCTGCGCGGCGAGGTCGTCACCGATACCCTGGTGATGACCCGCAAGGGGGTCGAGCGCGTCGCCCGCTTTTCATTCGAACTGGCCCGCCGGCGCAAGGGCGCGCCACGCGATGGCAAGCGCCGCGTGACGGTCTGTGACAAGGCCAACATCCTGCGCAGTTATGCCTTCTTCAGGGCGGTGTGTGACGAGGTGGCGCGCGAATTTGACGACGTCGAGATCGACTACGCCTATGCCGATGCGATCACCGTGCACATGCTCAAGCGGCCCGACTTCTACGACGTGATCGTCGCCGAGAACATGTTCGGTGACATCATCTCCGACCTTGGGGCGGGGACGGTCGGCGGCCTGGGCATTGCGCCCTCTGGCGAGTTGGGTCTGGATCACGGACTGTTCCAGGGGGCCCATGGATCCGCCCCCGACATTGCCGGGCAGGACCGTGCCAGCCCGCTGGCCACCATCCTGTCGGCGGCCATGATGCTGCGCTGGCTGGGCGATCGCCATGCCGACGAAGCCCTGGTCCAAGATGCCGCCCGCATCGAGACGGCGGTCGAAACCGTGCTGGCGCAGGGGATGGTGGTGCCGGCCGATCAGGGGGGCAGCGCGCGCTGCAGCGAGGTGACCGAGGCGGTCTGCCGCCTCCTCGGATGAGTGGCGCACCGCTGTGGCCATCCCCCTCTTTCCCTTACCATTGCGCCTTTTGAATCACCCGGAAATCACATGACCACGACCATCGCCTTGTTTGGTGCCGGCGGCAAGATGGGCCTTCGCCTGTCCCGCAATCTTCAGGGCTCGCGCTATGCCGTGCGGCATGTCGAGGTCAGCCCGGCCGGCCAGCAGCGCCTCAAGGACGAACTGGGCCTTGCCTGCATGCCGACCGATCAGGCCCTGGCGGGCGCCGATGTCGTCATCCTGGCGGTGCCTGACACCCTGATCGGCAAGCTGGCCGTACAGATCGAACCCTTGTTGGCGCCAGGCACCATGGTGATCACGCTGGATGCGGCCGCGCCCTTTGCCGGCCACCTGCCCAAGCGGGAAGACCTGACCTACTTTGTGACCCATCCCTGCCATCCGCGCATCTTCGACGCAGCGGTCCATGGGCCCGGTGAGCCGGACTACTTTGGCGGCGTGCGTGCGCCGCAATCGATCGTCAGTGCGCTGATGCAGGGGCCCGACAGTGCCTTCGACCTGGGCGAGGACATCGCCCGCATCATCTACCAACCGGTGCGAAATGCTTATCGCGTCACGGTCGAGCAGATGGCGCTGCTCGAGCCTGGCCTGTCCGAGACGGTGTGCGCCACCTTGCTGGACGTGATGCGTGAGGCCATGGACGAGGTGGTGGCCCGGGGTGTGCCGGCCGAGGCGGCCCGCGACTTCCTGCTCGGCCACATGACGATCCTGTCAGCCGTGATCTTCAAGCAGATTCCGGGTCAGTTCTCCGATGCCTGCAACAAGGCCATCACCTTCGGCAAGCCTCGCCTGATGCGGGATGACTGGAAGCAGATCTTCACGCCCCGCGAGATCGCCGACAGCATCGAGCGCATCACCTGAGTGGCCAGAGACGAGGAGTTGCATGATGTCGAGCCCGCGCGTCCATGTCCGGTACTGGCTGGAGACTGGTGATGATCCGCAGCGCGCGGCAGAGGTCATTGCTGGCGAGCAGTCGAGCGGCACCTTCCTGAAACTGGCGGGCGAGACGCCTGAACTGAAGGCCCGCTCGGGAGCCCGTATCGAGTCGCTCACCGTGCTCGAACAGGCAGCCGGCGCGAGCCTGCCAGGGGGGATGGCCTCGGACAGGCACACGCGCTGCGAACTCGTCCTGTCCTGGCCCCTGGACAATTTTGGTGCCAGTCTGCCCAATCTCGTGGACACCATTGCCGGCAACCTGTTCGAGCTGCGCCAGGTCTCGGGCCTGCGCATTCTGGAGCTGAGCCTGCCGCAGGCCTTTGCCGATGCCTACCCCGGGCCTGCCTTCGGCATGGCCGGGACCCGTGCGCTGGCCGGTGTCGCGCAGGGGCCGCTGATCGGCACCATCATCAAGCCCTCGGTCGGACTCAATCCCCGTGAAACAGCCGAGCAGGTCAGGCAACTGGTCGAAGGCGGCATCGACTTCATCAAGGACGACGAGTTGCAGGCCGACGGACCGCATTGCCCCTTTCGCGAGCGTGTCAGTGCCGTGATGGCGGTCATCAACGAGCATGCACAAAAGACCGGCCGCAAGGTCATGATGGCCTTCAACATCACGGGCGAGCTTGATCAGATGAAGGCGCGCCATGACTGGGTGCTCCAGCACGGTGGCACCTGTGTGATGGTCTGTGTCAATTCGGTCGGCCTGGTCGGCATGTCCGCGATACGGCGCCACAGCCAGTTGCCGATCCATGCCCATCGCGCCGGCTGGGGCATCCTCAGCCGCAGCCCCTGGCTGGGCTGGTCCTTTCCCGCCTGGCAGGTGCTGTGGCGGCTGGCCGGTGCCGATCATCTGCATGTCAATGGCCTGCGCAACAAGTTCAGCGAACCCGACGAGGTGGTGGCCGAGGCAGCCCGCTCGGTCATCAAGCCCCTGTTCGCGGAGGCGCCGATGACGGTGGTCCCGGTGTTCAGTTCGGCGCAGACGGGCCTGCAGGCGCGCGACACCTTTCAGGCGCTGGGCTGTGCCGACCTGATCGTTACCGCAGGCGGGGGAATCTTCGGTCATCCGGACGGGGTGAGCGCCGGCGTCACTGCCTTCCGGCAGGCCTGGGATGCAGCGATGCAAGGGATCGATCTGAAGCAGCATGCGCAAGGCCGTCCGGCCCTGCAGCGTGCCCTGGATTTCTGGTGAGTGAATGAACATGGATGCCGCGAGCTCGCGACTGCCTGAGGGGCTGCTGCTGGCCTATTACGGCGATGATTTCACCGGCTCGACCGATGTGCTCGAAGCCTTCACGGCGGCCGGTGTCGAGACCGTCCTTTTCCTGCGACCGCCCGAGGCCGGGGATCTGGCCCATTTTCCGGATGCGCGCTGCGTCGGCCTGGCCGGCCTGTCGCGTGGCCGGGATCCAGCCTGGATGCAGCAGCACCTGCCGCAGGCCTTCGAGCGGCTGTCCGCACTGGGCGCGCCGATCCTGCAGTACAAGGTCTGTTCCACCTTCGATTCCTCACCAGCGATCGGCTCGATCGGTCAGGCCATCGATCTGGGGGTGCGGTGTTGTCAGGGGGACTGGTCACCGGTGATCGTCGGTGCGCCGCGCCTGCGCCGCTTCCAGGTGTTCGGCCATCTTTTCGCCGCCGCTTCCGATGGGCAGGTCTATCGCATCGACCGTCATCCCACGATGTCGCGTCATCCGGTCACACCGATGGACGAGTCCGATCTTCGGCTGCACCTGGGTCGTCAAACCGCGCGACCGATCAGCGGCATCGACCTGGCACAGCTCGCAGCAGGCCAAGGCGCAGCGCAGATCGATGCCCTTCGGAACCGCACGGTGCCGGTGGTCATGATCGATGTTGCCGATACGGCCACCCAGCTCGAGGCGGGCCGGCTGGTCTGGGAGGGGCGTGGTGCGGGACTGTTCAGCGCTTCGTCCTCGGGCCTGCAATATGCACTGGCGGCCTGGTGGCGACATTGCGGCTGGTTGCCGGCCCAACCGTCCTTGCCGGCCGGTCGGCCGGTATCGCGCATGGCTGCGGTCAGCGGCAGTTGTTCACCGGTGAGTGCCCAGCAGATCGAGGCCGCCGCGCAGGCAGGGTTTCATTTGCAGGCGCTGGATGTGGCGGCCAGCCTCACGGGGCAGGGTGGTGCGGCCCAGGTCGAGCGCCAGGTGCAGGCGGCGGTCAAGGTGCTGCGTGCGGGAGGCTCGCCGCTGATCCACTCCGCGCTTGGCCCGGATGATCCGCGCGTCACCGGCTTCGATGACTGCGCCAGTCGGGCTGGCATGAGCCGCACGCAGGGCGCCGAGCGTATCGGCCAGGTGCTGGCCGACATCATGCGCGGGATCCTCGAGACCGAGCCGCTCGAGCGGGTGGTTGTCGCCGGAGGTGACAGCGCTGGCGCGGTGGCCAGCCGCCTGGGCATCGACGCGCTGACGGTCAGTGCGGCCCTGGCACCCGGCGTGCCGATGTGCCGTGCCTGGTCCTCGCGCGGCACCGCTCGCAGTCTTGAGATCGCGCTCAAGGGCGGACAACTGGGCGGACTTCACTTTTATCGCAATGCCCGGGATGGCCGCGACAGCGCGGCCGATTGAGTGCATGACCCGGGCTGGGGGCGGTGTCTCCGGGGTGCTGAGGTAGGATGCCCGTCCAGGAGTTTGACCGCATGCACGTTCCCAGCAGCCCCGCACCCGCCCTGTCCACCCAGGACAGCACCCGTATCGATGACATCCGCATCGCCGCCGTGCGGCCGATGATCACGCCAGCCCTGTTGCAGGAATGGTGGCCGGCCCCTTCGCCCGCCGTGGCCCTGGTATCGGCCAGCCGGCAGGCAATTTCGGCCGTCCTGCAAGGCCGGGATGACCGCCTCGTGGTCGTGGTGGGTCCGTGCTCGATCCATGATCATGATCAGGCCATGGACTATGCGGCGCGCCTGAAGGGGCTCGCCGATGAACTGGCCGGTGACCTGCTGGTGGTGATGCGGGTCTACTTCGAGAAGCCGCGCACCACCGTGGGCTGGAAGGGCTATATCAACGATCCGCATCTGGATGGCAGCTTTGCGATCAACGAAGGCCTGGAGATGGCACGCAAGCTGTTGCTCGACATCCTCGCGCTCGGCCTGCCCGTCGGTACCGAGTTCCTCGATCTGCTCAGCCCGCAATTCATCAGTGACCTGGTCAGCTGGGGGGCGATCGGAGCACGTACCACCGAGAGTCAGAGCCATCGCCAGCTGGCCAGTGGCCTGTCCTGCCCGGTGGGCTTCAAGAACGGCACCGACGGCGGTGTCCAGGTGGCGGTCGATGCCATCGGCGCGGCCCGTGCGGCGCATGCCTTCATGGGCATCACCAAGATGGGGCAGAGCGCGATTTTCGAGACCCGTGGCAACCGCGACTGCCATGTCATCCTGCGAGGCGGCCGCCAGCCCAATCACTCGGCCCCCGATGTGGCGCAGGCGGCTGCCCTGATGGAGAAGGCCGGGCTCCCGGCACGCCTGATGATCGATGTCTCCCATGCCAACAGCCGCAAGCAGCATCTGAACCAGATCAGCGTGGCCGCCGATGTGGCGGGCCAGGTGGCGGCAGGCGATCAACGCATCTTTGGCGTCATGATCGAAAGCCATCTGGCCGAGGGCCGGCAGGACATCGTTGCCGGCCAGCCGCTGCTGCGAGGGGTGTCAGTGACCGACGCCTGCATCAGTTTTGATCAAACCATCCCGGTGCTGCGCCAGCTGGCCGCCGCCGCAAGGGCGCGACGCGCCCTCCGGGCCTGAACAAGCGCCCTGAACAGATTCCCGATCCCGAACCGGAGCCCGACTCATGCACCCGATCATCCGCACCCTGCTGCGATCACCGACGGCCGCGCAGCGCCACGACACCCTGGCGGAGTGGTTGCCCTCCTGGCAGGCGCTGGTGGCCTCGGGTCAGGATGCCTTTGCCCTGGCCCTGGCGGGCGGACATGCGGCGGACCGGGTAGCCTGGGCCACCTCGGCCGGCTACCAGGCGGCCCTGCGGTCCCTGTACCCGGAGCAGCCGGCGCACGCCCTGCTGGCCATGTGTGCCACCGAGGCGGGGGGAAATCGGCCGCGCGACATCCAGACCCGCTTCGTGCCGCAAGCCGATGGCAGCATCCGCATCGATGGCCGCAAGAGCTGGGTCACCCTGGGCAGCGCCAGCACCCACCTGTTCGTGATCGGCGCGCTGCCCGGTGCGGGCGGGGATCGGCTCGACATCCGCGTCGCGCTGGTGCCGGCGTCCGCGACCGGCGTTCGGCTCGAGGACATGGCGCCGCTGGCCTTCACGCCGGAGGTGCCGCACGCCCGCCTGGCCCTCGAGGCGGTGACCCTGCCCGCCGATGCCCTTCTGCCAGGTGATGCCTATGAGGGACTGACCAAGCCTTTTCGGACGGTCGAGGACATTCACATCAGCGCTGCCGTGCTGGCCTACCTGCTTCGCGAGGCGCGCCAGCAGCAATGGCCGCCGGCCTATGCTGAAGCGCTGGTTGCCACCCTTTGCCTGCTTGGCGATCTGGCCGCACAGTCGATGACCGACGCGGCCGTTCACGTCGCGCTGGCGGGAGCCCTGAACCAGGTGCAACGGCTTTACCGTGAGGCCGGCGAGCTCTGGCAGGCGGGAGTGGCCTCGGAAGCGGCACTGCGCTGGCAACGCGATGCCGCGCTGTTCGGGATTGCCG
>JAPOKJ010000039.1 GCA_029977705.1 Burkholderiales bacterium | reverse complement strand
GCGACATAGCCGCGGTTCCAGGTCGGGCTGATGGTGACATCGTTGATGCAGACATGGGCCGGCATCCGGGCCAGGAACAGCATCAGGTCGCCACAATCGTTGGCCTGGACCATTTTGGCACGGTCCTCGGCGCTGACCGGAATCGGCCGCTTGTCCAGGATCGGCGTGGCCACCTCGCCCGGGCATACCGCCGTGGCACGGATGCCATGACGCCCCTCCTCGATGTTGATGCTCTCGGTCATCGCATTGAGGCCGAACTTGGCGGCGCTGTAGGCCGGACCGGTAAGGGTGCTGACATGGCGGCCGGCCCAGGAGGAAATATTGATGATCAGGCCGCCTTTCTGGCGTCGCATCATCGGCAGCACCGCATGGCAGCAGTAAAAGGCGCCGTTCAGGTCGATGTTGATGACCTGGTCCCAGCCCTCCCGGGCCAGGTGCTTCCAGTTGCGCTTGGGCACGTTGATGCCGGCGCTGTTGACCAGCACATCGATGCGGCCCTCGTGGGCCTCGATGTCGGCCGCCGCCCGCTGCACCGCCGCGGCATCACTGACGTCGAGCGCCAGTACCCTGGCCTTGACGCCCAGGGCGCGGGCCTTGGCGGCGACCCCTTCCAGTTCCTGCGGCCGGCGTCCCGACAGCACCAGATCCATGCCGGCGCCCGCATAGGCCAGGGCCGAGCCCTCGCCGATACCGCTGCCTGCTCCCGTTACCCAGGCCACCAGACCCTTTACATCACGCATCTTTGTCTCCGCAGGAAAAATGGGGGGGCGCAGCCGGCGCCGGAACCTGCCAGCCGGACGTTTGCGCCTGCGCCAGATGGTACGATCGGACGGGCAGCCCGCCCTTTCCGGAGTCCGCTTTTCGCCATGCCAGCCCCCGCCCCCCGCGTCACCGCCGCCGTCCTGATCATCGGGAATGAAATCCTGTCCGGTCGCACCCAGGACACCAACCTGGCCTACCTGGCGAAAAAGCTCAACGAGTACGGCATCCAGATCCGTGAATCACGCATCGTGCCCGACATCGAAGCCGAGATCATCGCTGCGGTCAATGCCTTGCGGAGGCGCTACGACTACGTTTTCACCACCGGCGGCATCGGACCGACCCATGACGACATCACCGCCGACTGCATTGCCAAGGCCTTCGGCGTGGACCTGCTGATCAACGAGGAGATCGCCGAGATCCTTCGGCGCCGTGAGTCGCCGCCCGAGATCATGGAGATGCGCATGCGCATGGCCCGCGTGCCCGTGGGTGGCGGCCTGATCCGCAACCCTTTCGGGCCGCATGGCTTCTACATCGACAATGTCTACGTGATGGCCGGCATCCCGCAGGTGATGCAGGCGATGATCGGCTCGCTCGAGGGCCAGCTGCGCCGTGGCATCACGGTGGTGTCGCGCTCGATCACGGCCTACATGCCGGAGAGCCATGTGGCCCGGCGGCTGGGCGCCATCCAGGACGAGCATCCCGACATCGACCTGGGCAGCTACCCCTTCCACCGCCAGGACCGCTTCGGCACTACCCTTGTGCTGCGCGGTGCGGCCGGCCCTGACCTGGAAACTGCGGCGGCCAAGGTGCGCCAGATGATCATCGACCTGGGTGGCACGCCCGAGGAAGAAGCGGGGGCCTGAAGCCTGCCCGCGTGTCCTCGCGCAGGGCCCGCGGCGCCGCAGGGCGGGCCTGGCGCAGGCCTGACGCAGGCGGCGCAGGCCTGACGCAGGCGGCTCAGGCCAGCGAACCGGTCAGCGACTTGCGCTGCGAGATCTCGATCCAGCGGCCATCCGGATCGCAGACGAACGAGATGTAGGCGACCTCGCCCAGGCGCCGGGGGGCCATGCCCTCGCGGCCGCCTCGGGCCAGGATGCCGGCATGCTCGCCGACCACATCGAAGACCTGTACCGTGGTGTAACGCCAGCCGGCCGCACGCATCGGCTGATCAGGCACCACGGACACATCAGGCAGCAGGCGCAGCAGCGACTCGCCCAGCCGGAAACGCCCTTCCGAAATTTCTTCCAGCTGCATCGCGTGGCCCCAGAAATGGCGGCTGGCGGCCAGATCACGCACCGCGATTTCCATCTCGAGCTGACCAATGCCTTCGAAGCCGGCCGGCACCAGGCGCAGCGCATTGCCATCGGGGTCGCGCAGCTCGCGCGGTGCCGCCAGACCCTCGCGGGCGATGCTCAGGCGCCGGTAGCCACTGGCAGCAGCAGCCGGCAAGGGATCGCGCACATGGTTGATCTTGAGGATCGAAGCGCCGATGCGATGACGATGCTGCTGCACGCCGCCGCCCACCGGCAGCATTTCATCGAAAGGCACGCCGGCTTCCTGCTGCCAGAAGGCCAGCATCGCCTCGCGCTGCATCGTGTACAGCCCCACATCCAGTGCCTGCTTGGCCCATTTCATGATCTTGCCTTTGCTGAAACCGGGGCGATCATCGCCCCTTGTGAAAACTGCTGCACGATCAGGTCGCGCAGCCACTGGTTGCCGGGCTCGCGCTGCGCCTTGGCATGCCAGAACAGATTGATGTCGATCGGTGGCAGTCGCACCGGATGCTCGAGCAGGGCCAGCCTGAAGTGCTGCACGCTGCGCAGCGCAAAGGCCTCGGGCACGGTGGCCACCAGGTCGGACTTCTCGAGTATGTCGGCCAGGGCCACGAAATGCGGCACACACAGGTGGATGCGGCGCTGCACGCCGGTCCGCGCGATCACCTCGTCCACCCGGCCATGACCGGTGCCGGCCGAGACCACCTGGGCATGCTTGGCCTGCCCGAAGGCCTTGAGCTTGTCGGCGGCGCGCAGCATCGGATGGCCCTTGCGCATCAGGCACACATAGCGCTGGCTGAACAGGCGCCGGCGATGAAAATCGGTACCCAGGTCCGGCAGGTGTCCGATCGCCAGATCGACCTTGCCGTTCTCCATGTCAAAGCGCAGGTTGACGGCGGTGCTGCGCACCGTGCTGATGGTCACGCCCGGCGCCACCACCGCCAGCCCGGCCATCAGCCTGGGCAGGAAATGAAACTCGCCAATGTCGGTCATGGCCAGGGCAAACTGGCGGGCGCTGCTCGAGGCCTCGAAGCTGAGCTTGCTGGCCAGGCTGTCCTGGATGCTGGCCAGCGCCGCCTGGATCGGCAGCGCCAGTTGCTCGGCCAGCGGCGTGGGCTGCATGCCGCGCGCGGTACGCAGGAACAATTCATCACCGAGCAGGCGCCGCAATCGCGCCAGGGCATTGCTGACCGCGGGCTGGGACAGGCCCAGGTTCTCGGCCGCCAGCGAGACCTTGCGATCCTGCGCCAGTTGCACGAAGACGCGCAACAGGTTCAGGTCCAGGTCTTTCAGATCCATCGAGGGCTCCCGGCCGGACATCGGGCGCCCGGCATTTGCGACGGGCGCTGCGCGACGCAACCCCCTGTCACGGGCGATGTTATCGGAAAGCCTCGGGATGCATCTTCTCGTAGGCCGCGACCAGGTCCGGATCGCGTTTGCGCATCTGATCGTGGTTGACGCGGCCGGTGCGGGTCATGTAGCTGTAGGCAAATTCGACCGGGTTGAGGGTGCCAACCAGCTCGTCCATGCGCTCATACCAGCGGATGCTGACATTGGCCGCATCCCAGATCTTCTTCATCGGGGGCATGCGCAGGGTCTGGTAGGTCTGGAGGGCCAAGGGCACATCGCCGTCGTGCTCGCGAAAGGCCTTGAACAAGGCCACGGCATCCTCCATCGCCAGGCGGGTGCCCGATCCGATCGAGAAATGCGCGGTGCGCAGTGCATCGCCCATCAGCACCACGTTGTCAAAGCTCCAGCGCTCGTTCCAGATGGCCGGGAAATTGCGCCAGTGCGAGTTGTTGGACAGGATCGGATGACCGCCCAGATCCTTGGCAAACACCCGCTCGCAGTGGGCGATGGTGGCCTGCGGATCGAGGGCATCGAAGCCGGCCCGCTTCCAGGTCGCCTCCTCGAGCTCGACCAGGAAGGTGCTCATGGTCGGGCTGTAGCGATAGTGGTGGGCGCAGAACACGCCGTGCCCGGTCTCGCGGAAAGTCAGGCTCAGGCTGTCGAAGACCTGGCTGGTGCCGTACCAGATGAACTTGTTGGGCCGCCAGTCGGTGGTCGTTCCAAACCGGGCCTCGTTCTCGCTGCGCACCCAGGAAAAGGCGCCATTGGCCGCCACGATCAGGTCGGCACCGGCCAGGGCCGGATGCTTCAAGGAACCGATCTCGCTCTCAAAGTGCAACTGCACACCGAGCTTTTCCACATGGGCAAACAGCAGGGTGAGCAGCTCGAGCCGGCCGATCGATGCAAAGCCATTGCCCGTGATCGGCAGGCGCGTGTCGTTGTGGACGATGGTCAGGTTGGGCCAGGTCTGCATGTGCGGCGTCAGATACTGGTATAGCGCCTCGTCGTCGGCACGCAGGAATTCCAGGGCCCGGTCCGAGAACACCACGCCAAAGCCCCAGGTGGCGTGGCGCGGCCCCCGCTCATGGATTTGGATGTCATGGGCCGGATTCAACTGTTTCATCAGGCCGGCGAAATACAGGCCGGCCGGGCCTGCGCCAATGATGCGGATCTTCATGGGTTTCATGGGGTGGCGCCTCCCTCCTGCGCCAGCTTGTCGGTGATCATCTCGCGCAGCTGGCGCTTGAGGATCTTGCCCACCAGCGAGGTGGGGAATTGTTCGATGAGCTCGAGCCGCTCGGGCAGCTTGAAGCTGGCGATCTGCTGGTCCCTGAGAAAGCGGATCAGGCTGGCAAAGTCGAGCGACTGTCCCGGCTTGGTCACCACGAAGGCACAGGCCTTCTCGCCAAAGACCGGATCGGGCATGGCCACCAGCGCCACCTGATGCACCGCCGGATGGCGGAAGATCAGGTTCTCCACCTCCTCGCAGGAGATCTTCTCGCCGCCGCGGTTGATCAGGTCCTTCTTGCGGCCCTCTGCGAACACGTGGCGGCCGCGCTTGCGCACGATGTCGCCCATGCGGTAGAAGCCATCCGGGGTGAAGGCCTCCCGGTTCTTGTCGCCGGCGTTGTAATAGCCCTGGATGGTGTAGGGGCCGCGCGTGACCAGCTCCCCGGGCTCACCGTCCGGCACCTCGCGGCCCTCCTCATCGAGCACCTTGATCTCGTCGTCGTCGCAGACCGGCGCACCCGAACTCTCGAGCGCCAGATCGGGCGGATCGTCGGGCCGGGTCATGTTGATCAGGCCTTCGGCCGTGCCGTAGATCTCCTGGGCAAAGCAGCCAAACTGGCTGCGGATGCGCTGGCGCAGTTCAGGCGCCAGCCGCGCCCCGCCGTTCTGGATGATCTTCAGCGAGCTCAGGTCATGCAGCGCCGGCACTGGCGAGGCCAGCCACTGGGTGATCAGGGGCACGGCTGCGGCGATGACGCTGACCCGATGCTGTGCCACCAGCGGAAACACCGACTCGGCATCCATGCCCGCACCGATCAGCAGGGTGCCGCCCGCCTGGAAGGCGCCCAGCAGGCCCGGCGAGGCCAGGTTGTAGTTGTGCCCGAGCGGCAGCAGGGCCATGAAGACGGTCTGCTCATCAAAGCCGGCGGCCTGGGCGCACAGGCGGGCATTGAGCACGTAGTCGAGATGGGTGCGCGGTATCAGCTTGGACATCGAGGTCGTGCCCCCCGACAGCAGCATGGTGGCGACATCGGCTGGATCGGGCCGGGCCAGAGGCTGGGCATCCAGTGCGGGGTCGTCATCCATCGCCATCAGGCCGCGCAGGTCGGTCTGCCCGCCCAGCGGCTCGCCCAGCACCAGCACCTGGCGCAGCGTCGGGCACTCGGGCCCCAGTTGCGCGGCCATCTCGCGGTAGTCAAAGCGCTGGATGAGATCCGGGATCATGTAGGCGACTGCCCCGGCCGACTGGATGAAATGACGCACCTCGCTGTGGCGGTGGGCCCGCAGTGCCATCACCGGGATTGCGCCGATGCGGGTCAGGGCCAGATAGGCCACCACGAAACCGGTGCTGTTGGGCAATTGCATGACGACACGGTCGCGGGCCTCCAGGCCGGTGGCGGCCAGGCGACGGGCCAGGCGCTCGACGCGCCGCTGCAGGCTGGCGTAGTCCAGCTGCAAGTCGCCCTCGATGATGGCGACCTTGTCCGGTCGCAGGCGGGCCTGCCCGGCGACGATGTCGCTGATCAGCAGGTCCTGCCACCAGCCCCTGGCGCGGTAGCGGGCAACGGTCTCGGGGGGCCAGGGGGTAAAGCCAGGCAGCATGTCCGGTCTTCCTTGTGCTCGGTGGGAGGCGCCACTGTAGGCCCTTTGTCCGGACACCGCCAGCCTCCTGGCCGATGCCCGATATTCAGCACATGAATAATGCAGCGATCGCCTCAGTGTGCGCCATCGGCACTGGCGGCAGACGCGCCCTTGAACGGCGCGGGACGGCGCATCAGCCACACCAGGGCAAACAACAGCACATAGGTGAAGGTGGCGCCCAGGAACAACTCGTCGGCCGCCAGGGTGAAGGCCTGTTGATCCACCCAGCGGTTGATCACAGCCATCGCCTGCTGGCTGTCCAGCCCCAGGCCACCCAGCCGCTCCAGGGTCGAGGCCAGGGCCCCCTGCCCGCTCGACAGGTGCTCGGTCAGCTGGGCATGATGCAGGGCGGCCCGCTCGTCCCACAGGGTGGTGGTGATGGAGGTGCCCATGGCCCCGAAAATGATGCGCGAAAAGCTGCTCAGGCCGGCTGCGGTGGGCATCTTGTCAGGCGGCTGACCAGACAGGATCAGGGTGGTCAGGGGAATGAAGAAGAACCCCATGGCAGCCCCCTGCAGGAAGGCGGGCATCATCACATGCATCAGGTCGGTGTCGCTGGTGAAATGCGAGCGCATCCAGAGCACGAAGGCAAAGCCGAGAAAGGCGCAGCCGGCCATCAGGCGCGGGTCCCAGACACTGACCTTGCGCCCCACCAGAGGACTCAGGACGATGGCCATGAGCCCGATCGGTGCCACCGCGATGCCTGCCATCGTGGCGGTGTAGCCCATCCATTGCTGCAGCCACAGCGGCACCAGGACGACGGTGCCGAAATAAACGCCATAGGCGATCGAGATGCACAGCACACCAAGCGAAAAATTGCGGCCGGCAAACAGGCGCAGATCGACGATCGGGTGGGCCTCGGTCAACTCCCAGACCAGAAACACCGCAAAGCCGATCACCGCGACGATGGCCAGCGCGAGAATCAGGGGCGAGGTGAACCAGTCCAGTTCCTTGCCCTTGTCCAGCATCAGTTGCAGGGCCCCCACCCAGATCACCAGCAGGCCCAGCCCGATGCTGTCGATGGGCAGCTTGCGGGTAGAGGTTTCGCGCTCCCGATACAGGCTCCAGGTCACACTGGCCGCGAACAGGCCAAAGGGCACGTTGATGAAGAAGATCCAGGGCCAGGACAGGGTATCGGTGATCCAGCCGCCCAGCACCGGCCCCACCACCGGCGCAAACAGGGTGGTCATGCCCCACAGGCCCAGCGCAGTGCCGGCCCGGCTTGGCGGATAGCTGGCCAACAGGAGGGTTTGCGACAGCGGGATCAGCGGCCCGGCGGCCAGCCCCTGGAGCACGCGAAAGAACACCAGCAACTCCAGGCTCGGTGACATCCCGCACAGCCAGGAGGTCAGCACGAACAGCAGCACGCAGACCGTGAACATGCGGGCGGTGCCGAAGCGCTGGGCGAGCCAGCCACTGAGCGGTACCGCAATCGCATTGGCTACCCCGAAACTGGTGATGACCCAGGTCCCCTGCGAGGGACTGACCCCGATGTCACCTGCGATTGCGGGAATCGAGACATTGGCAATCGCCGCATCCAGTACTGTCATGAAGGTGGACAGGGACAGGGCCAGGGTGCCCATGACCAGGGCGCGGCCCTTCAGGGGCGCCGGTGCTGCGGGCGCGGCGGATGTCACCTCAGCGCCTGACCGGAGGCTGACCAAGGTTCAGGGCGATGATGCGCCGGATGTCGGCATCGGCCTCGTCCTGACGCGATTCAAAGACCTCGGTGGCGGCGAGCGGGGCCTGCCGAGGTGCACTGGAGAGGCGGACACCCTCCTTGTTGCGCACATCCACACTGACCTCCATCGACAGTCCGACGCGCAGCGGATGCTCGGCCAGCGCCTTGCCATCGAGCACGATGCGCACCGGCACCCGCTGCACCACCTTGATCCAGTTGCCGGTGGCATTCTGGGCTGGCAACAGGGCAAAGGCAGCCCCCGTGCCCGCGCCAAGGCCCGCCACCGTGCCGCGGTAGCTCACCTTGCTGCCATAGACATCGGCCTGCAGCGTGGCGGGCTGACCGATGCGCAGGTCCTGCAACTGGCCCTCCTTGAAGTTGGCATCGACCCACAACTGGTTCAGGGCCACCACCGTCATCAAGGGGGCGCCGGCCTGCACCCGCTGTCCGATCTGCACGCTGCGCTTGGCCACCGTGCCATCGATCGGCGAGCGCAGCACGCTGCGCTGATGGGCGACCCAGGCCTCGCGCAACCGGGCCGCCGCGCGCAACACCAGCGGGTGCTGATCGGGGCGCAGCCCCTCGGTCTGGGTCAGGCTCACCGCCAATTGTTCGCGGGCTGCGGCCAGGGCCGCCCGCGCCGCCTGCAGACGGCTGTCTGCCGCCTGCGCCTCGGACAGCGCATGCTGCATCTCCTCCTGGCCGACCGCCCCACTGGCCACCAGCGGCCGGCGCCGGCTGACGTCGTCCTGGGCACGGGACAGTTCGCCCTGTGCGCGCGCCTGTTCGGCCTCACGCTGGGCCACCATGGCCTTGAAGGTGGCCAGGTTGGCGAACAGGCTGCGCACCTCGCGCACCGTCTGGCCCAGCTGCGCCTGCGCCTGCTCGAGGGCCACCTGTGCATCGGCCGAATCGAGCCGCACCAGCACCTGTCCGGCCTTCACGAAATCGGTCTCGTCGGCCTGGATGAGCACCACGGTGCCAGCCAGCTGGGGCGTGATCTGCACGACATTGCCGGCCACATAGGCATTGTCTGTCGTCTGCACATGACGGGACTCGAACCAGTGCCAGGCGCCCCAGGCAACACCGCCGAGCAAGACCGCCAGCGCGATCAGTCGCAAGCCCAGGCGCCGCGCCACGGCGGCGGAGCCCGGGCGCGGGCTCGCGGGGACGGCGGGCGACCGGTCGTTCATGGGCGAAGATCCTCCTGCCAGGCACCGCCGAGCGCCTTCATCAACAAGACCTGGGCGTCGATCTGGCGGGCCTTCAGGTCGATGGACTGGCGCTGCTGCTGAAGCACCGGTGCCTGCGCCGAGAGGACCGCCAGATAGTTGCCCAGGCCGCCCTTGAAACGGCGCTCGGCCAGTTCATGGCTCAGTTGCCATTGCTGCAGCGCCTGCGCCTGATCGGCATCCTGGCGCAGCAGCGAGGCAGCGCCCGACTGGGCATCGGCCACTTCACGCACCGCATCGAAGATGGCCTGGTTGTAGCCGGCGATCGCGGCCTCCAGATCGGCCTGGCGCAGGCCCAGTTGCGCCTTCAGGCGACCCCCGTCAAACAGGGGCAGGCGGATGGCGGCCGAGGCCCCCGGTTGCCGGCTGCCCCACTCGAGCAGTCGTCCCAGCCCCAGCGAATTGAAGCCGACGAAGGCCGACAGATTGATGTTGGGATAGAACTGGCTGCGGGCCAGGGCCACATCCTGGACCGAAGCCTCGACCCGCCAGCGGGCAGCCACCACCTCGGGGCGACGGCCCAGCAGGTCGAGTGGGTAACTCGAGGGCCAGGCGGCGCGCCGCAGGTCTTCGAGATCAGGCGCGGCGCCCTGCAGATGCTCCGGCGGCAAGGCACACAGCACCGCCAGTTGCCGGCGCAGGATGCGCGCCTGCTCCTCGAGCGTTTCGATGTCGCGGCGCGTCTCGCTGACGGCCGCCTGGGCCTGCGCCTGAAGCGCGCGCTCATCGAGACCCGCCTGCACCCGTTGTTGCGTCAGGCGCAAGGCCTGTTCGCGCTGGCCGAGCACAGCCTTCTCGGTGGCCGCCAGGGCCCGCACGCGCGCCAGCGACACCCAGGCCCGCGTGATCTGGACCGCCAGCTGGTGGGCGGCGGCGGCCGCATCGGCCTGTGTGGCACGCGCCTGCCCAACGGCGGCGGCCAACTCGGCGGCATGCTGGCCGAACAGGTCCGGGCTCCAGTTGAGCGCAGCCTGCAGGGCCGCACTGTCCCAGGTATTGCCGGCGATCGGCTTGGGAATCAGGCCATTGGCCGAGTAGCGTTGCGAGCCCAGTTCGCCGCTGGCGCCTGCCTGCACGCTGGCTCCGGCGCGGCTGGACTCGACCACGGCCAGGGCCCGCTCGATGCGGGCGCGGCTCAGCCTCAGGCCAGGATTGTCACTGAGCGCAAGACCGATCAGCCGATCCAGTTCAGGGTCGCCGAGCAACTGCCACCAGCGCTGCGGCCACAGGGGGCTGGCCGGCGCGGCGTCGGCCGCCTGCGGCAAGAGGCTGCGCGGGTCGGCCAGGGGCGAAGGCACGGGCGCCACAGCGGGGCGCATGCAGCCGGCCAACAGCATGAGCCCCAGCATCGCGCTCCACTGCTGAATGCGCTTCATGCCTCAGCCTTTCTGGAAATAGGGCAAGGGCTGGCCCGCCACCGTGCGCAGCGAGAAATGCACGCGGTCGCCGATGGCCAGGTCGAGGCTGCCATGCGCCATCACCCGCACGCCCTCGCTGAGCCCGACCAGCACGATCGCGTACGGCGCCAGCGCGCGAAAGGCCTCGGAGGGCGCGCGATGCACGATGGTGACCGCCTCGACCACGCCATCCCCTTGGGCGGTGCGCGTCAGCGGCGAGGCATGGCCGCAGCCGGGGCAGAAATTACGGCGGAAATACCAGCGAGCCAGGCAGGCCGGGCACTGTTGCACCTGCAGGGCCGTCCCGCCCTGTGTCCAGTCCTGCACCGGCAGCGTCATGGGCAGGCCTCCATCACCAGGCTGACATGGGAGGACAGGACACCGCCATCCCCGTGCAGCAGGCTGACACCCGCCCTTGGCACCTGACGGATGCCGGCGCGCCCGGTCATCTGCAGATGGGTCTCGGCCAGATGGGCCATTGCCCCTCCGACCCCACAATGCCCGTAGGACAGAAGCCCGCCATGCAGGTTCAGGGGCATCGGTCCCTCGCGGCTGAAGTGCCCCTCTTCGGCCAGGCGACCCGCCTGACCGCGCGGCGCCAGACCGATCTCCTCGAGCAGCATCGTCAGCGTGATGGTGAAGCTGTCGTAGATGGCGGCGTATTCGATGTCATCGAGGCTGCGGCCAGCCGCCTGCAGCGCCCGTGCGCTCGAATCGTCGGCACCGAAGCGGGTCAGGCTCGGCGAGGCACTGACATGCTGGCTGTTCTGGTACTGGGCGGCCGAGCGCAGCCGCACAGGATGGGGGCCCTCGGCCTGCCCCGACAGCAGGAAGGCGCAGCCACCATCGGAGACCGGACAGCAGTCCAGCATCTTCAGGGGCGTGGCGATCGGCCGCGAGGCCAGGACCTCCTCGACCGTGATCGGGTCGCGGAACTGGGCGCCCTCATGGTCGCGGGCATGGCGTCGCATCAGGACAGCCAATTGCGCGAAGTCGCGCGCCGTGGTGCCGTATTCGTGCATGTAGCGCGAGGCGAGCAAGGCATAGTAGGCCGGTATGGTGGCGCCCAATGGCACTTCGTACACCGGATGCCCGACCTGGGCCAGGGTCTGGATCGAGGAGTCCCGGCTCTGGCCGGTCATGCGGTTCTCGCCGCCCACCACCAGCACGCGACGCGCCGCACCGGAGGCAATCAGCTGGTGGGCCAGCATCACCAGACCAAAACCGGTCGCGCCCCCCATCTGCATCGCATGGGCGTAGTGGGGCCGCAACCCATAGTGCTCGGCAAACAGGGTGGCCAGCATCAGGTGCGGCAAGGTGGTTGCGTAACCACACAGCAAGGCATCGACATCGCCTCGCGCCATTCCGGCATCGGCCAGGGCCAGGTCGCTGGCCTGGGTCATCAGGTCCAGCACGCCGCTGCCTTCATGGCGCCCGAAGCGCGTCAATCCGCTGCCGATCAGAAAACTCAAGACAACACCTTGCGAGAGAGGGGCCGTTCGCCGGATGCAGGCGAACCTCGCCGGGCGCGACGGCCTGGGGCAATGGTCCCATGGGCCTGCCCCACCCGAGTCCGGGCGCGGCCGGATTCGGAACACCCGCAGCACCCGAGCGCAGGGCTGCGCCAGAGCGGGACATGCGCAGGCACGATACCCCGCTCGGTGCTTCAATGACGCCTTGAACCGGACCACCCTGGGTCCGAACCCTCAAGGTGCTGTGATGAACGAACTGGATTTTTCAGGCAAGAATGTACTGGTGGTCGGCGGCTCGAGCGGCATCGGCAATGCCATCGCGCGTGCCTTTCTCGAGCGGGGCGCCTCGGTGCATGTCTGGGGCACCCGAGCCTCGGCCGCCGACTATGCGGACTCGCCCGACTCCCATCTCGATGGCCTGCACTATGCGCAGGTCGATGTCGGGGACCTCGAGAGCATCGAACGCTGGCAGCCGCCCTTCCAGCAGCTCGATGTGCTGATCCAGTCGCAAGGCGTCGTGCTCTACGAGAAGCAGGAATTCCAGAGCGCGGGCTTCCAGAAGGTGATCGACGTCAACCTGAACAGCCTGATGGTGACGGCGCAAAAATTCCACCCCATGCTCAAGGCCGCCCAGGGCTCGGTGATCATCATCAGCTCAACCGCGGCCTACCATGCCACGCGCGGCAACCCGGCCTACAACGCCTCCAAGGCCGGCGCGGTCGGGCTGACCCGCACGCTGGGCGATGCCTGGGCCACCGACGGCATCCGCGTCAATGGCATCGCGCCGGGCATGGTGGCCACCAAGATGACCCGGGTCACCACCGATCATCCCCAGCGCCTGCAGGGCGTGCTGCAGCGCATTCCCCTCAAGCGCCTGGGCACGCCGCAGGACATGGCCGGCGTGGCCTTGTTCCTGGCCTCGCCGCTGGCTGCCTACGTGGTCGGACAGACCCTGCCGGTCGATGGCGGGTTGATCCTGCGCTGATGCAGTGCTGCGCGATGCCTGCGCAGACGGGCCGGGGGTTCAGTCCAGCTTGATCTTGGCCGCCTCGACGCGCTCGCGCGAGGCCTTGCCATCTTCGAGCGCAAAGGCGTGAAAAGCTGCTGGCGAGGCCGAGACGGCCGCCTCGGCACCACTGGTGAGCAGGCGGTCGCGCACCTCGGTCTCGGACGAGGCCTTGATCGCCGCGGCATACAGCTTGTCGACGATCTCGCGGGGCAGTCGCGCCGGACCAAACAGGCCGAACCAGAAGGTGTCCACAAAGCCGGGCAAGCCACCTTCGATGGCGGTGGGCAGGTCCGGCGCAATGTTCGAGCGCTTTTCACTGGTGACCGCGAGCATGCGCACCAATCCCTTGCGCCCCATCGGCAGGACCGAGGGGGCCGTCCCGAACGAAAAATGCACATCACCCTGGGCCACCGCGAGCAGGGCCGGCGCGCCGCCCTTGAAAGGCACATGCGTCATCGGCACGCCGACGGCCTTCTCGAACAACATGCCGGCCGTGTGCGGCGAGCCGCCATTGCCCGAGGACGAATAATTGAGCACGCCCGGATTGGCCTTGGCATAGGCCACGAACTCGGCCAGGTTGCGTGCCTTCAGTTGCGGACTGATCGCCAGGATCAGGGGTGAGGAGGTCAGCTGTGTCACCGGGGTGAAATCGGCCGGCGTGTACTTGACCTTGTACAGGTACTGATCGATGCCGTAGATGGCCGCCGTGCCCAGTCCGACCGTATAGCCATCGGGCTGGGCGGCCATGATCAATTGCGAGGCCAGCGTGCTGCCCGCGCCGGGCCGGTTCTCCACCACGATGTTCTGACCCAGGTGTCGGCTCATCGACTCGGCGTAGATGCGGGCCGCGAAATCGGCGGCTCCACCGGGTGTGTAGCCGATGATCATGCGGATCTGGCTCGAGGGATAAGGCCTGGCCTGGGCCTGCGCGCCGGTCGCAGCCCAAAGCGCTGGAGCAGCCAGCAGGCGGTTGAAATGTCGTCGGTCCATGTGCTGTCCTGTATGCGGCATGGGGCCGCGCCCTGGTGGATCAACGCCCCTTGAAATCGGGCGCACGTTTTTCGAGCCAGGCCTGCCGGCCTTCCTTGAGGTCCTCGGATTGCGCAGCCGCCTGCGTATCCCGTTTGAGGTCTTCGACATCCAGACGGGCGCAGGCCATCCGGTTCAGGTGTTTCTTCATGCCCAGCATCGCCAGGGGTGCCATCGCACACAGACGCCCGCTCAGGCGCGCGACCTCGGCATCGAGTTGCTCGGCGGGCACCAGTTGCGTCAGAAAGCCCACGGCACGCATCTCCTCGGCGCCGATGCGATCGGCGGTCAGGAACAGGCGCTTGGCCACATCCAGCCCGAGGCGGCTGAGGTAGCGCTCCAGGCCGCGCTGGTAGAAATGCAGACCCAGGCGCGCTGCCGGCATGAACATCTCGACAGCCGGCACGCCGATGCGAAAGTCGCAGGCCAGGCTCAGGTCGGTGCCGCCCCCATAGACCGGCCCGTGCAGGCGCACGATCGTGACCGGCCGCGCATCCTCGACCGCATTGACGACGGTTTCGAAGTCCACCGTCCGGCCCTGGCCGATGCGGCCGATGTCATAGCCGCTGCAGAAATACTTGCCCTGCCCTTGCAGGACCAGCACCAGCACCTCCGGCCTTGCGTTGACCGTCTGGACATGGGCCAGCAGGGTTTCGAGATCGTCCGGTCCGAGGCGATTGGCCAGCTCCGGACGTGACAGGGTGATGGTGGCCACCTTGCCCTCGATCAGCAGTTGCGGCCCCTGTCCGCTGACCGGCTTGGCGGCAACGGCCGTCATGCCACCACCCCTTGCTTGATCAGCTGCTGCACGGCGACCTCGTCATAGCCCAGTTCCCTGAGCAACTCGACACTTTGCTCGCCCGGGTCGGGCGCATGACGTGCGAACTGGTCCGGCTGGGGACTGCCCGACAGGTTGATCGGCGAGCGCAACAGTTCGATGGGACCAAGCTTGGGATGCACCGAGGTCCGTGTGACGCGCAGGTGCTTGACCTGGGGATCCTCGAAAGCCTGGCCCACCGTGTTGATCGGACCGCAGGGCACGCCGACGGCGTTGAGCTTCTCGACCAGGGTGGCAATCGGGATCTTGGACAGCACCGCATTCAGGTCAGCATCGAGCTGGTCGCGATGGCGGATGCGGCTGGGCATGTCCTGATAATGCGGATGCCCGAGCAGGTGTTCTGCCCCGATCGCATGGCACAGGGCCGGCCACATCTTCTTGGTGCTGGCTCCGATGTTGACCAGGCCATCGGCCGCCTGGAAGGTCCCCATCGGAATCTGGGTCGGATGGGCATTGCCTTCCTGCCCGGGCACCTCGCCATCGACGGTATAGCGCGCGCCCTGAAAGTCCAGCTTGTTGAGCATGCCCTCGAGCAGCGAGGTGTGCACCCATTGGCCCACGCCAGTGCGCTCGCGCTGCAACAGGGCGAGCAGGATGCCCTGGCCCAGAAACATGCCGGCCGTGGTATCGGAGACGGCGATGCCGGCACGCACCGGTGTGCGGCCACGCTCGCCGGTGATCGACATCAGGCCACACATGCCCTGTATGACCTGGTCGAAGCCCGGCCGGGCGGCATACGGGCCGTCCTGTCCGAAGCCGGAGATGCTGGCCAGGATGATGCGCGGATTGATCGCGCTGAGCTGTTCATAGGTCAGGCCCAGGCGCTTCTTGACCGAGGCCCTGAAGTTCTCGACCACTACGTCGGCACGCTCGACCAGTTGGCGCAGGATCTTCAGCCCCTCCTCGCTCTTGAGGTCGACACACAGGCTGCGCTTGTTGCGGTGCAGGTTCTGCTCGTCCGAGCCCTGGCGCCGGCCCGTCACGGAACCGCGGTCCTTCTCGGGGGGCGGCTCGATACGAATGACATTGGCCCCCCAGTCCGCCAGCAGGCGCACCGCCGTGGGGCCGGCCCGCGCAATCGTCAGATCCAGCACGGTATAGGGGGCAAGGGGCATGCCTGCCTGGCTGGTATCGCTTGCGGCCATCGTCGGGTCTCCCGTTCCATTCGTCACCGCAGGCGCGGTGATCGCGATCGATTATAGGGATACTGCCTGCACGGACATTGCGCCGTTCCGCAAGGGCAAGGCCTGCATGCAAGGCCAGCGCTTGAGTCTGCCGCCCGGCCCCTGCCCACTGATTCACCGACACCCCGAGGATGCCCGCCGATGCTTGCCACTGTTGCCCTGATCGAACGCCATGGCGGTCCCGAGGTCCTCACCCTGCGCCAGCAGGCCGTGCCCGCGCCCGGTCGCGGCGAGGTGCGCATCGTGCAGCAGGCAATCGGCCTGAATTTCGCCGACATCTACCAGCGCAAGGGGGCTGCCGGGCCCCATCACAGCACGCAGTTTCCGGCGGTGCTGGGCTCGCAGGGATCGGGCCTCATCGAGGCCGTCGGAGAGGGGGTCGATGAATTCAAGGTCGGGCAGGCGGTCACCTACATTCATCCCGGCGCCTATGCCAGTGTCCGCAATGTACCGGCCGAGCGCTGCCTGCTGGTCCCGCAGGGCCTGAGCATGGAAACGGCAGCCGCCACCTTGCTGCGCGGCATGACGGCCGAGTACCTGCTGCATCGCCTGTACCCGGTTCAGCCCGGCGACCGGGTCCTGGTCCATGCGGCCGCTGGCGGCATGGGCCTGATCCTGTCGGCCTGGGCGCGCGCACTGGGCGCCGAGGTGATAGGGACGGTCGGCTCCGCGGCCAAGCGGTCCCTGGCACTGGCCCATGGCTGCCATCATGTGATCGATTACCGGCAGGAAGATTTCGTGGACCGGGTGCAGGCCATCACCAGTGGCGAAGGCGTTCATGTCGTCTATGACGCGGTGGGCAAGGATGTCTTCCTGCCCTCGCTCGATTGCCTGCGCACGCGCGGCATGGCGATCAATTACGGCACCGCCTCGGGCGACGTGGAAGGCTTCGAGCTGCAAAGGCTGCATGCCAAGTCCCTGATCGTGAGCCGGCCGACCCTGCGCACCTACATCGCCTCGCGGCAGGACCTGCTGCTGTCGGCCCGGCGCTTTGCGGCCGCCGTGCAAAGCGGTGCGGTCAAGGCCGAGGTGGACCGGCGATATTCCCTGAGCCAGGTCAGCCAGGCCCATGCCGATCTCGAAAGCCGCAGCACCACCGGGGCGGCCATCCTGCTGCCGGATGCCGCAGGCTGAGGCAGGCCCGACAACTGCCAGGTCGTGAAGGCCGACCGCATTCAGTCGAGGCTGGCGCCCGAGGCCTTCACGGTGCGGCTCCATTGCTCGACCTCGGCGCGCACGAAGGCACCGGCCTGTTCCGGACTGCCCCAAGAGGCCGCAAAGCCCTGGGCACTGAACTTGTCGCGCACCATCGGCAACTGCATCGCCTTGCGCAGTTCCTCGTTGAGCCGGGCAATGATGGCGGGCGGCGTGCCCTGCGGCGCCAGCAGGCCGTTCCAGGCATAGACCTGATAACCCGCCAGCCCGGACTCGGCCAGCGTCGGCAACTCGGGCGCGGCCGGTGAGCGTTGGGCACCGGTGACGGCCAGTGCCTTGAGACGGCCGCTGCGCACCATCGGCATCGCCGAGAGCATGGTGTCGAACATCAGCGGCACCTGGCCAGCCACGACATCATTGAGTGCCGGTGCGCTGCCCTTGTAGGGGACATGGGTCAGGCGCACGCCGGCCAGGGTGTTGAACAATTCACCGGCCAGATGGGTCGACTGGCCATTGCCCGAAGACGCGAACTGCAGGCTGCCCGGCCTGGCCTTGGCCATCGCGACCAGCTCGCGGACGCTGCCCGCCGACAGGCCGGGATGGGCGACCAGCACCAGCGGCCCCTGCGTGAGCAGCGAGACCGGCGCGAAGTCCTTGAGCACATCGTAGCCCGGGTTCCTGAACAAGGACATGTTGATCGCATGCGCAGTGGTCGCCACCAGCAGGGTGTAGCCATCGGCGGCTGCACGGGCCACAGCCTCGGCCCCGATATTGCCGCCAGCACCGGCACGGTTCTCGATCACGAAGGGCTGGCCCATCGACTCGGTCAGTTGCGCGGCCACGACCCTTGCCACGATGTCGGTCGGCCCACCGGGCGGATAAGGCACGACCAAGCGAACCGGGCGGTTCGGATAAGGGACCGTGCTGGTCTGCGCCCCACCTGAGGGCGACACGAGCAGCGCGCCAAGGGCCAGGGCCGAATGGATCAGCAGACGCCGGCTCCCGGCCCGTGTGGAGATGGACAGGTTCATCATCATCGGCTTCATTCCATCTTCACGCCGGTCGCCGCCACCACCCGGGCCCACTTGGCCAGCTCAGCGGCGATCACCCGCGCATAGTCATCAGGGGTGTTGCCCCCCGGCTCGGCCCCCTGCTCGTAAAAATACTTCTCGACCTCGGGCTGGCGCAGGATCGCTGCCACCTGCTGCTGCAGCAGGTCGATCACCGCCCTGGGGGTGCCCGCGGGGGCCAGCAGGCCAAACCAGGCCGAGGACTCATAGCCGGGCACGCCGGACTCGGCCAGGGTCGGGATGTCGGGCGCTGCCGGCCAGCGCCGCACACTGGTGACCGCCAGGGCGCGCACCTTGCCCGAACGAATGTGAGTCATGGAAGACGGCAGGTTGTCAAAGCCCACCGGAATCTGTCCACCCATCAGGTCGATCAGCATCGGCGCGGCGCCCTTGTACGGCACATGAACGAGATCGATGCGGGCCATGGTCTTGAGCAGTTCGCCACTCATGTGCGGCGAACCGCCCGGACTGGTCGAGCCAAAGCTGATCGCGCCCGGCCGGGCCCTGGCCTGGGCCAGCAGGTCTGACACGGTGCGGATGCCCGATCCCGGATGCGCCACCAGGACATTGGGGGTGGCCGCCACCAGGGTGACCGGCGCAAAGTCCTTCTGGGGATCATAGGGAGCCGGCTTTTGCAGGACCGGAATGATGGCGTGGGTGGCCAGCGTACCCATCACCAGGGTATACCCATCGGCCGGCGACTTGGCCACCGCCAGCGAGCCGATGCCGCCGCCTGCACCGGGCCGGTTCTCGACGATGAATTTCTGCTTGAGCCGCTCTTCCAGCCGCGGTGCGATGGCACGCGCCAGCAGGTCGGTGGTGCCGCCAGGCGGGTACGGGACGATGATGCGTACCGGCTTGTCCGGATAGCTGCCCTGCGCCAGGGCGGGAGACAGCGCGGTGGCCGCGCACAGCAGCAAGGCAAGGGGCACGAGACGGCGCAGCGCCGCCGCGGGATTGGGCAGGGTTCGGTGCATGAGGAACGATTCCTTAAAAAAGGCTTGCGACGAAGGCCGGCCTCAGGCCAGTTCGTGACGGCCGCGCAATTGGGGCAGCAAGCGTTCGGGCACCTCGATCGGAAAACCAAGAATGGCGGCCGACAGGGCCTTGCCGTAATTGTCCAGGCACAGGCTGCGCGACACGCCGCCGCCCAGGGCGCCATGGCAGACGAAATTGAGGGCCTCGAGATTGTCGACCTCGTAGCGCAAGACCTCGCCCTTGATGGCGCCGGCATAGAAGGCCTTGAAGGCCTCTGCAGTCAGTTGCGCCTTGAGCAGGGGATAAAACGCCGCTTCGTAGGCGAAGACGGCGATGTTCGAAGTATCGCCCTTGTCGCCGGAGCGGGCATGGGCCAGATGCTGCAGCATGACGTTCATGACAGCTCCTTCAGCTTTGGAAAAAGACCACCGAGGCCGGCACCTGCTCGCGCGGCACCAGCGAGGACCAGACCCCGATCACCTCGCGGGTGCGGTCGGCGTGCGGCACGCGCTTGCCCGTATGGGCAACGCCGGAGACGGCCATGCCATCGATCTCGCGCCCCACCTTCAGCGCCTCCTCGCGCGTGGCGGTGCGCGCCGCCACCCGTACCGCCACCTCGTAGGGCTGCGGCGCATCGGCCGGCGTGGCAGCGCCATGAATGGCATTCAGGCCCAGGAAATCCACCCGGTATTCCTGCGCCTTCAGGCCGACGATGCGAAAGCGCTCCTCGAGAATGCGCTTGGCCAGTTGCGCCCGGCGCAGCGCGCCCGGGCCGGCATAGAAGAACATGTCCTCGCCGATGAAGCCTTCGGTGCAACCGATCGACACCTTCAGCGTTGGTGTGCGCGGCTTGCCGCTGATGCCGCTGACACGGACCTGATCGGGCCCGACCTGCTCGAGACGGGCCGTCGTGAAGTCCACCACGACGTCAGGGGTGATGTAGTTCGCCGGATCATGCACCTCGTAGAGCATCTGCTCCTTGACGGTCTGCAAGTTGATCGCGCCACCAGTGCCGGCCACCTTGCTGAGCACGGCCGAGCCATCGGCGCCGACCTGGGCGATCGGGAAGCCGAAGTTCCAGGGCTGCGGCACATCCTTGAAGCCCGGATCGGAGAAATAGCCGCCCGTGACCTGGGCGCCGCACTCCATCAGGTGGCCGATACCCGTACCCTGTCCCAGACGCTGGTGGTCGAGCGGATCCCAGCCGAACTCGAACATCATCGGCGCCAGGAAGATCGAGGGATCGGCAACCCGGCCGGTGACCACGATATGCGCGCCATCGCGCAGGGCCTGCACGATCGGTTCGGCGCCCAGGTAGACCTCGGCTGAAATCAGTGACCCGGCCAGGCTGGCGGTGGGCTGCCCGTTCTCCAGGATGCGGTCGGTCAGATGCAGCACGCGATCGGTGATCAGGCTGCCATTGACGGCCGCGACCTTGACGCCCGGAAAGCCCAGCTCGCGCAGCCAGTGCACGATGCGCCGCGCCGCGCCCTCGGGATTGATCCAGCCCTGGTTGGTGATGATCCGGGTGCCATTGCGGCGACAGGCCGACAACACAGCGCGCATCCGGTCATCGAGATAGGTGTCATAGCCTTCAAAGGAAGGATCGCGCCGCGCCCGCACCTGGGCAGCCGACACGGTGGCCTCGGCCATGGTCTCAAAGCACAGGTAATCGAGGGCCCCTTTCTCGGCGACCAGGGCGGCCGGTTCGACCCGATCGCCCCACCAGGCGGCACCTGCGCCAATGCGCACGGTCTTGCTCATCATCGTCCTTTCAACAAAACAGCACCGCATCGACGGCCACACAGCCCTGGCCCTGGGCACCGACACAGACCGGGTTGATATCCAGCTGCGAGATGCCGGCGGCCGGATCACTGATGAGCCGCGCGACGGCCAGAACCTGATGGCAGAAGGCCGCCACATCCAGGGCCGGCTCGCCACGCACCCCGTCCAGCAGGGGCGCGATGCGAAGGCCTGCCAGCGCGCGGCGCACGGACGCCTCGTCATGCGGCGGCAGCATCACGACGCTGTCAGGCATCGCCTCGACATACTTGCCGCCATCGCCCATCAGCACCACAGGCCCGAAGACCGGGTCGAGACGGGCACCGATCATCAGCTCGCGCTGGCTGCGCACCTGGGCCGCGACGAGGATGCCCTCGAGTTGGATGCCCGCTGACTGCGCGGCGGCCACGACAGCCCGGAAGGCATGCCGCACGCCCTGCTCATCGCGCAGCCCCAGATGCACCAGCCCAAACTCGCTCTTGTGGCTGACCTGGGACGAGCACCCCTTGAGCACCACCGCACCGGCTTCTCCCGCGAGGACCTGGAAGGCCGCCACGGCCTCGGCCTCATCCTGGCAGCGACGATGCGCCACCACGTGCACACCACGGGCCGCCAGCAAGGCCAGGCTGTCGGCCTCGTTGCGCAGCCGTGCGGCCACTGGCATCTGCACCGGCTCCGGCAGACGGGGCGGCCGGGCCTGCACCGCTTCGATCAAGGCCATGTGCGAGAGGTACTGGCCCAGTGCCTGCACGGCCTGGCCCTCGGTCGGAAAGATCGGCAGGCCCAGCGTCTTGAACTGCCCGGCCACGCTGGTCTGGGGCGCAGCCACCACCACCGGCTTGCCAGTCAGGGCGGCAAAGTCGGCGGCATCGCGCGCAAAGGCCGGCACGTCATAGCCGGCACCGGCCACCGCAATGCCGATCAGGAAGGCATCAGCCGCCGGATCACGGGCAATCGGCGGCAGGATCGCCCCGAACAACTTGCTGTTCGACAGCAGCGCCGCGGTGATGTCCACCGGGTTGGTCGTGGTGGCGAAGCCGGGCAGGATCTGGCGCAGGCAGGCCTGCGTGTCCTCGGCCAGCGGCTCGAGTGGCATGTTCGCCTGGCTGGCCGCGTCGGCGGCCAGCACGCAGACGGCACCGGAATTGCTGATCGCCACCAGGCGTCGGCCGCGTGGCTTCCAGCCCTGCAGATACAGTTGCGCCGTATCCACCAGATCGGCCATGTTCTGGGCGCGCCAGATGCCGTGCTCGGCGAGGAAGGCGTCGACCACTCGGTCTTCGTTGGCCAGCGCACCCGTGTGCGAGGCCGCTGCCTTCTGGCCGGCCGGACTGCGCCCGGATTTCAGCGCCACGATCGGCAGGCCGCGCTGGCGGGCGACCTGCGCCGCCTCGGCCAGGTGCCAGGGGTCGGGAATGCCTTCCAGGTACAGCAGCAACAGTTTGAGGGCGGGATCCTCGGCCACCACCGTGGCCAGTTCGCAGACGGTGACATCGCAGTCATTGCCGGTCGCATGGCTGTGGCGCACGCCGATGCCGCGGCCGCGCAGCAGGCCATAGGGGATCACACTCATCGCGCCGCTCTGGCTGATGATGCCCACCGGTCCATCCTGCGGCGTCACCTCGGTGAACATGGTGGAAAAGCTTTGCACCGCGCCACTGCCGAAATTGGCCAGTCCCTGCGAGTTGGGGCCGAACAGGCGCATGCCGGCCGCACGCGCACTGGCGCGCATCTGCGCTTCCTGCCGCTTGCCCAGCCCGGTGCCGTCCGGATCGCTCTCGCCAAAGCCGGAACTCATGATGACCGCCACCGAGACACCGGCGCGTGCACAATCCTCGACCGCCTCCACCGCCTGCTGTCCGGGGACCGCGATGATCACCGACTCGGGCACCTCGGGCAGGGCCTGCAGGCTGGCATGGCTGCGAAAGCCCTGCACCTGCTCGCGCATCGGGTTGATGGGATAGACCTGGCCCTGATAGCCAAAGCGTGCCAGGTAGGCCAGCGGCCGGCCACCGATCTTGTTGCCATTGTCCGAAGCCCCGATGACGGCAATCGAGCGCGGTGCCAGGGCGATGCGCAGCGCGGCGCGGGGATCGCGGGAGGGCAGGCTCATCTCAGCTCCGCAACATCTCGTCGCTGATGATCACCTTGCGCACCTCGGTGGTCCCGGCGCCGATCTCGAGCAGCTTGATCGAGCGGAACAGACGGTTCACCTCACTGTCCCAGATGTAGCCGGCACCGCCATGAATCTGCACCGCCTCGTTGAGCACCTTGTTCATGGTGTCGGCGGCAAACATGACCGATGCCGCGGTGATCTTGTGGATGCTGCCCCGGCCGCCGCCTCCGATCTCGAGATCATTGGCCGCGCGCAAGGCCTGGTAGGTGAACAGGCGCATCGACTCGACCTGCACATACATCTCGGCCAGCTTGCCGCGGATCATCTGGAAATCGGCAATCGGCTTGCCGAACTGGCGACGCTCGCGCGCATAGGCCAGGGACAGCTCGAGCGCCCGCTCGGCAATGCCCAGGCACAGGGGCGAGACCATGGCGCGCTCCAGGTCGAGGCCGCTCATCACCACCTTGACCCCTTCATCCTCCTGGCCGACCAGGTTGGCCAGCGGCACGCGGCACTCATCGAAGACCAGTTCGCCGGTGGGGCTGCCGCGAAAACCCATCTTGGTCAGCTTCTGGGCCACCGAGAAGCCGGGCATGGACTTTTCGACCAGGAAGGCCGAGATGCCCTTGGCCCCACGCTCCTTGTGGGTCTTGGCATAGACCAGCAGCACGTCGGCCACCGGACCATTGGTGATGTACAGCTTGCGGCCGTTGAGCACATAGTGGTCGCCGTCGCGGCGGGCGGTGGTGGCCATCGAACCCAGCGCATCAGACCCGGCCCCCGGTTCGGTCAACCCGAGGGCGCCGATCTGCGCACCGCTGCACAGGCCAGGCAGGAAGCGGGCCCGCTGCTCGGCATTGGCATTGCGGTACACATTGAACAGGCACAGGTTCTCGTGCGCCACCCAGCTCAGCGCCAGGGCATGGTTCCAGCGCGCAAAGGCCTGCAGCACCAGACCGCTGGCGAAAAGGTCCATGCCCGCGCCCCCGTACTGCTCGGGCAGCGGAATGCCAAAGTAGCCCTGCTCGCCGATGCGCCGGAAGGCCTGGTCAGGCCACCACTCCTCATCGTCCATGCGCCGGGACAGGGGGTAGAGCTCCTGACGCGCAAAGCGGTCGGCCTGGTCGAGAATGGTCTGCTCGTCTGCAGACAGTCCGGAAAAAGTCTGTTCAACGGATCGGCTCGAACTCATGGGCAGGGCTCGCAAGATGGATCAATGAAAGACCACCCGCCCCGGCCCTGCGATGGCACGGCGTCAGGCGGGATGGCGCGGATGGCCTCATTATTCGTCAATGGACGGCCGCGGCAGCCTTGCCGGTCTGTTTTTCAGCCCGACCTTGCGGCCACCGCCGCAAGCCTTCCCTCAGAACCTGCTGCAGGCGATTTGCCCAAGTCCCTCCTTCAAGCCGACGCTCGCATCTCATGAACACCACATCCTCCCCATCGCCCTCCCCGTCTGCTGTCGCCGGCTACCGCTCGGTGTTCCGCCCCGACCTGTTCCAGGGCCAGGTGATCATCGTCACCGGCGCCGGCAGCGGGCTGGGGCGCTGCACGGCCCACGAACTGGTCAGCCTGGGCGCCCGCCTGGCCCTGGTCGGCCGCAAGCGCGACAAGCTGGACAAGGTGGCACAGGAGATGGCGCAGATCTGTCCGGGCAGTGGCGAGCGCATCAGCCTGCACAGCTGCGACATCCGCCAGGAAGAAGCGGTGCGCGACACCGTTGCCCAGGTGCTGGCGCAGCACGGCCGCATCGACGGCCTGTTCAATTGCGCCGGCGGCCAATACCCGGCCCGCCTGCGCGACATCAGCCTGAAGGGATGGGATGCAGTGGTGCGCAACAACCTGCATGGCACCTTCCTGTTCTCGCGCGAGTGCTACACGCAGTGGATGGAGGCCCATGGCGGCAGCATCGTCAACATGCTGGCCGATCTGTGGGGAGGCATGCCGGGCATGGGTCACTCCGGGGCAGCGCGCGGAGGGGTGCTGAACCTGACCGAGACGGCAGCCTGCGAATGGGGCCATGCCGGCGTGCGCGTCAACGCGGTGGCGCCGGGCTGGATTGCCTCGAGCGGCTTCGACACCTATGACGAGGACTACCAGAACCTGCTGCGCAGCCTTCAGTCCAAGGTGCCCCTGCAGCGCTTTGGCACCGAAGCCGAACTGTCCTCGGCGGTGGTCTACCTGCTGTCACCGGCGGCCGGTTTCATCAACGGTGCGGTGATCAAGGTCGACGGCGGCGTGCCCACCGCGCGCCACACCTGGCAACTGGAGCCGGCCAAGCGCGATTTCACCTGGAACGGCTTTCCGCTCTACGAGACGCCCAAGGCGCTCAAGCGCTCCTAGTGTGCCGCAAAACCTCTCGCGCCCGCGGCGGCGCCGGCCTGGCCGGGCTGCCGCCTGCATCACCGCGCTCAACGGCCCTCGAAGCGGGGGCTGCGTTTTTCCATGAAGGATTTCATGCCCTCCTGGAAGTCCTGCGACTGGAACAGCGGCAGCAATTGCAGATAGACGTGATGGACATGGTCATCGAAGGTTTCATCCATGCCCATGCGCATCATCCTCTTGGCGCCCTGCACCGCGAGGGGCGCATTGGCCGCAATCTCGCGGCCCAGCGCCTGGGCCACGGCCAGGCACTCATCGGCGGGCACCACCTGCGACACCAGGCCCATCTCGAGGCATTGCGCGGCACTGAGGGTGCGCCCGGTAAAGATCAATTCGGCTGCCCGCGACCAGCCGATCAGGCGCGGCAGGATCCAGGTGCCCCCTGATTCGGGCAGCACGCCCCGGGCCGTGAACGCAGCCGCCATCTTCGATCCATCCGCCATGATGCGGATGTCGCAACCCAGCGCCAGATCCATCCCGTAACCGGCACTGGAGCCGTTGTGGGCACAGATCACCGGCGTGTCCAAGTTGTGCAGGACAGTGGGCGGGGCATCGCGCAGGTTCAGGGTGGCCGGATAACGGCCTTCGCCGATGCCGCTGCCACCGCGCAGGTCCAGACCAGCACAGAAGAATCGGCCCGAGCCGGCGATCACGATGGCACGCACCTTGGGGTCCGCGTCGGCCTGCAGCAGCAACTGGCTGAGTCGGGCCAGCATTGGCCGGGTGATGGTGTTCTGGCGCTCGGGACGATTGAACTGGATCGTGGCCACCTGATCGGCCACCTGATAGGTCACGCCGGCTGATTCATCAGCGACGGCGGGGGCATCGGCGCGGGTCGCCTCATCATGGCTGGGGGTACTCATGGGCAGGTCCTGGACAAATGAAGAAAAGACGCTTGGGCGTCGCTCGCGGCCACTAAGGCCGGCTCAGGCAGCACGCTCAGGCAGCACGCTCCGGAACGCGCTGCTCGTACAAGGTGTAGCCGGCATCCCTGGGAATGCAGACATAGCGGCCATCGGCTCGCTTCTCGGACCAGGGGGTCACCGATACCACCGGCGTGCGACGCACCCCCTCGAAAGCCTCTGCAACGCTTTGGTACTGCGCCAGGCGAACGATATTGGAGAGGGTCGGGAAAATCACGGTGCGTGCGCCGCTGGCGGCATCGGCCACCACCTGCGAGGGCCGGATCCAGACCGAATCGACGTTCTCATGGCCATCGTGATCGGCCACCTGCCCCCCGGGTACGCGGGCCAGATAGAAATGCGTGTCGAAACGCTTGGGCATCATCGGCGGGGTGATCCAGTGCGAGTAATGCACGAGATCATCGCAGGCCAGACGCAGGTCACCCTGGGTCAGGATGTCCCCCATGGTCAGCTGCTGGGCATTGAGCTGCTTGCGCCAGGCCTCGCTGGTGGCGCCAGGGGCGACCCAGGCGCCCTGCGCATCGCGGGCCAGCAGGATGCCGGACTCCTCGAAGACCTCCCGGATCGCGCCGATGCGCAGGGTCTGCTGCTCGGCGCTCAGGCCTGCGGCGCACTGGGCGCGGGACTGCACGCGCACGTCTTCATCCTGCGGATCGATCTTTCCGCCGGGAAACACCAGGGCCCCGGAGGCGAAATCGATCTGGTGGTGGCGCACCACCATGAATACCTCCATCCCCTGGGGACCATCGCGCAAGAGCATGATGGTGGCGGCCGGAACCGGCACGGCAACGGGGCGTGCCGGACTGGAGGCATTGGAATCGGACATGCCGCTCTCCTTTGTGACGACAGCGCGAGACTACCCGATCATCCTCTGGCCGGGGCGGCGCCATTTCGCGGCTGCGGCGGGGCCGGAAGGGGACCGGGACGCTGCAGGCGCAAGGGCGGCGCCTCCTGCATTGCACAAAATGGCCCGGCCGGCGCCTTGGCAGGGGCCGACCGGGTAGCATCGAGAGCACCTTCATCCCCCACTGTCACACCGGCATGAGCCTCGAATTGCCCACGCAGATTCCCGCCCCCTTCAAGGCCGCCTCCTGTGTCGTCCTGCCTGAATGGATCGACTACAACGGCCACATGAACGTGGGCTACTACCACGTGGCCTTCGATAGTTCGGCCGAGCCCTTCTTCAAGTGGCTGGGATTCACGGCCGAGTACCGTCAGGCCCATCAGGTGTCGACCTTCGCGCTGGAGTCGCACCTGCACTTTCTTCGCGAGGTGAAGGTCGGTGACGGGCTGCGCTTCGAGTCGCGCCTGCTCCATGCCGACACCAAACGGCTGCACTACTACTGCGAAATGTTCCATGAGGCCGAGGGCTATCTGGCCGCCACCTATGAGTCGATCAGCGTGCACATGGACATGCGCCTGCGCCGCAGTGCCACGATGGGCGATGCGCTGTACCGGCGCATCCAGGCCATACTGGCGGTTCACAAGGACCTGCCCCGCCCCTGGACGGTGGGACATGTCATCGGCACACGTCCGCCCAAGGCGGCCTGATCATCGCGGCCATTCAGGCATCACGCCCATGTCCCTGAAGCTGTCCGCCCACGAGCAGAAGAAGATCGTCAGTGGCCTGCAGGTCGGCATCTTCGTGGCGGCGCTCGACTCGACCCTGGTCTCGGTGGCCTTGCTGTCGATTGCCCGCGACCTGGGCGGAACTGGCCTGATCGCCTGGATCATTGCCGGCTACAACGTGGCGGCCACGGTGGCCACGCCAGTCTATGGCAGCCTGTCCGACCTGCATGGCCGCCAGAAAATGATGACGGTGGCCATCGCGTTGTATGCGCTGGCCTGCATTGGTTGCATGTTCGCGCAATCGATGGGACAACTGATGGTGCTGCGGATCATCCAGGGCCTGGGCGGCGGTGGCCTGGTGGTGCTGGCCCAGTCGACCATCGGCGATGTGGTGCCGCCCAATGAGCGAGGCAAGTACCAGGCCTGGCTGTCCGGCACCTATGCGCTGGCGGCCCTGATCGGCCCGGTCACCAGCGGCTATCTGACCAGCTGGTTCGGATGGCGCTCGGTGTTCGTGGTCAGCCTGCCCCTGGCCCTGATCGCGCTGGTGCTGACACGTCGCGTGATGGCGCAACTGCCGCGGCCGGCCCAGGCCCGCGCCATCGATTACCCCAGCGTGCTGCTGCTGACCCTGGGGCTGACCGCGCTGATGACCGCCCTGACCCGCATCGGTCAGGGCGCTGCGCTGGGTGACCCGCTCGGGCTGGCCCTGCTGGCCGCCGCAGCGCTCTTCCTGCGCCTGTTCTGGACCCGCCAGTTCCGCGTTTCGGCGCCGATGATGGCACCCGACCTGCTGCACAATCCCCAGGTCCTGTGGGCCAGCCTGTCCGGCGCCCTGGGCTTTTTTGCCCTGATCGGCGGCGCGGTGATGCTGCCGCTGGCGTTGCAGGTGGTGGCGCGGCTGAGCCCAGACGAGGTGGCCCCGCGCATGCTGCTGCATGCCCTGGCCGTGCCCACCGGCGCCTTCCTGAGCGGCCGCATGATGCCGCGCACGATGCGCTTTCGCCGCAACATGGTCTTTGGTGCCTTGCTGGCCGCCTGCGCCGCCTTCAGTCTGGCCCTGCTGCGCTTTGAAAATCCCTGGCTGGTGGGCCTGGCCATGATCGGCCTGGGCTTTGGCATGGGCATCTCCTTTCCACCGAGCATCATCGCGGTACAGGTTGCCGTCAGCAGCCAGCGCATCGGCGCCGTCACCGCCTTCATGGGCCTGGCGCGTTCGCTGGGCAATGCCTTGGGCCTGGCCTTCCTGAGCACGGTGCTGTTCTATGCCATCGGCGTCACCGGCGGCGGCTCGGCCGCTACCCTGGTGCGCCAGATCGGACCGGCCGAGCCGGCCGTGGTGCAGGGCTTTGCGCTCGTCTTTGCGGCCATGGGCCTGGCCCTGCTCGGCTCGGCTGCCGCCGCCATGCAACTGCCCCCCAAACCCATCGAGGCCCGAGCGGCCTGACCCTCTTTCCATTCACACCCACAGCGGAGTCTCCATGGCTGAAAATTTCGACAACCTCTTTTCCATCAAGGGCAAGGTCGCCCTGGTCACCGGTGGCTCACGCGGCATCGGCGAGATGATCGCGGCCGGTTTCCTGGCCCAGGGCGCCAAGGTCTACATCTCCTCGCGCAAGGCTGATGCCTGCGATGCGACGGCCGCCCGTCTGCAGCAAACCTATGGCGGTCAGTGCATCAGCCTGCCCGCCGACCTGTCGCGCATGGAGGGGGTCGGCGCCCTGGCCAAGGCGATCGCCGAGCGCGAATCGCAACTGGACATCCTGATCAACAATGCCGGCGCCTCCTGGGGCGCACCGCTCGAAGAATTTCCGGAGGTGGGCTGGGACAAGGTCATGGACACCAACGTGAAGGGCGTGTTCTTCCTGACCCAGCAGTTGATGCCCCTGCTGCGCAAGGCAGCGGCCGGCCCCTCGCCGGCGCGGGTCATCAACATCGGCTCGATCGACGGCATCAAGTCGGCCCATTTCGATTCCTGGTCCTATGGCGCCTCCAAGGCCGCGGTGCATCACCTGACCCGTTTCATGGCGGCGCGCCTGACCGGCGAGCGGATCCTGTTCAACGCCATCGCCCCCGGCCCCTTCCCCACCTGGATGCTCTCTACCGGTGTCGGCTTTGGAGGCCAGACCGAGAACGTCGACTGGGACCGTGTCGGCAAGAACAACCCGAGCGGCCGTGTCGGCACCGCCCAGGACATTGCTGGCCTGGCCACCTTCCTGTGTTCCCGTGCCGGTGAATATGTGGTGGGCCAGACGATTGCCTGCGACGGCGGCTCGGTGGCGGCAGCGTGATGAGCGGCAGCGACGAAGCCCTGCACGGTGACATCGATGCCGGCTGGGTCCTGCCCCCGCCGGCACCGCGTGTGGCGGTTCATACCCGCAGCATCGTGTGCCGCGGATTCCGGCGCGAGGACGGACTGATGGACATCGAGGGCCGCTTCATCGATACCCGGCCCTTCGAGTACGACAGCGACTGGCGTGGCCGTTGCGCGGCGGGCGCGGCGCTGCATCACATGCAGTTGCGCCTGACCCTCGATGACAAGCGCATCATCCGCGACCTGGTGTCCGCCATGCCAGCAACACCGGACACCGGCTGCAAGGAGGTCAATCCCAACTTCAGGCGCCTGATCGGTGCCTCGGTCGGCAAGGGCTTCCGCCAGGTGCTGCAGGAGCGTCTCGGTGGCGTCGAGGGCTGCACCCATGTGAGCGCCCTGCTCACTGCGATGGCCGCCGCGGCCATGCAGACCTTCTCTTCCAACCTGCACGCGCCGCGCAAGCCAGGTGAGGCCGAGCCGGTACGGATCTTCAATCTCGACGCCTTGCTCAATACCTGTTATTCGTACCGTGAGGGCAGTCCGATGGTGCTCAAGCGCAGGCAGCGCTGAGCCGCGAGCATCGCAGGACCCAAGGAGACCGCCATGCAATTGCAACTGACCCCGGCGCAGCAGCAGTTTCGCGACCAGGTGCGCGCCTTCATCGCCAGCGACCTGCCCCTGGACATCCGAGAACACCTGCGCATGGGGCACCCGCCGCGCAAGTCCGATGTGGTGACCTGGCAGCGTCGCCTGCATGCGCGCGGCTGGGCGGTGCCGCACTGGCCGCGCGAGTATGGCGGCTCGCAGATGAGCGACATCGAGAAGCTGATCCTGCAGGATGAACTGTTCCGCGCCAATGCCCCGCAGCCGCTGCACTTCAACTGCACCATGCTCGGTCCGGTGCTGATCGAGTTCGGCAGCGACGCGCAAAAGACGCACTGGCTGCCGCGCCTGGCCAATCTCGATGTCTGGTTCTGCCAGGGCTTTTCAGAGCCCGGCTCCGGCTCCGACCTGGCCTCGCTGCGAACCGCCGCCACCCGCCAGGGCGATGACTACATCGTCAATGGCCAGAAGATCTGGACCAGCAGCGCCCACCTGGCGGACTGGATCTTCGCCCTGGTACGCACCGGTGGCGGCAGCCGCAAGCAGGAGGGCATCAGCTTCCTGCTGATCGATCTGAAGACCCCGGGCATCACCATCCGGCCGATCATCGGCATCGATGGCGGCCATCACCTGAACGAGGTCTTCTTCGACAACGTGCGCGTGCCCGCAACCCAGCTGGTCGGGGTCGAGGGCGAAGGCTGGAAATGTGCCAAGTTCCTGCTCGGCAACGAACGCACCGGCATCGCAGCCGTCGGCTTTTCGCGCGAGCGCCTGCGCCATGCCCGGCGACTGGCCGAACGCATCATGCAGGCCGGCCGTCCGATGATCGAGGACCGGCGCCTGCGCGAGGACATTGCAATGCTCGAGGCCGAGACCCGTGCCCTCGAGATCACCCAGTGGCGCTTTTTTGCCTCGAGCGCCGCGCGCGACGACCGCAGCGGCGCCTATGCCTCGATGCTCAAGCTCAAGGGGGTGGAATTGCAGCAGGACATCTCGGCCCTGCTGGCCCGCATCGCCGGGCCCGAATCCCTGGAGTGGCGCAGCTACGAGGGTGCGGCTGACGATGACTGGACGGCCGCCACCGGCACCCGCTACCTGTTCCTGCGCGCTGCCTCGATCTACGGCGGCAGCAGCGAGGTGCAGAAGGAAATCCTGGCCAAAGCCCTGCTCGGATAGAGGACCTGCGATGAATTTCGATCTCAACAATGACCAGATCCAGTTGCGCGACAGCCTGCGCCGCATGCTGGCCAACACCTGCAGTTTCGACAAGCGGCGCGCAGCGGCTCGCAGCGATGCCGGCTACAGCCTGCAGGCCTGGCAGCACATGGCCGAACTGGGGCTGACCGCCCTGGCCATCGCGGAAGACGATGGCGGGCTGTCGGCCAATGCCATCGACCGGATGCTGGTGATGGAAGAATTCGGCGCCCATTTCGGCCTCGAGCCCCTGTACTGCGGCTGGCTGGCCGCGACGGTGCTGGGCCATGCCGCCGATGCCGCCCAGCGCGCCCGGGTGCTGCCCGCGATCGCCGCCGGGCAGGCCATCGCCACACTGGCCCACGAGGAACCCCAGGCCCGCCATGCGCCGCTCTGGGTGGCCTGCCAGGCGCAGCAACGCGACGGGCACTGGCACCTGAGGGGCGAAAAGCAACATGTGCTGCTCGGGCAGCATGCGCGCTTTGCGGTGGTCAGCGCCCGTGTTGCCGGTGCACCCGACGATCCGGCCGGCCTGGGCTGGTTCCTGCTCGATCTGGGCCAGGAGCCGGGGCAATTGCCGGCCGGCCTGAGCGCGCGTCACTACCGCCTGCTCGATGACACCCGCGCCAGCCAGTGGCACTTCGATCAGGTCCGCGTCGAGCCCCTGGCGGCGATGGAGGCGGCCAGCGTGCTCGGGCACCTGCGGGCGCAGGCCCTGGCCTGTCTGTGTGCGCAGGCCGTCGGTGCGATGCGCACCGCCTTCGAACTGACCACCGCCTACCTGCATGCCCGCAAGCAATTCGGCAAGGCACTGGCCGAGCACCAAAGCCTGCGCCACCGGGTGGCGGAAATGCATGTCGCCCTGGAAGCCGGGCGCAGCGCGGCTGTGCTGGCCGCCCTGTGCGTGGACGACCCGGCGCAATGCGAGGAACCCGGGGACCTGTCGCGCGCCAAATGGCTGGTCGCCCGCCATGGCCGCTTCGTCTGCGAGCAGGCGATTCAGTTGCATGGCGGCATCGGCATGACCGAGGAGTACGCCGTCGGCCATGCCCTGCGCCGCCTGACTGTGATCGACAACAGCTTTGGGGATGCCCACAGCCATCTGGAGACATTGGCCAGCGCGGTCTGAGGTCCTTTCGCGCCGGCCAGCCCTGCCCCTTCGTCATCACCGCCAACACCGCCTGCACCATGCGTGTCCTGCTTGCCGAAGATCACGAGGAACTGTCTGAAGCCCTGAGCCGGACGCTGACCGACCTCGGTCATGCCGTCGATCCGGTCACCGATGGCGAGCAGGCCCTGGGCTGCGCACTCACCGGTGACCACGACATACTCCTTCTCGACCTGGGCCTGCCGGTGCGCGACGGCTTCTCGGTCCTCAAGGCCTTGCGCGACCAGGGCCGCAAACTGCCGGTGCTGGTCATGACGGCCCGCGATGGCCTCAATGACCGGCTCACCGGACTGAATCTGGGCGCCGACGATTACCTGGTCAAACCTTTCGAGCCCAGCGAACTGGAAGCCCGCATGCGCGCCATCATGCGCCGCACCCAAGGCCAGCCGACGGCCCTGGTCAGGCTCGGCCAGCTCAGCTTTGATGGCAGCAGCCGCGAGGTCCGGCTCAATGGACAACTGCTGCGCCTGAGCCCGCGCGATTTCTCGGTGCTGGAGGTGCTGATGCGCCACCCGGGACGTCTGGTCAGCAAAGAGCGCATGCTGGGCTCGATCGGCTCCTGGGATCGCGACTTCAGCGAAAGCGCGCTGGAGGTCTACGTGCACCGACTGCGCCGCCATCTGGCCGGCTCGGATGTCGAGATCGTGAACCAGCGCGGCTTCGGTTACCTGATTCACCAACGCAATGAGCATGCCGGTCCGTCATCCTGACAGCCTGCACCGGCAGCTTTTCAAGCGCCTGCTCTGGCCGCTGCTGGCGATGCTCGTGGCCAGCGGCACCCTGTCCTACTTCCTGGCCTCCCGCTTTGCGACCGAGGCCTACGACAGCGGCCTGGTCGACTCGGCCCGCTCCCTGGCCACCCAGATCCGTCTGCAGGACGGCGAGCCGGTCGTCTCCCTGAGCCGCCAGACGCTGGAGGTGTTCCGCTGGGACTCGACCGACCAGGTGTACTTCCGGATCAGCACCCCGCAGCAGCGCCTGCTGGCCGGCCAGGAGAAGCTGCCGGGACCACCCGCCCACAGCAGCCGGGTTCGCCCGGACACTGAATTTTTCGATGCAACCTACAACGGCACGAGTATCCGCGCGGTGGCCATCAGCGACCCCCTGGGCGATGCCGAGCCCCGCGTCCAGATCGTGGTGGCCGAGACCACCCGCAAGCGCCGCCTGCTGCAGTACGAGATCCTGGCCCTGAGCCTGCTGCCGCAGTTGTTCCTTCTGGCCTTGGGCGCCTGGCTGCTGCGCTCGGGCATCAACACCGGCCTTCGCTCGCTAGAGACCGTGATGCAGCAGGTGGCGGAACGAACACCGGGCGATGCGCGGCCGCTTGAAAGCGTGGCGGTCGTGCCCGAGATCCAGCCGCTGATCGAGCGCTTCAACCAGTTGCTGCAACGCATGGCCACCAGCGTCGCCCAGCAAAAGCGCTTCGTTGCCGACGCTTCCCATCAATTGCGCACGCCCCTGGCCGCCCTGAAGCTGCAGTTGCACAACGTTCGCCAACATGCCTGGCCGGCGCAGGCGGGCGGCGAACTGGACCGCCTGGGCCGGACCGTTGACGACGCGATCCATCTGAGCCACCAGATCCTGTCCCTGGCACGCGCCGAGGCGGCCCATGAATCGGGGGCCGACTTCGTGCCGGTCGACCTGGTCGGCGTGGCCAGGCTGGCAGGCGAGCGCTGCATCGAGCAGGCGATCGCCCAGCAGGTGGACCTGAGCCTGGATGAACCGGGCCGACCGGTGACCGTGATCGGTCATCCGGTGCTGCTCGAGGAGATGGTCAGCAACCTGCTGCTCAATGCCATCGGGCACGGCGGGCCCCATCAGACCGTCAGCCTGCGGGTGACCGATCAACCCCAGCCCTGCATCAGCCTGTGCGACCAGGGCCCGGGCATCGCGCCGACCGACCTGCCGCGCATCTTCGAGCGCTTTTACCGGGCCCAGCATGCCCATCCCAGTGGCAGCGGCCTGGGTCTGGCCATCGTGCAGGAGATCGCCTCCCGGCACGGGGCCCGGATCGCGGTGCAGGCGGGCAGTGACGGACGCGGCACCTGCTTCAGCGTGACCTTCCCGGCACAGGCCCCGCTTTAAGCAATTTTTAGGCGAGATTCGGTAGCCTCGAGAGCATTCACTGAGGGCGCGGAAGGAGATGAAGGCTTCGCCTGATTGTCCGCTCGGACCCCAAGTGTCTCCTTGCACCAACGAGTGCTTCGAACGCG
>JAPOKJ010000063.1 GCA_029977705.1 Burkholderiales bacterium | reverse complement strand
AGCGAAGTTCGGCCGCCTCGAACACGGCGACCACGGCGGCCTGCTCGGCCTCCAGGGCCTGCCGGCGCGCCAGCAGCACATCGGCCAAGCTGCCCTCACCCAGCTCGTAACCCAGGGCCAGCAGGCGCGCATGGCGTCGCAGCCCCGCGGCTGCCTCGTCAGCCTGGAGTGACGCCTGCCGCGCGCCGCGCGCCGACCGGGCATTGCCCAGCACCTCGGCCGACAGCCTTCGGATCAGCGCCGCCTCGTGCTGGGCCGCTGCATCGGCCAGTGCGCGGGCCTCGTCCAGTCGCGCCTGCCGCGCCGGGCCGGCAAAGGGTAGCGTGATGAACACCCCGACGATCCGGTCGGCACTGTTGCGCTCGGAGCCGTAGCGCAGGCCCAAGGTCGGATCCGGTCGCAATTCGGCCTGGCTGCGCTCGGCCAGGGTCTGGCGACGCTGGGTCTCGGCCCGCGCCAGGCGCAGCTCGTGGTTGTGCGACAGCACCGCCTGCAACCATTGCTCATCACTGCCCTCGAGCGCCGGCACCGTGGCAATGACCGGCGCCAGGGGCAGGCTCAGGTCCGGGAAGGACTGCAGCAGCTCGATCCGCGCCGCCTCGCTGCGGGTTGCGGCCTGGGACAGGGCAAAGGCGGCCTGGGCCAGACTGGCCTCGCCCAGGGCCAGGTCCTGACGCGGCGCATCGCCGGCCCGCACCCGCCTGGCCGTCACGGCCAACACCTCCTGCATCAGCCGAAGCTGCTGCTCGAGCAACTGCTCACTTGCGCGCAATCTCAGCCACGCAAACCATTGCCGCAGCAACTGCCGCCCGCTTTCATGAAGGGCATCGCCGACCGCGATCTGCGCCGAAGCAATCCCCTGGGCACCGAGCTGCTGGTCGATGCGGACCTTGTCGGCCCGCCGCCAGGGCCGCTCCAGGGTCGCGCCCCATTCCTGGAAACGCTGATCGATCAGTCGGTCGCGGCGCTGCGCGCCATCCAGGCGCAGGATGGTTTCATGGCTGCCTTCGCTCAACGCCCGGGCCGCCGCCTGCTGGGCGCGCAACTGCTCACGGGCGACCAGGACCTGCGGATGCCGGCCCAGCACCTCGGCCACCTGGCGGGCCGGCGGCAGGTCGGCCGGGGCGATAGCCTGCGGCGCACCGGGAGCGGGCTCGTGCGCCCAGGCCTTGCCATGCGGCCCGCCCAGGGCCAGGGCCGCCAGCAACAGCAGGACGGGCGGGATCCGGGACCGGCCCGGCCGACACCCCTGGCGCTGCGGGACCCTCATGACAGGCTCCCCGCGGAGATCAGCGGCATGGCCAACCAGCGCAGGCCGGCGAGCCCCGTCTGGGCCCCGAGATGGGCCAGCAGGGGCTCGAGCTGGTCCGCCTCGATCTGCACCTGCGCCCCGACCCAGGCAGCGCTGCCCCGCACCTGTTCGCGGGCAAGGCGCAGCGCGACCGCAGGGCCGAAGGCGCTCGCCTCGAACACCTGGAACACATCGATCCGGCCGGGCCAGGCCAGCAAGGCATCGGTCAGCTCATCCTGCAAGGGGGCAGGCAGCCAGAGCTGAAGGCTGACAAGGGGGCCACTCATGGCTGCGACTCCGTGGGAGAGGGCGTGGGGGACAGCGGCCGGGCGGTTTGCCCGAAGCGCCTGTACAACAAGGGCAGGATCACGAGCGTCAGCAGCGTCGCACTGATCAGGCCACCGATCACGACAATGGCCAAAGGTCGCTGGATCTCGGAACCCGGACCGGTGGCCATCAGCAGCGGCAGCAGCCCGAGCGCCGCGATGCTGGCCGTCATCAGCACCGGTCGCAGGCGGCGCAGGGCGCCCTCGACCACCACCTGATCGAGCGGCATGCCGCGCTGGTACAACTGGTTGAAGGTGCTCATCATCACCACCCCGTTGAGTACCGCGATGCCGAGCAGGGCGATGAAGCCAACCGAGGCGGGCACCGACAGGTACTCGCCCGAAGCCCACAGCGCGACGACGCCACCGATCATGGCAAAGGGAATGTTGGCAAAGACCAGCAGCGCCTGACGAATCGAGCCGAAGGTTGCAAACAACAGCGCAAAGATCAGGGCCAGCGCAGCCGGCACCACCAGGGCCAGCCGCGCCGCCGCCCGCTGCTGGTTCTCGAACTGACCGCCCCACACCAGCCGGTAACCCTCGGGCAGCGGCACCGCCTGCGCGACCTTGCGACGGGCCTCGTCCACGAAACCGACCAGGTCACGGTCACGCACATTGGCCTGGACCAGGGCCACGCGCGCGGCGTTCTCGCGATCGACCTTGACCGGTCCATCCATGCGGCTGAGCCGGGCCACCGACGACAGGGGCACGGTCTGGGTACCCCCCGACGGCGCCGGCAGACTGAGCTGCAGCTGGGCAAAACGGGCCACCGATTGACGCAGTTCCTCGCCCGAGCGGGTGATCAGCGGCGTACGTCGTCCGGGCTCGAGCACCAGGCCCAGGCTCTGGCCCTCCAGTTGCTGGCGCAGCATCACGCCCAGCTCATCCACGCTCAGCCCGAAACGGCCAGCCGCGAGCCGGTCGATCTCGATGCGGTAGTACTGCAGGCCTTCGTTGCGGATGCTCAGCACATCCTCGGCGCCGGGCACGCTGCGGACCTGCTCGACGATGCGGCCGGCCAGGTCGCTGAGCCGGGCCAGGTCCGGCCCGAAGATCTTGATCGCGACATCGCCGCGCGTGCCGGTCAGCATCTCCGATACGCGCATGTCGATCGGCTGCGTGAAGCTGTAGGCGGTGCCCGGAAAGTCGGCCATCACCTGGCGCATCTGGTCGATCAGCCAGTGCTTGTCGGGCCGGCGCCATTGCTCGCGCGGCTTCAGGACCATGAAGGTGTCGCTCTGGTTCAGGCCCATCGGATCCAGGCCCAGTTCATCGGAGCCGGCACGCGCCACGATGCGTCGGATCTCCGGCACCCGCGCCATCAGGGCGCGCTGCACCGCCAGGTCGCTCTGGGCACTCTGGGTCAGGTTGATCGAGGGCAGACGCTCCAGCTGCATAATGATGTCGCCCTCGTCCATCACCGGCATGAAGGTCTTGCCGATGCGTGTGTAGAGCGCCGCGCTGCCGGCCAGGGCGAGCAGCGCGGCCGCCACCACCACCCGCGGATGCGCCAGCGCGGCCAACAGCGTGGGCCGGTACAGGCGCTGGGCCTGCCGCACCAGCCAGGGATCGCCATGGGCGCCGCGTGCGAGCAGCAGCGAGGCCAGCACCGGGATCACCGTCAGTGACAGCAGCAGGGAGGAAGCCAAGGCGAACACGATGGTCAAGGCCACCGGCACGAACAGCTTGCCCTCCAGGCCTTCGAGCGTGAGCAGGGGCAGAAAGACGATGACGATGATCAGGATGCCACTGGTCACCGGCACGATCACCTCCCGGCAGGCCCGGAACACCACCTGCACCAGCGCCGGCCGATGACTGCCCGCACGGCTGGCGTCATGGGCCTGGTGGCTGACGATGTTTTCCACCACCACCACCGCTGCATCGACCAGCATGCCGATGGCAATCGACAGCCCGCCCAGACTCATCAGGTTGGCCGACAGGCCAAACCACTGCATCAGCAGGAAGGTCGACAAGGCCGACAGCGGCAGGATCGTGGCCACCACCAGTGCCGCCCGCAGGTTGCCCAGAAACAGCACCAGCATGACCAGCACCAGGGCGATCGCCTCGAGCAAGGCCTTCTGCACCGTGCCCACGGCCAGGGTCACCAGATTGCCGCGATCGTAGAAGATGCTGGTGCTCACGCCCTTGGGCAATTGCGGCGCCAGCTCGGCCAGGCGCTGCTTCACCCCTTCGACCACCTGGCGCGCATTGGCGCCGCGCAGGCCCAGCACCAGGCCTTGCACCGCCTCCTCGCGCCCATCCTGCGTGACCGTGCCATAGCGGGTCAGGCTGCCCATGCGCACGGTCGCGAAATCGCCGACGCGCAGCGAGGCACCGTCGCGCTGTGCCACCACGATGGCGCGCACATCCTCGAGCGACCGGATGCTGCCTTCCAGGCGCACGACCAGGGCCTCTTCACCGTCGCCCAGCCGGCCAGCCCCCTCGTTGCGGTTGTTGCTCTCCAGGGCCCGCTGCAGTTCGGCCACCGTGATGCCGCGTGCCCGCATCGCCAGCGCATCAGGCACCACCTCGAAGGCCCGTACCTCGCCGCCCAGGGCATTGACATCGGCCACACCGGGCAGGGTGCGCAAGGCTGGCCGGAGGGTCCAGTCCAGCAGGCTGCGGCGCTCGGCCAGCGACAGGCCCGGCGCTTCGACCGTGAACATCAGCATCTCGCCCAGCGGCGTGGTGATCGGGGCCAGCCCGCCGCTGACCCCCGCCGGCAGATCGCGCACCACGCCGGCCAGACGTTCGCTGGCCTGCTGGCGGGCCCAATAGATGTCGGTGCCCTCCACGAAATCGAGGGTGATATCGGCGATCGCGTACTTGGAGACCGAACGCACCAGGCGCTTGCCCGGGATGCCCAGCATCTCCAGCTCGATCGGCACCACGATGCGCGCCTCGACCTCCTCGGGGGTCATGCCGGGCGCCTTCATGATGATCTTGACCTGGGTACTCGAGACATCCGGAAAGGCGTCGATGGGCAGCCCGCGGTAGGCCAGTACACCGCCCAGCACCAGGCCCAGCGCGCACAGCACCACCAGCAGGCGCTGGGTCAGCGCGCTCTCGATCAGGCGTGCCAGCATCACGGTGCTCCGATGCCGGCAGTTGCCGCCTTGATCGCAGCCAGGCCGCTGATGGCGATCTCGTCATGGGCGGACAAGGCCGCGCCCACCACCGCCTCCGCGGCATCCTCGCGCAGCACATGCACCTCGCGGGCCACAAAGCCGCGCGGCGTCCGGACATAGACCTGGGCCTTCGTCCCCTGCCGCGACAGGGCTGCCAACGGCAGCCGCCAGTGGCCCGCACCCGGCGTGGCGGCCGCGCGGATCGTCACCTCGACCATCTGGCCGGGCAGCAGGCCGGCCTCACCCTGCTGGGTCTGGGCGCGCACCAGGACGGTCTGGCTGGTGGACTGCAGGTTGCGGGACAGGGCAATCACACGGGCACGGGCCTGACCACCGGCCACCACCACCGCGTCGCCCTCACGGATCGGGGCGAGCATCGCCACCGGCACCTGGGCCTCGAGCCACAGGGGTGACAGACTGGCCAATCGCAACAGGGCGCCGGCCGCCTCGACGCGCTGGCCAGCACTGACCATCACGTCCTGGACTACGCCATCGATCGGCGCACGCAGCACCAGCACCGCCTCGACACGCCGTCCGGCACGCAGGCTGGCCAGATCACTGTCCTCCAGCCCGGCCAGACGCAGGGCCTGACCGCGCTCGGCCAGGGCCGCTTCGGCCTGGGCCTGGGCGGCCCGGGTGGCCTGAAGCCGGCTCTCGGCGATCAGGCCCTCGCGAAACAGGCGCTCGTCGCGCTCGAGGCGGGTGCGGCTGAGCTCGCGCTCGCTGTGCGCCGTCAGATAGCCCTTGTGGATCTCGGCCAGGGCCGGGCTTTGCAGGCGCACCAGCACCTGTCCCTTGCGCACGGCCTGCTGGCTGGCCACCGTCACCTGTTCGACAAGGCCCGCCAGGGGCGCCGACAAGACCCGTTGCTGGGCGCTGGGAATCACCACCTGGGCCGCCAGGCCAGCCAGTCGGATATCGGTATCGGCCACGGGCAAGCGGGTCGCGATGCCCAGGCTACGGATCTGGGTCGCACTGAGCACGACCTCGGGCCCGCCCGCCGATGCCGGGACCGTGCACACGGCCAGGAGCAGCGCCAGGGCGGCAGAACGATGGAAGCGGGGCATGGCACCCCTCCTTGAGACGGTACCGCGCAGCCGCCGGGCAGGCGGATGGTCGCGGAAAGAAGCTGGGCTTGCCCGCCCGCAGGCGGCGCAAGAACGTGCGGATCAGCCCAGGAAAGGAGGTGGCGCCAAGGCGGGCGGCGGCAGGCCCTCGCGGCGGGCCTGGGGGGCCTGCGAACGGAACACGGGCCGCAGGGTCGTCCCCGGCTGGCCGGCATCGGCAGGTGCGGAGAGGGCGGCCGGGACAGGACCCTGCTCGGGCAATGAAAGCGCCACGACCTGGCGCCGCTCGATGAACTGGCCGACGCCGATTTCCGGAGATTCGCCGGCCCGCAGGCTGTCCAGATGGACAGCGGCATCATGGCCGGCAGCCACGGCATCGAGGGCCATCATCGGCAGGTGGGCGCCCGTGCGCACCGCCTGGCCGCCGACATGACCATGCAGCATCGGCAGCATGCCTTGCAGCATGCCCAGCACGAGCAACAGGACGAGCGAGCGCCAGCGGGAAGCCATGAGATTCATGCTAGCACAGCCCTGTGACGGGCGGATCACCCTTCGGGATGGCCATCAGGCCGGACGTACCGCCGCTGCTGCTGCAACCGCAGCATGCGCCGCATCGGCCTGCTGGTCGGCGTGATAGCTGGAGCGCACCAGGGCGCCGACCGCCGCATGGGTAAAGCCCATCGCACGGGCCTGCTCGCCGAACCACTCGAAGCGCTCGGGCGTGACGTATCGACGCACCGGCAGGTGGGCCGTGGTCGGCGCCAGGTACTGGCCCAGCGTCAGCATGTCGATGTCATGGGCGCGCATGTCCTGCATGACCTCGATGATCTCGTCGTCGGTCTCGCCCAGGCCCAGCATCAGGCCGGACTTGGTCGGCACCCCGGGAACGCGCTGCTTGAAGGTCTTGAGCAACTGCAGCGAATGCTTGTAATCGGAGCCCGGACGCGCCTCCTTGTAGAGACGGGGCACGGTTTCCAGGTTGTGGTTCATGACATCCGGGGGCGCCGCCTCGAGGATGGCCAGGGCGCGGTCCATGCGACCACGAAAGTCCGGGACCAGCACCTCGATGCGTGTGGCCGGCGAGCGTTCGCGCACGCGAAGGATGCAATCGACGAAATGCTGGGCACCGCCGTCACGCAGGTCATCGCGATCGACGCTGGTGATCACCACGTAGCTGAGCTTCATGGCCGCGATGGTGCGGGCCAGGTTGTCCGGCTCTTCGGTGTCGAGCGGATCCGGACGGCCGTGGCCGACGTCGCAGAACGGGCAGCGCCGGGTGCACTTGTCGCCCATGATCATGAAAGTGGCCGTACCCTTGCCGAAACACTCGCCGATGTTGGGACAGCTGGCTTCCTCGCAGACCGTGTGCAGCTTGTGCTCGCGCAGGATCTGCTTGATCTCGTAGAAGCGGGTATTGCGCGAGCCCGCCTTGACGCGGATCCAGTCAGGCTTTTTCAGGACCTCTGCGGCCGGGACGATCTTGATCGGAATGCGTGAGGTCTTGGCACCAGCCTTCTGCTTGGCACTGGCATCGTAGGGGGTCGGGTCTTCCATGCGGACATCTTCCGGGTCGGAGGCGGTGGGGTCAAGGCCTGGTCGGACGGATGGCTCAGACATCCGGAGCGGCCCCGAGGCGGGTTTGCAACTGGCGCCCGAGCCGGGCGGCCGCATCCTGGACCAGGACCTGGGCCGAGGCCCGCAGCGCCGGATCCTGGCCCGGCGGGCGCATCAAGGCCTGGCGCAGGTCGATGACTTCCAGGCCAGGGTAACCACAGGGATTGATCCGACCGAAGGGCTCCAGGTCCATGGCCACGTTCAGGGCCAGCCCGTGGTACGTGCAGCCCCGGCTGACCTTGACGCCCAGGGCCGAGATCTTCGGGCCGGCGGTGTCGGGCGCCTGCGCCTGGGGCAGGTAGACGCCGGGCGCCCCGGGCCGACGCATGCCCGCCACCCCGTACTCGGCCAAGGTGGCAATCACGGCGGCCTCGAGTTGCTCGACCAGGTGGCGCACCGTGATCCGGGCGCGGCGCAGGTCCATCAATACGTAAGCAAGCACTTGCCCTGGTCCGTGATAGGTCACCTGACCCCCTCGCTCGGTGGCGACCACCGGGATATCTCCGGGGGTAAGTACATGCTCCGTTTTGCCTGCCAAGCCCTGGGTGAACACCGGAGGATGCTCGACCAGCCAGATCTCGTCCGGGGTGGACGGCTCCCGCAACGCGGTGAATTGGCGCATGGCCTGCAGGCAGGGCAGGTAGTCCATGAACTGCAGGCTGCGCAGGATCACAGCACGACCTTGACGAGTGGGTGTGCGCTCACTGCTTTGTAAACCGCTTCCAATTGGTCTCTGGACTGTACATTCAGGGACATCGTCACGCTGAGGTAAGTGCCCTTGGAGGAGGCCCGCATCTCGATCGAGGAGGGGTCGAAGTCCTGAATGTGAGTACAAACACACTCGACCATCTGGGTCGCGAAATCATCCACCCGCAGCCCCATCACCTTCAGGGGATACACCGTCGGAAAGCTGATCAGCCGCTCGAGACGATCAAACACCGACTCGCCGGGAACCGAGACGTTGTTGATACTCACTGACTTTTTTGATTCAGACATGACACCACCCGACAGTCAACGCAGACCCCGCAAGGGCCGGGGACAGGCATGGCCCTGAACAGGGCGCCACCCAAGCCTGCAAGCCCCGCACCTGTTTCAGGCCTTGGCCTTTTGATAGGCCGCGTAGATGGCGTGATAGATGGGGCCGGGCTTTCCGGCCGCAAGCCCATGACCGACCGGGCGCCCGTCCAGTTCGCAGGCCGCCAAAACCTCCTTGGTCGCGGAGGTGAGCAGGATCTCATCGGCCGCCTGCACCTCTTCACGAAGGATACGGCGGACCTCGAAGGGAATGCCACAGGCCGCCGCCAGCTCCGACATCAGCCCGACCCGGATCCCTTCCAGGATGAAGCGATCGCGGGGCGCGCCGAAAATCGTTCCGTTGCGCACCACCCAGATATTGCTGGACGAGCCCTCGGTCATGAACCCATCGCGAAACTGGACGCACTCCAGCGCCCCGGCATCGGCCGCCGCCTGGCGGGCCAGCACATTGCCAAGCAGGGAGGTCGACTTGATATCGCAGTGCAGCCAACGCTCATCGGGCAGGCTGATCAGACGCACCCCCTGCGCGCGCACCTCGGCCGAAACCAGCTGCAAGGCATTGCTCATGGCAAACACGGTCGGCTTGATGCCGGCAGGAAAGGCATGGTCGCGCCGGGCCACGCCACGGGTCACCTGCATGTAGATGAACTGGTCCGTCCAGGCATGGCGGGCGATCAGGGCCTGCACCAGGTCGCCCCAGCCGGCATCATCAAAAGGGTTGGCGATCCCGATCCGATCCAGGCTGCGCTTGAGCCGCGCCAGATGATGCGGCCAGCGGAACACCTTGCCGCCATACACCGGCACCACCTCGTAGATGCCATCGCCAAAGATGAAGCCACGATCCAGCACAGGCACCATGGCCTGCTCGATCGGCACAAAGGCCCCGTTCAGGTAAACGATCTGCGGCACCGCCGCGCTCTCAGGCAATTGGCTCATCCTATTTCTTTCCCATCATCAAACGAAGACTGTCCCAGGTACGGCCGAACCAGCCCGCCTGGGGTGCCGGGCTCAAGGCCACCAGCGGACGCTCGGCCAAGACCTTGTCATCGAGGCGCACCCGCAGCACTCCGATCTGCTGGTCCTTGGCGATCGGGGCCATCAAGGGCTCGTTGCGGGTGATCTCGGCCTTCAGGCGATCACCCGTGCCGCGCGGCACCGTAACCACCACATCCTGACCAAAGCCGCCGTCGATCTGATCGACGCTCGACTTCCACACCCGGTACTGGGACGCCGGCTTGCCCGCGGCAAACACCCGCACCGCATCGAAATTCTGGAAACCGTGGTTAAGCAGCTTTTGGGACTCGATGGCCCGGGCAGGCTCTGAGGCGGCCCCCAGGAGCACGGTCAGCAGGCGACGGTTCTGGCCATTGCCCATGTCGCGACGGGCCGAGGCAATCAGACAATAGCCTGCGGCCTCGGTGTGCCCGGTCTTCAGGCCATCGACGCTCGGATCGATGAACAGCAGGCGATTGCGATTGGGCTGCGTGATGTCGTTGTAGCGGTATTCCTTGCGCGAGTACAGCGGATAGCGGTCAGGAAAATCGCGGATCAGGCTCTGCGCCAGGACCGCCAGATCGCGGGCCGTCGAGTAATGCTGGGCATCAGGCAGGCCGGTCGAGTTGCGAAAGCTGGTGTTGCTCAGCCCCATGCGCCGGGCTTCCTTGTTCATCAGTTCGGCAAACACCGGCTCCGAGCCGGCCACCGCCTCGGCCAGGATGATGGTCGCGTCATTGCCCGACTGGACGATCATGCCGTTGAGCAACTCCTCGACCGTGGCCGGCTTGGCCGGGTCGACAAACATGCGCGAGCCCTCGGCCTTGTAGGCCAGCGGAGAAACGGGGGGGCGCTGGTCCATCTTGATGCGTCCGTCGCGCAAAGCGCCAAACACCAGATAAGCCGTCATCAGCTTGGTCAGCGAGGCCGGCGCCACCTTGGTATCCGCATCCTGGCTGACCAGGGTCTGACCCGAACTCAGATCGACCAGCACCCAGGAGCGGGCCTGGATCACCGGCGCCGGCACCTGGGCCCGGGCAAGGCCCGAAGCAAGCGCCGCGATCAGGGCCGCAGAAAAAACAAGACAACGAAGAACAGCTGGCATGACAGGCATCAGATGGACGGAGAATCCGTAAAAAGAGGGATCAGGAGGGCAACACAGGAGCGGCAGGCCGCTGTGACGGCGACGGGAGTACCGGGAGAGCCCGGTGGACGGACCGGGCGACGGCCCGATGGACAGCCCGAAAAGCGGGTCCACCCGGAACTGCGGCGCTCGCGCAGCCGCAATTATAAGGAGGGCGCGGGGTAGAGGATCGGACGCACCAGGGCAATCACCCGACGGGCAGCCACATCACCCGCGCGCGAGAACAGCACATTGATGGCCTCGCGCAGCACGCTGCGCACCACATCGAGCGAAACGCTGTCCGCCAGTCGTGCATCCCAGACCTGGCCTGCCACGCCCAGTTCGCGCTCAAAGACCCCATCGAGCTCGGACTTGAGGCGCTCGAGCTTCTGCAGGTCGAGTGCGCGCTGCTTCTTCAATTCCTCCGGGCTGGGGAGCTCGTAGGTGCCACTGATCTGGATCAGCTTTTTCTGGCTCAGGCCCGCCAGAATCGAGACGATCTCGCCGGGTCGGGCAAAGTCGGGAAGCTCGGCGACCGAGCGCTTGCCATCGATGATGATCAGGATGCGGCGCTCGGCTGCCGAAAGGTCCATCTTGCGGGCCAGGACCTCGTGACTGCCAGCAGCGGTCTTGACATACACCACCCGCTGGTCGAAATGGATCGCCATCAGTGCTGCTCCCAACCGGTGGCCTGCAACTTCTCTTGAAAGCGATCCACCGCCTTGCGGCCGGACATCAGCTCGACGACGGTCAGGGCCACACCAAACAGCTGGCTCAATTCCTCGTCGTGGCGGGCCCGTACGATGCGACCGCACAGTGGTTCGCCCATCGGTCCCACCACTTCAGACAGCAGGCGTGCCAGTTGCTCCCGATTGCGCAGGACGCGCGGATCGCAGGCCGGGTCCAGGGGATCGGGTGGCGTGAGGGCCGCCGCAAACTGCTCGAGGTCGGGCCCGGCAGGCTCGGTCTGCAAGGGCGCAATCGCCAGCAAGGGCGATTCGACCACCGGTTCGATCAGGCCCTTGAGTTCGAGCAAGGAAAAGAATTCGTCGGCATCGGGTGCCCCGATCATCCGGTTCAGCTCGGCCACACTGCGCTTGCCATCGACCAGGATCAGCAACTGCCGCACGCGCGGGTTGAGGCCGGCGGTACGTCGCTGCATTTCATCGAGCCCAGCCTCGGTCTTGCAATACACAGTTGCCAGACTAATCGTCACCGTCGTCCTCTTGGGATAGCCCATCCTGCTCAGTGCCGGTATTGTAGCGACAGCGCAGGAAGTCCGTCACGATCTTCTTGAGCAGTACCAGTGCGCCATGGAAGAAATGGCCGCTGCCAGGCATCACCACCACCGGCAGATGTTGCGGTCGCGCCCAATCGAACACCGCCGACAAGGGCACCACATCATCCTGCTCGCCATGAACCACGAGGGTGTCCTCGGGCACCGGTGCCGCATCAAAGCGTGACACGGCCAGGCCCACCAGCACCAGCGCAAGCCCTTGCGCTTCATTGCGCTCGAGCATTGCCTGGTGAACCCGTGTCTGCACGAAAGCGCCGAAGGAGAACCCGGCCAGCACCCGGTCGGCCTGCACCGGCCAGGCCAGGCCAGCCGGCCACCAGGCGGGCGCCACCGCCTGACGGCAGGCGCGCAGCAGCCCGAGCAGGTCGTCGGTCTCGCCACGCCCCTCGTCGAATACGCCCTCGCTGTCGCCGACGCCACGAAAATTCGGCCGCAACACATGAAAGCCCTGCGCCCCCAGTGCGCGCGACAAGGTCATCACCACCTTGTTGTCACGGGTGCCGCCAAACAGGGGATGGGGATGCGCCACCAGCGCGATGCCGCGCAGGGGCACTGCGGATGACGCCGCATCGATGGCCAGGTCGATGCGGCCAGCCGCACCGTCCACCAGCACGACGCGGGTGGCCGAGGCTTGCGGCCTCATCGCCGGACCCCGCTCAAGGCGGGCGGCAGAGGGCCGGCCCTGCGATCAGATGCGCAGTCGATCAACCGGCGCTCCCTTGAGCAGATGCTGCTCGACGATCTCGTCCACATCGGCCTGATCGAAATAGCGATACCAGACGCCTTCCGGATAGACCACGGCACAGGGCCCGAGCTCGCAGCGGTCCAGACAGCCGGCCTTGTTGACGCGCAACTTGCCCTCGCCCAACAGGCCCAGCGACTTGGCTTTTTTCTTGGCGTAATCCTGCAGCCCCTCGGCACCGGCGGCAGCGCAGCTGGGCCGGCCGTCATCGTCATCACGGCGATTGATGCAGAAAAAGATATGGCGTTGGTAGTGACTCATGAAACTCCCGGGGTGGGGCCCTCGTGGCCCCGTTGCAATGACTTTCAGCGCCACCGGCTCGGGCGCGCTGCCAGCAAACGGTGCGTACAGTAAACCAGGGCCAGCCAGGGCCACAACAGCCCGAGCACGGCCAGAAACGCCTCGACCGCCCGCAAATGGCGCGGATTCCAGGCTTGCATGAAGGTACGATGGTATTCGCTCTCGGGCACCAGGTTGAAGGCCAGCAGCATCAGCAGCAGGCCGACGACCAGCAGGGCCCACTGTCGGCGCGAGCCGGACCGGGTGATCATCGAGAGCACGCTCAGGGCACTCAGGCCGATCAGCAGTCCGCCCTGGGTGGCCGCCGAGAACCAGCCCAGCGCCAGCGACGGCCCCAGCAACACCGCAGCCACGGCGGACTTGGCCAGGATGGCCAGCACGAACACCGACAGCGCCGGCGCGATCACATTGCCCTGCACCCCCGGCAAGGCCTGGATCATCAGGCCGATCACCAGTACGCTCAGGGCAGTGCCCAGGGCCTCGAGCAGGGGCGCATAGACCAGCCCCATCGAGGCATCCAACCAGGGCAGCCCGCCGGGCATGTCACCCACCGAGAAGGCCAGCGAGCGCGGCGTCAGCTGGGCCAGCAGCCACAACAGCAGCAGGACATTGAGGGGGCGCAGGCCTTCGGCGGGGGTCGGGGACAGCAAGGGCAGGTCGCGCAGCCAGTCCTCCAGACGTTCACGGTCGGTGAGCGCGCCGATCAGCACACCCAGCAGGGCGCCGAGGGTGTTGAGCATCCAGTCGAGCATGGACGGCACCCGGCCCGGCAACAGGATCTGCAACCATTCGATCAGCAGCGACAGCCCCGAGCAGCACAGCAGACTGAACACAGCCGCCCGTCCGCGCGGCAAGGCCACGCGCAGCAGCCATTGCAGCAACAGCCCCAGCGGCAGGTAGATGACCACATTGGCGATGACATCGAAGCCGGTCCAGTAGCGCGGCAGCCCGGCGCTGAAAAAATCCAGGATGCCCGGCACCAGCAGACTCAGGTCCTTCCAGCCCCGAAACGGGTAGAGGCTGGCAAACAGGATGAAGCCGGCCAATGCCAGCAGCCACGCCGGCAGGCTGAGTCGAGGCAGTGCGGATCTGGCTTGAAGTACCATCGCGTTGCAAGGATGCCCGAGGCAAAAGGAATGAAAGCACGCATCCCGGAACCGGATCACCGAATGCGACTGCCCTGCGAGCCCCGCCCTTGAAGAGCCTGCACGACCTTGAAGACCTGCGCACGCGCCTGCAAGCACGGCTGGCGCCCGGGCCCGTCGAGGATATCCGAATTTTCGATGCCCTCCCATCGACCAATGCCGCCCTGATGGCGCAACCCTTTGCCTCACGGCCGGCAGCCCCCATCCTGTGCTGGGCCTTGCATCAGACAGCCGGGCGTGGCCGGCGCGGCCGGCAGTGGTTCAGCGACCCGGCCCAGTCCCTGACCTTTTCACTCGCCTTCGAGGCGCCGATCGATCCCGGCCAGGTGGCGGCCACCCTGTCACCGGCTTGTGGCCTGGCGCTGGCGCGCGCCCTCGACAGGCTCAGCCCGGGCGTACGGGTCAAGTGGCCCAATGACCTGTGGCGCCGGCAGCGCAAGATGGCCGGCGTGCTGCTCGAGGCCACCCATCGCGGTCCCCTGCAGCGGGTGGTGATCGGGGTCGGCATCAATCTGTGCTGGACCCTCGACGGCGAGGCCCCGACCCGTGACGAGGCGCAGCGCGCAGCACCGGCCCAGCCCCCCGGAGGCCTGTTCGACGAGCCCGTCGACGACGCTGGCCGGCTGCAGGTACTGGCCAGCGCGGTGGCCGCGCTGTGCGAGGCCTGGCAGATCCATCACGATCCGCTGCGACGCGCCCGCCGCTTCGACGACTGGCCTGCCTACGACGCCCTGGCCGGGCAGGCCGTGAGCCTGTACAGCGAAACCCGCTGCATGGCCCGGGGCAGGATTGCCGGGGTGGCCTCCGATGGCGCCCTGCTCTTGCACGAGGACGGTCGCGATGATCCGGCACCCACCCGCCACGAGGTAGGCGAGTTGTCCCTGCGTGCCCAGGGGGCCTGAAAGGCTGGCAGAATAGCGGCCCGGGGTCCGGCGCGCGGCGCGACCGGCCGGCGATCGTAGTGAGTGCGCAGGTCTTGAAGTTCCTCATCATCCTCTTGCTGGCGATCAATGCCTTCCTGTTCTCGTTCTGGAACGGCTGGATCTCGCCCTGGGACAACCGGGAGCCGGAGCGACTGCGGCGCCAGGTCGATGCCGAACGCATCAGCATCCTGAGTGCCAACAGCAGCCCCAAGGCCGAGGGTGGCGCCACCCTTTCCGCGCCGGCTGCACCGGGCGCCGCGGCCGCAGGCGCCACCGGCAATGCTCCCGCCACCCCGGGCAGCACCCCCAGCAAGCCGCCAGGCGACGCGGCAGCAAGCCCCGAGGTAGCCGCACGCGCGCCGGCGAGCCCTGTCTGCATGGAGTTTCCGGCCCTCGAGCCCGACAAGGCCCGCTCGCTCGAGACCAGCCTGAAGCAGGCCGGCCTGCAGGTCGAGGCCCGCACCCTCGAGGCCAGCATCAGCTACCTCGTGTTCCTGCCGCCGTCCGAGTCGCTGCGCGAAGCGCAACGCAAGCTGGCCGAACTCAAGCGCCTGGGCGTGGAGGAGGCCTATCTGTTCACCGAAGGCCCGATGCGCCTGGGCATCTCGCTGGGACTGTTCCGCCTCGAGGAAGGCGCCCGTACGCGGGTGCAGGAGCTGTCCGGCAAGGGCATACGGGCCGCCCGCATTGCCCAGAGCCCGGGCTCGCGACCGGCCCGCACCGTGCTGCGGGTCACCGGCCAGGAGGCCCAGATGAGCAGCGTTCGCCAGGCTGCCGGCGAGGTCAGCCTGAGCCTGAAAACCTGCGAGCCCTGAGCGCAACCGCTGCGCGGGACCCTCCCGCGCGCATCAGTCGCCTGCTCGTCAGCGCTTCTTGACCGCCGGCGCTGCCTCGCGGGTGGTGTCGACCACCGTGGCATTGACCGCGTTCTTGCGGACCGAGGCAATGCCCGCTTCCCGCGCCTTCTCGGTCTTGTACATCTCGCTCTTGCCGATGATCAGGCCATTGCCGGCACGCAAGGTGAAAAACGGCTCGCCACGCGTGGATGACTTGCGGTCAAAGCGCTCGTCGAGCTCGGCATTCTTGCGCACCGACGCGATGCCACGGTTGACGCCGGCCATCGCCTTGTACAACTGGCTGGCCAGGATCACCTCGCCATTGGTTGCCTTCAGGTTGAAGCTGAGCTTGCCATTTGAAGCCCTGGAAACCACGAATTTTCCTGGCATGAGTCCCTCCCGGTGAATGGACGTGTTGTGATATCAGTGTATGCCGAGTTGTCGCGCTTGACCATATTGCGCCGCATCGTCTCCCAGGCGGGCGCTCCCGGAGAAAGCAATGAATCTGTTCACCTATGGCTCCCTGATGTTCGATGAGGTCTGGCAACGCGTGGTGCGCGGCCACTACCGGTCGAGCATCGAGACGTTGCGCGGCTATGCCCGCCATCAGGTCCGCGACGAGGACTACCCGGCGGTGATCCGGGCGCCCGACGCCCCGGCGCCCCTGCAGGGTCGGCTGTGGCGGGCCGTCGACGCGGCCGACCTGGCCCGCCTCGATGCCTTCGAGGGCGAGGACTACGAGCGCATCAGCGTCACCACCGAGTCGGGGGTGCAGGCAGGCCTGTATCTGTACCGACGCAGCGAACGCATCCTGGAAAAAGACTGGGACCCGCAGCATTTCGAGCGCGAGGGCATGGCGCGCTTTCTGGCCCGTTACCCGGGCTTTTGAGACAGCAGGCCTCTGGGGAGGCACCGGGCTCAGCGTCGACGGCGCATCGCTGCGGACGCCTCGTCGTCAAGCCTCAGGAAGGAACCGACCCGCCGCCACTGACAAACAGCGTCAGCACGCCGGTGTAGCCATACAGCTTGTCGCCCGCGATCTCGCCACTGGCGTAAAAGCCGATCAGGGGCACCTCGCCCAGGTTGTGGCGGATGACGGCCAACTCGGCGCCGGCGTTGCCAAACAGGTGCGCCCCACGCGCCGTGCAGGACACATAGTGCGCCCCGAGGATGCTCAGCCCTTCTTCTTCAACCTCGTCGCGCAATTCGGCGCAGATGCGCACCAGATCGCCATGGGCCGCCTCGAAATCACGCGTGCAGAACACCACCTGATCGCCGCGATTGACCTGGGTGCCCAGGGCCAGGATACGCTGCTCGGGGTCGATGCCCACCACATTGCGCACCTGGTAATCGGCCATGCCGATGCGGCGCGGCGCAGGTTTGTCGGTATCGCCGGCCTGTGCATCGCGCTGGCTGATGCCGATCAACAGGCCCGAGCGCAGACGCGAGGGCGGCAATGCCCGCAACAGCGTCTGGCCATCGCGCGACATGCGCAGGCTTTCATCGACCCCCAGATCCGCCAGCATCACATCCAGGGCCGGCTCGCCATCGAGCGCCTGCAGGTAATGCGCACTGCTCGCCGACACCGTATGCGGTTTGGCGAAAGGCCGGCAGCCCTGCGTGACCCGCGAGCGCAGGCCCACCGTATTGCGGAACATCACCCCGGACAGACCGCCCTGGACCAGCTGGCTGGCCACATGCGTCTGGGATCCGATGGTGTTGCCCGAGGTGCTCGACAGACCACCGAAGATCAGGGCCTGCGGCGCACGTTTGGCCAGCGTCTCGATGCTGTCGACCACATCGGCCATGGTCGGATCCGCATGCAGCAGGATCGCGCCCGCCTCGGCCAGCGGCAGGGCTGCCCGGTTGGCGGCCCCCCGCAGCCCGGAGAACATGGCCCATTGCGACGATGGCAGCGAGGTCACCATCAGGGCCAGCGCCGGCTCCTCGAGATACTCGGCATTGCCGGCACAGATCGAATGGCCCACCGAGCCCACCCACTGCACCTGCGGCAGGCTGCGCCGCAGTTCGACCAGGATATGCGCCCAGCGCGGCTCCATCGCCGGCGTCACGTAGGCCATGCCCAGGATGAAGCGGTCGGCGTCTTCGTCGTCCTCGCGTCCCGAGGCCGCTGCTGCCGGCGGCATGAGGGCCGACACATCGCCCAGCTGGGCGATGGCCAGCTCGACCAGCATGCGAAATTCGGGATGCGTCGCGTGCCCGACCCGGAACTTGGCGGCAGTCGTCATGCGTGGCCCCTCAGGCGGCGTCGCGCGCCGGACGCCGGCGCGCCTTGGATGCGGCGGGCTTGCGGCTGCGGCTGGCCCGGGGCTTGCCAGCCTCCGGGGCCGAGGCCTTGGACCCGGCCGGTTTGCCGACCTTGGCAATGGCACCGGTCATGGCGGCCTGGGCCACCTGGTTGAACTGGCTTTGCAGGAACTCGAGCCAGGCGGTCGCCGACAGGCCTGGATCCATCGCCTCAGGCTTGTTCCTTTCAGGGGACTTCTCGCGGGCCGCGCGCGGCGGCGGGGCCACTTCCGGCGGCGGCGCGGGCGCCGGCTGGGGGGCTTGCGCCACGACTGGCGGCGCGGCCGCCGGCGCCTGGGGCAGCTGCATCGACATCTGCATCAATTGCTGAAGGCTGGGCACGCCGTGCGCATCCGGTGCGCCAACAAAGCCGCCCGGCATCAGTCCGCGTGTCACACCCTTGAGGGTTTCAATGGTGGCGCGCTGCACCTCGAGCGCCTGGATGGAGCCCTGGATCATGTTCAGGTTCATCACCAGCCACTGCTCCACCGCCTGCAGGTCGACGATGCGCTTGTTCAGTTCCTCGACGTCCATGGTCGGCATGAAGGCGCTGGGCGCATTCATCGCCCCCCAGGCCTTGCGCACGAAACCCATCGTGTCCAGCACATTGCCGATGTTCAGCGCGCCGATACCCATTCCCTTCATCAAGTCCATGCCCGGCAGGTTCAGTTTGCTGGCCATCGGCCCTCCTTGCAGATCGGAATGGCTGGCCGCACGCAGGCGCGCACACCAACCCCTTCAACGATAGCACTAAATGGGCGCCACAGGCCAAGTAGGAGCGCCACCACAACCTAGTGTGGTGTGCCGCAAATAACTTGTCTGGGGATTCGACTCAGCCGGGGATGATCGGGCAAGCGACCAAGGGCCTCGCTTGATCGAAGCCCTTCGGGGCCAAGTGAAATGAGGGCGACTGCCGCGTTGCGACCCCGGGTCGACGGCCCCGCTATCGGCGCGCAACCGCGCCTAGCTTTTACCCTCATCGCACTTCGTCATCCGATAAGTTTTTGCGGCCACCACACTAGCCCCCGAACACCGGATTCCTCTTCTCCCGGATCGCCTTGACCCCCTCGCGAATGTCCGGCCCGGTAAAGCCGAGCATCTCCAGGGCCACCGAGGCATCGAAGGTGGGGCCGGCCGAGCGCAGCCAGTTGTTCAGCGAGTACTTGGTCCAGCGGATCGCCGACTGAGAGCCGGCGGACAGGCGCCGCGCCAGCTCGAAGGCCTTGGGCACCACCTGATCGGTCTCGACGGCCAGCGACACCAGGCCGATGCGCTCGGCCTCCTCGCCCGTCACCGGCTCGCACAGCATCAGGTAGTACTTGGCCTTGGCCATGCCGCACAGCAGCGGCCAGATGATGGCGGCATGGTCGCCCGCCGCCACGCCCAGGCGGGTATGGGCATCGACCAGCTTGCCGCCCTTGGCCGCGATCGAGATGTCGGCCAGCAGGCCGCAGACCAGGCCGGCGCCGGCAGCCGCGCCGTGCATTGCCGAGATGATCGGCTTGCTGCAGTTGATCATGTTGTAGACCAGGTCCTTGGCCTCCTGCCAGACCTGGGCGCGCATCGCGAAATCATCGGTCATGGCCTCGATCAGGGTCACGTCGCCGCCGGCCGAGAAGCCCACCCCCTCGCCGCGCATCACCGCCACGCGCATGTCAGGGTCGCGATCGAAATCGCGCCAGATCTCGACCATCTCGTAATGGGTGCGGGCATCGGCCGTCGGCAGCTTCTGGCCAGGCTTGCACTGCATCACGATTTCAAGCGTGCCGGCGTTCTCGCCCTCGACATGCCGTACGATACGCAGGGACCGGTAACGGGCGTAATGGGTTGTGGCGTCAAAGGCGTCCATCGGGAGTGTGTCCATGAGTGATATTGAGACCTTGCGAAGGCTGCTGGCCACCTGCAAGACGATTGCCGTGGTCGGCCTGTCGGCCGAGTGGCACCGCCCCAGCTACTTTGCCGCCAGCTACCTGCAGGGCAAGGGCTACCGCATCCTGCCGGTCAACCCGCGTTATGCCGGCAGCACGGTGCTGGGCATGCCCTGCGTGGCGCGGTTGGAGGACATCACCGAGCCGGTGCACATGGTCGATGTGTTCCGCAAGACCGAAGACGTGTTGCCCATTGCCCGCAGCGCCATCCAGCTGGGCGCAAAGTGCCTGTGGCAGCAACTGGGCGTGATGAATGCCGAGGCCGACACCCTGGCCCGGAAGGCCGGGCTGGCCAGTGTGACGAACCGCTGCGTCAAGATTGAGCATGCCCGGTT
>JAPOKJ010000023.1 GCA_029977705.1 Burkholderiales bacterium | reverse complement strand
GGCCGCCTTCCAGCGCTGGCAGGATGCAGGCTGGAAGCGCGCCAGCCTGAGCCTGCGATGAAACGCCCGGTGCGCGCCCAAAACCCGGCACAATGACGGTCAGAGGGCAGCGCCGACATCCGGACAGCGCCCCGGCCTTCATGGAGACGACATGCCGCAAGCCTACAGCCCCGAAGCACGGGACAAAGCCTGGTCCACCCCGCTCGATCAGCTCGATGTCAGCAGGGGAGACCTATTCCAGAACGACGAGATCTGGCCTTATTTCGAGAGGCTGCGCAAGGAAGCCCCGGTGCACTACTGCGCCCAGAGCAATTACGGCGGCTACTGGTCGGTCACACGCTATCGCGACATCATGCAGGTGGACACCAGCCACCAGATCTTCTCCTCGGCCGAGGGCATCAACATCCCGACGCGCGAGCCGAACATGCCCAAGCCCGGCTTCATCGCCAGCGACCCGCCCGAACATGACGAGCAGCGCAAGGTGGTCAGCCCGATCGTGGCGCCGATGAACCTGGCGCGTCTGGAGGGCACGATCCGCGAACGCGTCTGCACGATTCTCGATGGCCTGCCAATCGGCGAGACCTTCAACTGGGTCGAGCATGTCTCGATCGCGCTGACCACCCAGATGCTGGCCACGCTGTTCGACTTTCCCTGGGAAGACCGCAAGCTGCTCACCTATTGGTCCGATGTCGGTACTGCCAACATCTTCGATCCGGACAGCCCGATCAAGTCCAATGAGCAGCGCCTGGCCGAACTGATGAAGGCGCTGGAGTATTTCATGCGCCTGTTCAACGAGCGCAAGGCTCAGCCGCCGAAGGCCGACCTGGTGTCGATGCTGGCCCACTCGCCAGCCACCAACCAGATGAAGCCGCTGGAATTCCTGGGCCAGATCATGCTGCTGATCGTCGGCGGCAATGACACCACCCGCAATTCGATCTCGGGTGGCCTGACCTTCCTGAACCAGTTCCCGGACCAGTACGCCAGGCTCAAGGCCGACCCGGGCCTGATCCCGAACATGGTCTCGGAAATCATCCGCTACCAGACGCCGCTGGCCCACATGCGCCGTACCGCCCTGGTCGATACCGAGTTGCAGGGCCAGAAAATCAAGGCTGGTGACAAGGTCATCATGTGGTACCTGTCGGGCAACCGCGACGAGGACGTCATCCCCCGCGCCAACGACTTTCTCATCGACCGGCCCAATGTCCGCCAGCACCTGTCCTTCGGCTTCGGTATCCACCGCTGTGTCGGCAACCGCCTGGCCGAGATGCAGTTGCGCATCATGTGGGAAGAAATCCTCAAGCGCTTCACCCATGTCGAGGTGGTCGGCAAGCCGGTGCGCACCAATTCCTGCTTCGTGCACGGCTTCACCGAGGTGCCGGTACGGATCGCCCCGTCGGCGGTGATCACCCGGCATTGAACGGCCGCCACTGAAGGCCATCACAACACCCCACCCAAGGCCCCGCCCATGCAAGCCCGCCGCGTCATCCTGCGCCAGCCCCTGGGCGGCCTGCCCTCCCCCGCGGATTTCGCCGTGGAACCCTGCGAGGTCGCGCAGCCCGGGCAGGGCCAGTTCCTGGTGCGCAACCTGTATGCCTCGGTCGATCCCGGCACGCGGGCACGCATGTCGCCCGGGGTCAGCTACACCGTGCCCCTGAAGGCCGGCGAGATGGTCAGCTCCTTTGCGCTGGGGCAGGTGGTCGAGAGCCGCCACCCCGACTGGGCTGCAGGCGACTGGCTGGTGCATGCCTCGGGCTGGTCGGAATACCACCTCAGTGGCGGCAAGGGCTACCTGCAGAAGCTGGATCCGGCCTGCGCCCGCGAAGCAGGCGGCGTCCCGCTGTCCTGCTGGATCGGTGTGCTCGGCATACCCGGCATGACCGCCTGGTTCGGCATCAACCGGGTCGGGGCCCTGAAGGCCGGCGAGCGGGTGCTGGTCAGCTCGGCCGCCGGGGCGGTCGGGGCCAGTGCCGGCCAGATCGCGCGCCTGCACGGCGCCGCCCATGTCACGGGCATCGCCGGTGGCGAGCGCAAATGCGGCTGGCTGCGCGACCAGGCCGGCTTTGATGCCGTCATCGACTACAAGGCGGTGCGGGCCGCCGCCAGTGACGAGAACGACTATCGCGAGCGCCTGCGCGCCGCCCTGGCCCAGGCCCAGCCCGAGGGCTTCGATGTCTTTTTCGACAATGTCGGCAACCGCCTGATCGACACCGTGATCCCCCAGATGCGCACCCATGGCCGCATCGTCATCAGCGGCACGGTGGCCGACTACAACACCCCGGCCGATCAGATGCCGGGCCTGTTCAATACCCGCCATTTCATTGCCCAGCGCCTGCGCATGGAGGGCATCCTGGTGTTCGACGACCGCCCCGGGTTCGCCCAGGCGCAGGCGCGCATGGCCGACTGGATCGCCCAGGGGCGGCTGGCCTGGCGCGAGGAGCGGTTCGAGGGCATCGAGCGCATGCCGGAAGCCTTCATCGGCCTGTTCACCGGCGAGAACTTCGGGCGGCGCATTGTTCAACTCGCGCCGCGACAGGAATTCCGGTTTTGATGCAGACTGGGGGCTGGTCCGCGCCGCCGCTTCAGGCGCGCCCCCGCCCCGGAATGTCCACGAGTAACGCCATGTCCCGCAACACCCCCGACCATCCGCTGCTTGCCCAGGCCCGTGGCCTGATTCCGGCCCTGCGCGCGCGTGCCCCCGAGATCGAACAAGGCCGGCACCTGCCCGACGACCTCGCTGCCCAGCTGGCGGCGATGGGCATCTACCGCATGCTGCGGCCGGCCGACATCGGCGGCCTGGAATGCGAACCGGCCGTGGCCCTGCATGTGCTCGAGATCCTGGCCGAAGGCGATGCCTCGGCGGGCTGGTGCGCCATGATCGGCGCCACCTCGGGCCTGTACTCGGCCTATCTCGATCCGGAACTGGCCCGCAAGGTATACGGCGCCGGCGCTGAAGTCATCACGGCCGGCGTGTTCGCCCCGATGGGCCAGGCCATTCCCGATGGCGACGACTACATCGTCAGCGGCCACTGGCGCTGGGCCAGCGGCAGCCGCAATGCCCAGTGGCTCAATGGCGGCTGCCTGGTCATGGAAAACGGCCAGCCCCGCAAGCTGCCCAATGGCCAGCCCGAGGTACGCGCCATGATCTTTCCGGCCACCCAGGTGGAACTGGTCGACACCTGGCATACCCTGGGCCTGCGCGGCAGCGGCAGCGTCGACATGAAGGTGCAGGGCATCCGCGTGCCGCAGGCGCGCTCGGTTTCGCTGATGGCCGACACGCCGCGCGCCAAGGGCCCGCTCTACGCCTTCCCGGTATTCGGCCTGCTCGCCATGGGCATTGCCTCGGTCGCCAGCGGCAATGCCCGCGCCGCCCTCGACGAGTTCCGCGACTTTGCCGGCGGCGCCCGCACCGGTGGCGCACGCAAGGTGCTGGCCGAACGGGCCCCGGTGCAGCAGAAGATCGGCGAGCTCGAAGGCCAGTGGCGTGCCGCCCGCGCCTTCCTCTACGACGAAGTTGCCCAGGCCTGGGATGCCGCCTGCAGCGGCCGCGAACTGGACGTGACCACGCGGGCCCGGCTGCGCCTGGCCTCGACCCATGTGACCCGCGCCGCGGCCACCGTCTGCCGCGAGGTGCAGGACCTCAGTGGTGGTGCCGGCGTGTTCGACGACAGCGCCCTGCAGCGGCGCCTGCGCGATGCCCAGACCGCCACCGCCCACATGATGATCGCCCCGCCCACCTACGAACTGGCCGGACGGGTGCTGCTCGGCCTGCCCACCGACGCCACCACCGTCTGAGCCTCTCGTTTTTTCTGCACCCCCCTGACCATGCATCCTTACCAGCACGCCCAGCAACGCCCCGACCATCCCGCCTACATCATGGCCGGCAGCGGCGAGACCGTCACCTACCGCCAGCTCGATGAGCGCTCCAACCAGGTCGCCCACCTGCTGCGCCAACTCGGCCTGAAGGCGGGCGACCATGTCGCCATCCTCATCGAGAACCATGCCCGCTACTTCGAGATCTGCTGGGGGGCACAGCGCGCCGGCATCATCTACACCGCGATGAGCACGCGGCTGACCAAGTCCGAAGCTGCCTATATCATCGACAACTGCAAGGCCCGCGTGCTGTTCACCTCGCGCGCCATGTCCGCGCTGGCGGCCGATGTGCTGGACCAGACCCCGGGCGTTACTGCGCGCCTGATGGTCGATGGCACCGCGCCCGGCCACGAGTCCTTCGAGGCCCGCATCGCCGGCCTGCCGACCACACCGATCGCCGACCAGAGTGCCGGCGGCGACATGCTCTACTCGTCGGGGACCACCGGCAAGCCCAAGGGCGTGTTCGTGCCGCCCGAGTCGCCCGACATCGAATTCACCGGGTCGCTGTTCGAGATCACCCGCAAGCTCTATGGCATGGGAACCGATACCGTGTACCTGTCACCGGCGCCCCTGTATCACGCCGCGCCGCTGCGCTTCAACATGACCGTGATGCGCAATGGCGGCACCGCGATCATCATGGAGCACTTCGATGCCGAGGACTACCTGCGCCTGATCGAGAAGTACAGCATCACCCACTCGCAGCTCGTGCCCACCATGTTCGTGCGCATGCTCAAGCTGCCCGAGGAGACGCGCCGCCGCTACAACCTGGCCAGCCTCAAGTGCGCCATCCATGCCGCCGCCCCCTGCCCGATCCCGGTCAAGGAACAGATGATCGACTGGTGGGGCCCGGTGCTGTGGGAGTACTACGCCGGCACCGAAGGCAATGGCATGACCATGGTCGATGCCCGAAGCTGGCTCACCCACAAGGGCACCGTCGGCAAGGCAGTGCTGGGCAAGCTGCGCATCTGCGACGAGAATGGCGACGAGGTCAGGCAGGGCGACATCGGCACCGTCTTCTTCGAGGACGGCAAGCCCTTCGAGTACCACGGCGATCCGGCCAAGACCCGGGAATCGACCAACGCCAAGGGCTGGACCACGCTGGGCGATGTCGGCTATGTCGATGCCGAAGGCTACCTGTACCTGACCGACCGCAAGTCCTACATGATCATCTCGGGCGGCGTGAACATCTATCCCCAGGAGGCCGAGAACCTGCTGGTGCTGCATCCCAAGGTGGTCGATGTGGCCGTGATCGGCGTGCCCAACGAAGAGTTCGGCGAAGAGGTCAAGGCCGTCGTGCAGCCGCGCAACATGGCAGAGGCCGGGCCGGCGCTGGAGGCCGAGCTGATCGAGTACTGCCGCGCCAACCTGTCACACATCAAGTGCCCCAGGTCTGTCGACTTCGAGGCGGAGCTGCCACGCCATCCGACCGGCAAGCTGTACAAGCGCTTGCTGCGCGACCGGTATTGGGCGGGGCGGGTGAACAAGCTGGTTTGACCAGCAGCCCCCCAAAAACGAGAAAGGGGCACGGGTAAGATAGGACCGTGCCCCTTGAGCCGCGAGTAGCAGCCTTGATGCCGTAACCGCACCGTGTTCGGGAGAGGGCCCGCAACGCTTCGAAGCAGGCCGCACCCCTCAGGTTTTTGCCAGCGCGGATCGGCCCTCACAATCTACGCCCGCGAAATCGCCCCGTCAAGCGCGATGGCGCGGATGTTATTTTGGTGCCATGAACAAGCCGCTCGACCCCGCCGCGCTGGCCCCGGCCACGCCTGCCAAACCGGACAAGATCCCCTATGCCCTGCCCCAGCCCTGGGGCATGGCCAAGGACCTCGTTGCACACGACATCCTGGCCGAGGACGAGCGCCTGTGGGTACCGATCGCGCCCGACATCTGGTCGCGCCCGATCCATCTGAACCCGGTCGGCGGCTTCTACATCCACATGCTCAAGGTCAAGCGCTCGGGGGTGCTGCAGCGCCATCGCCATTCGGGGCAGGTGCATGCCTATGTGATCAAGGGCTCCTGGTACTACCTGGAGCACGACTGGGTCGCCAAGGAAGGCAGCTACATCTTCGAGCCGCCGGGCGAGACCCACACCCTGACCGTGCCCGATGACTGCAGCGAGATGATCACCCTGTTCACGGTGTACGGCTCGCTGATGTACGTCGACCCGATGGGCGTATCGCTCGGCTACGACGACGTCTTCACCCGTATCGACAAGTACCGGGCCCACTTCGAGAAGGTCGGCCTGGGCGCGGATTACGTCCAGCAGTTCATGCGTTGAACGACTTTTTCTCGGCCTTCACGCAGATCTCGCCGGCCTGGCTGGCGCTGTACCTGGCGGCGGGCGCCTTCATCGGATTCCTGGCGGGCCTGCTGGGCATCGGCGGCGGCATGATGCTGGTGCCGATCCTCTCGGCCATCTTCACCGCGCAGCGCTTTGCTCCGGACCACATCGTGCACCTGGCCCTGGGCACGGCGATGGCCTCGGTGATGTTCACCTCCAGCTCCTCGGTGCGTGCCCACCATGCGATGGGCTCGGTCGACTGGTCGATCGTGCGCCGCATGGTCTGGCCGATGATGCTGGGCACCCTGGGCTCCTCGTTTGCCAGCGGCTGGATCGACCAGAAGTCGCTGGCCCTGGGCTTCGTGTGCATCGTCTACTTCGGTGCCTGGCAGATCTGGACCGGCAAGAAGCCCGATGCCGGCCGCACCATGCCGGCCCTGCCCTGGCTGTGGGCGGTGGGGCTGCCGATCGGTTTCATCTGCGGCTTTGTGTCTGCCGGCGGCACCTTCCTGACCGTGCCCTTCATGCTGTACTCGGGCGTACCGATGCGCACCGCCGTGGGCACCGGGGCCGCGCTGGGCGTGCCGGTGGCGGTGTTCGGCACGATCGGCTTCGTGCTGTCGGGCTCGCGCGTGCCGGGGCTGCCCGATCCGCACCTGGGTTTCGTGTACATCCCGGCCCTCATCGCCCTGGTGGTGGTGAGCGTGATGACCGCACCGGTGGGCGCGCGCACCGCGCACCGCATGCCGGTGGCCACGCTCAAGAAGATCTTTGCCTTCAGCCTGTTCGTGATCGCCACGCGCATGCTGCTCAAGTACTGGTAGCCCGGCGCCCTGCAACGGCGGCCAGTGGCCCCGGGCCGAATCTGCCAAACTATGCGCCCTGTACCCCTTGACTCGTCCGGGGCCAACGAATTCCGTCTGTCTGGAGAATTGCATGCGTTTCATCGACCACGGCGCAGGAGGCGAACCGTCCGTCCTGAAGATTGCCGAGTGCCCGACCCCCCAGCCCAAGCCGGGCGAGGTGCTGATCAAGGTGGCCTATGCCGGCGTCAACCGGCCTGAGGTCGCGCAGCGGCAGGGCAAGTATCCGCCGCCGCCGGGGGCCTCGCCCATTCTGGGTCTGGAAGTGTCTGGCGAGGTGGTGGCCATGGGCTCGGAAGCCGCCGCCCAATGCCAGGACGGCGTGCGCCTGGGTGCCAAGGTCTGCGCCCTGACCAATGGCGGCGCCTATGCCGAATACGTCAGCACGCCGGCCGGGCAGGTGCTGCCGGTGCCGCAGGGGCTGAGCCTGCAGCAGGCCGCCGCCCTGCCGGAAAACTACTTCACGGTATGGACCAATGTCATCGAGCGCGGCCAGCTGGTGGCCGGCGAGACCATCCTGATCCATGGCGGTTCATCGGGCATCGGCATCACAGCAATCCAGATGGCCAAGGCCTGGGGTGCCCGCGTGATCGTGACCGTGGGCAGCGCCGACAAGGCGCAGGCCTGCCTGAAGCTGGGTGCCGACCATGCCATCAATTACCGCGAGCAGGACTTCGTCGAGGAAGTGGCCCGCATCACCGAGAACCGCGGCGCCCAGCTGATCCTGGACATGGTGGGCGGCGAGTATGTGGCCCGCAACCTCAAGTGCGTGGCCCTGGAAGGACGCATCGTGCAGATCGCCTTCCTTGAAACGTCGAAAGTGAGCATCGACCTGATGCCGATCATGGCCAAGCGCCTGACCTTCACCGGTTCGACACTGCGCCCGCGCACCGATGCCGAGAAGGCGCGCATCGCCGCCGCACTGCGTGCCCACATCTGGCCGCGCCTGGCCCGTGGCCAGATGCTGCCGGTGATCTACAGGCAGTTCGGATTCGATCAGGCCCGACAGGCGCACGAGCTGATGGAAAGCTCGCAGCACATCGGCAAGATCATGATGCAGGTCGATCCCTCGATCAGCGCCTGATGTTGGGGGCCGGCAGGCCCTCGATCATGACATTGACGCAGGCGGGCTTGCCGGAGTCGCGGGCCCGCTTGACCGCGGTCAACAGGTGGGCCGCCTGGGTGACGTACTCGGGGTGCGCGCCAAAGCCGGCGGCCACCTGGTCGTAACGGCTCGGGTAGAGCTCGCAGGCATGGGTGCGCGATGCCCCGTAGTCGCGCAGCTGGATCTGGTATTCGGCATTCCAGCGGGCATCATTGCCCACCACCGCCACGAAGGGTGCGAGGTGCCGCGCGGCGGTGTCGAATTCAGCGACATGAAAGCCGAAGCTGCCATCGCCCATGAAGGCGATCACCGGTGCATCGGGCAGGGCCAGGCGCGCCGCGATGGCAAAGGGCAAGCCGGCACCGATGGCACCGGCCACGCCATTGATGACACGGTGGGGCGCGCTCAGGCAGGCCTGGGCCCACTGGCCGAATTCGCCGCCATCGCTGACCAGCACCGCATCCGGGTGCGCATCGAGCAGTTGCTGCAGCGGGCGCAGGGCCTGCACCGGATGGAGCCGGCCCGGATAGCTGAAGGCGGCAGCATCCCAGGCGGGCGGACGAAAGCGCAGGGCCGCATGGACCTCATCGCGCCAAGCACCCTGGCTGCTGGCCTGGCCGGTGGCGGCCAAATCGGACAGGGCGGACGCCGTATCGGCCTGGATGGCCAGCATCAGGCGATCACCCAGGGCACGCCGGGCCCGCTCGAGCTCGGCAGGGTCGGGATCGATCTGGGTGAAGCGGGCATCGGCCGCCAGGGCCGGCTGCTCGCCGAACTTGAGGGTGAAGTCCAGGCGCTTGCCCAGCAACAGGATCTCGTCGGCCTGGGCCAGCATCTGGCCAAAGGCGCCCAGGGCCGGATCGTTGATGCCGCGCGGGCTCTCCATGCCGATCACGGGAATGCCGACCGCCGCCTCCAGCCGCGCCATCAGGGCCCGGCCGCTGCGGGTGAGCAGGGCGGGCCCGCACAGGATCATCGGGCGCTGCGCCGCCAGCAGGCGCGCCATCACCACCTGGGCGGCCGGCGGACGCAGCGACAGGGGCGGCGGCGGGTTGCAGGCCGCCTGGCTCAGGCCCTGTGCGATGCCATCGCCGCAATCGGCGTCCAGCACATCGGTGGGCAGGCTCAGATGGACAGGACCCGGCCGGCCGGCGCGGGCCAGATGCAGGGCCCGCATCACCTCGCCCGCCAGGGCACTGGCCGATACGCTCAGGCCGGAGGCCTTGCACACCGGCGCCGCCATCTCGACCTGACGCATCTCCTGGAAGGCACCCATGCCCAACTGCCCGTGCGGCGCATGTCCGGAGAGCAGTAGCACCGGCGACTCGGCCATCAGGGCGGTGTAGAGCGCGCCCACCGCGTTGGCGTGGCCGGGGCCGCCGGTGACCAGCGCAATGCCGACCTCGCCGGTCAGGCGCGCATGGGCATCGGCCATGTGGACGGCCGCTGCCTCGTGGCGGGTATGCACCAGCTCGATGCCGGCATCGAAGGCGGCATCGAACACCGGCATGATGTGATTGCCCGAGAGCGTGAAGATGCGCGAGGTGCCGGCACGCTTGAGTGCGGCCATGAGGGCATCGGCACCGCGGTTGCGGGCGGTCGGGGCGACAGGATCGGGCATGGGTGGGTTCAGCTCAAGAGGCTCTGGCCAGGACGGACACGGGTGAAGCGGACCGGCTCGGTGCTCATGTGCAGCCGACCGTCCTGCCAGTGCGCCAGCGTGTAGCGCGACTGGGCGAGTTCGCCCGCAGCCGGAAAGTCTTCGCGAAAGTGGGCACCGCGCGAGTCTTCGCGGGCCAGTGCCGCGGCGGCAATCACCTGGCTGATGCGGATCAGGCTGCGCAGGTTGAGCCAGTCGTGCCAGCTCAGATTGAAAGCCCGGTCGCGGCCCTCGACGCCGATGCGATCGAGCTCCTGCGCAAGGCCCAGCAAGGTGGACTGGGCCCGCTGCAGGCCGGATGCCGTGCGCAGGATGCCGGCGTCCTGCCACATGCATTCGTAGAGCGCCTCGCGCAGGCCCTGGGTGCTGCCATGGGGGCGTGTGAGCGGCGCCTCGTGCTCGGCAATGCGGTGCTGGATGAGCCCCTCGTCGGGCTGCAGCCACTGTGCCTCGTGCTGCACCCAGTGCGCCATGCGCTCGCCGGCGATGCCGCCGAACACCGTCGAATTGGCCACCCCATTGCCGCCCAGGCGGTTGGCGCCATGCACGCCACCGGTATCCTCACCGGCTGCGAAAAGGCCGCGCATCGCGGTCTGGCAGTCGCCATCGAAAACCACCCCGCCCATCATGTAGTGGGCGGTGGGCACGACCTCGACACGGCCGCCGGCCAGATCGAAACCGCAATCGGCACAGCGCTCGACCATGCCCTTGAAACTCTTGCGCACCAGGTCGATGCCCAGGTGCTTCATCTCGATGTAGACACCGCCATTGGGCGTGGTGCGACCGGCCCGCATCTCGGCGTAGATGCTGCGCGAGACGATGTCGCGGGTGGCGCGCTCGCCGGCCGCATCATAGGCCTGCATGAAGCGCTCGCCCGCGCCATTGAGCAGGTAGCCCCCCGCCCCGCGCAGGCCTTCCTCGAGCACGGTGCCGGTCATGCGGGTGCCGCTGCCGGCCAGCAGGCCGGTCGGATGGAACTGCACCATCTCCATGTCGCGCAGGGCCAGCCCGGCCTCCAGGGCCATGGCCAGGCCATCACAGCTTTTCTCGCCCGAGGGGGTGTGGAACTTGTACATGGTCGGCCCGCCGCCGGTGGCCAGCAGCACCGCGCGCGCCTGCACGAAGACATAGTCGCCGCTGCGCAGGTCGATCATCAGCACGCCGGCCAGCGCCTGGCCGCCCTTGTCGGGCACCAGCGCGATGGCGCGATGCTCTTCCATGCGTTCGATCTTGCGCGCCCATACCTGCTCGGCCAGCCGGTTGATGATCTCGATGCCGGTCTGGTCGCCCTTGTGCACGGTGCGGTCGAAGGTCTGCCCCGCGAAGGCCTTCTGGTGCACGGTGCCGTCGGGGTTGCGGTCAAAGAAGCAGCCCAGTTCGTTTTCCAGTTCGTGGATGCGCTCGACCGCCTTGTTCACAAGGGTCCAGGCCAGGTCCTGGTCGGGCAGCCACTTGCCGCCTTCGATGGTGTCCATGAAGTGCCGCTCGACCGAGTCGCCAGCCGCCAGTGCCACGTTGTAGCCGCCCTGGACCATGCGGGTGCAGCCACTCTTGCCCAGCAGCCCCTTCACCGCCACCGTGATCTTCAGCCCGGGCGCGGCCTGGTGCGCATGCAGGGCCGCAAACAGGCCCGCTCCCCCCGAGCCCAGGATCAGGATGTCGGTCTGACGCCGGTGCACGGTCCTCATGAGGACAATCCCAGGCTGGCCAGGGCTGCGGCCCGCTGCCCGGCGACCTGGCGGTTGACCACGTCGTAGAGCGAGCCGCCGTGCGAGTCCATCGCCACCAGCAAGGGGCCGAAGCCGCGGATGCGGAACTTCCACAACGACTCGGGGTTCAGATCGTCCATGTCGACATCCTCGATCTGCTCGACCCAGGTGGTCTCCAGGGCCGCGGCACCGCCAACGATGGCCAGATAGGCGCCTCCCAGCTCGCTGAAGGCCGCCAGCGAGCCTTCGCGCATGCCACCCTTGCCCACGATCAGGCGCACCCCGTTCTGGCTCATCAGCTGGCGGGTGAAGCGCTCCATGCGATCGCTGGTGGTGGTGCCGATGCACACCGGTGCATAGCCGGCCGGATGCTCGCTGCTGACCGGCACCTTTTTCACATTGGGGGCGGTATGGATCACGGCATGGCCGTTCAGGTCAAAGCGCGTGCTGCGGCCCTTGTCGTACAGGGCAATGTAGCTGGCATCACGGATGCCATACAGGGTGCGGTTGAGCGTTACCGTGTCCTTGACGCGCAGTTGGCGCACCTGCGCTTCGGTGACGGGCATGTCGAAGGTGTAATGGGCCATGATGTTCAGTAACCGTAGTGCACGCCTTGCGGCGTGAACGTGGCCCGCGCGCGGCGGGCCGAGTGACATTGCATATTCACGGCGACCGGGTTCATCGTGATGTGGGTGGCCGCGATCTCGACATGCACGGCAAAGGCGGTGCCATCACCCCCGAGCCCCTGCGGACCGACGCCCAGCAGGTTGACCGCCTGACTCAGTTCGCGCTCCAGCTTGGCACCTTCAGGGTCGTCGCAGTGCGAGCCCAGTAGCCGCGTGGCTGCCTTCTTGGCCAGGTGCACGCACAGGTCCGAGGTGCCGCCGACGCCGACCCCGACGATGGTGGGCGGGCAGGTCTTGCCGCCGGCTGCAATCACCGAGTCGACGACAAAGCGCTTGACGGCGGCAAGCCCCTCCGCAGGAATGGCCATGCGCAGGAAGGAATTGTTCTCCGAGCCGCTGCCCTTGGGCACCATCTCGATCTCGACCACATCCTCGCGCTCGGTGAAGTCGACATGGATCACCGGTACCCCGGCGCCACAGCTGGTGTGCTCGTTCTTGCGCGTGATCGGGTGGACCACCGAGGAGCGCAGCGGATGCTCGCGCGTGGCCCGCGTGCAGCCACGCTGGATCGCGGCCTTCAGCTCGGCGCCGTCGAACTGCACATGGCGGCCGATCAGCACGTTGTAGATTGGAATACCGGTGTCCTGGCACAGCAGGTTGTCGGTGTCCTCGGCCACCTTGATGTTGGTGATCATGGTGCCCAGCACCGAGCGGGCCGTCTCGTCGCGCTCGTCACGCGACAGGCGCGCAAAGCCCTGCTTGATATCGGGCGGCAGGGCCTTGAGGGCCTGGACGTACAGTTTCATGGCAGCCTCCTCGACCGCCTCCGGGGTCAGGTGCAGGCTCATTGCGGCTGGATCTTGCGTTCACGGACGATGCGGGCCCAGTTCTGGGTCTCGCTGCGGATGGCATCGGACAAGGCCGCGCCAGTGGTGCCCACCGGCGTCATGCCGGCGGTCAGCAGGCGCTGCCGGGTGTCGTCCTGGGCCAGGATGCGGGTGACATCGCGCTGGATGCGCTCGACCAGTTCGCGCGGCGTGGCGGCCGGCGCCAGGATGCCGAACCAGCCGACGTTGACAAAGCCCGGCACGCCGGACTCGGCCACCGTTGGAATGTCGGGGGCGGCCGGTGTGCGTTCGGCACTGGTGACCGCCAGGGCACGGACCTTGCCTGCCTTGATGAAGGGCAGCATCGCGGCCAGGTTGCCGGGCACCATCTCGATGGCACCGGCGGCCAGATCGGCCAGCGCCGGCCCCTCGCCCTTGTAGGGCACATGCTTCAGATCGATGCCGGCACTGAACAGGAAGTTCTCGCCGGCCATGTGCACCTGCGAACCAATGCCTGCCGAGCCGAAGTTCATCTGGCCGGGCCTGGACTTGGCCAGCGCGATGAACTCGGCCAGGTTGCGGGCCGGCACCTGCGGAGCCACCACGATCACCATCGGGCCTTGCGACACGCTGATGACCGGGGTGAAGTCCTTGTTCACGTCAAAGGGCATCTTGGCGTAGATGTGCGGATTGACGGTCAGGATCGAGCCGGAGGCCAGCACCAGGGTGTAGCCATCGGGTGTTGCCCGTGCGCCCTCGGCGGCACCGATGTTGCCACCGGCACCGGCCTTGTTCTCGACCACCACCGACTGGCCCCAGGCATCCTGGAGCTTCTGGGCCATCATGCGGGCCACCACGTCGACCGTGCCGCCTGGCGGGAAGGGGGCGATCAGGCGCACCGGCTTGGCCGGCCAGGTGGCCTGCGCGGCGGCCGTGCGCGGCAACAGGCCCGAGGCGGGCGCCACTGACCAGACCACGGCAGCGCCCAGACCGGCGCCAAGCAGACGACGGCGCGCACCGGGCACCCGGCCGTCGGGCAGCGTCCGTACCTCAATGATTCGTGTTTCTTGCGTCATCAGGTCTTCCTTGATTGGGAAACGCCAGGGGCGCGGGGGCACACCCCACTAGGAGATCATCACCAGCGCCAGCAGCGCGGCCAGCATCAGGTTCAGCACCAGGCCCAGCGTGATCAACCCCTTGCGCAGCCCCTGCCAACGCCCGAACTCGATCAGCAACAGGCGGATGCCGCCCAACAGATGGGCGCCCAGCAGCACCACCAGACCCCACTCGGCGAACTTGAACAACGGCGTGGCGGTCCACTGCACGAAGGCATCGAGCGCCGCCGCCCCCTGCAGGCTGGTGCCCAGGGCCCAGAAATGCAGCGGCAGGAACAGGGCCAGCGCCAGGCCCGACAGGCGATGGACCAGGAAGGCGCGATAGCCGGGCAGGCCGCGCGCACGTTGATCATTGCGGCGGCCCGGTGTGCGGGTCACCGCCTCGGGCCGATCAGACAGCATGGACCTACTGGCCGGCATAGACCCCCCAGATGGCACGGGCGCCGATCACCAGCAGCAGCACGACAAAGGCCAGCAGGGCCAGGCCCAGGGACCGGCCGCGCCATTGCAGCCACTCTTCGGCGATGCGCGCCAGCCCGATCGGAGCATGGATCACGGCGCTGAGCAGGAACAGCGCATAGAACAGCGCAAAGGCGGTATTGCCGCGGGTGCGGGCAAGGATTTCGGCCCCGGAAAGGCCTCCTCGCATGGCCACCAGGATGGTGAGCAGGTGCACGACCACGCACAGCGCCAGCACCATGGCGCTGATGCGCTGGGCATACCAGAGACGGGCCTGGGTGGACGCCTTCAATCGAGTTCTCCGCGCAGGGCCGCACGCGCTGCCAGGCGCTTGAGGCCGCTGATGCCGGCGGTCGGCTCGATGCCCTTCGGGCAGCGCTCCGAGCAGGTGGTGTGGCTGTGGCAGGCATGGCAACCGGCATCGCCCGCCACCGCCCTCAGGCGTTCGTTGCCGGCGCGATCGCGCTCGTCGTTGATCAGGGTCCAGGCGCGGTTCAGGGCTGCCGGGCCGAGATAATCGGGCCGCCAGGCCACGGTGTCGCAGGAAGCATGGCAGACGCCGCAGCCGATGCACTCGATGCCGGCATCGGCCGCACGGCGCTGCGGCGACTGGGGGTCGACACGGGAAAAGTCCTGGTGCCGGTCACGCTCGCCCTTGAACTGGCCGCGGGCCTGCGCCCACTTGTCGAAAAAGCCGCTCATGTCGGTTGCCAGGTCCTTGACGACGGGCAGGTGCGACAGGGGTGCCAGCTCGAGCTCGCCATCCGCGGCAACCTTGGACACATGGGTGCGGCAGGTCCAGCGGGCCACGCCATTGACGGTCATGGCGCAGGAGCCGCACATGCCGACCCGGCACGAGAAGCGGTAACTGAGCGAGGGGTCGATGGCGCGCTGCACATGGGTGACGACATCGAGCACGGTCTGGCTGGGCAGGCGCGGCACCTCATAGGCCTGGAAGGCGCCCTGTGCATCGCCCCGCCAGATGCGCACCCGCAGCAGCCCGGCGGGGCCGGCCGACATTGCTGTGGAGGGGACGTGGTCTGGGGCTGTGCTCATGCAGCGATTATGAGCGACAAGACAGGGCGCGGCCAAGCCAGTAATGCTTGTCTTGAGATAAAGTAATTCTTTGTCTATAACCATGCAGGCATAAGAATTCCTGTGCCCATGCCCAGATGTCATCGATCCGCCAGTTCAGCACCTTCCTGAGCGTTGCCCGCCAGGGCAGCTTTGCCGCCGCCGGGGCCGAGGTCGGCCTGAGCGCCGCTGCCGTGGGCCTGCAGATCCGGGCCCTCGAGACCGGGCTGGGCTACAGCCTGTTCGACCGCCGGGCCCGCAGCATCGTGCTCAACAGCGCCGGCCGCGCCCTGGTGCCGCAGGCCCAGGACCTGCTGGCCCGCTACCAGGCCATGACCGATGTGCGCCACGATGGCATGGCCGGAACCGTTGCCGTCGGCGCCCTGGTGTCGGCCCTGATGGGCGCCTTCGCCGATGCCCTGTGGCAGATCCGGCGCGATCATCCTGCCCTGGTGGTGCGCCTGTTTGCCGGGCAGAGCGCGGCCTTTGCCCAGCGTGTCGAGGCCGGCGAGCTCGACGCCGCCATCACCACCCAGTCACCCCGACCCCTGCCGGCCAGCCTGCACTGGAGCCCGCTGTACAGTGAACCGATGGTGCTGATCGTGCCGCGCCGCGCGCCGTTCCGGCTCGACAGCCATCCCCACGAGATCCTGCGCCAGGCGCCCTTCCTGCGCTTTGACCGCCAGTTGTGGACCGGCGACCTGGTCTCCGAGGTGCTCAGCCGTTGCCGGCTGCAGGTACGCGAGGAGCTGGAGGTCAATTCGGTGGAAACCCTGGTGGCACTGGTGCGCCAGGGTTATGGGGTGTCGATCATCCCGAAGCTGGCCAACGTCGACTGGGGTCGCGACCGGGGCCTGCGCGTGCTCGAGATCCCGGGCCAGCATGTCGAGCGGCGAGTCGGCCTGCTCGAGCGCGCCACCCACCCGCGTCAGGCCTTCACCCAGGCGATCAAGCAACACTTTCGTGGGCAGCGCAAGCGCGCCTCGGGCGGGTCGCGCCCTGCGGATTCCACCAAGTTGCCGGCCAGGGCCTTGGTTTAGAATGCCGCCATCAAGGGGAGTAGTGGGTCCCACCAGAAGGCCGTTCCGTCAACACGTTCACCGGCGCCCGCCAGGCGTCAGGGGGTCCGGGACTGTCAGCATCCAGCCGCACAGCGGCCGGGTGTCCGCGAGACCTTGATTCGATCCTGAATCCCTTCAAGACCCTGGAACGCTATGGAAATGCTGTCAACCCCGCAGTTCTGGTCCGCCCTTGGCGCGATCATGCTGCTCAATCTCGTCCTGTCCGGCGACAACGCCATCGTCATCGCGATGGCGGCGCGCAACCTGCCCGCGCAACACCAGAAGAAGGCGATCATCTGGGGCACCTTCGGCGCCATCGCGGTCCGCGTCGTCATGACCGTGGTCGTGGTCTACCTGCTCAAGATTCCGGGCCTCAAGTTCATCGGTGGCCTGCTGCTGGTCTGGATCGCGATCCAGCTGGTGGCCGAGGGTGATGACGACGATTCTCATGGCGAGGCCAGCACGAGTTTCTGGGGCGCCATGAAGACCATCATGATCGCCGATGCGGTGATGGGCCTGGACAATGTGCTGGCGGTGGCCGCGGCCGCCGGGGGCGACCTGGTGATGGTGATCATCGGCCTGTTCCTGAGCATTCCGATCGTGGTCTTTGGCTCGACCATCGTTCTCAAGCTGATGGAGCGCTTTCCGATCGTGATCTGGATCGGTGTCGCCCTGCTCGGCTGGACGGCCGGACTGATGATGTGGGAAGAAAACCTGCTCAAGCCCTATACCGACCCCTATCACGCCTACAGCAAGGTCGTGATCGGCATCATCACGCTGGTGACGCTGGGCATCGCCTGGATGATGTACAAGAAGGCCAACGCGGCCAAGAAGGAGGACTGATCCGCCCCTGGCGGACAGGCAGGCCGGCATGCCGGCCCCCCACCCGATGGCCCCTCAACCCACGGCCCGCCCAGGTCAGACCCGGCGGGCCGTTGCGTTCATGGGGTCACCGGTTCGCCGCTGGCCAGCCGGTCGCGCAGCACGCGGTGCAGGATCTTGCCGGTGGCCGTGCGCGGCATCTGGTCATCGCGCATGAAAAGAACCGACCTGGGGCGCTTGAAACCGGCCATGCGCTCCCGGCACCAGTCGATCAGTTCCTGCTCGCCGGCCTGCTCGCCCCCGTGCAGCACCACCACCGCCTGCACCAGCTCGCCCCATTTCTCGTCGGGTACCCCGATGACGGCCACATCGCGCACTTTCGGATGGGCGCCCAGCACGCCCTCGACCTCGGAGGGGTAGATGTTTTCGCCGCCGCTGATGATCATGTTGCTCTTGCGGTCGACCAGGTGGATGTAGCCGTCGGCATCGCGATAGCCCATGTCACCCACCGAGCACCAGGCGCCCCGGAAGGCCTCGGCGGTCTTGGCCGGATTTTTCCAGTAGCCGTCGAACACATAAGCGGTTCGCGAATACAACTCGCCCACCTCGCCATCCGGCACTTCGCGCCCGTCCGGATCCAGAAAGCGGATCGCGCCTGAGCCGGCCCACTCCCGGCCCACCGAGCCGAGCCGGTCAAGCTGTTCGTCGGGTCGCAGCAAGCTGACCCAACCGGCCTCGGTCGAGCCGTACAGCTCGAACAGCCGCGAGGACGGAAAACGCGCCATGATCTTCAGTTTGGTGTCCTTGCGCGCCGGCGCCGAGGACACGAGCAGCTTTTGCACCGCATGCACATCATGCTGCTGCCACACCGATTCGGGCAGGCCGAGCATCATGATGTAGTGGGTCGGCACCAGCGAGGTGAAGCTGATCTGCTCACCCGCCAGCGTGGCCAGCACCGCCTGCGGATCGAAGCTGCGCCGGTCGTCGATCACCATGCTCGCGCCCAGGTAGGCGAAGGTCAGGCTGAAGTAGAGCGAGTTGGCGTGGCACATCGGCATCACCAGCAGGCCGCGATCATCGCGCGTGAAGCCCATCTCCAGGGCTGTCGCGGTCGCGATCAGTGCGTTGCCGGCATGGCTGCGGATCACGCCCTTGGGCCGGCCGGTGGTGCCGGAGGTGTACATCAGCGCAAAGCAGTCGTCGGCACAGGACTGACCGCCGGCCATGGCACCAGCAGCCTGCCCGATCAGGGATTCATAGCCGCGCCAGATGCCGGCCGGCGTGCCACCGAGCTGGACGAAGCGGCCGGCGGCCAGTTTGAGATCAGCACGCGCCGCCTCGAGGGCGGGGCACAACTCATCCTGGACGATGACGGCTGCTGCCTCGCTGTCGTTGACGATATAGGCGATCTCGGTGCTGGACAGACGAAAGTTGATGGGTACCGCCACCAGGCCGGCATGGGACAGCGCGGCATAGATTTCCATCCATTCGATCCGGTTGTAGGCCAGCAGCGCAACGCGGTCGCCCTTGCGCAGGCCGAGCGCGAGCAGACCTGCCGACAGGGCACAGGTTCGCGCCCACCACTGCGCATAAGTGAGGCTGCGGCGGCTGTCGCGCACCGCCAGCTTGTCGGGTTGCAATCGGGCATGGGCCTGCAGGGCATCGGCCAGGGTGAGCAGCTGCGTCATGGGCATTGACTTCGGGGGATCGGAGCGGCAATAATATCGCATTCTGAATTCAGAGTTCAAGTATCCGGACCACAACCAGCAAAGCCATGGCCCCACCTGTCATCACCGACCAATCCGCCGCTGCCGTCATCGCCCGTTGCCTGAAGGCGCGCGGCGTCGACCGCGTCTTTGCCCTGTGCGGCGGCCACATCATGCCGATCTGGATGCAGCTGGACCGGGTCGGCATCCGGATCATCGACGTGCGCGACGAGCGCGCTGCGGTGTACATGGCCCATGCCCATGCCGAGCTGACCGGCATGCTGGGGGTGGCCCTGATCACTGCCGGCCCGGGCGTGACCAATGCCATGACCGGCATCGCCAACGCCCATGTCGCCCGCGCACCAGTGCTGGTGATGTCGGGCGTGCCGCCACGGGCGCAGGACAATCGCGGCGCCCTGCAGGACATGGACCACACCGCCTTCGTGCGACCGATCACCCGCTACGCCCGCACCATCCGCCAGCCGGAACTGGTGGCGCAGGAGCTCGACGAGGCGATTGCTCGGGCCTTCGGCCAGGCCGGCGAGCCGGGTCCGGTCTATCTGGACTTTCCGGTCGACACGCAGCGTGCCGAGGTCCCCGCCGCGATGCAGCGTGACGAGCACCTGGCAGCCAAGCCGGCGCTGCGCCTGATGCCTGACCCGCAGGCGGTGGCACAGGCGGTGGACCTGCTCTTCAGTGCGCGCCGGCCCCTGTTCATATCGGGTCGCGGCGCACGGGGGGCGGCTGCACCCCTGCGCGCCCTGCTCGAGCAGCTCGATGCGCTCTACCTGGACACCAGCGAGAGCCGCGGCCTGCTGCCCGAAGACCATCCGGCCGTCGTCGCCGCCATGCGCGGCTCGGTGATGGGCGAGGCCGATCTGATCATCACGGTCGGCCGGCGCCTGGACTTCCAGCTCGCCTATGGTTCACCGGCCGTGTTCGGCCCGGCACGCCTGCTGCGCATCGGTGATTGCGCAGGCGAGTTGCGCGACAACCGGCGTGGCGCGGTGGAAGTGTTTGCCACGCCCACACTGGCCTTGCAGGCGATCGTCGAGGCGGCCAGGGGGCGGGTCAGTGCGACCGACCATGACTGGGCCGCCCGGGTGCGCAGCAAGCACCAGGAACGTGCCGGCAAGCTGCTCCAGTCGATGCGCAATGCGGCGCCCGGCAGCGATGGCCTGATGCACCCGAACCGTGTGCTCGCAGCCCTGCGCGATGCCTTGCCCGATGATGCCATCGTGATCGCCGATGGCGGCGACTTCCTCAGCTTTGCAAGGGTGGGCCTGCCAGCAAGCACATACATGGATCCAGGGTCCCTGGGCTGCATCGGCATCGGTACGCCCTTCGGTGTGGCCGCCAGCCTGGCCTGTCCGGAGCGGACCGTGGTGGTGGCCACCGGCGATGGCTCATTCGGCTTCAACGCCATGGAGATCGATACGGCAGCGCGCCACAAGGCGCCGGTGCTGATCGTGGTGGCCAACAACGGCTCCTGGGCCATCGAGGTGCGCGACCAGCAGGAGACGCACGGCAAGGTGGTGGGCACGCGCCTGCAGTTTGCCGATCATGCGGCCATGGCACGCGCCTTCGGCCTGCACGGCGAACGCGTCGAGCGGGCCGAAGACCTGCCGGCGGCCATCGAACGCGCATTGGCCCACCGGCCGGCCCTGCTCGATGTGCTGGTCACCCCGGAGGCTGCCTCCTCGGATGCCAAGTCCGGCCTGGCCTGGGTGCCTGATCTGCAGGCGCTCGAAGCCTGGGATCAGGCCGAGCAGGCCTGGCGCGCCAAACCGGTGGGTGCCCCATGAAGGAACTGAGCACGGCGCCAAGCCTGGTCGAGCAGGTGCGCGACGCCATCCTGGCCGAGATCCTCGAGGGCCGCATGCCAGCCGGCACGCGCGTGATACAGGAGTCCATCGCCCAGGCGCTGGGCGTATCGCGGCAGCCAGTTCAGCAGGCCTTGCTGCTGCTGCGCAACCAGGGGGTGCTGACCGATGCCCCGGGTCGTGGACTGATCGTTGCCGCCATGGATCTGGACCATGTCGAGCAGATGTACGAGATCCGCAGCGCCATCGAAGGGCTGGCCGCCTCGCTGGCTGCCACCCGCCAGGCCGATCGCGCCCGCAAGCAGGGGCCGGCCCTCATCGAGGCAGGCCGCAAGGCCGTGGCCAGCGGCTCGGTGGCCCGCATGATCGCGGCCGACCAGAAATTCCATCAGTTCATCTATGAGTTGTCGGGCAATCAGTTGATCGCGCCCTCGATGGACAGCCACTGGACGGCGACGCAACGGGTGATGGGCGAGGTGCTGATGCGTGACGAACGCCCGCGCAACATCTGGGACCAGCACGAGGCCATCATCGAGGCAATCGCCCAGGGCAAGGCCGAGAAGGCCGGCAAGCTGGTGCACCAGCATCTGACCCAGGCCGCCGAGTTCATGCTCAAGCGGCTGCGCCAGAGGGACTAAGGAACGCTGCGCGCGCAGCGAACGCCGGCATGCGAGGTGGCGCTGTCCTCATTGGCGCCCTGCCGCGCACCCGGCCGATAGCGGGAGCAATAGCTGTCGTGACACAGGAAGGAGCCACCGCGCTGGGCGCGCTGCCGCGATGCATCCAGAGGCTGCGACGGCCCGGCCGGATCCAGCACCGGCAGGGGCGAAGCACCGGCCTTGCCAGACACGGCCACACGCTGATAGGCACGCGCGTCGTACCAGTCGGCGGTCCATTCCCAGACATTGCCCGCCATGTCATGCAACCCATAGGGATTGGGCTTGAAACTGCGCACCGGTGAGGTGTAGGCAAAGCCATCACTGGCCTGATTGCGGGTCGGAAACAGGCCCTGCCAGATATTGGCCAGCCACTTCGCGGCGGCCGCGCCTTCGGCCGGCTTGTCGCTGCCCCAGACATAGGGCAGGCCGTCGACGCCACCGCGCGCCGCACGCTCCCATTCCGCTTCGGTGGGCAGTCGTTTGCCCGCCCACTGACAGTAGGCCTGAGCATCCTTCCAGGCCAGGTGAATCACCGGATGATCAGCGCGCCGCGCCAGGGTGCTGCCCGGCCCTTCGGGCGCACGCCAGCTGGCGCCCGGCGTCCAGCGCCACCACTGCGACAGGTCGCGCAGGTCGACCGCACCGGTGGGCATCACGAAGATCAGCGAGCCCGGCTTGAGCATCCCGGCGGGCGGCGGCGGCGTGCCCGCCGGCAGTTGCTTCATCAGCGCGGCGAGATCGACCGGCCGCTCGGCGACCGTCCGGTAACCGGTGGCCTTCACGAAGCGCTCGAACTGCTGATTGGTGACCTCGGTCTCATCGAGCCAGAAGGCCCGGGACAGGCGCACCTTGTGGGCCGGGCGCTCTTCGGGCCAGGCATAGTCCTCGAGGCTGCCCATCAGGAATTCACCGGCCGGGATCAGGCGCATGCCTGGCGGCGTTGCCGCCAGCGCAGGCACAAAGACCCCACCCGCCAGGCCTGCCAGCAGGACGAGTGCCCGGGCAGATCGGCAGGCGTGCATCAAAAGGTCGGGGCACATGAGGGGCAATCAGCAGGGCAACAGTGGACAGGCAGGCGATCCGGACAGATCCGCCGCGCTATGATGCCTCAAGCCCTGCGACCGTATCGCCCATCGCCATGATCATCGACAAGGAAAGCGACCTCACCGACGCCGTGCTGGCCGAAATGGCCCGCATCGAGGCGCCCCGGCTGCGCCAGATCATGACGCTGGCCGTGCGCCACCTGCATGCCTTTGTCCGCGAGGCGCAGCTCACCGAGGCCGAATTCCAGCAGGCCTGCGCCACCATTGCCAGGCTGGGACAGATGACGAATGCCTCGCACAACGAGGTGGTGCTGGCCGCAGGTTCTCTGGGGATCTCCTCCCTGGTGTGCCTGCTCAACAATGGTGACCAGGGCCGGCGCGAGACCACCGCCAACCTGCTCGGCCCCTTCTGGCGCGAGGGCGCACCGCTGACCCCGGATGGTGGCAGCATCGTGCGCTCGCCCACCCCTGGCGCACCCTTGTTCGTGACCGGGCGCGTGTGCGACCTGCAGGGCCAGGCGGTGGCCGGCGCGCAGGTGGACGTCTGGCACAGCTCGAGCGAAGGCTATTACGAGAACCAGGACCCGGAACAGGCCGACATGAACCTGCGCGGCCGCTTCGTCACCGATGGCGAGGGACGCTTTCGCCTGCGCACCATCAAGCCGGTGGGCTATCCGATCCCGGTGGGCGGACCGGTGGGCAGCCTGGTCAAGGCGGCAGGACGCCACAACATGCGCCCGGCCCACCTGCACTTCATGATCTGCAAGGAAGGCTTCAAGACCCAGTTCTCGCAGGTGTACGCCAGCGACGATCCAAACCTGGACAGCGATGTGCAGTTCGCCGTCACGCGGCGCCTGATCGGACAGATGCAGGTCCACGAGCACGAGGCGGCACCCGCGCCCGATGTGCAGGGGCCCTGGCATTCACTGGCCTTCGAGTTCGTGATCGAGGCCGGGGTGTCGACCCTGCCCCGCCCGCCGATCACCGGCAAGTCGGAAAGCCCGCGACCGTCCCTCGACATTCTCGAACGCCGCTGAGCGGCGCCCCCTTTCACCGGAGCCTTGCGCCATGAGCACGACCACGCACAGCAGCCGTGACCTGCGTTATCACCTGCATCCCTACACCAACCTGCGTGCCCATGAGCGCGACGGCCCGCTGGTCATCGTCAAGGGCGATGGCGTGCATGTCATCGACGAGCAGGGCAACCGTTACCTCGAGGGCATGGCCGGCCTGTGGTGCGCCAGCCTGGGTTTTTCCAACCAGCGCCTGGCCGATGCCGCCTACCGGCAGATGCGCGAACTGCCCTACTATCACTCCTTCAACGGCAAGGTGCCGGGCGTGGTCACCGAAGTGGCCGAGCGCCTGATCCAGATGGCGCCGGGTGAACGGCTGCGCAACGGCGGCCGGGTGATCTTTGCCAACTCGGGTTCCGAGTGCAACGACACGGCCTTCAAGCTGGTGCGCTACTACCACAATGCCAAGGGCCTGACGCGCAAGAAGAAGATCCTCACCCGGGTCAAGGGCTACCACGGCGTGACCATGGCCGCCGCCTCGCTCAGCGGCATTCCGACCATGCACAAGCTGTTCGACCTGCCGATCGATGGCGTGGTGCAGGTGGGCTGCCCTTCTCCCTACGCCTTTGCACGCGAGGGCGAGAGCGATGCCGATTTCGTTGCCCGCCTGGCCCGCGAACTGGAAGAGACGATTGCCCGCGAGGGCGCCGACACCATCGGTGCGATGATCGCCGAGCCGGTGCAGGGCGCCGGTGGCGTGCTGATTCCGGCCGAGGGATACTTCAAGGCCATCGTGCCGATCCTTCGCAAGCACGACATCCTGCTGATCGCCGATGAGGTCATCTGCGGGTTCGGCCGCCTGGGCACGCGCTTTGGCTCGGAGCATTTCGACTTCGCGCCCGACATGCTCACCTGCGCCAAGCAGATCACCTCCGCCTACGTGCCGTTCTCGGCCCTGATGGTGAGCAAGGACATCTACGAGGTCTGCGCCACCGCCAGTGAGGGCGTGGGCACCTTCGGCCATGGCTACACCTACTCGGGTCACCCGCTCGGCTGTGCCGTCGCCCTGGAAGCCTTCAAGATCTACGAGGAAATGGACATCCTCAGCCACGTGCGCAAGGTCGGCGCGCGGCTGCAGGCCGGGCTGCGCCGCTTCGAGGGTCATCCCATCGTTGGCCAGGCGCGCGGCATCGGCCTGATCGGCGCAGTCGAACTGTCGCGCAACCCGGCCAGACGGGAGGCTTTCGATGCGCGCCTGGGCGTGGGTCCGATGCTGGTCCGTCATGCCCAGACGCAGGGCCTGATCCTGCGCGCCATGGGCGATACCATCGCCTTCTCGCCGCCGCTGATCATCAGCGAGGAAGAGGTCGATACCTTGCTGCAGCGCTTTGAGGCGGCCCTGGCGCTGACGCTCAAGGGCCTGCGCGAGCAAGGCCAGGTCTGAAGCGGGCGCGAAGCCGCGCCAGTGTGGTGTGTCGCAAATTGCGGCACATCGCACAACTAGGTCTGCACCAGCTTGCGGTGACGCGCGATGTTCATCAGCAGGCCCAGCCCCAGGCCCAGTGTCACCTGCGCCGTGCCGCCATAGGACATCAGCGGCAGCGGCACACCCACCACCGGCAGAATGCCTGACACCATGCCCATGTTGACGAAGGCATAGGTGAAGAAGATCAGCGTGATGGCGCCAGCCAGCAGGCGCGAGAAGATATTGGCAGCGCCGCCGGCAATGGCAAGGCCGCGGGCCAGCACGCCCAGATACAGCAGCATCAGCACGACATTGCCGACCAGCCCGAACTCCTCGCTGTAGACCGCGAAGATGAAGTCGGTGGTGCGCTCCGGGATGAATTCCAGATGGGTTTGGGTGCCCTGCATCCAGCCCTTGCCCCATATGCCGCCAGAGCCCACGGCGATGGTCGACTGGATGATGTGGAAACCCTTGCCCAGGGGATCGGAACTGGGGTCGATCAGAGTCATCACGCGCTGCTTCTGATAATCCTTCATCACCATCCACAGCAGCGGCAGGGCCGCAATGCCAGCGGCGCCCAGCCCGACGATCAGCTTCCAGCTCAGCCCGGCAAAGAAGATCACGAAGGCGCCGGCGGCAAACACCAGGATGGCCGTGCCCAGATCGGGCTGGCGGGCAATCAGCAGGACCGGCACCATCAACATCAGACCGGCCAGAAGGAAGTCCGCCCAGTTCAGGATACCTTCGCGTTTCTGGAAGTACCAGGCCAGCATCAAGGGCATCGCGATCTTGAGGATTTCCGAGGGCTGGATACGGGTGACGCCGATATGCAGCCAGCGCCGCGCGCCCTTTGAGGTATCGCCGAACAGCGCCACCGCGATCAGCAGGAGCACCCCGAGCAGGTAGATCGGCACGGCGGAGCGGGAGATCCAGTTCGGTGGCAGGTTGGCCGCTGCCCACATGACCACGAAGGCAACGAACAGGTTGCGCATGTGGCCATCGAAGCGGCCCGGAAAATCATTGGCCGCCGAATACATGGTGACGCCACTGATGAGCACGATGACCGCCAGCAGGATGCACAGGGTCGGGTCGAACACCGCCAGATAGGGGCGGATACGCTGCCACAGCGGCGTTTGCTGCATGGCCTATTGCCTCGCCTCGGCCGGCGCAATCGGCTCCGGCTCCATGCTCTCGGGCACATCGCGCAAGTCGACATCCTCGCCGCCCTTGGGCAGGACGACCGGTGCCTGATCCTTGGGCAGCTTGCCCAGCAGGTGGTAATCGAACACCTTGCGCACGATGGGTGCCGCCGCCTGGGCACCAAAGCCGCCGTTCTCGACGATCACCGCCACCGCCAGGCGCGGATTGTCCACCGGCGCAAAGGACATGAACAGCGAGTGGTCGCGAAAGCGCTCCTCGATGCGCCGCGCATCGTAACGCTCGTTCTGCTTGATGCCGATCACCTGGGCCGTGCCGGTCTTGCCGGCCGCCACATATTCGGCCCCTGCAAAGGCCACACGACCGGTCCCGACCTTGTTGACCTCGACCATCGCAGCCTTGACGATCTCCAGGTAACCAGGCTTGAGGGCGATACGCGGTTCCTCCTTTTGCACCGGTGTCATCTTGCGCGTGACCGGATCCTCGATGGACTTGACCAGGTGAGGCCGCATCACGATGCCGTTGTTGGCCAGCACGCCGGTGGCATGGGCCAGTTGCAGGATGGTGAAGCTGTTGTAGCCCTGGCCGATGCCGATCGAGGGGGTCTCGCCGGGCAGCCACTTCTGCTTGTAGCGCTTCATCTTCCAGGCCGTCGAGGGCAGGATGCCGGTGACCTCGTTTTCCAGGTCGATGCCGGTCAGCTGCCCGAAACCCCAGGGCTTCATGAAGTCGTGGATCGCATCAACCCCCATCTCGTAGGCCAGCTTGTAGTAGTAGGTGTCGCTCGAGACGATGATCGACTTGCGCAGGTCCACCGAGCCATGGCCGGTGGGCTTGGAGTCGCGGAAGCGGTGTCCGCCGAGTGCGAAATAACCCGGGTCGGCAATCGTGTACTCGGGCGTGCGGGCACCGGTCTCGAGCGCCGCCATCGCCATGAAGGGCTTGTAGGTCGAGCCCGGCGGATAGGTGCCGCGCAGGGGCCGGTTGAGCAGCGGCTTGTCCGGATCCTCGTTCAGCGCCGTCCAGCTCTGGCTGTCGATGCCATCGACGAACAGGTTGGGATCGAAGGTCGGCTTGGAGACAAAGGCCAGGATGTCACCGGTCTTGGGATCGATCGCCACCAAGGCGCCCTTGCGGTCGCCGAACCATTCCTCGACCAGCTTTTGCAGCTTGATGTCCACCGACAGGTGCAGGTTGGCGCCCGGCCGCGCGGGCGTGCGCGACAGGCTGCGCACCACCCGGCCGCCGGCAGAGACCTCGACTTCCTCGGCCCCGGCCTCGCCCAGCAGCAGCTTCTCGTAGCTCAGCTCCAGGCCCACCTTGCCCATGTGCGTCGAGCCGGCATAGTTGGTCGATTCCTCGGACTCCTCGAGGCGTCGCTTGTCCTCGACCGAGATGCGACCGATGTAGCCGAGCAGATGCGAGCCGACCTCGCCCTGCGGGTAGTTGCGGAACTGGCGCGCCTTGATCTCGACCCCCTTGAAGCGGTACCGATGCACGGCCAGCTTGGCCACCTCCTCGTCGGTCAGGCGGATCTTCAGGGGAATGGTGTCGGTGGTCTTGGAATCCTCGAGCAGTCGCTTGAAGCGGCGCCGGTCCTTCGGCGCGATCTCGATGATCTGGGCCAGCTGATCGATGACCGCATCCAGGTTGTCGATCAGGCGTGGTGCCAGCTCGAGTGTGAAGGCCGACACGTTCTCGGCCAGCAGGATGCCGTTGCGGTCGTAGATCAGGCCGCGGGCCGGTGGCACCGGTACCAAGGCGATGCGGTTGTCCTCCGCCTGGGCCCGGAAATCGCTGTAGCGAATCACCTGCAGGTAGATGAAGCGCGCCATCAACACACCGAAGCACAGCAGGATCAGCAACAGGGCGAGCGTCAGCCGCAGATGCAGCTGGTGCAGCTCCTTGCCGGTGTCCTTGACTTCGATCATGGTGCCTGGGTGGGTGGAGGGGAAGAACGCGATGGCGGCCTGAGGGGGCGTGTCACTAGATCGGCCGCGTCTCGTCGCGCTCGACGGCGCGGCGCTGCGGCGCCAGCAACAGGAACTCGGCCACGGGCCAGAGCAGCACGCAGACCAGGCTCTCCAGGAAATAGGTCCAGCCGGGCGCATGGGCACCGACCGCCAGACGCACGATCAGGGTACTCAGCTGGCCGAGCAGGAACAGCGGCAGCACATGGGCCATCTGACCGCGGGTGCTGAACCAGGGCACACGCCGGTGCATGCTGGTCGCGCCGTACGACAGGAGCGTATAGGCCAAGGCGTGCTCGCCGAGCAGGGCGCCGTTGTGAATGTCCATCAGCAGCCCGAAGATGAAGGCGATGCCCAGCCCGACCAGGCGTGGCTGATGGATGTTCCAGAACACCAGCACCAGGGCCAGGAAGTCAGGCACCCCGACCCAGCGCCCCCACGGGAACATGTTGAGCACGAAGGCGCCTGCCAGCGTGAAGGCGATGAAGGCGCGGTTGGCCGGCAGCAGCAGGTATTCGCGGGTGATCATCATGTGCGCAAGGCCCTCATCCCTTCGATCCGCGCCGGGGCTTGGCCGCCGGCTCCTCGGGCGGCGGCGGCAGGGCCTGGCGCTCGAGCAGCAACACCAGGACCAGCCTGGAGCGCTCCACCCCGCCCAGGGGATCGACCAGGGCGCTGGCGAAGCTGCTCGATGCACTGCGATCGAAGCGCCGTACCTTGCCCACCGGCAGGCCCGCGGGATAGATGCGATCCAGACCCGAGGTGACGATCAGGTCGCCCTCCTTGATGTCCGAGTTGCCGGGCAGAAAGCGCAACTCGATCTCGCCCGGACCAGGGCCACCGTACGCGACCGAGCGCTGCCCACTGCGCTGCACCTCCACCGGCAGCATCGCCGTCGGATCGGTCACCAATTGCACCTCGGCACTGTACTGGGTGACGCGCACCACCTGGCCGACGACCCCGCGTGCATCGATCACCGGCTGGCCGGGAAAGACTTCGTTGAGCAGGCCCTTGTCGATGACCACCTTGCGGCCAAACGAGTCGCGCGTCTCGTAGAGCACCTGGGCCACGGTCGACTTGATGCGCACCTGCTCGCGCATCTCGAGCAGCTTGCGCAACTGGGTGTTCTCGCTGGCCAACTGCTCGTTCTGCAGCAAGGCACGTGCGTTGACCGCCTCGATCTGGCGCAGTTCGGCGTTCTCGGCACGCAGGCGGCTGACCTCGGTGGTGTACTGCGAGCCGGTGGCCACGAAGTCGCGTGGCAGCAGCAGCACGCGCTGCAGCGGATAGAGCACGGTCCCAACCCCCTGGCGCAGGGTGCTGAGCAAGGCCATGCGCGAATCGATCACCAGCAGGGCGATGGCCAGCAGGGCGAAGAAGGCCAGGCGGGCGTGGGCGGAGGGGCCTTGGCGAAAGAACGGGGGTGGGCTTTGTTCCACCGCGTTGACTTACTCGGAGGTAAACAGGCTGCCGAGTTTGTCCATCCGCTCGAGTGCGATGCCGCAGCCGCGCACCACACAGGTGAGCGGGTCTTCGGCGACCAGCACCGGCAGGCCGGTTTCCTCGCCCAGCAGGCGATCCAGGTCGGCAAGCAGCGCACCGCCACCGGTGAGCATGATGCCGCGCTCGGTGATGTCGGCGCCCAGTTCGGGAGGCGTCTGCTCGAGCGCGATCTTGACCGCAGAGACGATCTGGTTGAGCGGGTCGGTCAGGGCCTCGAGGATCTCGTTGCTGGAGATGGTGAAGCTGCGCGGGATGCCCTCGGACAGGTTGCGCCCCTTGACTTCCATCTCCTTGATCTCGGCGCCGGGAAACGCCGAACCGATGGTCTTCTTGATCTGCTCGGCCGTCTGCTCGCCGATCAGCATGCCGTAATTGCGGCGGATGTAGTTGACGATGGCCTCGTCGAACTTGTCGCCACCGACACGCACCGATCCCTTGTAGACCATGCCCCCGAGGGACACCACACCGACCTCGGTGGTGCCACCACCGATATCGACCACCATTGAGCCCGAGGCTTCGGACACCGGTAGCCCGGCGCCAATGGCGGCGGCCATGGGTTCCTCGATCAGGAACACCTGGGAGGCACCGGCCCCGAGAGCCGATTCGCGGATGGCACGGCGCTCGACCTGGGTCGAGCCGCAGGGCACGCAGATGATGATGCGCGGGCTGGGCGAGAACAGCTTGCTCTCGTGCACCATCTTGATGAACTGCTTGAGCATCTGCTCGGTGACGGTGAAGTCGGCAATGACGCCGTCCTTCATCGGGCGGATCGCCTCGATATTGCCGGGCACCTTGCCCAGCATCTGCTTGGCTTCCTTGCCCACGGCCGCGATGGTCTTCTTGCCGCTGGGTCCGCCTTCGAGGCGGATCGCCACCACCGATGGCTCGTCCAGCACAATCCCCTTGCCGCGCACATAGATCAGCGTGTTGGCGGTGCCCAGATCGATCGCGAGGTCGTTGGAAAAATACTTGCGCAAGAACGCGAACATGATGATGGCTGTTTCCCCGGCAAAATGGCCTGATCGCCGCCGGCTGGACCCGTACGGCCACCGATCTGGATCAGCAGGGTGTTTCCCCTGTTGATGCGGCAGGCGAATGATACCCTATGCGGTCTTGTCTTCTTTGCCTTTTCCGCCCTCAAACCCATGTCTCTCAGCCCCTCCGATGTTGCCCGGATTGCCAAGCTGGCACGGCTCGAATTGAGCCCCGATCAGGCGGCCGTCACCCTCGGCCAGCTCAATGCGGTCTTCGGTATCTTCGAGCGCCTGCAGGCGGTCGATACCGAGGGCGTGGCCCCCATGACCCATCCGACCAGCAGCCGGCTGCGACTGCGCGAGGACGCTGTCAGCGAAACCGATCGCCGCGCCGACTATCAGGCAGTGGCCCCCGAAACCGAAGCCGGCCTGTACCTGGTGCCCAAGGTGATCGAATGACGCCGGACCTTGCGCACGCCGGCCTGGCCGAGCTCGCGAGCGCGCTGCGCGCCGGACAACTCTCGAGCGAAGAACTGGCCAAGGCCTATCTGGCGCGCATCGCCGCCAGCGACCTGAATGCCTTCCTGCATGTCGACGAGGCCCTCACCCTGGCCCAGGCCCGGGCCGCCGACCTCAAGATCAAGGAAGCACTTACATCCGGTCAGGGTGTTGCTACCGCTGGCAACAGCCTGCTCGGCATTCCCCTGGCACACAAGGACATCTTCGTCACCCGGGGCTGGCGCTCGACGGCCGGCTCGAAGATGCTGGCCAACTACACCAGCCCCTTCGATGCCACCGTGGTGGCCCGGCTGCAGGCGGCCGGCATGGTGTGCCTGGGCAAGCTGTCCTGCGATGAATTCGCGATGGGCTCGGCCAACGAAAACCCCTGGTTCGGTGCCGTCAGGAACCCCTGGAGCAAGGCCCATATTCCGGGCGGCTCCTCGGGCGGTTCGGCTGCGGCGGTTGCGGCCGGCCTGACGCCGGTGGCCACTGGTACCGACACCGGGGGCTCGGTCCGACAGCCTGCGGCGATGTGCGGCATCACCGGCATCAAGCCCACCTACGGACGCGTGTCGCGCTTTGGCATGATCGCGTTTGCCTCCAGCCTGGACCAGGGCGGTGTGCTGGCGCGCAGTGCCCGCGACTGCGCCCTCGTGCTCGAGGCCATGATGGGCTTTGACGAACGCGATGCCACCAGCGTGCAGCGTCCGGTCGAGCCCCTGCTGCCCGCCGCCCCGGCACGCGACTTGAAGGGCCTGCGCGTGGGTGTGCCGCGCGAGTTCTTTGCCGGCGGCCTGTCGGCCGAGGTCAAGTCCGCCATCGAGCAGGCGCTGGCACAGATGCAGGCGATGGGCGCGAGCCTGGTCGAGATCTCGCTGCCCAAGACCGAGCTGGCCATTCCCGCCTACTACGTGATCGCGCCGGCCGAGGCCTCCAGCAACCTGTCGCGCTTTGACGGAGTGCGCTATGGCCACCGCGCCCAGGGCGTCACCGACCTGAACTCGCTCTACGTCAAGTCGCGCTCCGAGGGCTTTGGCGCCGAGGTCAAGCGGCGCATCCTGATCGGCACCTATGTGCTCTCGCACGGCTACTACGACGCCTACTACCTGAAGGCCCAGAAGCTGCGCCGCCTGATCGCGCAGGATTTTGCCGCCGCCTTCGAGAAGGTCGATGTCATTGCCGGTCCGGTGGCGCCCACCACCGCCTGGAAGATCGGCGAACAGACCGATGATCCGGTCAAGAACTATCTGGCCGATGTCTACACCCTGCCCGCCTCGCTGGCCGGTCTGCCCGGCCTGTCGGTGCCGGTGGGCTTTGGTGCCGGCCAATTGCCGATCGGCATGCAATTGATCGGCAATTATTTCGACGAAGCCGGCCTGCTGCGCGTGGCCGACGCCTTCCAGCAGGTCAGCGATTGGCACCTGAAGACGCCACACTGATGCACAGCGCCGGATCGGCACCCGGGCATGGGCCCGGTCTTGCCGGCCGCCTGCGCCGCCTCGCTGCACGCCTGCCGATGCTGCTTGCCGCCGCGCTGGGTCTGGGCCTGGGCGCGGCGCCCGCCCGCGCGCAATCCCTGCCGACCGGGTTCAGCAGCGTCGAGATTGCCCCGATGTCGCCCGGGCAGACAACCGTGCGCGCCTACCTGAACCGCATCGAGCCAGCCGCCGGTGGCCGCTCGCCCGTCGTGCTCGCGCTGCATGGCTGTGGCGGTGTCTGGAACAGCCGTGGCCAGATGGGCAAGCGCTACCGCGACTATCAGGCCTGGTTCCAGTCGCGTGGCATCAGCTTCCTGCTGCTCGACAGCTTCACGCCGCGCGGCAAGCCTGCTGGCATCTGCACCGAACCGACGGCGCAGCGCGACATCCACCCGGAGCAGCGCCGCATCGATGTGCACAACGCGATGCACTGGCTGTCTCAGCAGGCCTGGGTCGACGCCTCGCGCATTCTGGTGCTGGGCTGGTCGCATGGCGGCAGCACCACGCTGGCCAGCATAGACCGCAGCCTGCCCTGGCCCGAGGGCCTGCCCGACTTTCGCGCCGCCGTGGCCTTTTATCCCGGCTGCACGCCGGCCAGCCAGCGTGACCGCTACCAACCGGGCATGCCGCTGCTGCTGATGATCGGCGAGAGCGATGACTGGACACCGGCGCGGCCCTGCATCCTGCTGCATGAGCGGCAGCAGGCGCGCCTGAGATCCGAAGGGCTTGAAGAAACCCGCTTCGAGTTCAAACTCTACCCCGGGGCCTACCATGGCTTCGATGGCACCGACCCGCTGCGGGTACGCGCCGATGTGCCCAACGGCCAGCGACGCGGACGCGGCGTCACCGTGGGCGGCGATCCCGCCGCACGTGCCGACGCCCTGCAACGGCTCGATGCCTTCATCAAGCGCTGGCTTTAAGGCCGGGGCGATCAATTCGAGGAACACAAGATGCAATGGGAAGTCGTGATCGGTCTGGAGACCCACGCCCAACTGGCCACCTGCAGCAAGATCTTTTCGGGCAGTTCGACGCAGTTCGGTGCCGAGCCCAATACCCAGGCCTCACCCGTCGATCTGGCGTTGCCGGGCGTGCTGCCGGTGATGAACCGGGAAGCGGTGCAGTGCGCGATCAAATTCGGTCTGGCCATCGGTGCCACGGTGGCGCCCGAGTCGGTGTTCGCGCGCAAGAACTACTTCTATCCCGACCTGCCCAAGGGCTATCAGATCAGCCAGTACGAGATTCCGGTGGTGCAGGGCGGCTCGCTCGACATCGTCTGGGAGCAGCCGGGCAAGAACGGCCCCGAGCAGCGCAGCAAGACCATCCACCTGACCCGCGCCCATCTGGAAGAGGACGCCGGCAAATCGCTGCATGAGGATTTCCAGGGCAAGTCCGGTATCGACCTGAACCGCGCCGGCACGCCCTTGCTCGAGATCGTGACGGAACCCGAGATGCGCTCGGCCAAGGAGGCGGTCGCCTATGCCAAGGCCCTGCATGGCCTGGTCACCTGGCTGGGCATCTGCGATGGCAACATGCAGGAAGGCTCCTTCCGCTGTGACGCCAACGTGTCGGTGCGCCCCGTGGGGCAACAGGAATTCGGCACCCGTTGCGAGATCAAGAACCTGAACAGCTTCCGCTTCATGGAGCGTGCCATCGACTTCGAGGTGCGGCGCCAGATCGAACTGATCGAGGACGGCGGCACGGTAGTCCAGGAGACTCGCCTCTACGACCCCGACAAGGACGAGACCCGCTCGATGCGCAGCAAGGAAGACGCGCAGGACTACCGCTACTTCCCCGATCCCGATCTGCCCGCCCTGGTGATCGATGCCGACTGGATCGATGCCACCCGCGCCCAGATGCCCGAGCTGCCCGCCACGCTGGCCAGGCGCTGGCAGGCCGAGTTCGGCCTGTCCGCCTATGACGCCACCGCACTGACCGCCTCGCGCGATCTGGCCGATTATTTTTCTGCCGTGCTGGCGGCCCTGCCCGATGCCGCAAGGCAGGCCAAGACCGCCGCCAACTGGGTGATGGTCGACCTGAGCGCGGCCGCCAACCGCGAGGACCTGGCCATTGCCCAGGCCCCGGTCAGCGCCACGCAACTGGCCCTGCTGGTGGCCCGCATCAGCGATGGCACCATCTCGGGCAAGATCGGCAAGGACATCTTTGCCACCATCTGGTCGAGCAAGGATGCGCGAGCCGATGCCGTCGACAGGTTGATCGACGAGAAGGGCCTGAAGCAGATCACCGATACCGGCGCGCTCGAGGCCATCGTGCAGCAGGTACTGGCCGCCAACCCGAAATCGGTCGAGGAATTCAAGGCCGGCAAGGACAAGGCGCTCAATGCCCTGGTCGGGCAGGTGATGAAGGCGACCCAGGGCAAGGCCAATCCGCAGGTGATCAACGAACTGCTGCGCAAGGCGGCCAGTTGAGGCAAAAAGGGGTCTGCGGGCAGCAAGGCATGCCCTGAATCGGCTTGCATCCGCAGACGTTCCATGGGATTATGGGTTAGCGACCCATAAACCCATACATTGTGCTCATGAAGACCACCCTCGATATCGACGACGCACTGCTCGTCGCCGCCAAGCAGCGCGCCCTCGATACCGGTGGCACCCTGCGGCAGGTGGTGGAGGACGCACTGGCCGCCCATCTGAAGGTTCGCCCGGCGGTGGCCACGCCCATCAAGACCCTTGTCTACAGCGGCACACCCCTGGCCAGCGGCACTTTCGCGGCCGATGCCTGCCTGCACGAACTGGCCTACTCACAGAACGATCCCCAGTGGTGGTTGCAACGCTTCGGGTTCGTGCCGCCAGGTCTGAGGCCTGAAGCCAAATGAATCGCGGGCCCGGGGATCGCGAGGCGCTGATCGCGGTCGACACCAATATCCTTTTGCAGGCCCACCGTCCCGAATTGCCGCAGCACGAGGCCGCGCTGGCGGCCCTGGAGCGACTGGGACTGTCCGGATCGACGTGGTGCATCGCCTGGCCCTGCGCCCATGAATTTCTGGCCGTTGTCACCAGCAAGGCCTTCAAGGACGCGGCGACCCCGATCGACCAAGCGCTTGCAGCGCTGAATGCCTGGATCGCCCATCCGCAGTGCCGGATGATCTGCGAAACGGCTGATCACGCCCAGACCCTTGCAGGCTTGCTGACACGCTCGGGCGTGTCCGGGGGCAGGGTCCACGATGCCCGTATCGCGGCCATCTGCCTGGGCAACGGCGTCACCGAACTGTGGTCCGCCGACCGAGACTTCCAGATGTTTCCGGACCTGCGCACGCGCAACCCTCTGGTCCCTTCACTGCACGAGCCGCTGCCCCGTTATCGGACCCGCCGCGACGCCTGAGCCAGGGGCGCACGAGGTCTTCAGGCCCCAGGGCATACCAACACAGACCAGAGCCCACGGACCGGCGCCGCCTTATACTCCCAGCCCATCGGGCAAGCTGCCCCGCCGGCGAAGCCTGCCCCCATTGATTCGAGCCTTCTTCATGACCGAACCCACCTCAGCCCCCGAACGTCCCGACCTGCCCGATCGCCTGAGCGTCGATCCCGCCAGCCCGCACTACAACGCGGCCGTGTTCGAGCACAGCGTCGGCATCCGTCTCAATGGAAAGGATCGCCACGATGTGGAAGAGTATTGCCGCAGCGAAGGCTGGGTGCGCGTGCCTGCCGGCAAGACGCTCGATCGCAAGGGCAAGCCCCTGATGATCAAGCTCAAGGGAACGGTCGAAGCCTATTACCGCTGAAAAAGGCGCGTCGCATTGTCGCGATGGATCGCGGCGCGCATCGAGCCCTCGAGCGGAAACCGGTCCAGCTGTCCCGCAAAGCTGAGCGCCAGCGACTTGGGCGCATAAGGCCAGTCACTGCCAAACAGGAGGCGCTGCGGATCGGCGAAAGCCAGTAGCGAGGGCAATGCATACGGGCTGCTCGAGAGCGCCGTATCGAAATAGAACTTGCGCAGCAAAGCGATGCCGGTGGCCTGGGTGCTGTCGGGTGCGCAGATGCGCGCGATGCGCTCGGCCGCATAGGGCACGAAGCCGCCGCCGTGCGACAGGATGATCTTCAGGTCCGGGCAGCGCTGCATCGTGCCGCCCTTGACCAGGTTGATCGCGGCGCGCGTGGTGTCAAGCAGGAAGTCGGCCGCAAACGCCGGGATGCCCGGCACTTCCTGCGCTGGCAGGATCGAGGGGTGCACGAAGATCACCGCCTTGCGGCGGTTCAGGTGATCCATCAGTGGCGCCCAGGCCGCATCGCCCAGATATTGCCCGCCAACATTGGCCAGCAGCACCACGCCCTGTGCCTTGAGGTGGTCGAGCGCATAGTCGGCCTCGGCGATCGCGCCCTCGACATCGGGCAGGGTGAGGGTGGCAAAGAAGCCAAAGCGCCCCGGATGGTCGATCGCCACCTGGGCGGCAAACTCGTTGACCTCGCGGGCCTTCTCGCGGGCCACCCGATCGGCCTCGGGGCCTTGCCCCAGATGCACGCCGGGCGTGGACACCGAGAGCACTGCCTTGGCGATGCGCGCCGCATCCATCAGGGCCAGGGCCTTGTCCGCCGACCAGGGCGGAATCGGCAAGCCACCGGCCAACTGGCCGAGACTGGCCAGCCACTGGGCATAGCGGGGCGGCACGATGTGCTGGTGGGTATCGATGCGATCGGGGCTGGACATGGCTTACTCCGGTTTCAGGCCGGCCTGCTGCACGGCACGGGCCCACAGCTGCTGTTCACGTACCAGGAAGGCGCGGGCATCGGCGGTGGAGCCGCCCACCGGATAAATCGCTGCGGCCTGCAGCTTCTGGATGAATTCGGGCGCACGGATGGCCGCATTGACCGCCTCGTTGAGCGCATTCACCCGCGCCTGTGGCGTGCCCCTGGGCGCGAACATCATGAACCAGCCGGTGAGGGTCAGGCCCGGCACCGTGTCCTTGGCCAGGGGAAGGTCCTCCAGCCCGGGCAGTACCCGATTGGCGGTCACCGCCAGTGCCGTCACGCGGCCCGCCTTGACCAGGGGCAGCAGCGGCGGGATGCCATCGACCGAAACCTGGGCATCGCCATTGACCACCGCCTGTACTGCCTGGCCGCTGCTGCTCATGGGCACCTGGTGCCAGCGCGTGCCGGAGCTGATGCCCAGCAACTCGCCGCTCAGATGCGGGATCGTGCCGCGCAAGGGGCTCGCCAGCAACAAGGCATCAGGCCGAGACCTGGCCTGGGCCAGCGCTTCTGCCAGTGTCTTGAAGCCGGTGCCCGGATGGGCGACGAACAGCATCGGTGTTTCGGCCACCACCGCCACCGCTTCGAAGTCGCGGGCCATGTCGTACTTGGCAGCGCGGTAGGTCAGCGGGGTGATCGTCACCACAGCGGCATGGGTGAGCAGGACCGTATTGCCATTGGCCGCCGCGGTCTTGACCGCCATGGCACCGACAATGCCGCCGGCCCCCGGCTTGTTCTCGACGATGACCGTCTGGTTCAGGCGGCTGCGCAAGCCCTCCGCCATCAGCCGCGCCATGATGTCCGGCGCGCCGCCAGGGGTCGATGGCACGACGATGGTCAAGGGTCCGGCCGGCTGGGCCACGACACTGTCTGCCAGGGTCAGGCCCAGCAAGGCCGGCACGACAGGCAAGGCCAGCACCAGGCGTCGCAGGGCACTCATGCTTCAGATCCCATAACGCTGACGATACGCAGCCACCTTGTCGCGATACTGCGCAAGGGCGCCCTGGTCGGCCTCGAGGTAGGCCATCAGGTCATTCAGCGAGGCAATCGCGATGACCGGAATGCCGTACAGCTTTTGCACTTCCTGCGTCGCCGAGGTGGCGCCGACATTGACCGCATCGCCGCCGCGTTCCTGCCGGTCCAGACAGATCAGCACCGCGGCCGGCGTGGCACCGGCCTGGCGGATCAACTCCACCGATTCGCGCACCGAGGTTCCGGCGCTGATGACATCGTCGATGATCACCACCTGACCCTTGAGCGGTGCACCGACCAGCACGCCGCCTTCGCCGTGATCCTTGGCTTCCTTGCGGTTGTACACGAAGGGCAGGTTGCGACCGCGCCGGGCCATCGCCACGGCGGTGGCACTGGCCAGCGTGATGCCCTTGTAGGCGGGCCCATAGAGCACATCGCAGGCCTGGCCCTGGCCAATCGCCTGATCGAGCGTAGCCGCATAGAACTCGGCCAGGCGCCCCAGCAGGGCACCGTCATTGAACAGGCCGGCATTGAAAAAATACGGCGACAGGCGCCCCGCCTTGGTCTTGAATTCGCCGAATTTCAGCACTCCCGCCTGCAGGGCGAAGTCGATGAAGTCCTTGCGGGTGGTGTCGGTCGCAGCGCTCAAATCGTTCTCTCGGGATTCGATGGAAAGTGACGACATGATAATGCCCGGCGCCGTTCGCCCGCTCAGCGCGAAGGCCCGGCCTTGAGCCTTTGCCGCAACTCGGTCTTGAGCACCTTGCCGTAATTGTTTTTGGGCAGGCTGTCGACGAAGACATAGCGCTTGGGCCGCTTGAAGCGGGCAATGTTGGCCAGGCAATGGGCATCCAGGTCATGGCCCTCGAGCACCACACCGGGCAGGGCCACCACGAAGGCCACCACCGATTCCCCCCACTCGGGATCGGGTTCGCCCACCACCGACACCTCGGACACGCCCGCTGCCGTGAGCAGGACCTCCTCGACCTCGCGCGGGTAGATGTTCGAGCCACCGCTGATGATCATGTCCTTGCTGCGATCCTTGAGCGTCAGGAAGCCATCGGCATCCATCGCGCCGACATCGCCGGTGAACAGCCAGCCGTCGCGGATCGCAGCGGCCGTCGCCTCGGGGTTGCGCCAATAGCCGGCCATGACCGCATCGCCACGCGTCACCACCTCGCCAATCTCGCCCAGGTGCAGATCCCGCCCCTGTTCATCGGTGACCCGTACCTGCATCGATGATTGCGCCACGCCCACTGAGGCCATGCGCTCGACATGACGGGGATGCTGCGCATCGAGCAGGTGCTCGCGCGCGAGCACGGTGATGGTCATGGGGGCCTCGCCTTGGGCATAGATCTGCACAAAGCGCGGCCCCATGCGTGCCATGGCGCGCTGGATGTCGGCCAGGTACATCGGCGCGCCGCCGTACACGATGGTCTTGAAGCTGGCCGCTGCCTGTGCGGCATCGAGCCCCTGGTGTTCGGCAAAGTCGACCAGGCGCTTGACGATGGTGGGCGCTGCAAACGTGGTGACCGGTCCGATGGTACGGCCCAGCGCAAACATCTCGGCTGGGTCGACGCCGCGCGAGGCCGGTACCGCATGCCGGGCACCGGCGATCAGGTGCGGCACCGCATAGATGCCGCAGCCATGCGACATGGGGGCGCCATAGAGCATGGTGTCCTGCGGTGTCACGGTGTCGACATCCGAGAAGTAGGTGAGCGACATCGTCATCAGATTGCGGCCGGTCAGCATCACGCCCTTGGGACGGCCGGTGGTGCCGCTGGTGTAAAAGAGCCAGGCCGTGTCGGCGAGGGTGCGGCCAGTGATCGGGATGTCGGCAGGCGGCCCCATCGGCACCAGCAGGTCCTCGGCCTGTGACGAGTCCAGGTCGATCTGTCGTTCAAGGCCAGCCAGCGCGTCGGACGCGACATCGGCGGTCACGAAGCCCCAGCGCGCCTGGGCATTGTCGATGATCCATTCCACCTCGAGCCGGTGCAGCTTGGCATTGACCGGCACCACCACCAGCCCGGCCCACCAGGCCGCCCAGATCAGCTCCAGGTAGCGCGGATGGTTGTGCGCGAACAGCAGCACCCGATCGCCCGGTTGCAGGCCGGCCGTGCGCAGGCGCTGCGCCGCCGCCGAACTGCGCGCCGCCCACTGGCCGTAGGTGGCATGCAGGCGATCGCCATCGAAGATCGCAGGGCGCTCAGGGTGAAGGAGCGCCTGGCGCAGGAGCATGTGGGCAAGGATCACCGGATCACCCCTTTGGAACGAAGTGCTGCCAACACCGCGGCGTCGGCCCCCAGGGACGAGAGCACCTCGTCACTGTGTTCACCCAGGGACGGCGCTGCGCGACGAATCGCGCCAGGGGTCCCGCATAGCCGCGGCGTGACCGCATGCATCACCAGGGGCTCGGAGCCATCCTCGCGATCAAGCCTCAGGTAGGCCGCACGCGCCACGATGTGAGGATCATGGATCAAGGTCCCCGGGTCGTAGATCGGCCCGACGGTCACGCCACGACTGCGAAAATGCTCAAGACAACTGGCCTGATCGAGGGTGGCGATGAAGGCGGCCACCATGGCATCGACCTCGCGGTCATGCGCCAGACGTGCAGCATTGGTCGCATAGCGCGGATCATCGAACAAGTCCGCCTGACCGATCGCCTCGAACACGCGTCGGGCCATCACGTCGGTCGAGCCAGACATCGACACCCAGGCGCCATCGGCACACTGGTAAACGCCACGCGGCGAGGAAATCTTTTCGCCAGGTGGCGCGCGACGACCGGTGGCCACCTGGGCGGTGACATCCGGCCCGTTGATGGCCAACATCGGCTCGAGCAGGGACAGATCGATCACCTGCCCCTTGCCGCCGCGCACCTCGACCTCGCGCAAGGCGGTGACCGTCGCAAAGGCGCCTGTCAGGCCGGTGACCATGTCGCCCAGGGCCATGTTGGGCAGACCCGGTACCCCTTGCGCGTTGCGGTGCTTGTGGGCAAAGCCGCAGAATCCTTCGATCAGGCTGCCAAAGCCGGGCAACTCGCGATACGGTCCGCTCTGACCCCAGCCCGACAGCCGCACGATAACGAGCGAGGGATGCAGGGCGTGCAAGGACTCTGGCGACAGGCCCATGGCCTCGAGCACCCCAGGCCTGAAACTCTCGACCAGTACCTGGGCGGTACCGATCAGACGCTTGAGCCAATGCTGGGCCTGGGCCTCACGCAACTCGAGCGCCAGGCTGCGCTTGTTGCGGGCGTAGACCTGCCACCAGGCATCAAAGCCCTCGGGAAAGTCCGCATGGCGCTCGCGCCACTGACGCAGAGTATCGCCGCCTTCGACAGCCTCGACCTTGATGACGTCCGCCCCGAAATCGGCCAGTTGCAGACTGAGCATGTTGCCCGCCACCAGCCGGGACAGGTCGACCACCCGGATACCCGACAAGGGCCCCTGCCTGGCAGGGTCCGGTGCGGTCAGGGGAAGGTGGCGACCCGAGTCGCGGGCGGTGTCGGAAGGTGGCGTGTGGGTCATTGTTCAAGGCGGTTGTCGGCGCGGTACCCGCGCTTGAAAAGTATAGGGCCAACAGCCCATGCCAGTGCCGGGACAGCGCAGGGCAGCACCTGCATCAGACAAGGGCCCGTACTGTAAACCGCCGACTTGGCTACACTTTCGCCTCCGGCTGCCCCGCCGTCCGCCCTGCGCCCCCAGCCCTTCCCGAGTCCTGCCCATGTTCAAAGTCACCACACTCAATCTCAACGGCATCCGATCCGCCGCCCGCAAGGGTTTCGCCGAATGGCTGGCGCAGCATGATGCCGACGTAGTGTGTGTGCAGGAAATCAAGGCATCGATCGAGGACATCGAGGCGTCCCTGCACCAGATCGGGCGCCACAAGGCGCATTTCTTTGCGGCCGAGCGCAAGGGCTACGCCGGCGTCGGGATCTACAGCCACAAGAAGCCCAAGGCCATCCGGCGCGGCTTCGGGGTGGCCGAGTTCGACCAGGAAGGCCGCTACCTGGAGGCCGACTTCGGCAATGTCACCGTGGTCTCGCTGTATTCGCCTTCGGGCAGCGCCAACGAGGAACGCTACCAGTCCAAGCTGCGCTTTCTCGAAGCCTTCTACCCGCACATGAAGGCCTTGCGCGAGAGCGGGCGCGAGGTGATCGTCTGTGCCGACTGGAACATCGCGCACAAGGAGATCGACCTGAAGAACTGGAAGAGCAACCAGAAGAACCCCGGCTTCACGCCTGTGGAACGCGACTGGGTGACGCGTGTCATCGACGAGCTCGGCTTTGTCGACACCTTCCGCCAGCTCGATCCGCGCCCCGAGCAGTACTCCTGGTGGAGCAACCGCGGCGCTTCCTGGGACAAGAACGTGGGCTGGCGTCTGGACTACCACCTGGTGACGCCGGGTCTGGCCGCCAAGGCCAGGGACTGTGACATCTACAAGGCGCAGCGCTTCTCCGACCACGCCCCGGTGACGGTCAGCTACAACGCCCGGCTCTGACGCGACCGCCTTGCGGCAAGGCGCGAGCGGCCGTATCGCAGCGCCTCGAGCACCAGATAAAGCCCCACACCGCTGGCCAGCACCAGGCTCAGGTCGTCGCCGTGCAGGGGGCCGAAGCGAAACAACTCGCGCGCCAGGGGCCAGAGCAGGGTGGCCCCCAGCAGCACCGCAATAGTGGGCACGATCACGCCCAGGGCGAGGCCGGGGTGGCGCAGCAAGGCCCAGGGCGAGCGTCGTGCCGAACGATTGACGAAGATGAGCACCACGATCGCCGTGACCAGACAAAAGAAACTGAGCGCCCGCAGATCACCCTCGGGCATGCCCCGCCATTGTCCGAACACATGAATCGTGCCGACCATCACCAGGGCCAGCAGTCCCTGCAGCAGCGAGGCCCCGATCATGGCCCCCGGGAACAGCGCTTCAGCCGGCGCCCGGGGCGGCCGCTGCATCACGTCATCCTCATCCGGTTCGGCCTCGAACACCAGCGAACACACCGGGTCGATGACCATCTCCAGAAACGCGATGTGCACCGGACCGAGCAGGATGGGCGAGCCCATCAACAGGGGCAGCAGGGCCAGGCCGGCGATCGGCACATGGACCGCAAGGATGAAGCCCATCGCCTTGCGCAGGTTGTCGTAGATGCGCCGGCCCAGGCGGATGGTGCGCACGATGGCGCCGAAATCATCATCGAGCAGCACGATCGCCGAGGCCTCGCGGGCCACATCGGTGCCGCGGCCACCCATCGCCACACCGATGTCGGCAGCCTTGAGCGAGGGTGCGTCATTCACACCGTCACCGGTCATCGCCACCACCTCGCCCTGAGCCTTGAGCGCCTGCACGATGCGCAACTTCTGCTCGGGCAGGATGCGCGCAAACACGGTCACGCTGCGCACCCTCGAGGCCAGCGTCGCATCGTCCATCGCAGCCAGTTCGGGACCACTGACCAGATCGCCCTCGGCAATGCCGGCCTGGCGCGCGATGGCACGGGCAGTGGCCGGATGATCACCGGTGATCATGATCACGCGGATGCCGGCATCGCGGCACTGTTGCACCGCCGGGGGCACACTGGCACGGATCGGGTCCAGCAGTCCGACCAGACCCATGAAGCGCAGGGGCAGGCCCTGCTGTGACGCCGGCAACGGCTGCGAGACATCATCCGGCCAGTGCGCCTGCGCCACGCCCAGCACACGCAACCCGCGCTCGGCCATGTCGGCCAGTGCGATGCGCAAGGCAGCCAGTGCGGCCTCATCGAGCGCGCAAAGGCTGGCGATCGCCTCGGGTGCACCCTTGCTGGCGATGCGCAACCGTTGCGGATCGCCGGGTAATTGCGGATCGCCGGACAATTGAGGTTCGCCGGACAGGTTCGGATCGACAGACAATTGCCAGACCTGGGACATGGCCAGCAACTCGGGCCGCAGGCCATAGCTGTGGCGCAGCGCCTGGGCCTGCGGCATTGCCCAGCCTTCACCCAGCCTGACCCGCGCCGCATCATGGAAGGCCCGCTCCATCGGATCGAAGGGCTCGCGGGCACAGGCCAGCGCGCCGATCCGGATCAGCTCCAGTGCGGCGTCATCGGGTGCGGCATCAGGCTGATCGAGGCGCAACGTTACGCCGCCCGGCAAGCGCAGCTCGACCAGGGTCATGCGGTTCTCGGTCAGGGTGCCGGTCTTGTCGCTGCACAGCACCGTGGCCGATCCCAGCGTCTCGATGGCCGAGGCGCGCCGCGTCAGCACCCGTCCCCTGGAAATGCGCCAGGCGCCCATCGCCATGAAGACCGTCAGCACCACCGGAAACTCCTCGGGCAGCATCGACATGCCGACGGCAATGCCCGCCAGCAAGGCCTGCAGCCAGTCACCGCGCAAGAGCCCGTAAAGCACCACCACCAACAGGCTGACCAACGCACCCACCGCCGCGAAGGCCAACACCAGGCGACGCGTCTGCTGCTGCAGGTGCGGGGCAGCCACCTCGAGCGATTGCAGGGACTGGCCGATACGGCCCATCTCGCTGCGTGGCCCGGTGGCGGTCACCTCGGCCAGACCCTGCCCCCGCACCACCAGGGTCCCGGCATAGACATGGGGCAGGTCATCGCCGCCGGGTCGCGGCGTCAGGCTCGCCGACGCCTCAGCCGCCCGCTTTCGTACCGGCACCGATTCGCCGGTCAGCAGGGACTCGTCCGCCTGCAGGTCGTGCGCCTGGAGCAGGCGCGCATCCGCCGCCACGCGCTCGCCCTCAGCCAGCATCAGCAGATCCCCGCGCACCACCTCGCGGCCGGCGATGCGCAGCACCCGACCCTCGCGGATCACCTGGGCACGGGGACTGGAAAGATCGCGCAGGGCGGCCAGCACCTTTTCGGTGCGCGATTCCTGGACTACGGTGATCAACACCGACAAACCCGCAAAGCTGAGCAGGATCAGCGCCTCGCGCAGGTCGCCCAGCAGCATGTAGATGAAGCCGGCGGCCAAGAGCAGGGCCAGCATCGGTTCGCGCAGCACCTCGAACACGATGCGCAGGATGCCGCGCCCCTGCGAGGCCGCCAGTTCGTTGGGTCCGTCACTGATGAGGCGCTCGGCCGCCTGGGCCGCATCGAGGCCCTTCAGCGAGGAGGTTTCTTCCATGCCCCCATCATACGGCGGCCCGCAGGAAAATTCAGGACAGGCGGATATCCAGGGTAACGCGCCAGGTTCCCTCGGGGTCGCGGACCCGCGTCATGCCCGACACGCCGGGACCGGCCAGCCCGGCCGCCAAGTCCGCTTCGATCGGACAGGCGCCCGCCGCCGAGGACAACTCGCAGCGCAGGGCCTGATTCAAGGGCATCGGGCCGCGCCAGAAGAAACGGCCGTCGCCGTCGGTAAGCGCCACCAGGCCCCGCGGCATCTGGAGGCGGCCACCGCGCACCACCTGGCCGCGCGCATCGCGAACCCGGCCGGACAGCACCAGTTCGGCACGCGAGGGCCCGCCAGCCATGGCCGCCTGACCCAGCGCGGGCAGGGCTGCAGCAGCACCGCCGGCCATCAGCACGGTTCGGCGGGCAGGGGATCGAAGTGCGTTCATGGGGGTCGCTCCAGTGGGATGCGGGCACGGATCACCCGCTGCTGCGGCCTATGATACGTCGCGAAGGGGACGTGCCCCACCGCAAAGGAGACTCCATGAAACTGATGTACTTCAATGATTTCAGGCTCGGCGTGCTCAAGGGCGACCAGGTGGTCGACATCATGTCTGTCGTGCGCAATATTCCCCATACCGGGGCCGGCGATCTCATCAACCAGTTGATCGCCCACTTTCCCGACATGCGCGCCCGCATCGACCGCGCCGTGGCCACCGGCAAGGGCGTGCCCGTCACCCAGGTCAAGATCCGGCCGCCCCTGCCCAAACCAGTCAATGTCGAATGCATGGCCGTCAACTACATGGAAAACGGCACCCGCAAGGCACCGGCACCGATCAACGCCTTCCACAAGTCGCCCTCCTGCATCATCGGCCATGGCGACACCATGGTGCTGCCGGACATTCCCGCCACCATCTTCGAAGGCGAGGCCGAACTGGCCGTCGTCATTGGCAAGAAGGCGGCCAATGTGCCGGCCGCGCGGGCCATGGATCATGTCTTTGGCTACGTCAACTTCATCGACGGGTCGGCACGCGGCGTGATCCCCGAGAACAATTCCTTCTATCAGATGAAGTCGCGCGCCACCTTCGCACCGATCGGCCCCTACCTGGTCACTGCCGACGAAGTCAAGGACCCGATGAAGCTGCAAGTCCGGCTGTGGGTCAATGGCACCCTCAAGCAAGACTTCAACACCGATGACATGGCGCACAACATCGCGCGCAGCATCGAGTGGATGACCAGCATCCACGAGCTCGAGCCCGGCGACATCCTGGCCACCGGTACCAACCACCGAGGCCTGTCGGCGTTCCAGGATGGCGACAAGGTCGAGCTCGAGTGCGAGGGCATGGGCAGGCTGACCATCAGCGTGCGCGACGACCTGAAGCGCACCTGGGCGCGCGAGACGCGCCTGGAACGCGAACAGAAAGGCCTGACCGGCACCACGCCGCAGCTGACCGGCAAATACGCCAAACCGGCCTGAGACGCAACCGCCTGCATCGCCGACATCGCCCTCGAGACCCCATGTCATCCATCACCGTCTTTCGTGCCCGCCGCATCATCACCCTGAACCCGGCGCGCCCGGAAGGCCCGTGCGTGGCGGTACGCGACGGCCGCATCCTGGGCGTCGGCACCCCCGAACAGTTGCGTGCCTGGGGGTCCTTCGAGATCGATGAGCGCTTTGCCGACAAGGTACTGCTGCCCGGCTTCGTCGAGGGCCATGCCCATGTCGGCGAAGGCACCTACTGGCGCTACGTCTACTGCGGCTTCCAGGACCGGATGGCGCCCGATGGCCGCATCTGGGCCGGTGCCGGTTCGATCGATGCCGTCGTCGAACGCCTGCGCCAGGCACAGTCCGAACGAACCGACCCGGACGGCGCCCTCATCGGCTGGGGCTTCGACCCCATCTACTTCAAGGGCCGGCGCTGCAACCGCCACGATCTGGATCAGGTCAGCAAGACACGGCCTGTGGTCCTGCTGCATGCCAGCGGCCACATCACCAATGCCAATACCGTCGCCCTGCAAGCGGCCGGCTACCTGCACACCCGTCATGAACATCCCGGTGTCCTCCTGGGCGAGGACGGCCTGCCCAATGGCGAGTTGCGCGGTCCCGAGGTCATGACACCCGTGCTCCTGAAGGCGGGCTACGACCGCGCGGCGCTGGCCGGCGATGAGGCTGGCGCGCGCGCCTTCGCGCAGCTGGCCGTACGCAAGGGCGTGACCACCGCCACCGACCTGGCCACACCGATTCCCGACGCCGCCATCGAGCAGCTGCTGCGCATCACCGCCAGCGCGGACTACCCGCTGCGTTTCATGCCCGCCCTGCATGTCCGGGGCTATACCCCGGAGCAGGTGATCGAGCGCGCCGCCAGCCTCAGGCAACGCTCCACCGACAAGCTGCTGCTGGGCCTGGTCAAGGCCCATGCCGACGGCTCGGTCCAGGGCTTTACCGCGCGCGTGCGCTGGCCCCATTACCTGGGCGGCGAACAAGGCCTGTGGTATGTCGAGCCTGAATACCTGCGCCGCACCTTTGCACTCGGCCTCAGACATGGCGTACAGGTGCATGTGCACACCAATGGAGACGAGTCCATCGACTTTGCCATGGACTGCCTGGCCCAGGCCCTGCGCGAGCAACCCGGCAGCGACCACCGCTTCACGCTCCAGCATTGCCAGACCGCCAGCCGGGCGCAGCTGCGGCGCATGAAGGCCCTGGGACTGTGCGCCAACTTCTTTGCCAACCATCACTACTACTGGGGCGATGCCCATCGCGACATCACCCTGGGCATCGATCGCGCCGAGCGCATGAACCCGTGCCGCTCGGCCCAGGAAATCGGCGTGCCCTACGCCATCCACTCCGACGCACCGGTCACGCCGCTGGGGCCCCTGCACCTGGCCTGGTGCGCCGTCAATCGCCTGACCGCCAGCGGACAGGTGCTCGGCCACTACGAGCGGATCGACGTGCGCGAGGCACTCGAAGCGGTCACCCTGGGGGCGGCCTATACCCTGCACCTGGATCACGAGATCGGCTCCATCGAGACCGGCAAGCGCGCCGATTTCGCCGTCCTCGAGGAAGATCCCCTGCAGGTCGATCCGGGCCGTCTCAAGGACATTGCCGTCTGGGGCACCGTGCTGGGCGGCCAACCCCATGCCGCCGCCGACCAGGGCGTCAAGGCGATCGCCTGACCAGGCATCGGCCTGGCCCCGGGGGCCGGCGACCCCGTCTGTCGGGCCCTGCCCGCCGACCCGCGCCACAGGCTTGAGGGCCTGCCGGCGCCGCTCAACACTGGTTCACATACCAGAACCACCAAGAGTGGCGACGCAACCGGGGCCAGGCCCCGACCAGGGGATCGACCAGATGGCCAAACACGAAAAGCAGGCATTCAGGAACACCGCGGTGGCCCTCGATGGCCAGGATTTCGAGGCCTGCACCTTTGACGGTTGCAGCCTCGAGTACGAAGGCAACGAGCCCGTCTCGCTGCGCGGCAGCACCCTGAACAATTGCACCTGGGTCTTCAAGGGCCCGGCCGCCAATGCAGTGCAGCTCATGGGCGCCCTCTACCAGTCTGGCGCCCAGGGGGCGCTGCTGGTGGAAGCCACTTTCAACCAGATTCGCGGCCTCGTGCCGCCGGCTCAGGCCGGCGCCAGTGCCGCGGTGCCGGGCCCGAACGAGCCGGCACCACGATTGCAGTAGGTCACTTCGAGGTCTGAAGGGACAACCACGCTCCGGGACTGAAGCGACGGACTGAGAGGTCCGTGTTTTGGAGAGTTGGATGGTGCAAGGAAAAGCCACCCGGGGGGGTGGCTTTTCGTTTTGGGGGATGTGAATATTTCACAAAGTCGGGGTGAATATCACCGTGTGTCCTTGATGGTCAGAACCTAAGCTTCGGCCAGATGTCCTCCACTTTCACGAGGGGACCCAAAGGATCGCAGAATGACGACAGCCATGATCAGGGCCGAATGGAGTCCACCACGCTGGATTGAGCCCTCCCTATTGCCATCGGCGAAAGACGGTGCAGTCATCCAGGGCTGGCTCAGGGGCTTGCTGAATGATGTAGGGTTCGGGATTGCCATTTTCAACGAGCGGCTTGAACTGTGCTTCCTGAACGAACGCGCCCGACTGGCCTTCCAGGCCTGCGGCATCGCCGACCAGATGGACACTACCGCCGTAGCCGGTGACCGGCGTTCCCCGCTTTTTCAGGACTTTTGCAGGAATGCTCGGCTGGCCTCAGAAGGACATCGCCGCCTGATCCTGCTGGGCGATGGCGCGCACCAATTTGCAGCAGCTTTCTCTCCCCTTTATCTGGATGACACCGCAGCCGGCTCAGGCGTTCTGGTCACCACCGAACGGCGGCGGCTGTGCGAGGCCTCCAGCCTCTGGGCTTTCGCCCGCTCACAAGGCCTGACCAGCGCCGAAATGCGCGTTCTCGAGGAACTGATGGCGGGTCACGAGCCCAAAAACATCGCGCAGCGGCTGGATGTTTCCGTCACCACGATCCGGACCCACATCAAGTCGCTACTCAACAAGACCGACAGTGGGAGCATGAGAGGGCTTTTGTTAAGAATCGCCAAACTGCCCCCTATCAGACCTGTAGCCAACGTGGTCACGGAGTAGTTCATGGTCAGCCCCAGCCGCGCAGCCATTCTGGAGCTGTGTTCGAAGGCGCCCGTCGAGCACTACCCTGCGGGCGCCGTGCTGATGCGACAAGGCGAAATCGGGACCTATTGCCTGGTCATCCTCAGCGGCCAGGTCGATATCGTTGCCCATTCTCCTTTGGGCGAGACGAAAAGGGTGGCGTCCCGGGGCGCCGGCTCCGTCGTCGGCGAGTATTCCTTGTTTGAGAAGGAGCGTACGGCATCGGTCATCACCAGCGCGGCCTGCACATGCGCCCGCATACCGCATGCAGCGCTGCTGCAAATGCTGAACAACAGCCCGCCGATTGCCATCACCTTCCTGGCGGCTGCCCTGGAGAAGGCCAGGGAGACGGCGGTGCCCGAAGGTTTCCGAAATCCAGCTTGACCCATGGGGTCAACTTGAAGACACTTGGACCGACCCTACTCTCCCTGCCTGACCAGACTTGAGCTCATCCTCCTTCCTTCCCCAGCTCGTGGAATTCGCGCCCAGACGGCACTTTTCAAAGAACGCGATCATCATTCAGGAAGGCGACTTCTCTGATGTTCTCTTCGTTCTGATGAAGGGGCGCGTCCGCTCGTTTTCGTGCGATCCCGATGGCAAGGAAGTCATCTACAACGAATACAAGCCCCTTGAGTTTTTCGGCGAAATGTCGTTGGATGGAGGGCCGAGATCCGCCTCGGTCGTCGCCTTGGAAGCAAGCGATTGCGCGGTGATTTCAAGGCCCTTTCTCGAAGACTTCCTGAGGCAACACCCGACATTCGCGATGGAACTCATCACAAAGACCATCCAGCGGGCGCGTCAGGCT
>JAPOKJ010000060.1 GCA_029977705.1 Burkholderiales bacterium | reverse complement strand
CGGCCTGTGCCCGGGTGCTTTTGGCACGGCCCCGTGCCCGGGTGCTTTTGGCACGGCCCCGTGCCCGGGTGCTTTTGGCACGGCCCCGTGCCCGAGTGCTTTTGGCACGGCGCCGTCTGGCTTTGAGGAGGTGGCTGACGATGGGCAAGATCAGGATCGGAGGGCTGCCAGGCCTGGCACCGGGCCGGGCAAGGCGCCGGATGCTCGGCGGCGCACTGATGCTGCTTGGCCTTGCCGGCTGGCGTTCCGCCCGGGCCCAGGGCGCCGGTCCGGCCGCTGGTCAGGGCAGCGTCAACCCGACGACGACCTGGCCCGGCAAGCCCTTGCGCATGCTGGTGCCGCTGGCCCCTGGCAGCAGTGCCGATATTGTTTCGCGACTGGTGGCGCAGGAACTGGGCAAGGCCCTGGGCCAGCCGGTGGTGGTTGAAAACAAGGCGGGGGCGGGCGGCACGATTGCCACCGCCGAGGTGGCCCGTGCCGCAGCTGATGGTCACACCATTGCATTTGCGACCCAGGGTACCCTGGTGTTCAACCTGGCCCTCTACAGCAAGCCAGGCTATGACCCGCTGCGCGACTTCAGCCCGATCCTGCTGGCAGGCGGTGTGTCGAATGTGCTCGTGGTGCCCCCGGCCAGTCCCTGGCGCGATCCGCAGGCCCTGATCGATGCCGCCAAGAGCCATCCTGGCCGTTACAGCTTCTCCTCAGGGGGCAATGGCACCTCCCATCACCTGTCCGGTGTGCTGTTCAGCCAGATGACGGGTGCCGATCTGCTGCATGTTCCCTACAAGGGCGCCCCCCAGGGCATCCTGGCGGTCATGTCGGGAGAGGTGTCGATGGGTTTTTTCAATACGCCCACCGTGCTCACCCAGATTCGCGAGGGCAAGCTGCTGGCGCTTGGCGTCACCAGCCTCAAGCGGTCACCCTTGCTCCCCGAGCTGCCGACCCTCGATGAACGGGGCGTCAAGGGCTTCGAGGTGTCGACCTGGTTTGGCTGGGTCGGACCGGCCCAGATGCCAGCGGCCATCGTGCAGCGGCTGAACCAGGAGATTGCGCTCATCCTCGCGCGCCCCGAGGTGCGCGAAGCTCTGGCCCGGCAGGGATTCGAGCTGTTGCCTGCCAGCGCGCCCGCCACCTTTTCGCGCGTCATCGCCGAGGAGCTGGGCAAGTGGCTGCCGCTGGTGCGGCGCTCCGGCGCCAAGGTGGACTGAGGCGCTCAGGCCTTGAGCGCTTCGAGCAGGTCGGTCTCGAGCTGCAACTGATGCTTCAGGTTTGCCAGCGGTGCCCCGTCGATCACGAAGACGTCCTCGACGCGTTCGCCCAGGGTGCTGATGCGCGCGGTATGCAGGTTGACCCCATGCTGGCTGAGCACCCGGGCAATGCTGTACAGCAGGCCGGTCCGGTCCGCCGCATTGACCGACAGCAGGTAGTGGCGACCGCGCTCGTCGGCCCGCAGGGCCACTGAGGGCTTGATCGGAAAGTAGCGTGACCGGCGCGACAGCCGGCCACGGATCGGGGCCTGCAGCGGAGCACGGCTGCCCAGACGCTGGATCAGCTCGGTCTCGACCAGGTTCAGGATGTCCCGGTAATGCTGGGCGAGACTGTCCTTGTCGCCATTCGGGTCGACCACCAGAAAGCTGTCCAGGGCATAGCCATGCGAGGTGGTATGGATGCGCGCATCGAGCACGGACAGGCTTTTCGAATCGAAATAGCCGCAGATGCGGGCAAACAGGTCGGGTTGGTCAGGCATGTAGACGACCACCTGGAAGCCCTCGCCCAGCGGCGACATGCGGCTGCGCACGACCGGCTCGACCGAATGGAGCTGCCGGTACAGCACCCGCGTATGCCAGGCGATGTCGCCGGCATCGGTGCGCAGGAAGTAGGGCAGATCGAGGCTTTCCCAGAAGTCCTTGTAGGCGGCTGGATCCAGGGCCACCAGGTTGAGCAGGCGCCGCGCCTCCTCGCGCTTGCGGTCGGCCATGTCACCCCGGCGCGCCTTCTCCCCGGTCAGTCGCCGTGCAGTCTGCCGGAACAGGTCCTCGATCAGTTTGGCCTTCCAGACATTCCACACCTTGGGGCTGGTGCCACGGATGTCGGCCACGGTCAGCAGGTAAAGCGCCTTCAGGCGCTCCTGGTCACCGACCAGGCGTGCAAAGGCCTCGATGACTTCCGGATCGGTCAGGTCCTGCTTCTGCGCCACCGAGGACATGGTCAGGTGGTGTTCGACCAGGAAGGCAACAAAGCGGGTGTCGGCCTTGCTCAGGCCGTGCTGGCGGCAGAACTTCTCGGCCTCTGTCTTGCCGAGCGTCGAGTGGTCTCCGCCGCGTCCCTTGGCAATGTCGTGAAACAAGGCGGCCAGGGTGGTCAGCCAGGGCTTTTGCAGACCGGCGGCCAGCTGGCTGCAGAACGGATACTCGTGGGCATGCTGCGGAATGAAGAAGCGCCTGAAATTGCGCACCACCATCAGGATGTGCTGGTCCACCGTATAGACGTGGAACAGGTCGTGCTGCATGCGCCCGACGATGCGCCCGAACACCGGCAGATAGCGCGACAGGATCGACCACTTGTTCATTCGCCGCAGCTCCTGGGTGATCCCGCGTGGCTGGGTCAGGAACTTGATGAACAGCGCCCGGTTGTCGGGATCACGCCGGAAGGCCGCATTGATGTGGCGGCGTGCCCGCCACATGGCCCGCAGCGTCGGGGTCGTCATGCCGGTCAGCTCGGAGTGCTGCTGCATCACGATGAAGGCGCGCAGGATGGCCGAGGGCTCGGTCTCGAAGCGCATCGGGTCGATCACCTCGAGCAGGTTGCCACGGTTGCGGAACTCGTGATTGATCGGCTCGGGCTTGGCATCGGGCTGCGGAAACAGCCGGGCCTCGAGGTTTTGCAGGATGATGGTGTTGAGCTGGGTGATGTGCTTGGCTTCGATGTAATAGCGTTGCATCACCTCTTCGGAGACGCGCCGTTCGCTCTTGACCACGGCCGGCGAGCTGTCATAGCCCAGGCGCTTGCCGACCTGGGCCTGCAGGTCAAAGACCAGCCGGTCTTCGCGGCGGCCTGCCACCAGGTGCAGCACCCAGCGATAGGTTTTCAGGATGCGGTCGGCACGTTTGAGTTCGACCAGTTCCTCGCGGGTCATCAGGTCGGAGGCGATCATTTCGTACCAGCTCTTGCCAAGGCCGCTGGCCCTTGAGATCCACAGCAGGATCTGCAGGTCGCGCAGGCCGCCCGGGCTTTCCTTGATATTGGGCTCCAGACTGTAGGGCGTGTCCTCGAACTTGGCGTGGCGCTGCTGCATCTCGAGCAGCTTGCCAGACCAGAAGGCCTTGGGGTCGATGAGCGCCGTCAGGCGCTTGCCCAGTCCGATGGCCAGGGACCGGTTGCCGTGCAGATAGCGCCGTTCGAGAAGGGCGGTCTGGATGCTCAGGTCGGCGCGGGCCTCGGCCTCGCACTCATCCAGGGTGCGGACGCTGTGCCCGATCTCCAGGCCGGCATCCCAGCACAGGCCGATGAACTGCTCCAGGCGCACTTCCATGTCGCTGCGCGGGGCGGCATCCGGACCGTTGGCGGGCGCTGCAGGGGGCAGGGGCTCGCGCAGCAGGATCAGCAGGTCGACGTCGGAGTAGGGGAACAGGTCGCCCCGGCCAAAGCCGCCGACGGCCAGCAGGCTGGCTGCATCGCCCAGCCCGGCCTGGTCCCAGAGGTGGCGCAGGTGGGTTTCCGCCAGCCGGCACAGGCGCGTCAGGCCCGCCTGGATGGCGGCCGGATCATGGGCCGCCAGCAGGGCCTTTTTCTCGGCGAGGTAGGAACTGGGGCTCATGTCGGCGGGCCCGTCGCCGCTCAGGCGCCGGTGACCAGTCGGGACGGCGCCGGCGTACCCTCTGACTGGGTCAGGATCTCGTAACCGGTCTCGGTCACCAGCACGGTGTGCTCCCACTGTGCCGACAGGCTGTGGTCCTTGGTGACGATGGTCCAGCCGTCGGCCAGTTCGCGGATTTCGCGGCGTCCGGCGTTGATCATCGGCTCGACCGTGAAGATCATGCCCGGCACCAGCTTTTCCCCGGTGCCGGGGCGTCCATAGTGAAGCACCTGCGGTTCTTCGTGGAATTTCTTGCCGATGCCGTGGCCGCAGAACTCGCGCACCACCGAAAAACCGTTCTTCTCGGCATGTGTCTGGATGGCATGGCCGATGTCGCCCAGGGTTGCCCCGGGACGGATCTGCGCAATGCCGAGCCACATGCAGTCATAAGTGGTCTCGCACAGGCGGCGGGCGGCGATCGAGCCCTCGCCGACGATGTACATGCGGCTGGAGTCGCCGTGGTAGCCGTCCTTGATGACCGTGACATCGATGTTGACGATGTCGCCGTTCTTGAGCAGCTTGTTGCCAGGAATGCCATGGCAGACCTGGTGGTTCACCGAGGTGCAGCAGGAGGCCGGGTAGGGCGTGTAGCCCGGAGGGGCGTAGCCCAGGGTGGCCGGAATGGTCTTCTGGACGTTGACCATGTGGTCATGGACCCACTGGTCGATCTGGCCGGTGGTGATGCCGGGCCGGACCTTGCCCTCGAGCATGTCGAGCAGCTCGGAGGCGAGCCGTCCGGCGACCCGCATCCCCTGAATGTCGGCTTCTGTCTTTATATTGGATTTCATGCTAGAATTATAGGCTAACCGCTTGATCCGGAAGCCGAAAATCCCGTTGTTTCGTCATGGCCCCCATGAACGGGGAGAACGGGCTGTCCGGCGTTCAGGCAACGGTTAAATCGCGCACCCGCTTCACCAAGGGTCCGCTTGCAGGGTTCCTTCGGGGGCGGCAGGCGGGCAGAACGGGTGTCAGTCACAACCCTTCGGAGAAAACTCATGTCCGTCACCATGCGGGAAATGCTCGAGGCCGGCGTCCATTTCGGCCACCAGACACGCTTCTGGAACCCCAAGATGGCCCCGTACATCTACGGCCATCGCAACAAGATCCACATCATCAATCTTGAAAAGACCGTTGGTCTGTTCAACGACGCGATGAATTATCTGGGCAAGCTGGCCTCCAACCGGGGCACCGTGCTGTTTGTGGGCACCAAGCGCCAGGCGCGCGAGATCATGGCCGAGGAGGCCGCACGCGCCGGGATGCCCTTTGTCGACCAGCGCTGGCTGGGCGGCATGCTCACCAACTTCAAGACCGTCAAGGCCTCCCTCAAGCGCCTCAAGGACATGGAAGCCACCGTCACCGAAGGGGGGGTCGAGCGCCTGTCCAAGAAGGAAGCGCTGCTGTTTGCCCGCGAGATGGAAAAGCTGAACAAGGCCATCGGCGGCATCAAGGACATGGGCGGCCTGCCTGATGCCCTGTTCGTGATCGACGTGGGCTATCACAAGATTGCCATCACCGAAGCCAGGAAACTGGGCATTCCGGTGGTCGCGGTCGTCGATACCAACCACAACCCCGAGGGCATCGATTACGTGATCCCCGGCAACGACGACTCCGGCAAGGCGGTTCGCCTGTACGCCAGGGCCGCCGCCGATGCGATCCTGACGGGCCGCGCCGCTGCCTTGAACGAGGTGGCCAAGGTGGCGGGCGAGGAAGAATTCGTCGAGGTTCAGGAGTAATCATGGCTGAAGTCACCGCAAGCATGGTCAAGGAGCTTCGGGAGAAGACCGATGCGCCGATGATGGAGTGCAAGAAGGCCTTGTCCGAAGCCAATGGCGACATGGCCAAGGCCGAGGAAATCCTGCGCGTCAAGCTGGGCAGCAAGGCCTCCAAGGCTTCTTCCCGCGTCGCGGCTGAGGGCGTGGTCGCGATGTACATTTCGTCCGACGCCAAACTGGGCGCCATCCTCGAGATCAACTCCGAGACCGACTTCGTGGCCAAGAACGACGACTTCCTCGGCCTGGCCCGGGGTTGCGCCGAACTGGTCGCCCGCAACAACCCGGCCGATGTCGCAGCCCTGTCGGCGCTGCCGATGGGTTCGGGCACGGTCGAGACGACCCGCACCGCGCTGGTCGGCAAGATCGGCGAGAACATGGCCCTGCGCCGCTTCAAGCGGATCGAGGCCAAGGGCCGCCTGTTCAACTACGTGCATGGCGGCTCCAAGATCGGCGTCCTGCTCGACCTGGTCGGCGGCGACGACGAACTGGGCCGTGATCTGGCCATGCACATCGCTGCCAGCAAGCCCAAGGCGCTGTCCAAGGACGGCGTGCCGGCCGAGGACGTCGAGAAAGAGCGTGCCGTGGCCGTGGCCAAGGCCGCCGAGTCCGGCAAGCCGCCCGAGATCGTCGCCAAGATGGTCGAGGGCAGCATTGCCAAATTCCTCAAGGAGGTCACCCTCCTGGGCCAGCCGTTCGTGAAGAACGACAAGCTGCTGGTCGAGCAACTGCTCAAGGAAAAGAAGGCCTCGGTCGACAGCTTCCAGCTGTACATCGTCGGCGAAGGCATCGAGAAGAAAGTCAACGACTTTGCAGCCGAAGTGGCCGCCCAGGCGGCGGCCGCAGCACGCGGCTGATCACCGGACAGTGATCGGTTCGACGGCATTGTTTGGGTGCATAATGAAGGCCTCCCCGACGGCGGGGAGGCTTTCTTTTATCCGCTGGGAGGTTATTTGAGTCCGGTTCCCTATCGACGTGTCCTGCTCAAGCTGTCCGGCGAGGCCCTGATGGGCGACGACGCCTATGGCATCAACCGCGCCACCATTGGTGCCATGGTGGCCGAGATCACCCAGGTGGTTCGCGGTGGTACCGAACTGGCGGTAGTCATTGGCGGGGGCAACATCTTCCGTGGGGTTGCCGGCGGCGCTTCCGGCATGGATCGGGCCACGGCCGACTACATGGGCATGCTGGCCACGGTCATGAATGCGCTGGCCCTGCAGGATGCCTTGCGCCAGGTGGGCGTTTCGGCCCGGGTCCAGTCGGCCCTCAAGATCGAGCAGGTGGTCGAGCCCTATATCCGGCCCAAGGCCTTGCGTTACCTCGAAGAAGGCAAGGTCGTCATCTTTGCTGCCGGCACCGGCAATCCGTTTTTCACCACCGATACCGCAGCCGCCCTGCGCGGAGCCGAGATCGGCGCCCAGATCGTGCTCAAGGCCACCAAGGTCGATGGCATCTACAGTGCCGATCCCAAAAAGGACCCGCAGGCCACGCGCTACGACACCATCACCTTCGATGAGTGCATCGCCCGCAACCTGCAGGTGATGGACGCCACCGCCTTTGCGCTGTGCCGTGACCAGAAGCTGCCGATCAAGGTGTTTTCCATCTTCAAGAGCGGTGCCCTGGCGCGCGTCATCGGCGGCGAGCACGAAGGCACCCTGGTTCATTTGTAAGAGTCCGACCATGAGCATTGCCGACATCAAGTCCACGTCCGAAGAAAAGATGAAGCGATCGATCGAGTCGCTCAAGACCAGCCTGGCCAAGATCCGCACTGGCCGCGCCTCGCCAGCCCTGCTCGATCACATCCATGTCGACTACTACGGCAGCATGGTGCCTATCAACCAGGTGGCCAATGTCACCTTGCTCGATGCCCGGACCATCGGTGTCGCGGTCTGGGAAAAGAAGATGGCCCAGGCCGTCGAAAAGGCCATTCGCGAGTCCGATCTGGGCCTGAACCCGTCGGCGATGGGCGAGGTCATCCGCGTGCCGATGCCGCCGCTGTCGGAAGAGCGGCGCAAGGAAATGGTCAAGGTCGTCAAGAGCGAGGGCGAGCATGGCAAGGTGGCGGTGCGCAACCTGCGCCGCGATGCCAACGAGCACCTCAAGAAGCTGCTCAAGGACAAGGCCATCTCCGAGGACGAAGACCGTCGCGCCCAGGACGAGGTCCAGAAGATGACCGATCGCTACATCGTCGAGATCGACAAACTCCTGTCCTCCAAGGAAGCCGAAATCCTCACCATTTGAGGATGCCGCCGATCCGCCCATGAGCGTCAGTTCCACCCAGCAGATCCCAGAGACCGGCGCCATTCCGCGCCATGTTGCCATCATCATGGATGGCAACGGGCGCTGGGCCAAGAAACGCATGCTGCCGCGCGTGGCCGGTCATGCCAAGGGTGTCGATGCGGTGCGGGCGACGGTCGAGACCTGCGCCCGTGCCGGCGTGCAATGCCTGACCCTGTTTGCCTTCAGCTCCGAGAACTGGCGCCGTCCGGTCGAGGAAGTGTCGGTCCTGATGCGCCTGTTCCTGACGGCGCTCGAGAAGGAAGTCGCCCTGCTGCGCAAGAATGGCATCCGCTTGCGCGTCATCGGCGACCTGTCTGCCTTCGATGCAAAGTTGCAGGAGATGATCGCCCGCGGCGAGGCCGACACCGCCCATTGCAAGGGGATGACCCTGGTGGTGGCTGCCAATTACGGCGGCCGCTGGGACATCCTCAATGCGACCCGCCAGATGCTGGCCGTGCGCCCGGACCTGGCCGCCAACCCGCAAGCCATCGCCGAGAGCGATCTTGCGCCCTATCTGGCGCTGGCCGATCAACCGGAACCGGATCTGTTCATCCGAACCGGCGGCGAGCACCGGGTGTCCAATTTCCTGCTCTGGCAGCTGGCCTATACCGAGTTCTACTTCACCGATTGTTTCTGGCCCGACTTTGGCGCCGAAGAACTGAACAAGGCCTTCGAGTCCTTTACCCGGCGCGAACGACGCTTTGGCCGCACCAGCGAGCAGTTGCAGTCAGGCCAGGTCAGTACCCATCCGGGCAGTGTCGAAGTGCTTTCCTCCTGAGGGTCCGCAAGGGCCCATCCGATCAACAGGCCGCCTTGCTCAAACAACGAGTCATTACCGCCCTTGTCCTGCTGGCCCTGATCCTGCCGGCACTGTTCAGCCGCAATGAATGGGCCTGGCCGCTGTTGTCCCTGCTGTTCTGCACCGCTGCCACCTGGGAATGGGTCCGCATGGTTGCCAGTGCCAGCGTTGCGCGGATCGCCGCAGCCCTGCTGGCGGTCCTCGGGCTGATCCTGCTCTGGCTCAGTCCGGCGCAACAGGTGCAGGCAGCCCTGGTGCTGTCATCCCTGGCGACCCTGTTCTGGGTGATCTGGGCGCCGCTGCGCCTGAAGGCCCTGAATGCCCGCACTGGCCACTGGCCCCTGGCCGTGCTGCTGATCCTTGCGGCCTGGCTGGCGCTGGTGCTCATTCACCGGTTGTCCGGCACGGCCCTGCTCGTGGCGATGGCCGTCGTCTGGGTCGCCGACATCGGTGCGTATTTCGTTGGCCGGGCGATCGGCCGTCGCAAGCTGGCGCCCCGCATCAGTCCCGGCAAGAGCTGGGAAGGCGTGTGGGGCGGCATGAGCCTGGTCGTGGTGCTCGGCCTGATCGCGGCGGCAGCGCCTGCCCTGACGGGCAGCCTCCCGGCTTTGTTGGTGGGGCAGTGGGGGCCGCTGGCCGCAGCCGTCCTGCTGGCCCTGATGGCCGCTTACTCGGTGGTGGGTGACCTGCATGAATCACTGCTCAAGCGCCAGGCCGGGGTCAAGGACAGCAGTGCACTGTTGCCTGGCCATGGCGGGGTGCTCGATCGCATCGATGCACTGTTGCCGACCATGCCTGCGGCCTGGCTGCTGCACCATCTGCTCAGCCTCGGCGCCCGCTGATGCCTTGCCAGCCGCTTTCCTTTCCGTCTGACCCGCGAGTCCTGATTTCCCGATGCAAGTCCTGAGCATTCTTGGCGCCACCGGATCGATCGGCCAGTCGACGCTGGACGTGGTGCGTCGCCATCCCGACCGCTACCGGGTGCATGCCCTGAGCGGCCGTCAGCAGATCGGGCAACTGGCCCGCGACTGCGCCGAATTCGCCGTCCCGCTGGCGGTCTTGCCGGAGGCTGCGCAGGTCGATGCGCTGCATGCCGCACTGCGCGAGGCGGGCGCGACCCGTACCGAGATCCTGCACGGCCCGCAGGCGCTGGCCGAGGTGGCCTCCTGCCGCGAGGTCGATGCCGTGATGGCGGCGATCGTCGGGGCGGCCGGCCTGCTGCCCAGCCTGGCCGCCGCGCGGGCCGGCAAGCGCGTGCTCCTGGCGAACAAGGAAGCCCTGGTCATGTCGGGCGATTTGTTCACCCGTGCCTGTCAGGACAACGGCGCCGTGGTGCTGCCGATCGACTCCGAGCACAACGCCGTCTTCCAGTGCCTGCCGATGGGGCGCGTCGATGCGGGTGTCACGCGCATCACGCTGACCGCATCGGGAGGGCCTTTCCGGCGCCGCGATCCCGCGACCCTGGCCTCGGTCACCCCGGAGGAAGCCGTGGCCCATCCCAACTGGCGCATGGGACGAAAGATTTCGGTGGATTCGGCGACCATGATGAACAAGGGCCTGGAGGTGATCGAGGCCCACTACCTGTTTGGCGTACCCCTGGAAGGCCTGGAGGTCGTGATTCATCCTCAGAGCGTGATCCATTCGATGGTCAGTTACCGGGACGGCTCGACACTGGCCCAACTGGGAAACCCGGACATGCGCACGCCGATCGCCCATGCGCTGGCCTACCCGGAGCGCATCGACAGCGGCGTCGCGCCGCTGTCCCTGGTGGACATCGCGCGCCTCGATTTCGAGGCCCCCGATCTGGCCCGCTTTCCCTGCCTGGCGCTGGCCTTCGAAGCCTTGCGGCAGGGCGGGGCCGCCCCCAATGTGCTCAACGCCGCCAATGAGGTCGCGGTCGAGGCCTTCCTGGCGCGCCGGCTGTCCTTTGACGGCATTGCCCGGATCTGTGCCCAGACGCTGGCGCGCTGTGACGCCGGGCAGCCCTGCGGCAGCATCGATGCGGTGCTCGAAATCGACCGGAACGCCAGAAAAGTCGCAGCTGACCTGCTCGATGCCTCGGTAAGCTGACCGGTTCGAAGGAAAAACCATGCAAACCCTGATCGCCTTTCTCGCCGCTCTCACCCTGCTGATCTTCGTTCACGAACTGGGCCACTACCTGGTGGCGGTCTGGTGCGACGTCAAGGTGCTGCGTTTTTCCATCGGATTCGGCAAGCCGCTGCTGTCGCGCCGCTTTGGCAAGGACCAGACTGAATGGACGCTGGCCATGATCCCGCTGGGCGGCTTCGTGAAGATGCTCGATGAGCGCGAGCAGTCCACCGAAACCATCAATCCAGCTGAATTGCCTCGCGCCTTCACCCGCAAGACCCTTTGGCAGCGCGCCCTGATCGTGGTGGCAGGCCCCCTGGCCAACCTGATCCTGGCCGTGCTGCTGTATGCCGCCATGGGCTGGATCGGCGTCCAGGAAGCCGCCCCGATCGTGGATCAGCCGGTCAAGGCCACGGCGGCCGAGGTCGCCCAGCTGCAGCGCGGCGACCGCATCCTGTCGGTCGATGGCCAGCCGGTGCGCTCCTGGAATGACCTGCGCCTGAAACTGCTCACGCCGGTGATCGAAAAGCGCAGTGCCGATCTGGTGGTAAGGCGCGACGGCACCGAGATTGCCCTCAAGCTGTCGGCCGGCGGCTTGCCCGAGAACGAAGCCGAGCGCAATTACCTGCTCAGCCTGGGGCTCGAACTGGCGCCGGGCAAGGTCGAGGTCGGCCAGTTGAGCGCGGATGGTGCCGCCGTACGCGACGGACTCAGGCAGGGCGACATCGTGCTGCAGGCGGGCGATCAGAAGGTCGAGCGCACCCGCACGCTGATCGACCTGATCCGTGCCCATGCCGACAAGCCGCTGCCGGTCAAGGTGCTGCGCGGTCAGGACGAAATCAGTCTGGTGATCACGCCGCAGGCCAAGCCTTCGGACCGGCCCGAGGACAAGGGTCGTCTGGTGGGTCGGATGGGCGCGGTGCTGGCCGATCGCATTGTCTTCGATACCGTGCGTTACGGTCCCCTGGAGGGCATCGCCCAGGGCGCCAAACAGACCTGGGACATGGCCATCTTTTCGCTGCGCATGATGGGCAAGATGGTGATGGGCGAGTTGTCGCTCAAGAACCTCTCCGGCCCGGTCACGATCGCCGATCTGGCGGGCAAGACGGTGAGCGTGGGCTGGTATGCCTACGTCAGTTTCCTGGCACTGATCAGCATCAGCCTGGCGGTGCTCAACCTGCTGCCGGTGCCGGTTCTGGACGGCGGCCATTTGGTATATTACGGACTCGAAGCGCTCAAGGGCAAGCCCCTGTCTGAAGGCTTCATGGAATGGACACAAAAAGCCGGGCTGGCCCTGATCATGATGATGATGGCCGTGGCCCTGTATAACGATTTTTCCCGCCTGCTAGGGTCATAACGGATGCACCACACTCTCCGCGCAAGCGTTCTATCCCTCGCGATCCTGAACGCTCTGACTGCCATTGCCCCGTCAGCGCATGCGCAGGGAGCCGTCCAGGGCAGCGGGCAGCCCGCCGCCGGAGCCTCACCGACCGGATTCGCCCCCTTCACCGTGCGCGACATCCAGGTGGAAGGGGTGCAGCGGGTCGAGGCGGGGACGGTCTTCAATTACCTGCCGGTGCGCATCGGCCAGCGTCTGACCGAAGACCTGGCAGCCGAGGCGGTCAAGGCCTTGTTTGCCACCGGCTTTTTCAAGGATGTGCGCCTCGAGGTCAAGGGTGACGTGCTGGTGGTCATCCTCGAGGAGCGTCCCGCGATCGGTGCGGTCGAGGTCACGGGTTCCAAGGAATTCGACAAGGACGTGCTGGTCAAGGTGCTGCGCGACCAGGGTCTGGCGGAAGGCCGCATCTTCGATCGCAGCGTGCTCGAGCGTGCCGAACAGGAACTCAAGCGCCAGTACGTCTCGCGCGGCAAGTACTCGGTCAAGGTGATCTCCACGATCACGCCACTCGAGCGCAATCGCGTCGGCATCTCGCTGGCCGTCGAGGAGGGCGAGAACGCCCGCATCCGCTCGATCCGCTTCGTGGGCAACAAGGCCTACAGCGAGGCCGATCTGCTCGACCAGATGAATCTGCACACGCCCAACTGGGCGACCTGGTGGACCAAGCGTGACCAGTTCAGCCGCGAGAAGCTTCTGGGCGACCTTGAGACCATCCGCTCCTTCTATCTGGATCGCGGCTACCTCGAGTTCTCCATCGAGGCGAACCAGGTCTCGATCACGCCGGACAAGGAAGACATCGAGATCGTCATCACGATCAAGGAAGGTGAACAATTCCGCTTTGCCGATGCCAGCTTCAGCGGCAACCTGCTCGGCCGCGAAGCCGAACTGCGCAAGGCCCTGACGCTCAAGCCCGGCGACATCTTCAATGGCAGCAAGCTGACCGACGCGACCCGCCGGATGCAGGACGAGTACGGCCTGATCGGCTATGCCTTTGCCAACGTCAATGCCGTTCCCGAGGTCGACCGCGAGAAAAAGACCGTCAAGTTCAACTTCATGGTCGATCCAGGGCGTCGGGTCTATGTCCGGCGCATCAACGTCTCCGGCAATGCGCGTACCCGCGACGAGGTGATCCGCCGCGAGATGCGCCAGTTCGAGGACTCCTGGTACGACGCCTCGCGCATCAAGGAATCGCGCATCCGCATCAATCGCCTGGGTTATTTCAAGGAAGTCAACATCGAGACCCAGCCGGTCCCGGGTTTGGCCGACCAGGTCGACCTGTCGGTCGTGGTCTCCGAGCGTCCCACTGGCAACCTGACCTTCGGCATGGGCTTTGGCCAAACCGAGAAGCTGATCCTGTCGGCCTCGGTCAACCAGACCAACTTCCTGGGTACGGGCAAACAACTGAACCTGGATATCAACACCAGCCGCTCGTTCCGCACGATTTCGGTGGCCTATACCGATCCGTATTTCACCCAGGACGGCATCAGTCGCAGTTTCGACCTGTACACCCGCCTGTACAACGCCGCTGCCCTGGGGCTCGGTGACTACACGCTGCGCTCCAATGGCCTGGGCATGCGCTTCGGCATTCCGTACACCAATATCGACAGGCTCTCGGCGGGTCTCTCGGTCGAGCAGAACGTGCTCGATGTCGGCCCCAATGCGCCGGCGCTTTATTTCGACTACATGCGCCAGTACGGCCGCGACCCCAATGCCAATGCCGGCCGCGTCTACAGCACCGGCGTGCTGGGCCGGCTGAACTGGCTGCGCGACACCCGCGACAGCGCCTTCAATCCGACCGAAGGCTCGTTCATCAATTCCGGGGTCGAGATGACCTTGCCGGTGGCCAACCAGCGTTATGCGCGCTGGACCTACAACCACCAGATCTACCATGCCCTGACCAAGTCGATCACCCTGCTGGTCAATGCCGACCTGGGCGTCGGCTCGGGCATCAGTGGCAACCCTTATCCGGTGTTCAAGAACTTCTATGCCGGCGGTATCGGCACCGTGCGCGGTTTCCAGTACGGCTCGCTGGGCGGCTATCAGAACGTGACCGTCAAGGATGCCAGCAACAACTCGGTGATCTCCTCGATCGACACGCCGATCGGTGGCCAGGCGCGTGCCATCCTGAATGCCGAACTGGCCTTCCCGCTGCCGGGTACCGGCGGCGATCGCAACCTGCGCACCTTCCTGTTTGCCGACCTCGGCCAGGTGTATCGCACGCAGCCCGGAACCCCCAGCCTGGGCGTGGCCACGATCACCACGGTCAATGGCGTCTCCACCAACACCATCACCGACCGTTCGGTGACCCAGGGCGTGGGGGGGCTGCGCGCCTCGATCGGCTTTGGCATTACCTGGATCTCGCCGGTCGGCCCGCTCAAGATCAGTTTCGCCTACCCGGTCAAGAAAGACAGCACCGACCGCCTGCAACGCTTCCAGTTCCAGGTGGGTACCGGTTTTTAGTGAGAAAATCATGTTCCCCCAGACCCTATCGTCTACATTCCGACTCATGCCGCTCCTCAAATTTTTCGCCCTTTCCCGCCATCTGCTTGGGGGCTTGATCGGCCTCGGGCTGTCTGCCCTGCTGGTGCTGGGCGGGACCGCCCACGCCCAGGCGCTCAAGATCGGTTATGTCAACACCGAAAAGATCCTGCGCGACTCTGCGCCCTCGAAGGCGGCCGATGCCAAGCTGCAGGGTGAATTCAGCAAGCGCGACAAGGAATTGCAGGACCTGGCGGCCCGTCTCAAAGCCCTGGGTGAGCGCCTGGATCGCGATGCCGCCGTGATGCAGGAGAGCGACAAGGTGCGCCGTCAGCGCGAGTTCGCCGAGCTCGAAAAAGACTTCCAGCGCAAGCAGCGTGAATTTCGCGAAGACTTCAACCAGCGCCGCAACGAAGAACTGTCCCAGATCGTCGAGCGTGCCAACCGCGTGATCCGCTCGATCGCCGAGGCCGAAAAGTACGACTTCATCCTTCAGGAAGCCGTCTATGCCAGCCCTCAGGTGGACATCACCGAAAAAGTGCTGCGCTCCCTGAACGCCCAGCGCTGAGCGCGCTGCCCATCGGCGCGAGAGCCGGCAGCGAGCATGAAACCCCTTCAGACGCCGTTTGCCCTGCAACAGGCATTGCATGCCCAGGGCATCGTCACGTCCCAGGCCGATGCCCTCAGCCCCTTGAACCGTCTGGCCAGTCTCGAGCAGGCGGACGGCCAGAGCCTGGCCTTCCTGAGTGACCGTCGCTACCTGCGACAGGCCCAGCGCAGCGCGGCGGGCGTCATTCTCATTCCCCAGAACCTGCTGGCCGATCTGCAGCCCTGCAGCGCCCACCTGGTCGTGGTGGACCAGCCCTATCAGGTCTTTGCCCGCATCAGCCAATGGGTGGCTGCCCTGATCGAGACCCAGCGCCAGGCGCAGCACGCGCCGGCGGCCGCCGCGCTGGCGATTCACCCGCAGGCCCGTATCGCACCCGATGCGTGGCTGGGGCCCGGTGTGGTGGTGGGGGCGGGCAGTCATGTCGGGGCCGGCGCCCGTCTCGAGGCCCATTGCGTGATCGGTCGCGATTGCCATATTGGTGCCGGCAGCCGTCTGTATCCCCATGTGGTGGTCTACGACGATTGCTCGATGGGCGATCGCGCCATCGTTCACAGCGGCACCGTGATCGGCTCGGACGGTTTCGGCTTTGCCCGCGGCGCCGATGGCTGGATCAAGATCGCCCAGTTGGGCGCCGTGCGGATCGGAGATGATGTCGAGATCGGCTCGAACTGCTCGATCGACCGTGGCACCCTCGAAGACACCGTGATCGAAGACGGCTGCAAGCTGGACAACCTGATCCAGGTGGCTCACAACGTGCAGATCGGCGCGCAGTCGGTCCTGGCCGCCTGTGTCGGCATTGCCGGTTCGGCCCGCCTGGGGCGTCGCTGCCTGGTGGGAGGAAGCGTCGGCATCCTGGGCCACCTGAGCATTTGTGACGATGTCACCATCACGCCGATGAGCCTGGTGATGTCCGGTATCGACAAACCCGGGGTCTACTCCGGCTCCTCGCCGCTGATGGCGCATCGCGACTGGGAGAAGTCTGCCGCGATCCAGCGATCGCTGCCCGAATGGCGTGCGCGGCTACGCGCGCTCGAATCACTGAGCAAGAACAAGAGCAACCCATGAGCATCACCCTGGACATCCGCGCCATCCTCGAGCACCTGCCGCATCGCTATCCCTTCCTGCTGGTGGATCGCGTGCTCGAACTCGAAAAAGGCAAGAACATCGTCGCGATCAAGAACGTCTCGATCAACGAGCCTTACTTCGTCGGCCACTTTCCGCACCTGCCGGTGATGCCAGGAGTGCTCCAGATCGAGGCCCTGGCGCAGGCCGCCGGCATCCTGTCGTTCCAGACCATGGAGCGCCGCTCGGACGCCAACTCGGTGTACTACTTCGTGGGCATCGACGAGGCCCGCTTCAAGCGCCCGGTCAGCCCCGGCGACCAGTTGCGCCTGGAGGTCGAGATCACCAAGATGCGCGCCGGCATCTGGAAATATTCCGCCCGCTCCCTGGTGGACGGGCAGGTGGCCTGCGAGGCCCAGTTGATGTGTACCCTGAGAACCATCGAACCCAGCGCATCATGAGTCTGATCCATCCCACCGCCCTGATCGACCCCTCGGCCGAACTCGACAGCAGCGTTCGGGTCGGTGCCTACACCCGGATCGGCCCCAGGGTGCAGATCGGACCGGACTGCGACATCGGCTCGCACGTGGTCATCGAATGCAATACCCGCATGGGGCAGGGCAATCGAGTCTTCCAGTTTGCCTCGATCGGTGCTGATCCCCAGGACAAGAAGTACGCCGGCGAGCCGACCACACTCGAGATCGGTGATCACAACACGATCCGCGAATTTGTCACCCTGAACCGGGGTACGGTGCAGGACCAGGGCGTGACCCGCATCGGCAGCCGCAATTGGCTGATGGCCTATGTCCATGTGGCGCACGACTGTGTGCTCGGCGATGACATCATCCTGGCCAATACCGTCAACCTGGCGGGCCACGTGCAGATCGGAGACTGGGTGATCCTGGGCGGCTACACCGGCGTCCATCAGTTCTGCAAGGTGGGCCCGCATGCCATGACCGGCGTGTCCACTGTCGTGCTGCACGACCTGCCGCCCTTCGTGATGGCGATGGGCAACACCGCCCAGGCCCATGGCATCAATTCCGAAGGCTTGCGCCGGCGCGGCTTCGATGCCGAGCGCATCAATCGGGTGCGACGCGCCTACAAGACCCTCTACAAGAACGGCCTGACGCTTGAGCAGGCCCGCCAGGCCCTGCATCAGGAACTCAAGGATCAGGGCGACAGTGCGGATATCCGCATGCTGGTGGATTTTCTCGATCAGGTCACGCGCGGCATCGTGCGCTGAGGACCGGATGCGTCCGATACGCTCATCCCCCGCTCTGCGCACCCCGGCAGCACCATGAGACTGGCCTGCGTGGCCGGTGAGACCTCCGGTGACCTGCTTGGTGCCAGCGTCCTGGCAGGCCTGAAGGCAGCACAGCCGCAGCAGGTGCAGCACTTTGCCGGCATTGGCGGCCCGGCACTGATTGCGCAAGGCCTGCAGCCCTGGTGGACCATCGATGCGCTTTCCGTACGCGGCTATGTCGAGGTGCTGGCCGCCTTGCCTCGCCTGCTGTGGATGCGCCGGCAATTGCGCCAACGCATTCTGGCCGACAAGCCCGATCTGTTCCTGGGCATCGATGCGCCCGATTTCAACCTCGGGCTGGAGCGACGCCTGCGCGAGGCCGGCATCCGTACCGTGCATTTCATCAGCCCCTCGGTATGGGCCTGGCGCCGCGAACGACTGGCCGGCATTCGCGCCTCGGTCGATCACATGCTGCTGGTGTTCCCGATGGAGCAGGCCATTTATCGCGAAGCGGGCATCCCGGCCACCTATGTCGGTCATCCGATGGCCGACGAGATCGCCCTGCAACCGGATGTCGCTGCGGCGCGTGGCGCCCTGGGCCTGAAGCCGGACGATCAGGTGGTGGCCTTGCTGCCGGGCAGCCGGCTGGCCGAGATCAATTTTCTGATCGAACCTTTTCTGGAAACGGCACGCCGGATGCAGGCGCAGCGACCCGGCCTGCGATTTGTGCTGCCTGCGGCCAGTGCAGCCTTGCTGGTCCGCATCCGCGCGCAGATTGAACGGGCAGGCTTGCCGGATCAACTGTCGCTGAGCGTCTTCGAGGGCAGGGCCCGCGAATGCCTGGCGGCCTGCGATGCGGCCCTGATCGCCAGCGGTACGGCCACCCTCGAGGCCGCGTTGCTCAAGAAGCCCATGGTGATCGCCTACCGGATGCCGGCGCTGAGCTACCGGCGCATGAAAGACATGGGCTACCTGCCCTGGATCGGACTGCCCAACATCCTGTGCAATGACTGGGTGGTTCCCGAGTTCGTCCAGGACGCGGTACAGCCGGCCGCGCTCGCGCAGGCTCTGCTCGGACAACTGGATGATGGCGCGCTGCGCGAGCAGTTGGGCCGCCGCTTTGCCGACCTGCATCTGAGCCTGCGCCAGGGCTGCGGCCAGCGCAGTGCCCAGGTACTGATGGAGCTGGTGGATGGCAAGGTCTGAGCGCCCCCGCAAGCCCTTGCGCCAGGATGAGCTGACAGGGCTTTTCACGGTGCCCGGTACGGTCCCTGGGCTTACCCCCGACGGGGTCCCCGACAGGTCGAGGGTGTGTGGCGTCGACGAGGCCGGTCGCGGGCCCCTGGCCGGCCCGGTCTATGCGGCGGCGGTGATCCTCGACCCAATTGCGCCGGTCAGTGGTCTGCGCGACAGCAAGAAGCTGTCGGCCCGCCAACGCGAGGCGCTGGAAGGCCTGATCCAGGCGCAGGCCCTGGGCTGGTCGGTGGCCTCGGCCAGCGCCGAGGAGATCGATCGCCTGAACATCCTGCAGGCCAGCCTGCTGGCCATGAAGCGGGCCGTCGAGGGCCTGCCGGTGACGCCGAGCCTGGCCCTGGTCGACGGCAACAAGGCGCCGGCCCTGGCCTGTGCGGTACGCACCCTGGTCGGAGGCGATGATCTCGAACCGGCCATCTCTGCAGCATCGATCCTGGCCAAGTGTGCGCGCGACCGCCACATGAAGCAGCTCGATGCGCTTTATCCTGGCTACGGCTTTGCCGGCCATCAGGGATACCCGACGCCGGCCCATCTGGCGGCCCTGGCCCGGTTGGGACCCTGCGCCGAACACCGGCGCAGCTTTGCACCGGTGCGCGCATGCCTTGCCGGGGAGGGCACATGATCAGTTCGGCCCACAATGCGGTGTTCCGCCGCTGGCTGGCCGCCCGTGAAAAGCCTGACCGGCGAACCGGCGAGCTGCTGCTGGAAGGCTTCCACCTGATCGAGGCCTGGACCTTGCGTCACGGTCCGCCCGAGGCCTTGATGGTGGCGCAGGACTATCGCCCGGCGGCCGATGAGCAGGTCTGGCTGCAGCGCCATCCGGTCCCGATCGAGCGCCTGAGCGCGCCCCTTTTCGCGAAGCTGTCGACGCTGGAGGCCTTTGCCGGGCCCATTGCCCTGGTGCGGCCCAAGGCGCGCCTGTCGCGCCAGCCCGATCCGGCCCGGGGAGATCTGGTCTATCTGGAGCGGGTTCAGGACCCGGGCAACCTGGGCACCATGCTGCGCTCCTGCGCCGCCTTCGGAGTGCGCCAGGTGGCCTTGTCGCCGGGCACCGCCTGGCCCTGGAGCCCGAAGGCACTGCGCTCGGGCATGAGCGCCCAGTTCCATCTCGATTGCTTCGACGATTTCAGCCATGAGGAATTGTCGGCGCTGAGCGGCTTTCAGCGTCTGGCGACTTCGGGTCAGAGCGAGGCCGGCAGTCGCGCCCTCGACCAGCTCGACCTGCGGGCACCGGCCCTCTGGTGCATGGGCAACGAGGGTGCCGGCCTGAGTGCTGCCGTGCTCGGCCTGCCCGGGACACAGCGGGTGTTCATTCCGCAAAGCCCGGCGGTCGAATCCCTGAACGTGGCGGCGGCCCTTGCCGTCTGCCTGTTCGAGCAGCAGCGCCAGCGCCGCGTTGCCGGCGGCTGAGCGCAGCGCCTGGGCCTCAGCCCATCGGCCCCTCGTGATGGGGCTCGAGGGTTTGCAGGATGGTGGCGGCGATCTCCTCGATGCTCTTGTGGGTCGAGGACAGCCACTGGATGCCCTCGCGGCGCATCATCGATTCGGCCTCCGACACCTCATACCGGCAATTGTCGAGGGAGGCGTAGCGGCTGTGCGGCCGGCGCTCGTGACGGACCTCGGCCAGACGCTCCGGGGCAATCGACAGGCCGAACACCTTTTTCTTGAAGGGGTAGAGGGCAGGGGGCAGCTTCTTGCGCTCGAAGTCCTCGGGAATCAAGGGATAGTTGGCGGCGCGGATGCCGTGCTGCATGGCCAGGAACAGCGAGGTGGGGGTCTTGCCGCTGCGCGAGACGCCGACCAGGATGACATCGGCACTGGTCAGGTCGGCTGCCGACTGGCCGTCGTCGTGGGTCAGCGAGTAGTTGATCGCCGAGATGCGGCGGTTGTAGCTTTCGGAATTGTCGGCCGTGTGGGAGCGCCCGATGCGGTGGCTCGACTTGACCCCCAGTTCCATCTCCAGGGGTTCGACGAAGGTGGCGAACAGGTCCAGAAAGCGGGCATTGGCCGTGCGCACCACCTCGTTGACCTCAGGGTCGACCAGGGTGCTGAACACGATGGGACGATGCCGGTCCTGCAGGGCCTGGGCATTGATCCGACGCAGGGCATCGCGCGCCTTCTCGACGCTGTCGATGAAGGGCAGCCGCACCTGGCGCGCCTTCAAGGCCTCGAACTGGCTGAGCAGGGACATGCCGAAGGTCTCGGCGGTGATGCCGGTACCATCCGAGACGTAAAACACGGTTCGTTCGACGGCCCCGGCGGCTCGTCCCGCGGGTTGATTGTCAGATGGGGCCGGGGGCGTGACGGGCGTTTGGCTCATGGCGGGTCTTTGGGGGCTGGAGCGGCTGTTGGAGCGGCCGCCCCTCAAGAATACTCCGCCGGCGGGGGCAGGACCCGGGCGCGCCCCGCAAGCTTTTGCGTCCTCGCTACAATGGCGGCAACGACAGCAGCTTTCATCAGGGCTGGCCCGCACTCATCCAGGACGCGCTGCGTGTCGCAGCGCCTGGAAGGGGGGCACGGGCCCAGGCGCGACAACGATTTCTTTTCAAATGTCAGGACTTTCCCATGAACCAATCCAACGCGCGCCCCGCAGGAGGGGCGGACGCATTGAAAGGGGCCCTGGTCGCACCCTTTGACCACTTGCGCATGCAGGACGTCGACGTCGTCGGCGGCAAGAACGCCTCCCTGGGCGAGATGATCTCGCAGCTGGCCGGGGCCGGTGTCCGCGTGCCGGGCGGCTTTGCGACCACCGCCGAAGCCTTTCGCCAGTTCCTGCGCGAAAACCGGCTCACCGAGCGGATTGCCGAGCGACTGGCGACCCTCAATGTCGACGACGTCAAGGCCCTGGCCGAATGCGGCGCCCAGATCCGCCAGTGGGTCATGGATGCACCATTGCCGGCCGGGCTCGAGAAGGGCATTCGCGACGGCTATGCAGCGATGCAGGCCCAGGTCGGACCGAGCCTGTCGGTCGCGGTGCGGTCCTCGGCCACCGCCGAGGATCTGCCCGATGCCTCCTTTGCGGGGCAGCAGGAAACCTTTCTGAACGTGGTGGGCATCGATCAGGTGCTCGAGCGCGTCAAGCACGTGTTTGCCTCGCTCTACAACGACCGTGCCATCGCCTACAGGGTGCACAAGGGCTTTGCCCATGCCGAGGTCGCATTGTCGGCCGGCATCCAGCAGATGGTGCGCAGCGACACCGGGGCCGCTGGGGTGATGTTCACCATCGATACCGAGTCGGGTTTTCCAGATGTCGTCTTCATCACCAGCTCTTATGGGCTGGGCGAGACGGTGGTGCAGGGCGCGGTCACCCCCGATGAGTTCTACGTGCACAAGCCGATGCTGGCAGCGGGCAAGTTTCCGATCATCCGGCGCCAGATGGGCTCCAAGCTGATACGCATGGTGTTTGCCGAT
>JAPOKJ010000056.1 GCA_029977705.1 Burkholderiales bacterium | reverse complement strand
GAAGGCCTCGACCACCCGCTGATTGCGCAAACCACCGCAGACATCAAGGCAGCACAGTGCCGCGAACACTCATGAACCTTTCGGGCTATCCCCCCTGGGTGGTCCTGCATATTCCGCATGACGCCACCTTCATCCCTGATGAGGTGCGGCCGCAGTTCCTGCTGTCCGATCAGGATCTCGCGCTCGAGCTCCAGCGCATGACCGATCATTTCACCCACGCGCTCTTTGCAGCGCCCGCCGATGAGGCGATGGTCGTGGCCGCCATGGTCAGTCGCCTGGTCGTCGATGTCGAACGCTTTCCCGATGATGCGCTGGAGCCGATGGCGGCGCGGGGAATGGGCGCCCTCTACCAGGTCACCTCGCAGCTTGCGCCGCTGAGAAGGCCCTTGTCACCCATCGAGCGCGAGGCGCTCATGCGCCGCTGGTATCACCCCCACCATGAGCGGCTCGAGGCGGCAGTGGACGCAGCCCTGAATCGCCACGGTCGCTGTCTGGTGATCGACGGACACAGCTTTCCGGGCACCGCGCTGCCCTACGAAGGTGCCGACCCCGCCATGCCGCGGCCCGACATCTGCATCGGGACGGACCCATTCCATACCCCGAAGGCGCTCGAACAGGCCTTCGTCGATGCCTTCGGGCACAGCGGTTGGAAGGTGTCCGTGAATGAGCCTTTCGCGGGGGCGCTGGTCCCCGCCAGCCGATATCACCGTGATGCCCGGGTCATGGCGGTCATGGTCGAGATCAACCGGGATCTGTATCTGGCGCCGGACAGCCTCGAGCCGCGTCCGGATTTCGCACGGATCGCGGCTGAAATCAGGCATCGCTGTGTCGCGGCGCTGGGGGCTTTTGGAGGCGGACACCCCCCTGGCTGAACCGGCCCGGCCTCAGACAATATCGTCCACGATTCCGCCATCGACGCGCAGTGCCGCACCGGTGGTGGCAGAGGCCTGCATCGAGCAAACGTACACCACCATGCTGGCCACCTCGTCGACGGTGGCAGCACGCTGGATCACCGAGCTGGGGCGCTTGGCGATCACGAACTCGCGGCTCAGTTCCTCGACCGAGCGGCCCGACTGCTCGGCCGCGTTCCTGAACAAGCCGACCAGTCCGTCCGAGAGGGTGGGACCGGGCAGCACCGAGTTGACGGTGACGCCCGATCCGGCCAGGCGCTTGGCCAGGCCACGGGCCAGCGACAGTTGCGCGGTCTTGGAGACGCCGTAGTGCACCATGCCAGCCGGGATGTTGCGGGCCGACTCGGACGAGATGAACACGATGCGGCCCCAGCCGCGCTGCGCCATCGCCGGCGCCAATGCACGCGACAGCCTGACGCCGCTCATGACGTTGATTTGCCAGTAGCGCTCCCACAGCGCATCGTCGGCTTCGAAGAAGTCCTTCGACCCATAGATGCCGGCGTTGTTCACCAGGATGTCGATGTCGGTGCCGACCGCCTTGGCCAGGACTTCGGCGCCCTCGCCGGTCTCGAGGTCGGCTGCGACGCCGTCCACGCGAGCGCCCGGTACGGCAGCCAGCAGGCGGCTGCGGCCACGTTCAACGCTGGCATCGCTGCGCCCGTGCAGGGTGACCCGCGCGCCGCTGGCCGCCAGGCCCTGGGCGATCGCCAGTCCGATGCCAGCGCTGGAGCCGGTAACGAGGGCGTGTTTTCCGGAAAGATCAATGATCATGGGTGAGGTCTGTCCTTGGGGTTGATGCAAGCGGGGTCAGTTCGCCGCCACGCCGTTCGGCGCCTATGAGGGAAAGGCACACCACACTAGATCCCCAGCTGATCCCGGGTGGTCGCGACATCGGCATACGCGCCGTGCAAGGTTTTCTTGATGCGGCCACGCCCGTCGGTCACGATGAAGGTGGGTACCGATTTGATGTGGGCACGCTTTTTCAGCTCGCCGCCGGCATCGAGGAGCACAGGGTATCCGAGGGACTGGGCATAGGCCTGCAGGGCCGCAGGTTTGTCCATGCCCACCACGACCTGCATCGGCACGCCCGCCCCATCCATCGCCTCGCGCAGTTGCTGGATCATCGGCTGGGCGGCCTTGCAATAAGGGCACCAGGGCGCCAGGTAAACGATCAGGCAGCGCGTGCGGGTGCAGGGCCCTCCCACCAGTTGCGAGCGATCCTGCGCGCCCTCGGCATACAGGGGCAGGGACTGCATCGGCATGCTGGTGGGGAAGAACCACCAGCCCAGCCCCAGTGCCACCACCCCCGCCATGACCCAATGTTTCATCGAACGTCATCCCCTTTGACTTTGCCGGTCGCAACCTACCGGCCCTGGTGCACCCTGGCGCCATGGTAGCCTCTGGGCCTTCTCCACTGCCAGGGTTTTCTCGCTGCGCCATGAATGAGATCACGGGCCACACCACCGTCTTCGGCATCCTGGCCGACCCGATCCACCATGTGAAGACCCCGCAGCGCATCAATGCGCTGTTTCAGTCACAGGGCTTTGATGGCGTGATGGTGCCGATCCATGTCAAGCCGCAGGACCTTGAAACGGTCCTGGCGGGCCTGCGCGGCATGCACAACCTGGCCGGCTGCGTGATCACGGTCCCTCACAAGACGGCGATCACGGCCCTGTGCGACGAGCTGACCGATGCGGCGCGGGCAGTGGGTGCCGTCAATGTGATCCACCGGCGCGCCAACGGGCAGGTGATCGGCACGATGCTCGATGGCGAGGGCTTCGTGGCCGGCCTGCGGCAGGCCGGTATCGAGCCGCGCGGCAGGAGTGCCTGGCTGGCTGGCGCCGGCGGCGCCGCCAGTGCGATCGCCGTGGCGCTGGCACGCAGCGGTGTCAGCCGTCTGACCCTGCACAACCGCACGCGCAGCAAGGCGCAGGACCTGCTCGCCAGGGTGCAGGCGATGCATCCGCAACTGAGCCTTGCGGTGGGCTCGGAGGATGCCGGCGGGCACGACCTGGTGGTCAATGCGACCTCGCTGGGCATGGCAGCCGATGATCCCCTGCCACTGGATGCCAGCCGCCTGCAGGCGAGCCAGATCGTGGCCGAGATCATCATGACGCCAGCCGACACGGCCCTGCTGCAGGCAGCCCGCGCGCGCGGCTGCCGAGTGCATCCGGGGGCGCCGATGCTGGCGGCCCAGATCGCCCTGATGGCCGCCTTCATGCGAAACGGGACCCTGACCTGAGCCATGGCCGCAGGGGTGCAGGGCACTAACGTTACGGCAGCCGTTTCTTTCAGAGCCGGCGATAGATCTTGTCGCGCTGCCTGACCACCTGCAGCAAGGACCAGTCGCCCTCGGCCACCGGGTTGCCCTTGGGCCACATCGGGCGGGCCTCCAGCCCGATCCGGGGCATGACGAGCGGATGGGCCATGTAGCGCCCGACCGTCTGCAGCATGAAGCCGCGCAGGAAGGCGGAACCCTCCGCACGCAGGGCATCGATCAGGCCCTGCACCTGGTCACCATCCAGCGCTGCAAAGCTGCAACCCTTCAGATGCAGGGCACGGGCCTGCAGATCAGCCAGGCCTTGCTCGAACAGGTCGCGGTCCTGCGCCCGCATCGGCGCGGGATCGAGGAACAGGCCCAGCGTGCGGGCCGCCGGCATGCGGCCGTCGGGTGAGGCCGGAATCAGTCGGTCCATCAGGACATCGAGCGCGGCAAGCTGCTGTGCGTTGAAGGGGGTCACCGGGCTGGGGGCTTTGGCAGGCATGGCGTGCACTCGCTTTCAGTCGAAGAGGTTTTCCAGGCGCTGCTTCATCGCATCGGCGATGTAGAGGGCGAGGGCCTGGATGGTGCTGGTCGGGTTGACACCGGCCGAGGTGGTGAAGATGCTGCCATCGATGATGAACAGGTTGCGTACCTCATGGGATCGCCCCCATTCGTTGACCACCGAGGTGGCAGGGTCCAGCCCCATGCGCGCGGTGCCCATGTTGTGCCAGCCGGCAATGGCCCAGGGTGACTCGACCTGAATGCTGGTGGCCCCGGCCGCCTTGAGCACCTGTGAGGAGGCTGCCACCGCATGGTCGAGCATGCGACGGCTGTTCTGGCTCAGGGTGTAATCGATGCGGGGAGCGGCTATGCCGTTGCTGTCGGTGAGGGACTCGTCGAGCGTGACGCGGTTATGGGCCTCGGGCAGGTCCTCGCAGATGTTGACCATGCCGGTGCTGTGCGCAAAGTGGCGTGCAAAGGCCTCATGAAATCCGGGGCCCCAGGGTATCTGTCCGCTGCCCAGCCCGAACATCGCAGTGACCAGGGGCCCGCGCCCGCGCACGATCTCCATGGTGTAACCGCGCACGAAGCCGCGGCTTGCATCGGTCTCGTAGAACTCCTGGCTCCAGATGCAGCAACCCGAGGGGCCGAACTGGCCATCGAGGCGCTGATCGAAGGTGCCACTGACCCAGGCATAGGGGTGCAGCATGAGGTTGCGGCCGACCAGGTCATTGTTGTTGGCCAGGCCCCTGGGGAAGCGCCTGGAGCGCGAATTGAGCAGCAGGCGGGGAGTGCCGATGCCGTTGGCGGCCAGCACGACCACCTCGGCAGGCTGGAAGTGTTCGACGCCCTCGGCATCGAAGTACACCACGCCATTGGCCATGCCGTCCTCGTTGACGGTGATCTCGCGCACACGGCAGCGGGTACGCAACTGCACGCCCCGGCGAATCGCCTCGGGCCAGTAGGTGACATCGGTGCTGCCCTTGGCCCCCTGGGCGCAGCCGCTGGTGCAGGGGCCCAGGTTCAGGCAGCGGTCGCGGCCCTCGTAGGGGCGACTGGCCACGGCGCTGTCGGAAGGCCACCAGTGCCAGCCCAGCTTGTTGAAGCCGCGCGCCATGGTCTCGCCCGAGGCCCCCAGGGGCAGGGGCGGCAGCGGCAGCTCGTGGTCGGGGTAGGCGGGATCGCCGGCCAGACCGGCCACACCCATCATGCGGTCATTGAGCGCGTAGAACGGCTCGAGGGTCTGGTAGTCGATGGGCCAGTCATCGGCCACGCCATCGCAACTCCTGACCCGGAAATCACTGGGATGGAAGCGCGGGAAATGCGCGGCATACAGCACCGTGCCACCGCCCACGCCATTGAAGTTGGCGATCTGGATCGGCGAGCCGTTGTTGTTGATCGGGTAGTCCGTGGGCCGGCCCCGCACATTCGGGTTGGAGCTGAAGTCACCTGCCTGGCGAAGCTCACCATCGAGCCCGGTGCTGGGGTACTGGGCCGGGTTCATCCAGTCGCCCTGCTCCAGGCACAGGATGCGCATGCGGGTATCGGCCATGCGCCAGGCGAAGGCCGCACCGGCAGCGCCGGCGCCGATGATGAGAATGTCGACGGGTTCTTGGATCATGGGCGTCGTGCCTGCCGGGTCGGTTGGAGGATCGCATCAAGGCTCGATGTGAGTGCTTGATCTGGGGGCTCTATGTGAGACCTTGATTGTAGGCAGGATCGGCGCCGCCTGCATGCGGTTCGAAGCGTCCCGCCCAGGCGGTCGCCACAGCGTGCGGCGCCTCCCATTTTCAGGCTGTCACCCAACCAACACATGGCTTGCATATGCTGTAATCGGCGGCGCTTGCCCAGGCACGGCACGGTCCGTCCGTCGCTCCCTTTTTGCCTCTACTGGAGAACTGCCATGTTCAGTACCCTGAAAACGATTGCCCGCACTGCCCTGGTGATGGCGGGGTTCGCCGCGAGCACGGCGATGGCACAGACCGCCATCTGCTACAACTGTCCGCCCGAGTGGGCCGACTGGGGATCACAGCTGCGCGCCATCAAGGCCCGCACCGGCGTCACCGTGCCGCCCGACAACAAGAACTCGGGTCAGTCGCTGGCCCAGCTGGTCGCCGAGAAGGCCAGCCCGGTGGCCGATGTGACCTACCTGGGCGTGACCTTCGGCATCCAGGCGCGCAAGGAAGGGGTGGTCACCCCGTTCAAGCCGGCGGCCTGGAATGACATTCCCGCAGGCCTGAAGGACCCCGATGGCCACTGGTTCACGATCCACTCGGGAACCCTGGGTTTCATGGTCAATGTGGATGCCCTCAAGGGCAAGCCGATTCCGCGCTCCTGGGCCGACCTGCTCAAGCCCGAGTACAAGGGGCTGGTGGGTTACCTCGACCCGGCCTCGGCCTTCGTCGGCTATGTGGGCGCGGTCGCGGTCAACCAGGCCCGCGGCGGCACGATGGACAACTTCGGCCCGGCCATCGACTACTTCAAGGCCTTGATGAAGAACGAGCCGATCGTGCCCAAGCAGACCTCTTATGCGCGCGTGCTGTCGGGCGAAATCGCGATCCTGCTCGACTATGACTTCAATGCCTATCGCGCCAAGTACAAGGACAAGGCCAATGTCGAATTCGTGATCCCGGCCGAGGGCAGCCTGGTGGTGCCCTACGTGATGAGCCTGGTGAACAAGGGCCCGAATGCGGCCAATGGCCGCAAGGTGCTGGACTTCGTGCTCTCCGACGAGGGCCAGGCCATCTGGGCCAATGCCTATCTGCGTCCGGTACGGGCCAGCGCCATCCCCAAGGAAGTGCAGTCACGCTTCCTGCCGGCCAGTGACTATGCCCGTGCCAAGACCGCCGACTACGGCAAGATGGCCGAGGTCCAGAAGGCCTTCTCGGACCGCTACCTGAAGGAAGTGCAGTAAGCCGATGGCGGCCGCTCAGGCAGCCGCCCGGGGCGGACACGGCAAGCGCTCGCAGGCCGGCTGGCGTCTGGCCTGCCTGCTGCCGGCCCTCGTCTTCTTTGCCGCCTTCTGGCTGCTGCCGATCGTGCGGCTGATCGCGCTGCCGGCCGAAAAGGGCTGGGCCACGTACTGGGTGATCCTGACCCAGGCCAAGTACCTGACCAGCCTGATGAACACCCTGCTGCTGTCGCTGGCCGTGACGGCCATGACCCTGGTGCTGGGCGCTGCCGTCGGCATCTTCCTGGCGCGCAGCCCGTTCGCAGGCCGCCGCGCGCTGCTCTCGCTGCTGACCCTGCCGCTGTCGTTTCCGGGTGTGATCATCGGCTTTTTCGTGATCCTGCTGGGCGGGCGACAAGGGGCGATCGCGACCCTGGCCGACGGGCTGGGCCTGGGCCGCTGGACCTTCGCCTACGGCCTGCTCGGCCTGTTCCTGGCCTACCTGTATTTTTCGCTGCCGCGCGCCATCGCCTCGTATGCGGCCGCCGCGCAGGCCATGGACCCTGCCCTCGAAGAAGCAGCCCGCTCGCTGGGCGCCAGCCGCTGGCACATCGCCCGCGACGTGTGGCTGCCCGAGCTGGCCCCGGCCACCCTGGCCTGCGGGGCCATCGTGTTCGCCACCGCGATGGGCGCCTTCGGCACCGCCTTCACGCTGGCCAGCAAGTTCGAGGTGCTGCCGATCACGATCTACAACGAGTTCACCAACTACGCCAACTTCGCGCTCGCGGCATCGCTGTCGATCACCCTGGGCCTGGTCACCTGGGCCGCCCTGGCCCTGGCGCGGCGGCTGGGCGGCACAGCCGCGCAAGGGGTCTGAGCACGATGGCCGCCGCCCCCTCACGACGTTCGCCGATCCTGATGGCACTGACCGTGCTGGTGGCGATCTTCATCATCGGACCGGTGCTGCTGTCGGTCACGGCGGGCCTGATGCAGAACTACAGCGTCGGCTGGCGCAGCGGCTTTACCCTGCGCTGGCTGGGCGAGGTCTGGGAAAACTACGGCTCGACGGTGCTGGCCTCGCTGCTGATCGCAGGCAGCGCCGTGGTGGGCAACATCCTGATCGGCGTGCCCTGCGCCTATGCGCTGGCCCGCTCCCGGCAGCGCTGGGCCAGCGGCTTCGAGGAGTTGATGACACTGCCGGTGGCCGTGCCGGGTCTGGCCACGGCCCTGGCCCTGATCCTGACCTACGGCCAACTGCGCGAGTTTCGCCAAAGCTTCGTGTTCGTGCTGGTGGGCCACATGGTCTTTACCCTGCCCTTCATGGTGCGCACCGTGGCGGCCGCCTTCCGGCGCCGCGAACTGATCGCACTCGAGGAAGCAGCCGCCACGCTGGGCGCATCGTTCGGCCGGCGCTTCCTGGGCATTCTGGTCCCGGCCGTCTTTCCGGCCATTGTCGGGGGCGCGCTGATGGTGTTCACCCTGTCGATCGGAGAGTTCAACCTGACCTGGATGCTGCACACCCCGCTCACGCGCACCTTGCCGGTGGGCCTGGCCGACAGCTATGCCTCGATGCGCATCGAAATCGGCTCGGCCTACACGCTGGTCTTCATGATCGTCGTGCTGCCGCTGCTGTGGCTGCTGCAACTGGCCGCCGCCCTCACCGAGAAGCGCTATGGAACTTGAACGCACCCCCGTCACGATCCGCGCCTGCGCCAAGACCTATCCGGACGGCACACGCGGCCTTCTGGCCACCGACCTGGACATCGCGCCCGGCGAAGTGCTGGCCCTGCTCGGGCCCTCGGGCTGCGGCAAGACCACCTTGCTGCGCATCATTGCCGGCCTCGAGACGCCGGATGCCGGTGCCCGCATCCTGTTCGGCGAGGACGACGTCACTGCGGTGCCGGTCGAGCAGCGCGGCATCGGCATGGTGTTCCAGCACTACGCACTGTTTCCCCAGATGAGTGTCGAGGCCAACATTGCCTATGGCCTGCGCATCCGCAAGACCCCCGAGGCCGAGGTCCGCCGCGCCGTGGGCGAACTGGTCGATCTGGTCCGGCTCAATGGCCTGGAGGGCAAGCGGCCGGCCGAATTGTCGGGGGGCCAGCGACAGCGCGTCGCCCTGGCCCGTGCGGTGGCGGTGCGGCCGCGCGTGCTGCTGCTCGATGAACCCCTGACCGCGCTCGATGCCAAGCTGAAGGAATCGCTGCGCGATGAGCTGGCCGAGCTGCTGCGCCGCCTGCACATCACCGCCATCCATGTCACCCATGACCAGCAGGAAGCGCTGGCGATTGCCGATCGCCTGGCCGTGATGCGCAAGGGCGTCATCGTGCAGGTGGGCCACGGCGAGGACCTGTACCGGCAGCCGGCCCATCCCTTCGTGGCCGAGTTCCTGGGCAGGGTCAACCGGATCAGCCGCAGCCCGCAGGCGCTGCGCCTGGGGCAGATCGAACTGGGCGGCATGCACTACACATGCCCGGAGCCCTTGCGCGACCAGGCGCTGGTGCTGATCCGCCCGGAGGATCTTGCCATCGGCATGCCCCAGGCGGGCTGGGGGGAAGGCGTGGTGCAGCAGCGCGTCTTCCTAGGCGATCGCGTGCAGTTTCGCGTGCAGGTCGCCGGCAACGAGGCCCTGCTGATCGATGCGCCGCGCGACAGCGCCTTCAAGACCGGCCAGGCCGTGGGCGTGAGCGCGAACCCTGAACGATTCATGCCCAGCACGGAGATCAACACATGAACACTTTGCTGGCCCAGATCACGGACACCCATATCCGCGAACCCGGGCGGCTGGCCTACCGCCGGCTCAACACCGCCCCTTACCTGGCTGCCGCCGTGCAGGCCCTGATGCGCCTGCCACAAAAACCGGCCGCCCTGTTCATGACCGGTGATCTGAGCGACTTCGGGCGCGACAGCGAATACCAGCATCTGGCCCAACTGCTTGCACCGCTCGACATTCCCTACTACCTGATGCCCGGCAATCATGATGAACGCGACCAGATGCGGCGCAGCTTTCCCGGGCATGCGTATCTGGGCAGTGCAGGCTTCATCCAGTACAGCGTGCGGGTGGGCGAGCTTCGCGTGATTGCACTGGACACTTCCGAGCCTGGCCAGAGCGCCGGCCGCCTGTGCGCCTCACGGCTGGCGTGGCTGCGCGACGAGCTGGAACGCGACAGCGTGACGCCGACCGTGATCGCGATGCATCATCCGCCCTTCCGGACCCTGATCGGACACATGGACCGCATCGGCCTGCTCGAGGGCGCGGGCGATCTCGAGGCACTGCTGAAGGGCCATGCCTGCATCCAGCGCATCATCTGCGGGCATCTGCACCGGACCATCTACACCGGCTTTGCCGGCACCGTGGCCTCGACGGCACCCAGTCCTGCGCATCAGGTCTGCCTGGACCTGCAGGAAGATGCAGTGTCAGCCTGGATCATGGAACCCCCGGGGTTTCACCTGCATGCCTGGACGGGCAACAAGACCCTGCTCACCCATGTGGTGGCCGTCGGTGCCTATGAAGGCCCGTATCCGTTTCACGAGAACGGGAAGTTGATTGATTGAGGGGGCGTGAGCCCAGCCCCTCTCACTGCCCCACCCCCAGAAAGCGCTTGATATGGCCCGCCCAGGCCGGGTCCGAGAAGGGATCGTGGCTGGGCTCATTGCCGCCGGCATAGCTGAAGGTTTCGTGATCGGGCCGCCCCTCGCAGGAATCGGCGCCCTGCCTTTGCAGAAAGGGGTCGCGGGCGGAGACCAACTGCAGGTACCGATTTTCCTTGCTGGGGAAAGGCCTGCGGCCGGAGGGGCCGGCGGGCAGGCAGGCCATGGCATGGATGATCGCGCCCTCGACCTTCACCTGCATCAGCTGGATCACCATGCCGCCCTCGCTGTAGCCGGCGACATAAACCGTGCTGAAGCCATTTTTCCTGAGCCAGTCGACATGGGCATTCAACTCGAGCACGCGGGCGCGCAGGCGCGGGGGCATGTTGGCGCGAACCACCAATTCACCATTCACGACGCGGCATGCGGGGCCGGTGTCGCCGCGGGTGATGAAGTCGGTCCGTGCGAAATAAAAGCCCAGGCCCAGGTAGAACTTGCGCAAGTCCTCCTCGGCGACGCGGTTGCCATAGTTGCAACCGTGCAGGTAGATGAGGACGGGCTTCTGGCGGTCGGCCTTCTGCAGGAAGGCCTCGCTGTCCTCACCGAGGGCAAAGAGGCTGTCCTTCAGGAAGTAGCGCGTGCGGGTGACCGAGCGATTGATCATCGCATCGGAGATGTCATAGGTTTCGTTGGTCGCCGCAAAGTCCTGGGCGCGGGCCAGCGGGGCCAGCAGGCACAGGGACAACAACACGACAAGCATTCGCATGGCAGCTCCAGGGGGCGATGCCATCGGGCATCAGGCAGCCTTGCTCAACGCAGGGCCGGCGCGCTGAGCAGCCTAGCAATGTCCTCGGGGGTGTTGTAAGCCTGTACCGACAGGCGGACGAAAACCCGGTCACCATGGGTGGTCACGGGGATTTCGATACGGCTTTCCTCGAACAGGCGCTGGCGCAGGCGCTCGGGGTCCTGCGCCGGCACGGGGATGGCGACCATCTGGACCCAGTCATCCGGTCCGCTGATCGGCTGCAGGCCATGGCGCCGGAGCAGGATCTGCTGCGCCTCCAGGGCCAGCTGGTGACAACGCTCACGCAGCCGGGGCCAATCATGGCGTGCCTGGAACTGCAACGCTGCCGGCACCGACAGCCAGGCGGACAGGTCACGGGTGCCCTGCCATTGCATGCGGCGCTCGAACAGGCTGCGACCCAGGTAGGCCTCAAAGCCGGAATGGCCGCCACTGTCGGGGGCATAGCCCCAGCTGATGACACTGGCCTCGAGCATCGCCTGGCGATCGGGCCGTGCATGCAGGAAACCGGACCCCTTGGGGGCGCACAGCCACTTGTGGGCATTGCCGACATAGAAGTCGGCGCCAATGGCCTCCAGGTCGAGCGCGACCTGACCGGGCGCATGGGCACCATCGACCAGGGTGGCAATGCCCAGCGCACGGGCCCGGGCACAGATCTGCGCGGCGGGCAGGAGCAGGGCGGTGGTCGAGGTCAGGTGGCTGATCTGGATCAGGCGGGTACGCGGACCGACCGCTGCCATCAGGGTCTCGATCAGGGTCGCCGGATCGTAGGGCAAGGGGATCGCAACGCGCCGGTAGTGGGCACCGCGGCGCGCGCACCAATGGGCCCAGGCCGCATCGCAGGCCCCGTACTCCAGATCGGTGGTGAGCACTTCATCGCCGGCCTCGAGCGGAAAGGACTGGGCCACGATGTTGACGCCAGTGGTCGCATTGGGCACGAAGATCAGGTCCTGGGCACGCGCCCCCAGGGCCAGGGCAAGCGCGCTGCGGGCCTCGAAGAGCAGGCCGGCCGACTGGCGGCCGAGGAAGGCCACCGGGTTGCGCTCCATCGTCTCCTGCCAGCGGCATTGCGCCTCGAAGACCTCGCGGGGGCAGGCCCCGAAGGAGCCATGGTTCAGGAAGGTCACCGCCGGATCGAGCATGAACAGGTCGCGCATGGACCGATTCTAGGGGATCTGTGCTGGTGCTATGCTTTCCTTCTTGCCGTCCAACCCCAACACCATCCAGGACCGGAGCCCCTTCATGTTTTCGTACATCGATCGCTTGTCCAGCCGCTTCGTCCATTCCCCAGGGCGCCGCCTGCGTCTGGCCATGGCCCTGGGCCTGATGGCCTTGCTCTGTGCCTGCGGTGGCGGTGGGGGCGGGGATGCCCCGGTGGACACCAGCAACATCGTCGTTCCCACGGTCACGATCACCAGTGATGCACCGGCCGTCGCCAAGGGCCCCTTCAATCTGACCTTCACTTTCTCCGGACCGATCACGATCTACAGCGCCGACGGCGTCTTGCCCTGGGCCACCAGCAATGGCAATGCGAGCGTGGACAAGACCACCTTCAAGAAGGTGTCCGATACCAAGTACACCGTGGTTGCAACACCGAACAACTGGAGGAAAGGCGACTGGACCCTTCTCCTGCCGGCCGGTGCCTACAAGGACGCCACCGGTGTCAAGTACAGCACCCAGGCCGCCAGCGTGACCCAGACCATCGATACCCAACTGCCCTTTGCCACCTTCAGTGCGACACCGCCCGCCGGTCAGGTCTTTTTCACCGGACCGACCACGGTGACGATCTCCTTCAGCACCCTGCTGGATGCCGACCTCACAGTCGGGGCGCTGGTGGTCTCAGCCTTCGATCTGGACACCCAGCAGCCTACGGCCTCTCCCGGCGTGATCAGCAATTTCGTCAAGACCTCCGGCATCAACGAGAAGAACGTCTACACCTTCCTGTACACGCCGCCCGCCGGGAAATATTCGGTGGCTGTGAACCTGCCGGCCGGCGCAGTCAAGGCCGGCGGCATCGCCAACGAGAGCACCAACTGGTCAGCCTTGTTCATGCCGGCGCCCTGACGCCTGCAGGGTTCGGACCTCACCTGGCCTGAAACCGCAGGCCAGGCGCGCCCGGCCTGAAGATCCGCTGCGCGATCTGCTCTCCCGCATGCGCTGAAGATCGGTGCTATACAGGCGGACATGGGCGCGCACTCGCGGATCTATTACGGCTACTGGCTCGTGCTGGCCGGCTTCGTCACACAGTTCTTCTCGGTGGGCGCGATGAACTATTCCATCGGGGCCTTCATGCTGCCGATGACGAGTGACCTGTCCTGGACGCGTGCCGAGTTCATCCTGCCGCGCAGCCTGGGCCAGTTCGTGATGGCCTTCACCGGCTTTTACATCGGCAGTCATGTGGACCGGCTCGGTGCCCGCCCCTTCATGCTGGCCGGCCTGGCCCTGCTGACCGCCGCCCTGTGGGCCCTGTCGCTGATCCAGACCTGGTGGCAATGGGTGCTGCTCAACGGCATCCTGCTGACCGTGGGCGCGGCACTGATCGGCAGCCTGGTGGTGAATGTGACCCTGTCCAAATGGTTCGTGGCCCATCGCGGCCAGGCCATCGGCTGGGCCTCGATGGGGGTGTCCTTTGCCGGCATCGGGCTGACCCCGGTGGTGACCGGCTTCATCGATGCCCATGGCTGGCGTGCCGGCTGGCAGGCGATGGCTGTTGCAACCCTGGTACTGGCTCTGCCGGCGGCCCTGATGATGCGCCGCGCGCCGGAGGACCACGGACTGAATCCGGACGGTCGCAGTGCCGAGCAGATGGCCAGTGCCGATGGCGCCCGCGCCCAGGCCGACTACGACGCTTCGCTCACACGGCAGCAGGCCCTGCGCATGCCGCTGTTCTACATGCTGGTGGGCGCCTTCAGCATGTTCCAGGTGCTCATTCCCGTCGTGTTGTTCCAGACCATTCCCTTCATGACCGATGCCGGCTACTCCCGCAGCACGGCCGCCCTGATGATCACGGTGGCCTCGGTACCGGCCCTGGTGACCAAGCCGCTGTGGGGCTGGCTGATCGACCGCATGAATCCGAAGCCCCTGGCGGCCTTCAGCGTGGCGCTGTCCGGTGCGGCGCTGATCATGATCGTGTTCAGCGTGCAGGCCCGCTCGATGAATCTGGAGTACCTGGCGTTCTTCCTGCTCGGCATCGGCTGGGGCGGCACGATCCCGATGCAGGAGGTGATCTGGGCCTCGTACTTCGGCCGCCGCTACCTGGGTGCGGTGCGCAGCGCGGCCCTGCCCTTCGCGCTGATCCTCAGTGCTGCCGGCCCGCTGGCCGTGGGCCATTATCACGACCGGGTGGGCAACTACGACGGGGCCTTCCTCGTGGTCGGTTGCATGAGCCTGCTGGCGGGCGTGCTGATCCTGTGCCTGCCGCGGCGATCGGACGTGCCGGCCTCTAAACCCTTGTCAGCACCGGCGCGCGCCGGTGCAGGAGCGCCAGATGACTGACGACACACTGGCCTGGATGGGCATGGCCGACACCGCGCAACGCATCCGTCGCAAGGAACTGTCATCCCTCGAGGTGACGCAGGCCCTGCTGCAGCGGATCGAACGGCTCAATCCGCGCCTGGGCGCCTTCGTGCTGCCCTTGCCCGAGCTTGCCCTGGCGCAGGCCCGCGAGGCCGACCAGCGCGCCGCCCGCGGGGACTGGGCTGGGCCGCTGCATGGCGTGCCGATGGCCCTCAAGGACCTGTGCTGGACCGCAGGCATTGCGACCACGGCCGGCATGCCCCTGCACGCCGGCTTCCGGCCCGACCGGGACGGCACGGTGGTGCGCCGCCTGCGCGAGGCCGGCACCGTGCTGCTGGGCAAGCTGAAGATGACCGAGGGCGCCTTCAGCGCCCACCATCCGGACATTGTCCCTCCCATGAACCCTTGGCGCGAAGACCTGTGGACCGGTGTCTCCTCGAGCGGCTCGGGGGTGGCGGTGGCCTCAGGCCTGTGTCCCGGTGCCATCGGGACAGACACCGGCGGTTCGATCCGCTTTCCGGCTGCGGCCAATGCCGTCACCGGTCTGAAGCCCACCTGGGGCCGGGTCTCGCGCCATGGCGCCTTCGAGCTGGCCGCCTCGCTCGACCACCTCGGGCCGATGTGCCGCGACGCCACCGATTGCGGCCTGATGCTGGGCGCCATCGCTGGTGCCGATCCGGATGACCCCACTGCGCTGCAGGCGCCGGTGCCCGACTACCTGGCGGGCGATGTGCAGCGGCTTGACGGGCTGCGCATCGGCATCGATGAGGCCTATGCCACCCATGAGGTCGAAGCACCGGTGGTCGCCGGCTGGCAGGCCATGCTCGAGACGCTGGTACGCCTTGGCGCCCGGCCGGTGAGCGTCAGGATGCCGCCGGTCGATACCATCGTCGCCGACTGGGCACCGCATTGCGGCGTCGAGGCGGCCGTCGCCCATGCCGCAAGCTTTCCTTCGCGACGCAGCGAATACGGCCCGGTGCTGGCGGCCGTGCTCGATCTGGGCCTGCGCCTGAGCGCCACCGACTACCAGACCATCCTGTTGCGGCGCGCCGAATTCACCGGTCGCATGAACGGCCTGATGAAGGACATCGACGTGCTGCTGACACCGGCCATTCCCTTTGCCGCCCCCAGCAACGAACAGATCGCCACCCTGCGCCAGGATCCGGCCTATCGCCTGCGGCTGTCGCGTTACACGGCGGCCTTCGACATGTCAGGTCACCCGACCCTGACCCTGCCCACCGGCTTTACCGACGATGGCCGGCCGGTGGCCGCACAACTGATCGCCGGCACCTTGCAGGAGGCCACCCTGGTCCGGGTGGGACGCGCCTTCCAGGCGCAGAGCCCATGGCACCTGAAGCGACCCTTCAGCGACGGATCCTGCGCATCATGAATGACCCAGTCGATGTCCTCATCATTGGCGCGGGCGCCTCGGGTGCCGCCGTAGCCTGGAGCCTGGCGGACACCCGCATGCGCATCCTGTGCCTGGAGCAGGGCGACTGGGTGAACCCGGCCCATTACCCGAGCACGGGACGCGACTGGGAAGCGCGCCAGCTGGGCGAGTTCAGTTTCAGCCCGAACCGGCGCAGGCATGTCGTCGACTACCCGGTGAACGACCAGGCCTCGCCCATCAAGATCGCCAACTTCAATGGTGTCGGTGGCGGCACGATCCTGTATGCCGGGCACTTCCCGCGCTTTCATCCCAGTGACTTTCGCGTGCGCAGCCTGGACGGCGTGGCCGATGACTGGCCTCTCGATTACGCGCAGCTGGCCCCGTACTACGATCAGAACGATCGCATGATGGGGGTCTCGGGCCTGACCGGTGATCCGGCCTATCCGCCGAAACCGGCGGTGATGCCGCCGGTGCCGCTGGGCAAGGCCGGCGAGCGCCTGGCGCGGGGCTTCAATGCGCTGGGCTGGCACTGGTGGCCCTCCGACAGTGCGGTGGCCACCACCGACTACGAGGGCCGTGCCCGCTGCATCAACCTGGGACACTGCATCGCCGGTTGCGCGCAAGGGGCCAAAGCCAGCACCGACATCACCTACTGGCCCGCCGCGCTGCGCGCCGGCGTGCAACTGCGCACCCGTTGCCGCGTGCGCGAGATCACCACCAACGAGCAGGGCATGGCCAGCGGCGTCATGTATTACGACGCCGAGGGTCGCGAGCACTTCCAGGCCGCAGAGGTGGTGATCATGGCCTGCAATGGGGTGGGCACGCCGCGCATCCTGCTCAACTCCCGGTCGGCGCGACATCCGGACGGATTGGCCAACAGCAGCGGCCTGGTCGGACGCAACCTGATGCTGCATCCCTATGCCTCGATCAATGGCGTCTTTGAAGAGCCTCTCGACGGCTACCAGGGGCCGGGCAATTGCCTGTGGAGTCACCAGTTCTACGAGACCGATGCCACACGCGGCTTCAAGCGCGGCTACTGCCTGGAGATCGTGCGCGGCAAGGGGCCTGTGCTGACAGCGATGGCCGGCATGTTCGCCGGCCGCATCCCCTGGGGTGACGGCCACCATGACGCCTTCCGGCGCGAGTTCAACCGGATCACCGGCATGGTGGCGATTTGCGAGGACCTGCCCGAGGCCCACAACCGCGTCACGCTGGATGAGCAGCTGAAGGATTCCAACGGCATTCCGGCGCCCCGCATCGAGTATCGGCTGAGCGACAACTCGCGGGCCATGCTGGCGCATGCCGTGGCGCGCGGCACCGAGGTGCTCAAGGCGGCCGGCGCGGTCGAGGTCATGGCCGATCCGCTGCTCTCGGTGGCCGGCTGGCACCTGATGGGCACGGCCCGGATGGGCCGCGATCCGCAGCACTCGGTCGTCAATGAATGGGGCCGCAGCCACGATGTGAAGAACCTGTTCATCGTCGATGGCAGCATCTTTGTCACATCTGCCGGTGTGAACCCGACCTCGACCATCCAGGCCCTGGCGCTGTACATCGCGGACACGATGAAAAAGCGCCTGGCCAACCTGTTCGACTGAAGACCGACCCTTGCACGCACCCCCCAGATGACCACGATCCCGCTGCACGCCAGTGCACCACCTTCCCCCTTTTCAGCCCGCGAGCGCGATACCTTGCGCGCCCTGCTCGGCCGCATGATCCCGGCCAGTGAGCATCACCAGGTGCCAGGTGCCGATGACGCCCTGATCCTGGCCGACATCGTGCAGACCCTGGCGCCGCAGGGCGTGGCGGTGCAGGCCGCCTTGGGCCGGCTCGATGAGCTGGCGCAGGCCGATTCCGGCGAGCCCTACGCGGCCCTGGACGCGGCCCGCCAGGATGCGGTGGCGCTGCAGTTTCGCCAGCAGCGCAGTCCCGGCCTGAGCGCCCTGCTGACGGCCGTCGCCCAATGCTATTACCGCGACGAGCGTGTGATGCGCTCCCTGGGCATGCCGGCCCGACCGCCCTTTCCGCAAGGCTACGAGCTGGCGCAGGGCGACTGGTCCCTGCTCGATCCGGTGCGCGCCCGTCCCCCTGTCTACAAAAAGGTGTGAAGACATGACCCAAAGACGCCAGATGTTGTCCATGGCCGCGGCGGCCCTTGCTGCCGGCGCCCTGCCCGGTGCTGCCCGCGCCCAGGCCTTTCCCTCGCGCCCGCTGCGCTTCGTGATGCCCTACCCGCCCGGAGGCAGCGCCGAGATCCTGGCGCGACCGATCGCGGTCGAGATGAGCAAGACCATCGGGCAATCGGTGTTCATCGACTTCAAGGCCGGCGGGGGTTCCACCATCGGCGCCGACTTCGTGGCCAAGTCACCGCCTGACGGCCATACCTTCGTGCTGATGCTCTCGGCCCATGCCATCAACGCCACGCTGATGCCCAAACTGCCCTATGACACCGTCAAGGACTTCGCACCGGTGACCCTGGTGGCCACCCTGCCGCTGGTGGTGGTGGTGCCGGCGGCATCGCCCATCCGCAGCTTCGCCGAGCTGCTGGCCACGGCCCGGGCCCAGCCCGGCAAGCTGAACTTTGCCTCGGCCGGTCCGGGCAACACCAGTCACCTGTCGGTGGAATACCTCAAGTCGGTGACCGGCCTGAACATGACCCATGTGCCCTACAAGGGCAGCGGGCCGGCCATCATCGGGCTGCTGGGCAGCGAGGTCGACTTCATGTTCGATTCGCTCTCGTCTTCACTGCCGCAGATCCAGGCCGGCAAGTTCCGCGCCCTGGCCGTGACCTCGCTGCAGCGCTCGAAGGTGCTGCCCGATGTTCCAACGGTGAACGAGGCCGGTCACAAGGGCTTCGATGTCACGGTCTGGTACGCGATCCTTGCGGCTGCCGGCACACCGGCACCGATCATCCAGCGGCTCAATGCGGAAGTGATCCGCGCGGTGCGCGTGCCGGAAGTCAAGGCCCGCATCGAGGCTGCGGGCTATGACATCGTGGGCTCGACCCCGGAGTATCTGGACGGCTTCATCAAGAGCGAGATCGTGCGCTGGGGCAAGGTGGTCAAGGACTCGGGGGCCACCGCAAACTGAGGCTATTGCCCGTTGATGAGCCCTGCGGCCGCCTGCTCCAGGGCTTCGCGGTGCGCAGGCGCCGCGATCGCGATCATCCGCTTGATGCGCTGCTGGTTGGACAGGCCGCGCAGGTCGGCTACCCCCTGATCGGTGATGATCAGGCCGGCATCGCAGCGTGGCGTGGTGGCCGGGCCACTCAGGCGTGCCACGATGCGACTGATCGTACCCTCGGCCGAGGGCAGTGCAATGATCGGCAGCCCACCCGGACTGACATGGGCGGCGCGGTTGAAATCAGGCGCTCCGCCGACCGCCCCCACGTACTGGCCCGCCGCCCACTCGGCATTGATCTGTCCGGTCAGGTCGACCTCGATCGCCGAATTGATCGCAACAAAGCCCTTGAGCGAACGCAGGACCTCGCCATCATGGGTGTAATCGCTGCCGCGCAATTGCAGCACCGGATTGCGCGCCGCAAAGTCGAACAGGCGCCGCGTGCCCATCAGGATGCCGGCCACGCTGTAGCCCTCATCGCGCCCCTTGCGGGCATTGGTCAGCGCGCCGGATTCGACCAGGTCCACGAAGGAATCGCCGACGACCCCGGAATGAAAACCCAGGTCGCGGCGGTCCTTGAGCAGGGACAGCACACGGTTGGCCACACCCCCCAGACCCAGCTGCAGGGTCGCGCCATCACCGATGAGGCCGGCCACATGGCTGGCGATGCGGTCCTCAACATCGGAGGGCGGGCGCGAATGAAATTCGGCCGGGGCATGCTGCGCCGTGACCTTGACGGTGATGTCCGCCTCGCCCAGCGTGCGCACGCCGTGGGTCCAGGGCACCGCCTCATTGACCTCGGCGATCACCACGCGCGCCGCCGCCAGTGCCGGGATCAGCCAGTCATTGCACAGGCCCAGGCTGTATCGCCCCTGGGCATCAGGGGGCGACACCTGCACCAGCACCACGTCGGCACGGGCCGGTCCGCCACGGATCGCCTGCGCCAGGTGGGAGTAGGGAATGGTGTAGAGGTCGAGCAGGCCAGCGCGTGCCAGTTGCCGGTTGCCCCCAGCGCCACAGTAGCCAGCAAAGTCGAACCCATCGGCATGCTCGGGCCTGATGGTTTGCGTGACATCGATGCCCAGCATCAGGCGCACACGCCCCAGGCGATGGCGCTGGGCCACCAGCGCACGCGTCAGCGTGATCGGCTCGGCGGTGGCCTGACCCCAGATGATGGTGTCGCCCGGACGGATCCATTGCGACAGATCGGGTACCTTCTGGCCGGGCAAGGAAGGGTCGGCCGCAGGGACAGGCGCCGTCATGACCGGGCCACCGCGACGATGCCGCTGTCCACCAGACGCCCGAACTCGCCCTGGCTCATGCCCAGCACATCGCTCATCACCTGCTCGGTATGCTGGCCGAGCACCGGTGCAGGCCCTGCGCGATGGCGCTCAAAGGCCGAGAAATCGAGCGGCAGGCCGGGACTGAGTACCGTGCCGACACCGGGCTGCCGCACTTCGGAAAACATCGGGTTGGCGGTCGAGCAGGAAGGGTCGGTCGCAACCCACTGGCTGACAGTCTGGTAGCGGCTCCAGCACACGCCCTGCGCATCGAAGGCGGCCTGCACCTGTGCAAAAGGCCGGGCGGCGATCCAGGGCCCCACCAGCGCTGCAAGCTCGGCGCGCGCCTTGAAGCGCTCGCCTTCCAGGTCGAGATTGACGCCCAGGCGCGCCGCCAGATCCCCCATCGCCGCCTGCAGGCCGGTGGCCTTGAGCAGCGAGCGCCACTGCTTGAGCGTCAGGCCCACCACCATCACGCGCACGCCGTCGGCACAGACAAAGTCGCGGCCAAAGGCGCCGAACAAATCGTTGCCGATACGCGGGCGCACCTGACCTTGCTGCGCTTCGGCGATGAAGCCCAGATGTCCCATCACTGCCAGCGCGACATCTTCCAGGGACAGGCGCACATGCTGGCCTTCTCCCCGGCGCGTGCGATGACGCTCAGCGGCCAGGATGCCCAGCGCCGCCAGGTTGCCGGTGCACAGATCCCAGGCGGGCAGGACATGGTTGACGACCTCATCCGCACTGCCCGCCCCGGTGAGGTAGGGAATGCCAACCCGCGGGTTGACCGTGTAGTCGACGGCCGAACCGCCAAGCCGGTCACCCGACAGCGTGAGCTGGATCACATCGGCGCGACGGGCGCGCAAGGCCTCGTGGTCGAGATAGCCGCGCGGCGGCAGGTTGGTGAGCACAATGCCGCCCCCCTCGCCGGGCGCACAGATCAGGGCCATCGCCAGCTCCTTGCCCTCGGGCCTGGCCACATCGATCACCACCGAGCGCTTTTGCTTGTTCAGGCCGCACCAGAACAGGCTGGTGTTGTCGGGCAGCACAGGCCAGCGCCGGTAATCGAGACCACCGCCTGGCGGGTCGATGCGAATGACATCGGCGCCCATCTGGGCCAGGGTCATGCCCCCGAGGGGGACCGCGACGAAGGCCGAGGCCTCGATGATGCGCAGCCCCTCGAGGATGGGACCGGCGTGGGCGGCGGCAGAAGACGGAGCGCTCATGCGATGGACCTTGCGGATCAGGCAGCCTTGACGGCGGCATCGAGAAGACTGCGCGTGACCACCTTCAGGGCCAGGGTTTCCTCGGCGCCCTCGAAGATGGACAGCACCCGGGCATCGACGAAATAGCGGCTGACCGGCATCTCCTCGGCGTAGCCCATGCCGCCATGCAATTGCAGCGCCTCGCGGCTGATGATCTCGGCACAGCGGCAGGCCAGCAGCTTGATCAGGCTGGCCTCCATGCGATCGCCGCCGCTTTCGAGGCGGCGCGCCACCGCATAGGTGAGTTGGCGGCAGGCGTTGAAGCGGGCCGCCATGCGCGCCACCTTCACCTGGGTCAGCGAGTAATCCATCAGTGCAGCGCCAAACACCTGGCGGTCACGGGCGTACTGGATCGCGGCGCGCAGGCTGGCGCGCATCACGCCGCAGGCGCGCGCCGCCGTCTGGATGCGCCCGCCCACCATGCCGGCCATGGTGAAGTAAAAACCCTTGCCCACGCCCTGCTCCTCGCCGATCAGGCGATCGGCCGGCACGAAGAAATTCTCGAAGGCCAGGTCGTAGGAGTGCATGCCGCGGTAGCCGATGGTGGCAATCGCATGACCGGTCAGGCGGCCACCGGCAGGCTGCACGACCTCGAACTCATGACCATCGAAGGAGGGCTTTTCCACCAGCATCAGGGACAGCCCGCGATGGCCGCTGGCACGGTCCGGGTCGGTGCGCGCCACCACCATCAGCACACCGGCCTTGCCGGCAAAGGTGCACCAGGTCTTGGCCCCGTTGAGCAACCAGCCGCCCTCGGTGCGGCTGGCCCGCAGGCCCAGGCTGGCCACATCCGAGCCATAGTCCGGCTCGGTGATCGAGATGCCCACCAGGGGCTCACCGGCGGCAATGCGCGGCAGCCACCAGGCCTTCTGCGCCTCGCTGCCACCCGTCATCAGGGCGCGGGCCAGGATTTCAGGACGGGTGATCAGGCTGCCAGCAGCAGCCAGCGAGGCTTCCGACAAGGCCTCGGTGACCGTGATCATCATCAGGGTATTGTCCGACCCGGCCGGGGCGCTGCCGCCGAAGGCCTCGGGAATCGACAGGCCGAACACGCCCATCTCGCGCAAGGGTTGCAGCAGGCTCTCGGGGACGGTCAGGTCCTGGCGATGGATGTCGGCCGCCACCGGTGCCACCTGCTCCGCGGCAAAGCGGCGGAAGGCCTCCTGCGCCATGGCCACATCACCATCGAGCGCCACGGCGGCCAGTTCCTGCTCCGAGCCGGCCACGGCGGCACCGAGCCTGCGCAGCACCGGTGTGCTGGCCGCCAGCTTCTTCAGACGGCTCAGGCGCACATCGGCCTGCAGGGCCTGCAGGGGCGTCGTGTCCTGGTCGATGTCCTGGGCGATCGCCTCAAGGCGCTGCAGGATCGAGGGCAGCGCCTCGGCCGCAAACGCCAGGGCCAGCCGGCCCTCGGTGGTGGACGCATCGGGCGAGGCCTGCAGGGCCGTCTCGGCCGCCAGCAACTCGGCATTGGCCCAGGCCAGCTCGAAGCAGGCCGGCTGCTGTTCATCGACGCGCACCGCATCGATCTGGCCGGCCACGGCGCAGGCCCTGGCGAGCGCCGTCACGCCTTCGGCAAAGCGGGCACGCACCAGCCCAAGCAGTTCGAGGGCGACAGGACGCAGGACATCGAGGTTGGCGGCAAGGGCGGTATTCATGGGGTCTCTTGAGAGCCTGGCAAATGACCTGGCAAATGACCGGCAATTGGCAGGGCAATTGGCCAGACGGTTGGAATGCGGACCGACTCATTTTCCCACAGGCCCTTGCGCCCGGCCCGGCAAAGGCCTGCAATTCGGGTGGCCCGAACCTGAATAGCAGCGGGCCCGCACACGGGCGGTGGTGGCCGTCCGTCCGGAGGCAGGACAGGCCGCGCAGAAACGCGAAGGGCATCGGCCTGCGCGAGGGTGCTAGTGTGGTGTGCCGTAAATAACTTGTCTAAGGATTCGACTCAGACGAGGATGATCGGGCGGTTGTCCGCCAGGGTAGATATCTGGCGATATCTACCCTGTCGGGCGAGCGACCGAGCGCCTCGTCCGATCGAACCCCTTCGGGGCGAAGTGAAATGAGGGCGACTGCGGCGTTGCGAACCCGGGCCGATAGCCCCGCTATCGGCCCGGAACCGCGCCT
>JAPOKJ010000019.1 GCA_029977705.1 Burkholderiales bacterium | reverse complement strand
GGTACCCCGTAAGGTGCGGGGTTGTAGTACACCGCAGGGGGCGGCACGTAATAGGCCGCCGGCGGGGTGACGAGCACCGGCGGGGCCGAGTAAAGCACCCGCGGTGGCGGGGCGTAGATGCCGGTGGAAGCAGGAGGGCCATGGGGGTGCCCGTGGCCATGGTGATGACCATGCGGGCCGGGATGTCCCGCTGCCATGCTGCCAGGGGGCGCTGCCGCATGCCCGGTAGAGAGCACGGTCTGCGCCTGCACCGTGCCGGGCAGGCTCCATGCGAAAAGGCTGCATGCGAACAGGCTCACTGCAAGGAGGCGCACGGCAACCAGGCCCGTTGCGGCGTGGCCTGGGACAGCGGCGCGGCGCGGGGACGCCTCGGACGATCGAGGGCTCGTGGGGGCTGGGTTCGGGTTCATTTGGGTATCCAACGCGGTTCTGTGTCGGGCCAGTGTGCGCAGCGGCCTGAGGCGATGCAAGCGCGGAAACGTTTGCTTACAGCTCTTTTGTAACAGCCCGTCCGGGCTGCCGGCAATGACGGAAGTCCGCCCGCTCGCATTGTCTACAATGCAGGTCTACGGAGAAAACACGATGAGCACCGACACCGCACTCAAACTGCCTGCCCGCTACGACCATGTGGGCAGCTTCCTTCGTCCCCAGTACCTGCTCGAGGCCCGTGCCCAGCGCGATGCCGGCAAGATCGATGCGGCCCAGCTGCGCCTGGTCGAGGACAAGGCCATCGCCGAGATCGTGGCCTTCCAGCAGGAGGTGGGACTCAAGAGCATTACCGATGGCGAGTTCCGTCGTACGTATTTCCATATCGATTTTCTCGAGCAGCTGGGCGGTGTCAAGACCGACATTCCGGTGACCATCCGCAAGCCCGATGGCAGCGAGGAACTGGCCCCGCCGGTGATCCGTGTCGTCGACAAGGTGCGACACGTCAAGGACATCCAGCGCGCCGATTTCGAATACCTGAAAGGCTGCATCAAGCCGGCCCCGGGCGTCACCGCCAAGGTCACCATCCCGTCCCCGACCATGCTGCATTTTCGCGGCGGCCGGGCCGGCATCAGCAAGCAGCACTACCCCTCGCTGGATCCGGCCTTTTATGACGATGTGGCGCAGGCCTATGGCGACGAATTGCGCAGCCTGGCGGCGGCCGGCTGCACCTATGTGCAGATGGATGACACCAACCTGGCCTATCTGTGCGATGACAAGATGCGTGAGGCGGCGCGTGCCCGTGGTGACGATCCCGACGAACTGCCGCACCGCTACGCGGCCTTCATCAACAAGGTGGCGGCGCAAAAGCCGGCCGGCATGACCCTGGCGGTGCACCTGTGCCGCGGCAACTTCAAGAGCACCTGGGCCGCCCAGGGCAGCTACGAGCCGGTGGCGCAGGCGCTGCTCACCGAGATGAATGTCGATGCCTATTTCCTCGAGTATGACGACGCCCGCTCGGGCGATTTCAAGCCGCTGCGTCATCTGCCCAAGGGCAAGATCGTCGTGCTCGGCCTGGTCACCACCAAGCTGGGGCAGCTCGAGAGCAAGGACGACCTGAAGCGCCGCATCGAGGAGGCGGCCCGCTACGCGCCGCTCGACCAGTTGGCGCTGTCCCCCCAGTGCGGCTTCTCCAGCACGGTCCATGGCAACAACATCGCGGTGCAGGCGCAACGCGACAAGCTGCGGCTGGTGATCGAGACGGCCCAGGACGTCTGGGGCGGCTGATCGCCGGGGCCCCGGCGCCGTTGCAGGCCCGGGGTGACGCTGCTCAGAGCGGGTGGGTCACCAGCCTGAAGTCGGGATCATCGGCATAGGGCTTGATGCTGAAGCCCAGGTGTTTCATCAGCTTGAGCATGCCCGGGTTGTTGCTCAGCACCAGTCCCTCGATCTCGGCCAGGCCCTTCTCGCGGGCCACATCCATGATGCTGAGCATCAGCCTCGACCCCAGCCCCTTGCCGGCGAACTTGTCGGCCACCACGAGGGCGAATTCGCAGCTCGACTGGTCGGGATTGGTGATGTAACGGGCCACGCCGACGATGCGCTCGCTGTCGCTGAAGCTGCCGTCCTCCGCGCTGCGCCGTTCACGGACCACTGCCACCAGGGCCATCTCCCGGTCGTAGTCGATCAGGGTGAAGCGCGCCAGCATGTTGGAGGGCAATTCGGTCAGGCCCGACACGAAGCGGAAGTACCGGCTCTCGGGTGACAGGTCCTGCACCATGGCCTGCAGCATCTGGGCATCGTCGGGATGGATCGGACGCACCGTGTACTCGCCGCCACCGCGCAGGGGCCAGTTCTGTTCGTAGCGGGCCGGATAGGGCAGGATCGAGAGGTGGTTGTACTGGTTGGCGGCGCTCAGGGCGTGCGGCGCATTGTCGATGACGATGCGCGCATCGACCGCCACCGCACCGTTCTCATCGATGATGACCGGATTGATGTCCATCTCGCGCAGCTGCGGCAGCTCGCAGACCATCTCGGAGACGCGCAGCAGGATCTGCTCCAGGGCATCCAGGTTGGCAGCCGGTGCACCGCGCCAGGCGCCCAGGGTCTCGGCCACCCGTGCGCGTTCGATCAGGCGCCGCGCCAGGAACTGGTTGAGCGGCGGCAATTCCATCGCGCGATCATTGATCAGTTCGATCATCGTGCCCCCGGCACCGAAGGCGATCACCGGGCCGAAGGGCTGGTCGGTGACCAGTCCGATGTACAGCTCGCGTGCGCGCCGGGTCGGGGCCATCTTCTGGATCGTGACCCCGTTGATGCGGGCCTGCGGCGCCAGGCTGCCGACCCTTTGCACCATGTCGTTGTAGGTGTCGCGCACGCCCAGTGCATTCATGATGTTCAGGGCCACCCCGAGCACATCCGACTTGTGGCTGACATCGGGCGAGTCGATCTTCAGCGCCACCGGATAGCCCAGCTGGGTGGCGATCATCATCGCCTCGGTGGCATTGCGTGCCAGCATGGTCTTGGTCACCGGAATGTGGAAGGCCGACAGCAGGGTCTTGGATTCCATCTCGGTGAGCACCTGGCGGCGCTCGGCCAGCACGCTCTCGATGACCAGGCGTGCGCCTTCGATGTCGGGCTTGGCCAGCAGGGTCAGCGGCGGCGGCGTCTGCTGCAGCAATTGCTGGTTCTGGTAGAACGAGGCGATGTTGCCGAAGGCGCCCACCGCGGCCTCCGGTGTGCGGAAGGTCGGGATCAGGGCCTGGTTCAGGATCTGGCGGGCGGTCTCCATCGACTCGCCGCCCATCCAGCAGGAGAGCAGCGGTTTGGGAAAGTGCGTCTTGACCTCGGCCATCACCTGCGCCACCTCGGCGGCGTTGCCCCCCGTCTTGGGCGAGTAGATGGCCAGCACGCCGTCGATCGCACCGTCCTGCCCGGCCGCCTCGATGGCCAGCCGGAACTGGGCCGGGCTGGCATCCTCACCCAGGTCGATCAGATCGCGCAGCGAGGCCTGCGGTCCCAGTTGCGGACGCAGCGCCGCGGCGCTCTCGGGCGAGAGCCGGCCCAGATGCAGCAGGATCTCGTTGACCCAGTCGGCCGCCAGCACGCCGGGCCCGCCGCCATTGGTGACGATCGCCAGCCGGCGGCCCACCGGCCGGTAGCGCGAGGCCAGGCACATGGCCGCCGAGAACAACTCGACGAAGGAGCGCACCCGCACGGCGCCGGCGCGCCGCAGCGCGGCGTCAAAGACCTCGTCGCTGCCCACGATGGCGCCGCTGTGGGTCAGTGCCGCCGCATTGCCGGCCGGCTTGCGTCCCGACTTGAGGACCACCACGGGTTTGGCATTGGCCGCCATGCGCAGGGCGCTCATGAAGCGACGCGCATTGACGATGCCTTCCAGGTAGACCACGATGCTGTGCGTCTTCGGATCATTGGCCAGAAAGTCAAGCACCTGGGCAATGTCGACACAGGTGTTGGGCCCCAGCGAAATCACGGCCGAGAAGCCCACCGCATTGTTGCCCGCCCAGTCCAGGATCGAGGCGGTCAGCGCGCCGGATTGCGACACCAGGGCCAGCGACCCGGGGGCCGCCAGCGGCCCGGCGGTGCTGGCGTTCAGTGCCAGCAGGGGCCGCTGGAACCCCTGGCAGTTGGGCCCGAGCAGGTGGATGTTCTCGCGCCGGGCGATCCGGCCCAGCTCGGCGGCCTGTTCGGCGGCGATGCCGCTCGAGAGGATCACCGCGGCCTTGCACTTGATGCGCGCCGCCACTTCCAGCGCGGCAGCCAGTTCCTGGGCGGGCAGGGCGATCAGCGCCAGGTCGGCCGTGGTCTGGGCCAGATCGGCCAGCGTTCCGGTGGTGTGGGTGTCGAGAAAGACCAGTGTGCCCTTGAAGCGCTGGGCGCGCAGGGCGTCCTGAAGCAGGCGTGCCTGCGCCGTCTGGCCGGCCTGATCGGACGGGTTGCCGGCCAGCACAACGATGGTATCGGGGGAAAAGAGCGGGTTGAGGTAATGCTTGTCCATGAAACCGGGAAGGCTTGAGCCCTGGGCTGCCTTGCGGGCGCGCCTCAGTCGGCTCCGATCAGCACCTTGACGTGTGCGGTCACGCTCCGTGCCAGGGCACTGAGCTCGTATCCCCCCTCCAGGCAAGAGACGATACGTCCCTTGCAATGCCTGCGGGCCACATCCATCAACTGCCGGGTGGCCCATTCATAATCTGCCTCGACAAAACCGAGGTTGCCCATGTCGTCTTCGCGGTGGGCGTCGAAACCTGCCGAGATGAACAGCATCTCGGGTTCAAAACGTTCGAGGGCGGGCAACCATTGCTGGCTGACCGCCTCGCGGAACTTGTCGCCGCGCGAGCGCGCGGGCAGTCCGATGTTACACATGTTGGGACCCTTCGCGTCATCGCCCGAGAAAGGGTAGAGACCGCGCTCGAAGATCGAGCACATCAGCACGCGCTCGTCATCCTTGAAGATGTCCTCGCTGCCATTGCCGTGATGCACATCGAAGTCGATCAGCGCCACACGCTTGAGCCCGTGCACATCGAGCGCATGGCGGATCGCAACGGCCACATTGTTGAAGAAGCAGAAACCCATCGCCGCGTGATGCTCGGCGTGGTGGCCGGGCGGGCGGATGGCGCAGAAGGCATTGTCGGCCTGTCCGCCGATGACCAGGTCGGTGGCTTCGATGGCGGCCCCGGCCGCCCGCAGCGCCGCTTTGAGGGTGTGCGGGTTCATGCTGGTATCGGGATCGACGTGGTGATAGCCCTGGGCTGGTGCGCAGCTGAAGATTTCGCGCACATACAGGGCCGAGTGTGCCCGCCCCAATTGCTCCTCGGTGGCCAGCGGGGCATCGCGATGGTCCATGTAATCGAGCAGGCCCTTGGTGAGCAGCATGTCGTTGATCGCGCCCAGTCGCTCCGGACATTCCGGATGACCGGCGCCCATTTCATGGCGGCTGCAGTCGGGATGGGTGATGTAGGCGGATGGCACGGGCAGTCTCCCTGGCCTTGTCCCCAGGCCATGTCTTGCGAAAAGCATTCGGCGGCACGCCCCTGACGATGGCCCGGGTCCTGCGACCCGGTCCGGCGTCAAGGCGATCCATTTCCTGCAGTCTACGTGCTGTCGCAGCCGGTGTTCTTGATTTGACGCAAAGCCCGCAGGGATGGGCGCTGCGTCATCTGCGCCGCGAGCCGGGCCCGGGGCAGCCGGGCGGCCCGATCCGGCCGTTGGTCCGCGGGCTGTTACGATCCGGCCATCATGACGGCAAGCGAGCAAGCAGCAGCAGAGGGCGCCCTTGGCCTGCAATGGCCCCTGGGCGCGCAGGGCCAGCGCGGCAGCACGGCGCTGGCCACCGGCGTGGTCGCTGCGGCCCTGGACGTGCTCGATCCGGCCCGGGCTGCCAGGCTGCGCGCCGACAAGGGCTGGCGCAAGACCTACCCGGGCTATTTCAGGGCCCTGGTCGAGTCCGCCCTGCCCAGCGCCGATCAGGCGGTGGGCAGCGCCGAGGCGGCATTGCAGGCGGCTTGGCAAGGCATGCGCTGGGTCGGCGATGAGGGCGAGTGCTCGCTGGAGCAGGCCTTTGCCCGTGCACCGGTCGGCACGCCCCTGAACCAGGTCCAGTATCAGGGCCAGGGCGATGCCCGGCCTGCGCCCTGGCAGGTGCCCTATCGGGGGCAGCTGCTGGGCGGCGACGCCTTGCGACGCCGCATCGATGACTGGCAGGCACGCCACATCATCGAACCGGGCGCCGCCCAGGCCCTGCATCGCTGCGCACAGAATCCGCACTGGTTCGACCTGTCCGATCGCCACGTCGTGCTCCTGGGGGCTGGCAGCGAGGCCGGCGCCTTGCCCTGGCTGGCGCGCTGGCGGGCCAACCTGATCGCCGTCGACCTGCCGCGGCCCGCGTTGTGGCAGCGCATCGGCGCACTGGTGCAGGCCGGCAACGCGCGCCTGTGGGCGCCCCAGCGCGGTGATGCCGGCCTGGCCGGGCAAGGTCCCGAGGCCCTGTCAGGGGCGGGTGCCAACCTGTTGCTGGACACTCCGCTGCTGGCGGACTGGCTGTGCCGGCTGCAGCACGCCCTGGGCAGGCCCTTTGACCTGATCAGCCTGGGCTACCTCGATGGCGAGGGCCATGTACGCCTGACCCTGGCGATGGACTGGATCGCACAGGCCCTGCGCCAGTCCCACCCGCACAACAGCTTTGCCTGGATGGCCACGCCCACCGATGTCTTTGCCGTTCCCGAGGCCCTCGCGCAGCAGGCCTGCCAGGCCTGGCGGACGCGACCGCTGGCGAGCCGTGCGATGCAGGCCGTGCTGCGGCCGCTCTCGGGCGGACGCCTGTTCGCCCCCAATGTCGAGGGGCTGGTGCAGGGGCCGCAGGGCCGGCGTTATGGCGTGGTCGACTGCCAGGTGATCCAGCAGGGTCCGAACTATGCCCTGGCCAAGCGCCTGCAACAGATGCGGGCACTGGAGATGCGGGCCCATGGCCGCCATGTGTCGCTCAACATCGCACCCTCGACGACCACCCGCTCGGTCGTCAAGAACGCCGCCCTGAAGGCCGGCTTTGCCGGGGCGGACCTGTTCGGTGTCGAGGTCTTCGAGCCGGCCACGACCAATGCGCTGATGGCCGCCCTGTGGGTGCATGACCTGCGTCATCCGCAAAGTGCCGCGCATCCGGCCCAGGCGCTGGCGCATCCCTTCGAGCTGATGATGGCGCAGGCCTGCCACGGCGGCCTGTGGTCGGTGGCCTACCAGCCACGCTCGGTGCTGCCGTTTTCAGCCGCGTTGGGCTGGTGGCGCCTGCGCGCAGGCGCGGCCCGCTGATCGATCGTCGTCCCGCTCAGGCGGCGTTGGCGATCCGGTACAACTCGTCCTTCAGGTGCAGGCGGCGCTTCTTGAGGTCTTCCAGGGCCTTGTCGGCCATCGGTGCGACGCCGGTCTCGTCCTTGGTGATCTGGACGTCCAGATCATCATGCTCGTGCAGCAGGCGGGTGAAATGGGCGTTGCTGCCCTTGAGACGGGCGACCTTGTCGGCCAGTTCGGGAAATTCGCGGTTGATGGCGTGTGACAGCAGATTCGAATTCATGGGGCAGGTGCCTTGAAGGTAAAGGGTCTGCGTCCAGTATAGGGACGCCATCCCCGGCCTTGAAGCCCCGCCCTCAGCACTTGTTGATCCGGATCAAGCAATCTCAAGCAAAAGGCCGCACCCCGATCAGCCAGCCGTGCAGCCAGAGGGCGAAGACGACCCAGGCCGCCGTGCCGATGACGATGCACAGCACGGTGCCTCCGATCGTGCCGGGCGGATAGCGGACCTGGCCGGCCCGGTCGCGCCGTCGGGCTGCTGAAAAGCTGGCCGCTGCCCACAGCAGGAAGCCGCCGAACAGCAGCAGGTCGGCCACAGAGCCATTGGCCAGCAGGTGGCCCAGGGCCCAGGCCTTCACCGACAGCACCATCGGATGGTGCAGGCGTGCCTTCAGGCCGTTGCGCGGGACGTAGGTCGCGGCCATCAGGATGAAGGCGATCAGCACCAGCAGGGAGGCGACATGGCGCAGGCTGGCCGGCGGGGTCCACAGCACGACCGGCTGCTGGCGGGCCAGCCCATAGCCCCAGATGATGAGGGCCAGGCCCAGACCTGCGATCAGCGAATAAAGGCCCTTCCAGGGACCTGCGCCGCGCTGCGCGATGAAGCGGCTGCGAAAGCCCTCGGCCACGATGCGGCAGGAATGGATGCCGAGAAACAGGACGAGACCGATGATCAGGACCAGCATGGGGAACTCCGCAGACGGATGGGCAGCACCCACTATAGCCTGCCCGCCGCGATCCGCGGCGCGACACCCCCTTACAATGCGACTCCAGTCCTGCGCACCTCCATGACCCGCCTCTACCCCTTCCTGTTCGTCTTCCTGTGGAGCACCGGCTTCATCGGGGCCAAGTTCGGTCTGCCGCATGCCGAGCCCCTGACCTTCCTGCTGATCCGCTATGCCGCGGTCATCGTGCTCATGACCCTGGTGGCGCTCGTGATGCGTGCCCCCTGGCCCAGGAGCGGCAAGGAATGGTTCCATATCGGTGTGTCCGGGGTGCTGGTGCATGCGGTGTACCTGGGCGGGGTCTTCACGTCGATCTCGAAGGGCTTTCCGGCCGGGCTGTCGAGCCTGGTGGTGGGCCTGCAGCCCTTGCTGACCGCCTTTGCCGCCGGCTGGTTCCTCAAGGAAACGGTGATCCCGCGGCAGTGGCTCGGGCTGGTGCTGGGCCTGGTCGGCGTGGTGCTGGTGCTGTCGGGCCGCATCCAGGCGGGCTTTGGCCTGGAAGGTCTGGGAGCCTCGCTGGTGGCCCTGCTGGGCATCACCGCCGGTACCGTGTACCAGAAGCGCTTCTGTCCCGGGCTGGACTGGCGCACCGGGGCGGTGGCGCAGTTCATTCCGGCGGCACTGGTGACCCTGGTGGTGGCGGCATTCACCGAACAGTTCCGGGTCAGCTTCACGCCTGATTTCGTGTTTGCGCTGGGCTGGCTGGTCTTCGTGCTGTCGCTGGGGGCGATCAGCCTGCTCAACGGGCTGATCCGGCGCGGGACGGCGGTCAACGTGGCCAGCCTGTTCTACCTGGTGCCGGCCAGCACCTCGGCCATCGCCTGGCTGCTGTTCGATGAGCGGCTCAGTGCCATCGCCCTGCTGGGCATGGTGCTGGCCATCATCGGTGTGTACCTGTCGCGCAAGTGATCGCCGGCCGCCGCTGATGACGCCCATGCCTGCCCCGTCGTACATCCATCGAGGACGCTGATGACCCTTTCTGCCCTGCCTTTGCCGCCCGGCATCAGCTCGCGTCAGGTCGAGGGCGTGCGCGGTCTGTCCATGCACCTGCTCGAGGCCGGTGAGCCTGGCCGTCCCGTGCTCCTGCTGCTGCACGGCTTTCCCGAGCTGGCCTTCAGCTGGCGCAAGATCATGCCGGCACTGGCCGCAGCCGGCTACCACGTGCTGGCACCGGACCAGCGCGGCTATGGCCGGACCACCGGCTGGGATGGTCGTTACGAGGCCGACCTGACCGCTTTCAGCATGCCGGCGCTGGTCGAGGATGCACGGGCCTTGCTCGCGGCCCTGGGCGTCGATGCCGTGGCCGCCGTGATCGGTCATGACTTCGGTTCACCGGTGGCCGCCTGGTGTGCGCTGCTGTACCCGCAGCAATTTCGGGCCGTGGCCTTGATGAGTGCGCCCTTCGGCGGCCCGCCCCTGCCCGTGGTGCCCGGCGCACCCGACATCCATGCCGAACTGGCCCGCCTGCCTCGGCCGCGCAAGCACTACCAGTGGTACTACTCGACACCGCAGGCCGAGCGCGACATGCTCGATGCCCCGCAAGGCCTGCTCGCCTTCATGCGCGCCTATTACCATTCCAAGAGTGCCGACTGGGCCGGCAACCAGCCGCATCCGCTCAAGGCCTGGCGCGCCGAGGAGATCGCGCAACTGCCCACCTACTACGTGATGGACCTGGAGCAGACGATGGCCGGGACGGTGGAACCCTTCATGCCCGATGCGGCTGCCATCGCGGCCTGTGCCTGGCTGCCCGATCACGACCTTCAGGTGTACTGCGACGAATATGCACGGGCAGGCTTTCAAGGCGGATTGCAGTGGTATCGCTGCGGCACCACGCCGGCCTTCGTCGAGCAGTTGCGCGGCCATCGGGGCAAGTGCATCGATGTGCCGGCGCTGTTCATCAGCGGCGCTTCCGACTGGGGCACCTACCAGAAGCCTGGCGAGTTCGAGCGCATGCAGGCCAGTGGCTGCGCGCAGCTGCGCGGCGTGCATCTGGTGCCCGGTGCCGGTCACTGGGTGCAGCAGGAGCAGCCGGCGGCGGTCAGTCGCCACCTGCTCGATTTCCTGCAAGGCCTGCCCGGATGACGGCGCCGCGCCTGTTGCTGGCCCCCATGGAGGGCCTGCTCGACTGCGTGCTGCGCGACATCCTGACCCGGATCGGGGGCGTCGATGCCTGCGTCTCCGAGTTCATCCGCATCACCGACCAGCTGTTGCCGCGTCGCGTCTTCACCCGCATCGTGCCCGAGTTGCTCAATGGCGGACGCACGCTCGCGGGCACACCGGTGTATGGCCAGCTGCTCGGTTCTGATCCGCAATGCCTGGCCGAGAATGCGGCGCAACTGGCATCGCTCGGACCGGCGGGCGTGGACCTGAACTTTGGCTGTCCGGCCAAGATCGTCAACCGCCATGGCGGGGGCGCCATGCTGCTCACCGATCCCGAGCTGATCCACCGTATCGTGGCGGCGGTGCGCCGTGCCGTGCCGGCAGCGCTGCCGGTCACCGGCAAGATGCGCCTGGGCTTCATGGATGACAGTCGCGCCGAGGACTGCGTGCGCGCCATCGCGGCAGGCGGTGCCGCCCATGTGGTGGTGCATGCCCGCACCAAGGCACAGGGCTACCGGCCGCCGGCCTACTGGCACCGCATTGCCGACCTGCGCACCCAGATCGGCATCCCGCTGATCGCCAATGGCGAGATCTGGTCGCTGGCCGATGCGCGGCGCTGCCGCGCCGAGGCGGGCGTGCAGGACCTGATGCTGGGCCGCGGCATGGTGGCCGATCCCGGCCTGGCCTGGGAGATCCGCCGTCATGATGCGCAGCAGGCCAGGGCCTCGGGGCAGACCGGCATCGCCATGGCCGACAGCGCCAGTGGCGTGCCGCGCCTGGTCGGCTGGCCGGACGTCCAGCCCCTGCTGCCGCAGTTCTGGGCCCTGGTGGCGGCCCGTGTGGTGCCCCGCCATCGTGCCGGCCGGCTCAAGCAATGGCTCAACCTGATGCGGCGCCGCTACCCGCAGGCGCAACTCATGTTCGATGACCTGCGCGTGCACAACGACGCAGCCCGTGTGCAGGACTACCTGCTGCGCCTGGACGAAGCGCTGGCCGCATGAGAGGGCTGCTGGACACCCCCAACCGGATCGGGGTGGCGGCGACCGTGGCGGCAGGCGTGTGTTTCATCAGCAATGATGCGCTGGTCAAGCATGTCAGCGCCCAGTTGGCCAGTGCCCAGCTGATTTTCATCCGTGGGGTGTTCGCCTGCCTGCTGCTGCTGGCCATCGGCCGGTTCCTGCTGCAGCAGCGAGACTTTTCGGCCATCACCCGCGTCCAGGTGTGGCGGCGTGCGCTGGTCGATGCACTGGCCTCCTGGTGTTATCTGACGGCCCTGGCCCATCTGCCGATCGGCAATGCGACGGCGATCAACATGGCGGCGCCGATCTTCATTGCAGCCGGGGCGGCGCTCTGGTCCCGCGAGCCGGTCGGGGGCCGCCGCTGGTGGCTGATCCTGCTCGGCTTCGTTGCGGTGATGATGATCATCCAGCCGCGCGCCGAGGGCTTCAATGCCTATGCCTGGCTGGCACTGGCGGCCACCCTGCTGCATGCTGCCCGCGACCTGCTCACGCGCTCGATTCCGGCGGGCATCCCCTCCTTCGTCGTCACCCTGGCCACGGCCCTGGCGGTGACGCTGTTCTCTGGCGCGTACTCGCTGCTCGATGGCTGGAAGCCGCTGACCCTCAATGCGCTGGCCAGCCTGGCCCTGGCCTCGCTGTTCCTGGCGGCGGCCTACTTTCTGATCATCAAGAGCATGCGGCAGGGCGAGATGTCTGTCATCGCCCCGTTTCGCTACAGCGGGCTGCCCTTTGCACTGCTGCTCGGCTTTGTGTTCTGGGGCGAGGTGCCCAACCTGCTCGCCTGGTCGGGCATCGCGCTGCTGGTGGTCGCCGGCATCCTGATGATGCGGGTCCGGAACTAGTGGGGCGTGTCGTAAATCACTAGGCCGGTACGGCCTTGCGACCGGCGCGTGCACGGGCGATGACGGTCTTCATGATCTGCGAAGTGCCATCGCCGATCTGGAAGCCCAGCACATCACGCAGGCGCTGCTCCATCAGGCCGCGGTCGTAGCCGCCATGGCCGAACATCAGCAGGCAGGCATGGATCGTGTCGTAGGCCAGCTTGGGACCCCACCACTTGCACATCGCCGCTTCGGCGCTGTGCGGCTGATGGCGGTCCTTGAGCCAGAGCGCCTGCAGGCACAGCAGGCGTGCCGCGTGGACCTGGGTGTCGAAGTCGGCCAGCGTGTGCGAGACGCCCTGGAACGCGGACAGTGGCTGTCCGAAGGCCTCGCGCTGGGCGACATAGGCCCAGGTCTCCTCGAGGGCCACGCGGGCCACCGCCAGTACCTGCAGTCCGATCAGGGCGCGCGAGAAATCGAAGCCCTGCATCACCTGCACGAAGCCCTTGTTCTCGTCACCGAGGCGGTGGTCGATCGGGATCTTCACGTTTTCGAAGAACAGTGAGCCCCGGCCGATGGCGCGCTGGCCATGACAGTCGAAACGGCTGCGCGTCAGGCCCGGCACGTCGGAGGGAACGAGCAGGGCGGTCACGCCATGGGCGCCCGATTCGACGCTGCCGGTGCGTCCGAAAACGACAATGGCATCGGCCTGATCAGCGGCCGAGATCGAGGTCTTCTCGCCGTTGATCACGTAGTGGTCGCCGACCCGCTCGACCTTCAGGCGCAGGTTGGCGGCATCGGAACCGCCACGCGGTTCAGTCAGTGCGATCGCCACCAGCGCCTGTCCGGCGGTGAGCCGCTTCAGCCAGGGGCCGGCCACGGCCGGCTGGCCATGCTCGGAGAGGATCTGGGCATTGAGCGAGGCCAGCAGGTTGATGTAGCTGATCGACAGGTCGGCACGGGCGATCTCCTCGTGGATCACGCCGGCGGCCAGGCAGCCCAGGCCCTGGCCGCCGTGCACCTCGGCCACCTCCGGCGCAATGAAGCCCATTGCCCCCATCTCGGCCATCAGGCCGCGCTCGAGCACGCGGCTCTGGTCCCGTTCGAGAAAGCCCGGCGCGATGCGCTCGCTGGCAAAGCGCCGCGCCTGTTCGGCCAGCATCATCAGGTCGTCATTCAGATAAGGGTTCATGCAGGGCCTCGTTGGGGGCTGACGGCTTACTTCACGTACTTGCGGAATTCGGGCTTGCGCTTTTCCTTGAGGGCATTGACACCCTCGCGCGACTCTTCCGTATCGTAGTACAGCTTGAGGGCATACATGCCCATGCCCGCGATGCCGGCCTGGTGGGCGGTATCCATGTTGAAGCTGCGCTTGGCGATGGCCAGCGCGGTCGGGCTGCGCTCGCACAGTTCCTCGCCCACCTTCTGGCACTCGGCATCGAGTTGGTCATGCGGCACGCAGGTGTTGGCCAGGCCCATCGCCACCGCTTCCTGGGCCGAGTAGCGCTTGTTCAGGTACCAGATCTCGCGCGCTTTCTTCTCGCCGACCACGCGGGCCAGGAAGGCCGTGCCGTAGCCCGGATCGACCGAGCCCATCTTGGGACCGACCTGGCCGAAGATCGCCTTCTCGGAGGCAATGGTCATGTCGCAGATGGTGGCCAGCACATTGCCGCCGCCGATGGCATAGCCCTGCACGCGGGCAATGACCGGCTTGGGGACATCGCGGATGGCGGTATGCAGCTCTTCCATCGGCAGGCCGATGGTGCCGCGCCCGTCGTAGTTGCCGTTGTGGGCCGACTGGTCGCCGCCGGTGCAGAAGGCACGGTCGCCGTGGCCACCGAAGATGATGGCACCGACCTCGCGGTCGTAGCCGGCCTTGTTGAAGGCCTTGATCAGCTCGTCGCAGGTCTGGCCGCGGAAGGCGTTCATCTTGTCCGGGCGGTTGATCATGATCCAGGCCACGCCGTTGCGGACCTCGTAGGTGATGTCTTCGAATTGCATGAGAGATTGTCCAGAATGAATAAGGGGGAGGGGCTCAGCCGCCCATCGTCAGGCCGCCCGAGACGCTGAGCACCTGGCCGGTCACGAAGTTGGCGTCATCGCTGGCAAAGAACACGATGGCGCCGGGCAGGTCGTCGGGCTGGCCGATACGACCGAGCGGGATCGAGCGCTTGAAGGCTTCCTCGAGCTTTTCCGGATTGCCGGCGCCCAGCTTGTAGTCGGCGAACAGGGCGGTGTCGGTCGGGCCCGGGCAGACCACATTGACATTGATGTTGTGGCGCGAGTGTTCGCGGGCAATGGTCTTGGAAAAGGCCACGATGCCGCCCTTGCAGGCGGCGTAGACCGCCTCGCCCGAGGAGCCGACGCGGGCCGCGTCCGAGGAGATGTTGACGATCTTGCCAGCGCGGCGAGCCACCATGCCCGGCAGCACGGCATGGTGCATGTGCAGGGCGCCGATCAGGTTGATGGCGATCAGCTTGTCCCACTGGGCGGGCTGGGTCTTGGTAAAGGGCAGGAACACATCCCAGCCGGCGTTGTTGACCAGGATGTCGATGTCGCCCAGTTGCGCCACGGTGGCAGCCACCCCGGCATCGACCGCCTCACGATCGGTGATATCGCAGCCGATGGCGATCGCGGTGCCGCCGGCTGCACGGATGTCGGCAGCCACTTTCTCGGCAGCGGCCAGATCACGATCGAAGACCGCGACCTTGGCGCCCTCGCGCGCAAAGCGCCGGCAACTGGCACCTCCGATGCCACCGGCACCGCCGGTGATGATGGCTACCTTGTCCTGTAATCTGCCCATGATGTCTCCTTGAGGTCGGGGGGGCGCCGGCAACGGCGGGTTGTTTTCCGTGCTTGCGTCAAATATGTCAATACATTAACATATTCTATCGGTGCGGCGTACGCTCTGCAAGCCCTTTTTGAACGGATCGTCCATGGAAAAATTGAACAAGGCTGAACACCAGGCCAAGATGGAACTGGCCAACCGGTTGTTCTTCCGCTTTTATCAGTGTGGAAACATGCTGCACAAGACCGGCAGCCGCGCCGTCGAGGCCGAGGGCCTGACCACGCAGCAGTGGGCAGTGCTCGGTGCGCTTTCGCGAGAGGAGGTCAAGCGGGGGATGCGGGTGGGCGACCTGGCCCGCTACCTGATGGTCAGTCGCCAGAACCTGACCGAGTTGCTGGGCCGCATGGCCGGTGCCGGCCATCTCGAATTGCTGTCCGATCCCGAGGACCGCCGCTCGCGGCTGGTGACCATGACTGATTCGGGGCGCCGCGTCTGGCAGAAGCAGGCCATCCCCAAGATCCACGATTATTACGACAAGGTCCTGGCGGACTTTTCGATCAACGACACCACCCACGCCCTGCATTACATGCTCAAGATCCTCGAGAACATGAAGCGTGTCGACGAGGAGCAGGCATGAGGCCGGGGCCGTTCAGGGCCTGAAGCTGAAGTGACGTCCCTCGAAGTCGAAGGAGGTGACTCTTGCCGGTTGCCAGGCCGGCGCCCGCTTGTCCGCTTCCCATTGCTCGAAGGACCGGCGCATGTCATCCAGCCTTACGGCATCGGTACCCGCCAGATTTCGTAATTCGCGCGGATCGGCATCGAGGTCGTAGAGAAACTCGATGCCATCGAGGTCGCGGATGTATTTCCACTGGGCCTGGCGCAGCGCCCGCATCGGCTGGGAACGCCAGTGCAGCGCGTCGCCCCGGGCATTGCCGGGTGCTTGCAACTGGCCCAGCAGGTCCTGACCGTCGATGCGATGGTCAGCCCGCAGTGGGACGCCGGCCGCGCGCAGCAGGGTTGGCAGCACGTCCAGGGTTGATACGGGAGCCTGGTGGCGGGTTCCGGCAGCAATCTGCGCGGGCCAACGCACAAGGAAGGGAATCCGGATGCCCCCCTCCAGCAGGGTCAGTTTGCCCCCGGACACCGGATCGCCGCTGCAAAGCCCGGGAAGATAGGCGGCGCAGCCGTTGTCGCTGAGGAAGACGACGAGCGTGTCGCGGCTCAGATTCAGCGCGTCGAGCCGATCCAGCAGCGCACCCACGCCCTCGTCCAGCGCCTGGATCATCGCGGCATAGACGCGCTGCGAACGATCCTCGATGTGTGCAAACCGGTCGTAGTACTTGCGCGTGACCTGCAGCGGCGTGTGCGGGGCGTGATGGGCCAGATAAAGGAAAAAGGGCCGGTCGCGGTGTCGCTCGACGAAGTCGATCGCCTGGGCGGTCAGTTGTTCGGTGAGCAGGCCATCCCCCAGATCGACCCTTTCGCGCCCGGGACCCTTGATGACGGCGTTGGCCGCAGCGACCCGGGCAAAGGGCCTGACCAGGTCAAAGCCTGCCAGGCCGGTGGCGGGTGATCGTGCATTGACCGCATCGGGCGCATCTGGGCGGATGTGGTTGGTCTGTCCGGTGAGGAAGCCCCAGAACTCATCGAAGCCCCGATGCGTCGGGTACTGTGCCTCGGACGATCCAAGGTGCCACTTGCCAAGGGCCCCGGTTCGATAGCCGGCGGCGCGCAGGGCATCAGCGATCGTGCGCTCGGTGGCGGGCAGGCCGCGTCTTTCGCCGATATCACGCTGCGCGGCGCCGGTGTTGTACTCGAATCCGAAACGTTGCTGATGACGGCCGGTGAGCAGACCGGCGCGCGAGGGCGAGCAGATCGGGGCACTGGCATAGCCTTGCAGGAATACCGCGCCCTCACGACCGATGCGGTCGATGTTCGGCGTGGCAAAGCGACCCTTGCGGTAGGTGGAAACATCGGCATGGCCCAGATCATCGGCCAGGATGATGATGAGGTTGGGAGGCCTTGCGGCGCTGGCCGAGGGCGCAGGTGCCGCAACCGGGGTGACCTGTCTCTCGTTCAGGGAACAAGAGGTGAACAGCATCGCCGCTGCGATCAGCGGCCAGATCGTCGATGAAGCCATGGACACCCCCTCAAGAATGCCGGGGCCTGCACTGCGTCGACATCGCTTCCCGGCCAAGTCCGATGTCCCCGCTCGCCGCCCGGCAGGGGCCGCGGCGGGTACATCTTGCCTTCAACCCGTTGCGCGTTGCCGATCGCGAAACGCGATGAACTGCTCGGGCGTCATCTCGAGCAGGTGGGCCATCATCGGCGGCACCTTCGGATCCCAACTCGAACGCGGTCCGATGGTCAGGCCGCCATCGACCGTGATGCTGGTGCCGGTCACAAAGCCTGCCGCGTCCGAGGACAGGAACAGCACGGCCTCGGCGATATCGCGCGGCAGGCCGGGTTTGCCGATCGGGTTGGCAAATCCGCTCTTCTCGGCGATCTTCTCGGCCAGCGCACCGGCCTTGTCGTGGTCCAGCCCGAAGCCGCTGCCAAAGATGCGCGTGGCGATGAAGCCCGGCACCACCGCATTGATCCGGATGCGGTGCGGCGACAGTTCCGCAGCGGCCACCCGGGTGTAGTGCAGCACGCCGGCCTTGCACACCGAATAGGTGAGCGGCGCATAGCCGGCCTGCAGGGCCGAGATCGACGAGGTGTTGACGATCGCCCCGCCGCCGCGCTTTTTCATGTGCGGCACGGCATAGGCGGCACCGGCGGCCACCGAGCGCAGCAGCAGGTTGATGGTGTTGTCCCAGGCCTGCTCGTCGAAGGTCTCGACGCCCGCCTTGGACCCGCCAGCACCGGCATTGCTGAACAGGATGTCCAGGCCGCCGAACACCTCAGCGGCACCGTCGATGGCAGCCTTCAGTTGCGGCAACTGGGTGACATCACAGGCGGCAAACCGAACCTGGCCAGGAAAGCGCTTTTCCAGCGCCTGCCCCTCCTGGACATTCAGATCTGCGGCCATGACTTTCGCGCCCTCGGCGACGAACAATTCCAGGGTCGCCAGACCGATGCCTGAACAGGCACCGGTGATGACGGCGACCTTGCCTTCAAGACGCTTGGTCATGATGGGGTACCCGCCTTATTGGTTGAACATGATGACGTTGCGCGCAATGCCGCCCTTGGCCATCGCTGCAAAGCCCTCATTGATCTGGTCCAGCTTGAGGCGGCCCGAGATCATCTGGTCCAGCTTCAGGCGCCCCTGCATGTAGAACTCGATCAGGCGCGGCATGTCGATGCGGAAGTGGTTCGAGCCCATCATGCTGCCCTGGATCTTGCGCTCCTGCAGGAAGGCAGCGCCCATCAGCTCGATCTTCTGGCCGACCGGAATCATGCCGATGATGGTGGCGGTGCCGCCCGGGCGCAGCATGCTGAAGCAGGCTTCGGCGGTGGCCTTCAGGCCGATGGCCTCGAAGGAATAGTGCACACCGCCATTGCTCAGGTCGACGACCTTCTTGATGTAGTCGGCTTCGCCGGCATCCACGCCATCGGTGGCGCCAAAGGCCTTGGCCAACTCGAGCTTGCCGGGGTCCTTGTCCACCGCGATGATGCGCGCCGCGCCTGCGATGGCCGCAGCATTGATGGCCGACAGTCCGATACCGCCGCAGCCCACCACGGCCACGGTGGAACCGGGAGCGACCTTGGCGGTGTGCGAGACGGCGCCATAACCGGTGATCACGCCGCAGCCGATCAGGGCGGCCACGTCCATCGGCATGTCCTCGCGGATCTTGACCAAGGCATTTTCGTGCACCAGCATCTGCTCAGCGAAGGAGGACAGGTTCAGGTACTGGTTCAGGTGCGAACCCTTCCAGCGCATGCGCTGGGCCTTGCCGGGGGGCATCTTGACCTTTGGATTGCCGCACAGCGACAGGTGGCCGGTCATGCAGAACTCGCAGCTGCCGCAGAACACCGACAGGCAGGTGATGACGTGGTCACCGGGTTTGACATGGGTGACGAACTCGCCGACTTCCTCGACGATGCCGGCCGACTCGTGGCCAAGCACTGCGGGCACCGGAGTCGGGTACTTGCCCTCGATGAAGTGCAGGTCGGAGTGGCACAGGCCGGCGACGGCGGTGCGGATCAGGACCTCAAAGCCCTTGGGCTTGTCGATCTCGACATCCTCGATGGTCATCGGCGTACCGACACTGTGGAAAACGGCTGCCTTCATGGCGTGCTCCTCGTGGTGAATGCTTCTTGGTGTGGAATCGGGAAAACTTCGGTTGGACCCGCCGCATCCCGTGGGCATGGGAGGCGGGTCCGATGGGTACAGCTTACAGGTTGCGCGAGATCAGCTCTTTCATGACCTCGCTGGTGCCGCCATAGATGCGCGCCACGCGGGTGTCGACATAGGCCCGGGTGATGTTGTACTCCATCATGTAGCCATAGCCGCCATACAGCTGCAGCAGTTCGTCGAGCACCTTGGTCTGCTCTTCGGTGGTGAACAACTTGGCGATGGCAGCCTCTTCCAGGGTCAGCTTGCGGCGCAGATGCTCGGACAGGTACTGGTCGACCATCATGCGCATCGCCGTGACGCGGGCCTTGAGCTCGGCCAGCTTGAAGCGGGTGTTCTGGAAGTCGAACAGCGGCTTGCCAAAGACCATGCGCTCCTTGGTGTAGCGCACGGTTTCGGCATGCATCGCCTCGGTGCGGGCGGCGGCATTGATGGCGATGATCAGGCGTTCCTGGGCCAGCTCGGTCATCAGGTAGTTCATGCCCTTGCCTTCCTCGCCCAGCAGGTTGCCCACCGGCACCTTCACATCCTCGAAGAACAGCTCGGCGGTATCGGCGGCTTCCTGGCCCATCTTGTCCAGCTTGCGCCCTTTGCGGAAACCGGGACGGTCAGCCTCGATCAGCAGCAGCGAGATGCCCTTGGAGCCGGCTGCCGGGTCGGTCTTGACGACCGCCACGCACAGGTCGCAGTTCAGGCCGTTCGAGATGAAGGTCTTGGAGCCGTTGACCACATAGTGGTCGCCATTGCGGATCGCCGTGGTGCGGATCGATTTGAGATCGCTGCCGGCGCCCGGCTCGCTCATCGCGATCGACAGGATGCACTCGCCGCTGGCTGCCTTGGGCAGCCATTTGTCCTTCTGCTCCTTGGTCCCCAGTCGATAGATGTAGGGCGCAATGATGTCCGAATGCAACTGGAAGCCGGGCCCGGCCACGCTGGCATAGGACATTTCCTCGATCAGTACGGCGCAGTGGCCGAAGTCGCCGCCGCCGCCGTAGCCGTCCTCCGGAATCGAGGCGCACAGCAGGCCCTGCTTGCCGGCCTTGAGCCAGGTGTCGCGATCGACACGGCCGGCCTTGTCCCACTCGGCCTGGCGCGGCTTGCATTCCTTCTCGATGAAGCGGCGCACCGTCTCGCGGTACATCTCGTGGTCTTCACGAAACACCGAACGCGGATAGGTCAGGATGGAACTCATGATCAGCACACCTCGAACAGACCTGCGGCGCCCATGCCGCCAGCGATGCACATGGTGACCACGACGTACTTGACGCCGCGACGCTTGCCTTCGATCAGCGCATGGCCGACCAGGCGCGCGCCGGACATGCCGAAGGGGTGACCCACTGCAATGCCGCCACCGTCGACATTGAGAATGTCGTTGTTGATGCCCAGCTTGTCGCGGCAATAGATCACCTGCACCGCGAAGGCCTCGTTCAGTTCCCACAGGCCGACATCCTGTAGCCTGACGCCGGCGCGCTCGAGCAGCCGCGGCACCGCATACACGGGACCGATGCCCATCTCGTCCGGCTCGCAGCCGGCCACCTGGAAACCACGGAAGATGCCCAGCGGCTGCAGCCCCTTCCTTTCGGCCAGCTTGCTGTCCATCACCACGCAGGCCGAGGCGCCGTCAGACAACTGGCTGGCGTTGCCGGCGGTGATGCAGCCGCCCTCCATCACGGGCTTGAGCGCTGCGACCTGCTCGTAGGTGGTGGCGCGGATGCCTTCATCCTGCTTGAGCGTCACCTCCTGCATCATGGTGGCGCCGGTGTCCTTGTTGGTGTTGGCCTTCTGCGTGGTCAGGGGCACGATCTCCTTGTCGAAGCGCCCGGCAGCCTGGGCGGCGATCACGCGGTCCTGGCTCTGCACGCCGTAGTGGTCCTGCACTTCGCGGCTGATGTTGTAGCGCTTGGCCACCGTCTCGGCGGTCTGGATCATGGTGTCGTAGACGGCCGGCTTGTTGGCCTTGAGCCAGTCGTCCTGGGTCATGTAGCGGTTGGCCTTGTCGTTCACCGTCAGGCTGATGCACTCCATGCCGCCGGCCACCAGGATGGGCACGCGGTCGACGATGACCCGGTGTGCCGCATTGGCAATCGCCTGCAGGCCCGAGCCGCAGGCCCGGCTCACCACCAGGCCATTGGAGCCCACCGGCAGGCCGGCGCGCAGGGCGCTCTGGCGCGCGATGTTGCCGCCGGTGGCACCCTCTGGGCGACCTACCCCCATGATCACTTCCTCGACCTCGGCGGCATCGATGCCGGCGCGCTGGATCGCATGCTGGATCACGTGCGAGCCGAGCACGGCGCCGTGGGTCATATTGAAGGCGCCGCGATAGGCCTTGCCGATCGGGGTGCGGGCAGTGGAGACGATGACAGCGTCAGTCATGGTGGGGTCCTTTGTCAGTGGAGGGAGTATTCGGTTCGGTGCTCAGGCATTGAAGCGCTTGCCTTCGCGCACCAGTTTCTCAAGCAGGGGCGCCGGCGTCCACAACTCGCCATGTTCCTTGTGGAATTGCCGGATGCGGGCCAGCACCTTGTCCAGGCCGACCGTGTCAGCATAGAACATCGGGCCGCCGCGATGCGCCGGAAAGCCGTAGCCGTTGACATAGACCAGGTCGATGTCGGAGGCGCGCAGCGCGATGCCTTCTTCGAGGATACGCGCACCTTCATTGACCATGGCGTAAATGGCGCGCTCGATGATTTCCTCGTCGGTGACGGCGCGGCGGGTGATGCCGGCCTCTCTGGCACATTGCTCGATGATGCCATCGACCACAGGATCTGGCAGGGGCGTGCGGCTGCCCGCCTCATAGCGGTACCAGCCGGCACCGGTCTTCTGGCCAAAGCGTCCCATCTCGCAGATGCGGTCGGCGATTTTCGAGTAGCGCAGGTGCTTGGGGCGGGTCGGCTCCAGGCGCTTGCGCCCGGCCCAGCCGATGTCCAGGCCGGCCAGGTCGCCGACCGCCAGCGGTCCCATGGCCATGCCGAAGCGGTACAGGGCCTGGTCGACCTGCTGCGGGCTGGCGCCTTCCTCGACCACGAACTGTGCCTCGCGGCTGTACGGGGTGAGCATGCGGTTGCCGACAAAGCCTTCGCAGTTGCCCACCAGGATGGGCAGCTTCTTGACGGTATTGCCCAGCTTCATCGAGGTGGCGATCACCTCGTTGGAGGTCCTGGCGCCACGCACCACTTCGAGCAGGCGCATCACATTGGCTGGCGAGAAAAAGTGCAGGCCGATGACATCCTCGGGACGGCTGGTGGCGGCCGCGATCTGGTCGATGTTCAGCCGCGAGGTGTTGGAGGCCAGGATGGCACCGGGCTTGCACACCGCATCGAGCTTGCGGAACACCTCTTGCTTGACCGACATCTCCTCAAAAACCGCTTCGATGATGAGGTCGCAGTCCTTCAGGTCCTCGTAGCTCAGGGTGCCAGTGATCAGGCCCAGGCGCTTGTCCATGTCGGCCTGCGTCAGTCGGCCCTTGGCCACCGTGCCGGCGTAGTTCCTGCTCATCGTGGCGCGTCCCTTGTCCAGGCCCGCCTGGCTGGTTTCCAGCTGTACCACCGGGATGCCGACATTGACGAGCGACATGGCGATGCCACCGCCCATGGTGCCGGCACCGAGCACCCCGACCTTGCGGATCGGTCGGGTCGGGGCATCCTCGGCGATGCCCGGGATGCGCGCCGATTCGCGCTCGGCAAAGAAGATGTGGCGCAGGGCCTTCGACTGCGTGCCGGCCACCAGTTGCTGAAGTCCGGCACGCTCGAAGGCGCTGCCCTCGGCAAAGGGCGTCGTGGTCGCCTTCTCGATGCAGTCCAGGCACAGCAGGGGGGCTTCCAGCCCGCGCTTTTCCTTGCGGATACGGTCACGCTGCGTCTTGAAGAACTCGGCGGCATTGTCGATGCTGGCGCTCATCTGCGAGATGACCGGGTGCGGTCCGCCCCTGGCGGCCATCTTCTGCGCAAAGGCCATCGCCGCCGCGCGCAGGTCGCCCTCGACCACCTCGCTGATCAGGCCGATCTCCAGCGCCCGCGCGGTGTTGATCTGCAGGCCCTCGATGATCATCTCGGTGGCGGTCGCGACGCCCACCAGGCGCGGCAGCCGCTGCGTACCGCCGCCACCGGGCAGCAGGCCGCGCTTGACTTCCGGCAGGCCCAGCTGGGCGCCCTTCTGCGCGATCCGGTAGTGGCAGGCCAGGGCCATCTCAAGGCCGCCGCCCAGGGCGCTGCCATGGATGGCGGCGACGATCGGCTTGCTCGAGGCATCCATCTGGGTGCGGATGTCGAAGGTCATCGGGGGCAGGGTCTGGGCTGGTGTGCCGAATTCGCGCAGGTCGGCACCGCCACAGAACATGCGACCGGCGCCGATCAGCACGATGGCCGTGATGGCCGGATCGGCCAGGGCCTCGTCGATGCTCTTGCCCAGCCCCTGTCGCAGGCCGTGGGCCAGGGCATTGACGGGCGGGTTGTCGAGTTCGATCAGTCCGATCGAGCCTTCGCGGATCAGGCGGGCGGTGGCGCTCATGGGGTCCTTCAGGAGTGGCGGGAGGGGGTCCGGGCCGCGGCGGCATACGCCTGCGGGCTCAGACCGAAACGGGTTGGGGCGAGTTCGAGTTCGGCATGTTGGTACAGGCGCTGCTGCAATTCATCCGCCTCTGCGACAAATATGTCGCGCACCAGGGCATTGGACAGCCGGTTGGCACCGGTGGCCAGGCCGGGGATATCGCCGGCAATGGCGCCATGGCTCATGCAGCAGCCCCAGTTGAAGACATGCAGCTGGCCCAGCGCGGGTGCGATCGCCGCATCCGCGGACTTGGGCTGCATCTCGAAGCCCTCGCCCAGGTAGGGAAAGCGCGAGGCCTCCTCATTGCCGGGAATGACGGCCGGGGGCACCACGTCGGCCCAGATGCGGATCTGCCCGGCCCACTCGGTCAGCAGGGGATTTTCGAGCAGATCGACATCGAAGCCGGTGGCGATGATCAGGGCATCGAAGGCCTCGCCGTTCGGGTGGCTGTCCTGGTTGAGGCTGCTGCGCACGCGCGGCCCGGGCAGGATGTCGAGCCAGGCCTCGCCGCTGCGCAGGCTGAATTGGGGATGCCTGTCACAGCGCAGGACCGATTCGAAGGGGGGCGGCACCTGCTGCTCGAAGATATAGGTGTAGATCGCCCATTTGCGGTCATCGTCGAGCGCATGGTAGCCGCGCAGGAAGCCTGGGAAGGCGCTCCACTTGCTCTTGTTCACCTGGGGCATCACGCTGCGCCGCATGAACATCTGCACCTGGGCCGCGCCGTGCTCCAGTGCGGTACCGGCATTGTCGAAGGCCGAGGAGCCGGCACCCAGGATGGCAATGCGCTTGCCGCGCAGCGCCGCAAAGTCGATCGGGTCGCTGGAGTGGAAAACCCCTGCGGGACGGGGCGAGCCCGGCTGGTTCAGGTCCAGCGAGGGAAAGACCGGATAGCGGGGCAAGCCGCTGCCGCCGCGTCCCAGCGCCAGCACCAGCTTGCGTGTGACCAGGGTTTCCTCGCGCTGCTCGCGGTGATGCCACAGTTGCACCTTCCAGTGCCGGCCTTGCGGCTCGATGCGGCGTACCCGCACCTCGTTTTCGAGCGCGATGCCGACCGTGTCGCGCACCCAGGTCAGATAGTCCTGCCATTCGATGCGCGGCACCTTGTAGAGCGCCTCCCAGCCCTTTACGCCGTGCTGGGCCTCGTACCAGGCCCGATAGGTCAGGCTCGGGATGCCCAGGTCCGGGCCGGTCAGGTGCTTGGGCGAGCGCAGGGTCTCCATGCGCGCGAAGGTGGCCCAGGGCCCTTCGGCGCCGCGCGGCGCCGCATCGACGATGCGCATGTTGCGCACACCGTCGCGCATCAGCGCAAAGGCCGCGGTCTGGCCGCACATGCCGCCGCCGATCACCAGGGCATCGAGCAGGCGCTGCGGCCCACCGTCACCGGTCTCGACCTGGCGTTCGGGGACCCAGTTGGCGGCCGGAAAGTTCAGGCACAGCAGGTCATGGCGGGCGCGCGCACGCAGGGCATCCAGGCCAGCCTGGGCCTGGGGGCTGCGGGCGTTTTGCAAGGTCTCCAGTTGTCCAGTCGCGGTGCGGGCGAACCACTCGGCGTCCAACTCTTCCTGTGGCTTCATAATGTGGCGTATGACCCAGCTCAGTTGCTTCTATAGTCTCTCATCTCCGTGGGCTTATTTTGCAGGTCCGCGGCTGGCGGACATTGTGCGCCGCCATAAAGTGGAACTGGTGCTCAAGCCCTACGACTTCCAGGCCGTCGTTCCGCTGACCGGCGGTGTGCCCCTGCGCACGCGGCCGCCGGCGCGGCGCAGCTATCATGCCCTTGAACTGGACCGCTGGCGCCAATACCTGGGCATGCCGATGGTGCTCGAGCCGCGGCACTATCCGCAGGTGGTCACCGACCCCGACTGGAACAAGCATGCCGGCTGGATGGTGATCGCGGCGCAATGCATGGGCCTGGATGCCCAGCGCCTGTCCCACGCCCTGCTGCGGGCCCTGTGGGCCGAGGAGCGCGATACGGCCCAGGCCGCCGTGCGCATCGCCATTGCCGACGAAAACGGGTTGCCGGGTGCCCAGTTGCAGGGCCTGGAGCGCTCGGAGCAGGTACAGCGCCTGTATCGCGAGTACAGCGAAGAGGCGGTGGCGCTCGGTGTGTTCGGATCCCCCACTTTCGTGCTCGATGGCGAGCGTTTCTGGGGCCAGGACCGCCTGGATTTTGTCGATCGGGCCCTGGCCATGCGCCAGGCCTGAGGCGGCGACGTCCACGTGTCCGACACCGCTGCGCTGCGCCCCTCGGCCCTGCTGCCCTGCCTTGCCCTGCTGGTCAATGCCTTTTTCTGGGGATTGGCCTGGTGGCCTTTTCGCAGGCTCGATGCACTGGGCCTGCACAGCCTGTGGGCGACGGCCTTCATCTACGGACTGGGCACGGTGCTGGTCACCTTGTGGCGGCCGCGCGCCTGGCGTGCCCTGGTCGCCCATCCGGTGCTGGCTTGGATCATGCTGGCCTCCGGCCTGAACAATGTCGCCTTCAACTGGGCGGTCCAGGAAGGCGAGGTGGTACGCGTCATCCTGCTCTTTTACATGATGCCGGTATGGGCCACTGTGATGGCGCGCTGGCTGCTGCGCGAACCGGTCACCGGGGTGTCGCTGCTGCAGATTGCGCTCGCTGTGGGCGGTGCCGTGCTGGTGCTGTGGCGGCCCGGGCTGGGTCTTCCGGTGCCGCGCAACCTGCCCGAGTGGCTCGGGCTTTTCGGCGGATTCTGCTTTGCCTGCGTCAATGTGCTGCTGCGCCGCCATGCCGATACCCCCAATGAAGCCCGCTCCCTTGCGATGTTTGCCGGCGCCTGCGCGGTGGCGGTGGTGGCGGGGCTTGCGCTGGGACCGAGCGGACGGGTACCGCTGCCCCCCGCGCCGCAACTGGGCTGGGTGCTGGGGTTGAGCCTGCTTGCCGTGACCCTGATGTTCGGCAACCTGGCCTTGCAGTACGGGGCGGCGCGCCTGCCTGCCCAGACTACCGCGCTGGTGATGCTCAGTGAAGTCATTTTCGCCTCGGTGTCCTCGGTCCTGATTGCCGGCGAGGTGCTCAGTCCTTATGCTGTGATGGGCGGTGTGCTGATCCTGGCCTCTGCCTTGCTCAGTGCCCTGGCGCCCGCATGGCGCGAGCGAAGGGCCTCCTTGGGAACGGGACCTTCATGATGCTTCAACCTGAATCCGCCCTGAGCCGATCCGCCCTGGACCGGGCGGTGCTGGCAACCGGTGCCTTGCTGCTGGTGGCTGGCCTGGTCAGCTTCTTTGCGTTCAACTGGTCGCTGTTGACTCCGCTGCACAAGTTCCTGCTGCTGGGCGGTACCGTGACCCTCGGCGCCATCCTGTCCTTGTGGTGGCGTGATCACGCCCGCCAGGCCAGCCTGTTCCTGTCCTTCGGGGCCACCGGGGTCTGGCTCGCCACCATCGGGCAGGTCTACCAGACCGGTGCCGATGCCTGGCAGTTGTTCGCCGCCTGGTCTGCCCTCGGGCTGCTCTGGGCCTGGGCGGCCGCCTCGCCCCTGATCTGGGTGTTGGTGCTGCTGCTGGTTCAGTTTGCGGTCATCCGCCACGGCGCCATTCATGCCGGCGTGCTGGATGGACTGGTGCGCAGCCTGGGCGGCAGTGCCTTCGCGCTTCCCCTGCTGACGGCCTGGGCCAGTTTCGCCGTCTGGGAGGCCGGCTGGCGCCTTCGACCCGCGCTGGGGCTGCGCGGCCGGTGGGGCCTGCGGGTGCTCGGAACCGTTGTCCTGGGCCTGAGCCTGTGGCTGGGTCTGGAAGGCAGCCTGATGCATTTCGACGCCGGCCGATGGGGCACGGCCCTGGTTTGCCTGGCGCTGCTGGCAGCCCATGCCCTGCGCGTGCGCCGCGACCTGCCCCTGCTCGGTTTTGCGCTGATTGCGGGTTGCCTGCTGGCCGTGTCGGCCCTGGGGCGCCTGATCGGATGGGGCGACGGCGTCTTTACCAGCATGTTCCTGGGCCTGATCTTCGTGGCCCTGTCCTCGGCTGTGGTGACCCGCCTGCGCAAGCTGGCGGCCGGTCAGGAAGGCGGCCAGGCGGGCGGTCAGGAAGCCGGGAAGGCCCCGCCCTGGTACCTGGGCGCGATCATGGGTACTGGCGCCTGGATCGGTGCCCTCCTGATGCTCAGTTTTCTGGCCAGCGTGGCGATGGCCCTGGCGTCCTGGCTGGGCGGTGCGGGAATGGCCTGGCTGATCATTGGCGGGGCCCTGATCGGGCTGGCGAGGTTCTTGTTCCACCGGGTCGAGAGCATGGCCCGCCAGCAGTTTGCGCTGGCCTTCAGCCTAGCCGGACAGGCCGCGCTGGTGTATGCGCTATTCCGCCTGCTTGGCGGGTCCGAGTTGCACCAGGCGCGGCTTTTTGCAGTGGCCCTGGTGCTCCTGTACGGAGCGCTGTCGGTGCTGATTCCACATCCCGGGCACCGTTTTTTTGCGGTCAAGGGGTTCTGGTCGGCCCTGACGCTGCTCATGATCACCCTCACCTGGCCGGCCCAGTTCGACGGGTTGAGGGATTTGCGTTTCTATGTGCCTTTGCTGCTCGTGACGGCGGCGGGCCTGGGGACGCTGGCGCTGCGGCCCACCGGCGATGGGGTGCTGCTCGACACCCTGCGAAGCCCGGCCACCCGAATGGGTACCCTGGCGGCCCTGGCCCTGGGGGTGCTGGTGTTGGGGCTGCTGGTGCCCAAGGCAGCGGGCGACTCGTTGATGGTGGCCGGGGGCGGTGCAGACAAGATCGCCCAGGCCTTCAGTGCGCATCGGCAATGGAGCCTGTTGACCAGCCTGATGCTGGCCGGTTTCGTCGCCTGGAAAGCCTGGCCTGTCCTGCCCCCGCGCTTGCGCCCTTCGCTGGCTGCTGCGCTGGCCCTGGCCACCCTGTTGCTGTGGCGCAGCCCCCTGTTGTTCATGGGCCTGGCCTTTGTCGCCGCCTGCTGGCCCCGGGACCGGGCAGGGCAGGGGATGGGGGTCCTGCTCAGCCTGCTGGGGTTCTCGGCCTTTTATTACGACCTGCTCTGGCCCTTGTGGTTCAAGTCGCTGTTGTTGGCGGCCGCCGGCGCGGCGCTGCTGCTGGGCCGCTGGTACTGGGCCCGTCGCGCCACGGCGGGACAACGGACCAGGCCGGCCTGGCCGGCCTCGGGCTCCGCCCTGGCAGCCCTTGCCCTGGTGGTGACCGTCGCCGCTGCGCTCTGGGGCATTCGCAGCAAGGAGCGCATTCTCGAGCAGGGACAGCATGTTTTTCTGGCCCTGGCGCCGGTCGACCCGCGCTCGCTGATGCAGGGGGACTACATGGCACTGCGCTTCGAGTTGGCCGGCGAGATCGCCGAGCGGGAGGAGCAGGGCGAGGCGGGCGCCCAGACGGAAGGGCCAGCCCCGGGCAAGGCCTCTGCGCCCCGGGCCACCCCCGGTCGGGACGGGCAGGTCTGGATCCGGCTGGACGAGCGCCGCATCGCACATCTGGCACCGCAGGATCGCCAGGGGCCAGCGGCCGACCAGATGCTGCTGCGCTTTCAGCGGGTCCCCGGCCTTTCCCGCGATCCGGTCCGGATCTCGACCAATGCCTGGTTCTTCCAGGAGGGCCAGGGCGAGCGATTTGCCAAGGCCCGCTACGGGGAGTTCGTGGTGGATGCGTCCGGGCAGGCCTTGCTGGTGGGCCTGCGCGACGAGTCTCTGGCGGTACTGGGTCGTTGAGCTCACGCTCCTGAGCGCTGTGTCTCGTTTGTAAGCAAGCATTTGCTATCCCGGAGACTCGTGTGCGACGAGCGGTGTCCGGGCGGCCGCCGCCACCACTACGCCCTGGGCACCGGCTGCCCTCAGGCATCGTGTGGCCTCGGCCAGGCTCGCCCCGGTCGTCATGACATCGTCGATCAGCAGCACACAGCGCCCTTTGAGGGACGGTTCCCCAGCGCTGCCGACCTTGTTGTTGTGGCGCTGACCGTGCCGGGTACCTTTGCCGGCCTGATAGACGCCATGAATCATCGCGGGGCGTTCCGAGGCCCCCTGCCCGGACAGGGGCGCGGTGTCACCGGTGCGTAGCAGCCAGTCCGGACGCAGCGGCGGTGCTGCGTCCCCTTCAAGGCGCCAGGCGCGCTGTACCGCAGTGGCGATCAGGGCCGCCTGGTTGAAGCCGCGCCGCGCCAGGCGCGAGGGCGCAAGCGGCAGCGGCACGATGGCATCGATCGGTCCGACCAGGGGTGCCCAGGTCTCGCGGTGACGCAGTATCGCCCGTGCCAGCCCGTGACCGAGGCCCTCGGCCAGGGCGCCTTCCCCCTGGAACTTGAGCGCATGGATCCAGCCGTCGACCGGGTAGCCGTAATCGAGCCAGGCCAGCGCCGCGTCCCAGGGTGCTTGCGCCTCGCTGGACAAGGGACATGCCGCCGACGGCACGTGGTGCAGGGCGCAACGCAGGCAGCGGCCCCCGGAGGTACCGGGCAGGGCTTCCAGGCAGGGCGGGCAAAGCCGGGCGCGGCGGGCATCGGCCCTGCCCAATTCGGCCTCGCACAGGGCGCAGACGCGGGGCAGCAGGGCCTGCAGGCTCAGGTCGGTGCCCAGTGACAACAGGCGGCGGGCGCGCATCAGGAAGGGTCGGGCCATGGGTCGGGGTGGAATGACGTGGGTGGCCTCGGGGGTCGGGGGTACGCCGCAACCCTCGCGGGGCGAAAGCGGGGGCTGGATGCCCCCAGTGACAGGCCATCCTCACCCGCGCCGGCCTTTCCTGTCTCGTTATCATTGGGCCCTATGCTTGAACCTCCTGACCTAGATCCTCAGTCGGTATTGCGCCAGTTCGAGCGCCGTGCCAGCCATTTCGAGGACAACGACTACCTGTTGCGAGAGGTCGAGACACGGATGTTGTCGCGGCTCGATGCGGTGCGCCTGGCGCCGCAATGCATCGTCGACCTGGGTTGCGGGCTGGGGGCCGGGGTGGCCGCCCTGCAAAAGCGGTATCCGCAGGCCGAGGTTACCGGTCTGGACCATTCTCCTGCCATGTTGGCGCGGGCCCGCGAGCGGCTGGCGCCGCCGGCGCGCGGCCTGTTTGCCGGGCTGCTGGCCTCCCTGGGGGCCGGCTCGTCCCCGCGCCAGCACTTCATCGAGGCCGATATTGCCGCCCCCCCGCTGCCGCGCGACAGTGTCGACCTGTTGTGGTCCAACCTTTCCCTGCACTGGCTTGCCCGGCCTGATGAGGCGCTGGCGGCGCTGATGCGCATTGCCCGTCCCGGCGCCTTGCTGATGTTTTCGGTGTTTGGGGTCGATACCCTGCGCCAGCTGCGTGCCCCGCGCGAGGGCAAGGCTGGCACGCTGATGGGTTTTTGCGACATGCATGACTGGGGCGATGCCCTTGTCAATGCCGGCTTTGCCGAGCCGGTGATGGACATGGAACGCATCGACCTGAGCTTTGGCCGCGTCCCGGACCTGTTGCGGGACCTTCATCGCCTGGGCGGCAACGCCCTGCGGTCGCGCGCGCCGGGCCTGCGCGGGCGCGGCTTCCGGGATGCACTGCAGGCGCGCCTGCAGGCGACCCAGGGCGATGGCGCGGCGCTCAGCCTGAGTTTCGAGATCGTCTATGGCCATGCCTGGGTCCCGGCCCGAAAGCGGCGCGAAGACGGCCTGAGTCCCATCGAATTCCTGCCGGCGCGGCCCCGAAAGGGGAAATCCTGACCTGCCGGGATGGCGGCGGCGGCGAGGGTGTCTATAATGTCGGGTGTTTGATCCGCGTCAAATTCAATTCCTGGAATTTCTGACTCCGTGCACTCAGAAGCCGAGCATCAACCGCAGCGCATTGCAGAGGCCCAGACGCGAGCCTCTTCCGGCATGGCCCGAGAGTGGGTCCATCGTCGCAATTGCGCGCTCAGTCCCGCTCAACTGGCGCTGTGGTTCGGATCGATCGGCGTGTTGTCGGCAGGCATAGCCATAGGCTTTGCCCTGACCGGGGCTACCCTGGTCCTGCCCTTCGCCGGTATCGAAATTCTTGCGCTGCTGACGGCCTACATCGTCTATGCGCGGCATGCCGGGGATTACGAGCGGGTCGTGGCCGATTCAGGCTGCGTGATCGTCGAGCGGTCGACGGGCACGCGCTGCAGCCGCGAGGTGTATAGCACCCCGTGGGTGAGAATCGAATATCCGGGAGGTCCGCGCGCACCCATCACGCTGGTGTGCTCGGGAGGAAAAACTACGGTGGGACGGCATTTGCCGGCCCAAAGCCGGGCGCAGTGGGCTGTTGAACTGCGCCGGGCGCTGGCGACGATTTGAGTCTGGAAAAAAGCGATGAACCTGGTAAAACAACGAGTCAAACTGGCACGACACACCTTGAACCACTGGGGCCTTGCAGCTGCACTGGCAATGACGGGCGCCTCTGCCTTCGCAGCCGATATCCCCGACATGCCGGGGGGGCCGAAGCGTTTTCAGCTGGATCTGGCCGAGCCGGTGACCCGGATTGCCGCCGACCAGCGCTGGATGCACCACTTCCTGCTGTGGGTCTGCCTGGCCATCTTCGTGGCCGTGTTCTCGGTGATGTTCTACTCGGTCTGGAAGCACCGCAAGAGCAAGGGCGCCAAGGCAGCGACCTTCCATGAAAGCACGACCGTCGAAATTGCCTGGACCATCGTGCCGCTGCTGATCGTGATCGGCATGGCCCTGCCGGCGACCCGAATGGTCATCGAGCAGAAGGACACCACCAATGCCGACCTGACCGTCAAGGTAACCGGTGCCCAGTGGAACTGGACTTACGACTACGTCAAGGGGGAAGGGGCCGGTATTTCGTTCATCTCGCGCCTGTCGACCCCGCGCGAGCAGATCGAGGGCAAGGCCCCCCGCTCCGCCACCTACCTGATGGAAGTCGACAATCCCCTGGTGGTGCCGGTGGGCAAGAAGGTTCGCATCATCACCACCGCCTCGGATGTGATCCATGCCTGGATGGTGCCGGCCTTCGGCGTCAAACAGGACGCCATCCCCGGTTTCGTGCGTGACACCTGGTTCCGTGCCGAAAAGGTCGGCACCTTCCGTGGCGACTGCGCCGAACTGTGCGGCAAGGAACACGCCTTCATGCCGATCGTGGTCGAAGTCAAGAGCGAGGAAGACTACGCCAAGTGGGCGGCTGCCGAAGTCAAGAAAGCCGCTTCCAAGCGCGATGACCCCACCAAGGAGTGGAAGATGGCAGAGCTGATGGCGCGAGGCCAGGAAGTCTATTCCAAGAACTGCGCGGCCTGCCACCAGCCGACCGGCAAGGGCGTGCCGCCCGCCTTCCCCGCGCTTGACGGCTCCAAGGTGGTCAATGGTCCCTACGCTGGCCAGTTGAAGATCCTGCTGGAGGGCGTCGCCAAGGATGGCAAGCCCACCGCCATGGCGTCCTGGGCGGCCCTGTCCGACGTCGAATTGGCTGCGGTCATGACCTACACCCGCAACAGCTGGGGCAACAAGACCGGCGAGGCCGTTCAACCGGCCTGGTTCACTGCTGCCCGCAAGGGTCAGTACCAGGCGGGCGGGGGATCCGGCGGTGCCGATGCACCCAAGGCTGATGCAGCGCCTGCAGCGCAGCCCGCTGACAAGGTCAGCGCGACCAGCAAGTAATTCCCAGGCCCTCTTCCAAGAATCAGTTATCGGAGTTTGCAAATGGCAAGTGTTCCCCACGAAGTCGGCCTAGGCCACCACGACGATCACGCGCATGACCATCCGCACGGCTGGCGGCGCTGGCTGTACGCCACCAACCACAAGGACATCGGTACGCTGTACCTCTGGTTCAGCTTCACCATGTTCCTGGTCGGTGGTCTGAACGCGCTGGCGCTGCGCAGCGAGTTGTTCCAGCCCGGCCTGCAGATCATGCAGCCCGAGTTCTTCAACCAGCTCACCACCATGCACGGCCTGATCATGGTGTTCGGCGCGATCATGCCGGCCTTCGTCGGCTTCGCCAACTGGCAGATCCCGCTGATGATCGGTGCCTCCGACATGGCCTTTGCCCGGATGAACAACTTCAGCTTCTGGCTGCTGCCGGTGGCTGCAGCCCTGCTGGTGGCGTCCTACTTCGTGCCCGGCGGTGCCACGGCAGCCGGTTGGACCCTGTACGCGCCGCTGTCGGTGCAGATGGGCCCCGGCATGGATCTGGGTATTTTCGCGATGCACATCATGGGCGCCAGCTCGATCATGGGCTCGATCAACATCATCACCACGATCCTGAACATGCGGGCTCCGAAGATGACGCTGATGAAGATGCCACTGTTCGTCTGGACCTGGCTGATCACCGCCTACCTGCTGATCGCCGTGATGCCGGTGCTGGCCGGTGCCATCACCATGGTGCTGACCGACCGTCACTTCGGCACCTCGTTCTTCAATGCCGCCGGTGGCGGTGACCCGGTGATGTACCAGCACATCTTCTGGTTCTTCGGTCACCCCGAGGTGTACATCATGATCCTGCCGGCCTTCGGCATCGTGTCGGAGATCATCCCGACCTTCGCCCGCAAGCGCCTGTTCGGCTACAGCTCGATGGTGTATGCCACGGCCTCGATCGCCATCCTGTCGTTCATCGTGTGGGCTCACCACATGTTCACGACCGGCATGCCCGTGACCGGCCAGTTGTTCTTCATGTACGCCACCATGCTGATCGCCGTGCCCACGGGCGTGAAGATCTTCAACTGGGTGGCCACCATGTGGCGCGGCTCGATGACCTTCGAGACCCCGATGCTGTGGGCGATCGGCTTCATCTTCGTGTTCACGATGGGAGGCCTGACCGGCATCATCCTGTCGGTGGCGCCGCTCGACATTCAGTTGCATGACACCTATTACGTGGTGGCGCATTTCCACTACGTGCTGGTGGCGGGTTCGTTGTTCGCGCTGTTCGGCGGTGCCTACTACTGGCTGCCCAAGTGGACCGGCCACATGTACTCCGAAGGTCTGGGCAAGCTGCACTTCTGGGCCTCGATGATCACCTTCAACATCACCTTCTTCCCGATGCACTTCCTCGGCCTGGCCGGCATGCCGCGTCGCTATGCCGATTACCCGATGCAGTTTGCCGACTTCAACATGGTCGCAACCATCGGTGCCTTCGGTTTCGGCCTGTCGCAGCTGATCTTCCTGGTGGTGGTGATCAAGTGCATCAAGGGTGGCCCCAAGGCCACCCAGGAAGTCTGGGAAAACCCGATCGGCCTGGAGTGGACGGTGCCCAGCCCCGCCCCCTTCCACACCTTCGAGACCCCGCCGCAGCAGGACTTCGCGGCCCGCTGATCGCAGGCCCCGCTTGAACCCGTCACGGATGATGAACGATTCGACCAAGCATGCCGAGGCTTCCGGTTCCCCCCGCAAGCCCGGCAACATGAGGACGGCGCTGGTGCTGCTGAGCATCGCGCTGGTCTTTTTTGCGGGCGTCATCGTCAACCGCTATCTGTTTGGCAAGTAAGGCATGACGCATCCACCGCAGCTTCAGCGCTCCTGGATCAGGCTGCTCAACCGGCAACTGATGCTCAAGCTGATGGTCATTGCCTGCGCGATGTTTGGTTTCGGCTTTGCGATGGTGCCGATCTATCGCGCCATCTGCGAGGCGACCGGTGTCAACAGCCTGTTCAACAAGGACAAGCACATCGCCGAGTTCGTCCAGAACACCCAGGTCGATTCCTCCCGCAAGGTGGTGGTCGAGTTCGATGCCAACAGCCGGGGTTCCTGGCTGTTCAAGCCCGAGAAGGCCTCGATGACCGTCCATCCGGGCGAGATGGTGACCGTCAATTATCAGCTGATCAGTACCGTCGACCGGCGCACGGCCGGCCAGGCCATTCCCAGCTATGCACCCCAGCAGTCGGGCCAGTACTTCAAGAAGATCGAATGCTTCTGCTTCAAGCAGCAGACCTTGGAAGCCCAGCAGGTACGCAGCTTCCCGGTGGTGTTCGTGATCGATCCCAAGCTGCCCAAGGATGTGGGCACCATCACGCTGTCGTACACCTTCTTCGAGGTGGCCGGTCCCACTGCGATGCAGGGCAAACCTGAAGGCGTGCTTCAATGAGCACCGACAAGGACGCGCTGAACCGCCAGCTGTCGCTGGGCGCCACCATCAAGGCGGTGGCGGCCTCGTTCTTCGGGGTGCGTGGCCGCAGGGCACACCAGGAAGATATCGCACGGCTGAACCCGGTGGTGGTCATCATCGTTGGGGTGATGATGGCCATTGCCTTCATCCTGACCCTGGTGAGCATCGTCAAGATGGTGACCTCCTGACCGGCCGCCCGACATGATCCATCAACCCGATTCCAAAGCCCATTTTTCGTTCGGAGACTAGACATGGCATCCAATGCCCACGGCGCAGCGCCGCATTATTTTGTCCCTGGCCCTTCCAAGTGGCCGATGGTGGGGGCGATTGCCCTGACCTTCTTCGGTTTTGGCATGTCTGGCTGGGTCAATGACTACGCCTACGGCCCCTGGATGATGGCGATCTTCCTGGGCATCCTGATCTACATGCTGTATGGCTGGTTCAGCAATGTGGCGGCCGAGTCCGAGGGCGGTCAGTATGGTCACAACGTGGACGTCTCCTTCCGCTGGTCGATGGGCTGGTTCATCTTCTCGGAAGTCATGTTCTTCGGGGCGTTCTTCGGTGCCCTCTGGTACGCGCGCACCATCTCGACCCCCTGGCTGGGCGATCTGGATCACAAGAATTTCCTCTGGCCCGAGTTTGCCGCCACCTGGCCCAGCCTCGGACCGGCCAAGCTGATCGAGCCCTTCCAAAAGATGGGTCCGTGGCCGATCCCGACCATCAACACCGCGCTGCTGCTGACCTCCGGCGTGACCCTGACCATCGCCCACCACGCCCTCAAGGATGACAACCGCGGCAAGACCAAGTTCTGGCTCGCCCTGACCATCCTGCTCGGTGTGCTGTTCCTGTTCCTGCAAGGCTACGAATACATCCATGCCTACAAGGAACTGAACCTGCGCCTGGATTCCGGCATCTTCGGTTCAACCTTCTTCATGCTGACGGGCTTCCACGGCTTCCATGTCACGGTTGGTGCCCTGATGCTGTTCTTCGTGCTGATGCGCTACATGCGGGGCCACTTCAACAAGGATCACCATTTCGCCTTCGAAGCGGCCGCCTGGTACTGGCACTTCGTCGACGTCGTCTGGCTGGGCCTGTATGTGGTGGTGTACTGGCTGTAACCGGCACCGCTTGAATGCAAGAGGGCCGCGCAAGCGGCCCTTTTCGTTGCTGCAGCGGGGGCGCTTGCTTCAGCGCGGCCGCATCGGGATGCCGGTCGGCTCGATCCACCCCATGTGATAGCTGAACCAGATCAGCGCAAAGAGCACGACCGACAGGCTGATCCGCACGGTCAGTGAGCGCACCACGTTGCGTGTCTTGCCCTGGTCACGGATCAGGAAAATCATGGCCGAGACCATGCTGGCAGCAATGCCGAGGAACGCGAAGGCGATAATCCATTTCATGCGTCGCATTATCCCAAGTTTCATGGCCCTTGTCGTGATTGCCCTGACCGTTTCGCTCGGCCTGTGGCAGACGCGGCGTGCCGAATTCAAGTCGGGTCTGCTGGCGGCCCGCGAACAGGCGGCGCGAGGACCGGCGCCGGCCCTGACGAGCGTGCTCCGCAGCGACGGGCGCATCGCCGCTGAGGATGAGGCCGGCAAGCAGCGCCTGGCCCAGTTGCCGTATGGCATCCCGGTGGCGGTCAACGGCCGCTGGTTGCCCGAGCACACGGTATTCATCGACAACCGGACCCATCAGGGCGTGTCCGGTTTTCATGTCATCACACCCCTGGCGGTTCAGGACAGTGCCCTGGTGGTGGCGGTCAACCGTGGATGGATCGCCAGCGACCCCCGCGACCGCAATCGGCTCCCGGCGCTCAGGACGCCGGAGGGGCCCGTGCGCCTGCAGGCCATGGTCGAGCAACCGGTCAAAGCCCTTGAACTGGGCTCGGGACCCGGCGGCGCCGGTCCCGCCACAGGCGATAATGCAAGGCCTTGGCAGAACTTCGATGCCGGGCGCCTGAGCGCGCGACTGGGCAAACCGGTGGCGCCCTGGCTGTTGCGGCAAACTGCTGACGCCGAGGCCCAGGATGGTCTCAATCGCAATTGGCCAGTGGCCAGCGACGACGTGGCCAAGCATCGGGGGTATGCCTTCCAGTGGTTTGGACTGGCGACGCTGACTGCCCTGCTGTGGCTTTGGTTCGTCGTCATCCAGCCGCGCCGACAGCGCCCTGCACAGAGCCCAACACATTGACATGGCCAACGACGCCCCGATGACACCACCCACCCCTGACGCAAGCCCTCCTGACCCGCAGGCGCTGCGCCGTTCGCGCGTGCGCATGATCCTGCTGTTCCTGTTCTTTGCGCTGCCGGTGCTGGCCTCGTACTTCACCTACTACGTCATCCGGCCGCAGGGGCGTACCAATTACGGCGAACTGATCGAGCCGCAACGCGATGCCAAGGGGCTGGCCCTGACCGCTGTACCGGCACCGGGCGCACCAGCAGTTGCGGTGGCGGGCCCGACGGCACTGGGCGATCTGAAGGACTTGCGCCTGAAGTGGCTGATGGTCACCGTGGGGCCGTCGCGCTGTGATGAGGCTTGCGCACGGCGTCTGTATTTCACCCGCCAGGTCCGCAAGACGGCGGGAGCCGAGATGGAAAGGGTCGAGCGCCTGTGGCTGCTCACCGATGAAGCTCTGCCCGACCCTGCCTTGCTCGCGCAGCATGAAGGGCTGCGCCTGTATCGTGTCGATGCCGCTGCGCTCGAGGCCCTGATGCGTGCGGCCCCGGGCACCCGCAGCGACGAGCACATTCACATGATCGATCCCTATGGCAACCTGATGATGCGATTCCCCAAGGATCCGGACCCCTCCAAGATGAAGAAAGATCTCGCCAAGCTGTTGCGGGCCTCACAGGTGCGCTGACCATGTGGTACCACGCTGCCGGCCAAGCCAAGGCCCAACATCCGCGCACCCGCCTGTACCGGCGCCTCGCCCTGATGACCTTGCTGATCACCCTGTGCCTGCTCATGCTGGGCGCCTGGGTGCGCCTGACCGATGCCGGACTGGGCTGCCCGGACTGGCCCGGCTGCTATGGCCATCTCACCCCGGAGCATGCCAAGGACAAGATCAGTGCAGCAGTCCAGGCCCAGGGTGGCGAGCACGGCCCGGTGTCGCTGCAAAAGGCCTGGAACGAAATGGTGCATCGCTATGTGGCCAGCTTCGTGGGTCTGCTCATCCTGATGCTGGCGGGCCTGGGCTGGACCTGGCGCAAGGATCTGCCTGCGCCGCCCTGGCTTTCCTTTGCGCTGGTCGGTGTGGTCATCCTGCAGGGCTTTTTCGGCAAGTGGACGGTGACCCTGCTGCTCAAGCCGGCGATCGTCACCGGCCACCTGATCGGGGGCATGCTGGTCTTCAGCCTGCTGGTGCTCTTGTGGCAGCGTCAGCGGGCGCCGCGACACTATGTGGATGCCGAGCCGGTGGCCCGCCTGCAGGTGCCCGCCCTGATCGGTCTGGTGATGCTGGCGATGCAGATCTTCCTGGGCGGCTGGACCTCGACCAACTACGCCGCGCTGGCCTGTACCGATCTGCCCACCTGCCAGGGTCAGTGGTGGCCGGCGATGGAGTTCGGCCATGCCTTCCATCTGTTTCGCGAACTGGGCCAGACAGCCGATGGCGCCAACCTGAGCGCGCAGGCCCTGACCGCCATTCACCTGACCCATCGCATCTGGGCCGTGATCGTCGCCGCGTACCTGCTGTGGCTGGCCGCGCGCACCATCGCCAGCGGCAGCCGGCTGTGGGACAACGACGGTCGGGCGGGCGAGCGCTTCATTGGCTATGCGCTGGCGGCGATGGTGGTGGTACAGGTCATCCTTGGCCTGAGCAATGTGTACTGGAGCCTGCCGATCCAGGTCGCCGTGGCCCACAACGGCGGTGCCGCTGTGCTGCTGGGCCTGATGGTGGTGCTTTGCCTGCGCGCCCGGCGTGCGCGCCTGATGATATGAGGCAGGCATGAGTGCAGCCGACATGGCCGGCCCCGGCTGGCGTTACCTGGCCGGGCAGTATCTGGCCCTGACCAAGCCGCGCATCACGCTGATGGCAGTATTCTGCGCCGTCATCGGCATGCTGCTGGCGCGCCGCGAGGTGCCCTCGCTGATGCTGATGCTCCATGCAGCACTGGGCATCGGCCTGCTGGCCGCCGCCGGCTTCGTGCTCAATTGCCTGGCTGAGCGCACCATCGATGCCCAGATGGCGCGCACGCGCGCCCGTCCGCTGGCCCGTGGCGAGGTCGGCAATACCGGCGCCCTGGTGTTTGCGGTACTGCTCGGCGCGCTGGGTGCCTGGCTGCTGATGATGCGGGTCAATGAACTGACGATGTGGCTGACACTGGCCACCTTTGCCGGCTATGCCTTGATCTACACGCTCATCCTCAAGCCCGCCACGCCCCAGAACATCGTCATCGGCGGCGCCTCGGGCGCAATGCCGCCCTTGCTGGGCTGGACGGCGATCACCAACGAGATGGCCCCGGAGGGCTGGCTGCTGGTGTTGATCATCTTCGTCTGGACACCACCGCATTTCTGGGCGCTGGCGCTGTACCGCATCGAGGATTACAAGCGCTCCGGCCTGCCGATGCTGCCGGTCACGCATGGTGCCGAGTTCACACGCCTGAACATCCTGCTCTACACCGTGCTGCTGGCAGCCACCTGCATGCTTCCCTGGCTGATCGGGATGAGCGGATTGTTCTACCTGGTGGCGGCGATCGTGCTCAATGCGGTCTTCATCGTGTATGCCTGGCGGCTGTGGAAAGACTACTCCGATGCGCTGTCGCGGCGCACCTTCCGCTATTCTTTGATCTTCCTGGGCGGCATCTTTGCAGCGCTGATGATCGACCATTACCTGTGATCCGGGACACGACGACCATGCACCCTGTCGATGCACCCTCGCCCCTGTCCGCCCTGCCGCGACGGCGCCTGCTGGCCTTGCCGCTGGCCCTGGGCGTGACCGCAGCACTGGGCAGCCTGTCGGCCTGCGACAGCAGCCTGAACAAGCCGTCGTTCCGCAACACCGACATCACCGGTGCCGACTTCGCCAAGGACTTTGTGCTGACCGATCACAATGGCCGCGCGGTCACGCTGTCCACCTTCGCCGGCAAGGTCGTGGTGGTGTTCTTCGGCTTCACCCACTGTCCGGATGTCTGTCCGACCACCATGATCGAGATGGCCGAGACCATGAAGCTGCTGGGCGAGAAGGCGCGTGACGTGCAGGTGCTGTTCGTGACCGTCGATCCCGAGCGTGACAAGCCCGAACTGCTCAAGAGCTATGTACCCGCCTTCAACCCGGGCTTCCTGGGCCTGTACGGCGATGCGGCGGCCACCGCGGCCACCGCCAAGATGTTCAAGGTCTTCTACCAGAAGGTGCCGGGAAAGACCGAGGGCAGCTACACCATGGACCATACGGCCGGCAGCTATGTGTTCGACAAGTCCGGCAAGGTGCGGCTGTTCGTCAAGCATGGGGCCGGTCCCGAGGTCCTGGCCCAGGACCTGAAGCAGTTGCTCGGTTGAGGCAATGCCCGCCGAGCTTGCCTGCAGGCCGGGTCTGAACCGACGGCTGCCAATCTGCTGAGGCCCCGGGGCATCGCCATGTTCAACGTCGTGCTGGTTCATCCCGAGATTCCGCCCAATACCGGCAATGTGATCCGGCTGTGCGCCAACACCGGCGCGGCCCTGCACCTGATCGAGCCGCTCGGCTTTCCGATCGACGATGCCCGGCTGCGTCGCGCCGGCCTGGATTATCACGAGTATGCGGCGATGAAGGTACATGCCTCCTGGGCGGCGTTTCTCGAGGCCGAAAAGCCCGACCCGGGGCGCTGCTTTGCGCTCACCACCAAGGGCAGGCGGCGTCCCTCCGATGTGTCTTTCCGGCCGGGGGACTGGCTGGTCTTTGGTTGCGAGACGGCGGGCTTGCCAGCCGATGTGCAGGCCAACTTTGGCGACGACCATCAGTTGCGCCTGCCGATGCGTCCCGACAATCGCAGCCTGAACCTGTCCAATGCCGTGGCGGTGACGGTGTTCGAGGCCTGGCGCCAGAACGGCTTTGCCGGCGCTGCCGATACTGCCGGTCCCGATGGTGTTGCCGGTGTTGCCGGTGCTGTCGGTCCCGATGGTGCTTCCGGTGTTGCCGGTGGCGTCGGCTCCGGCAATCAGGACGCGAACAGCCTGGCCATCAAGTCCTCGGGTGTCGGCGACACCACGAGGTAGCGGTACTCGCTGTCGCGCACGAAGCCTTCCTTGATGAAGCCCTCGCACATCGCGATCAGGTGGTCGTAGTAGCCGTCCTGGTTGAGCAGACCGACCGGCTTGTCGTGATAGGCCAGCTGGCGCAGGGTCATCACTTCGAACATCTCGTCGAGGGTACCCAGGCCACCGGGCAGGCTGATGAAGGCATCGGATTGCGCGATCATGCGCGTCTTGCGTACCGCCATGTCGGGCACGACCTCCATGCTGGTGATGTCCTTCTTGGCCAGTTCGCGCTCGATCAGCTTGGTGGGGATGATGCCGTGCACCTTGCCGCCAGCGGCCAGGGCGCCACTGGCCACGGCGCCCATCAGGCCGCCGCCGCCGCCGCCGTAGATCAGCGTGTGACCCAGTGAGGCGATGACCTGGCCGGTGCGATAGGCCATGGCCAGGTACTTGGGATCGGCGCCATCCTTGGCACCACAGAACACGCAGATTGCAGCCATGGGTTGGTCCTTGTCAGGCCTGTGCTTTCAGGCGATGGCTTCGTTGGGGTCGGGGCCACCCATTGTTTCGCGCTTGGCTTCGCGCGACAGCAGGCCCTTGACGGCCTCACGGGCGGGCAGTTCACCGTCGAGCACACGCTTGACGGCCTCGGCGATCGGCAACTCGACGCCCTTGGCGCGTGCCAGGGCGACGGCGGCGTGGGTGGTGGGCACGCCCTCGGCCACATGCCCGAGGGCCGCGACGATGGCGGCCAGGGGCTTGCCCTCGGCCAGGCCCAGGCCGACCTGGCGATTGCGCGAGGCATTGCCGGTGCAGGTGAGCACCAGGTCGCCCAGGCCCGCCAGACCCATGAAGGTATCGTTGCGTGCGCCCATCGCCGCCCCCAGGCGGGCGATCTCGGCCAGGCCACGGGTGATCAGGGCGGCGCGGGCATTGTTGCCCAGCCCCAGGCCGTCACAGATGCCGGCGGCGATCGCCACGATGTTCTTGAGGGCGCCGCCAATGCTGACCCCGATCAGGTCCGAACTGGCATAGACGCGCATCTGGTGATGGTGGAAGGCGGCGATCATGTGCTCGGTGCAGGCGTGATGATCGGAGGCAGCCACCAGTGCGGCCGGCAGCCCCTGGGCAACCTCGGCCGCAAAGCTGGGACCCGACAAGGTGCCCAGTTCGATGGCGCCGGCCTCGGCCGCCGGCAGCACCTGCATCAGGGCGCGGCGCACCAGGGGTTCGGCCAGCTGCGGCAGGCCTTCCGGTTCGGTCCGGATGCCCTTGCACAGCCAGATCAGGGCGCGGGGGCGGGCGCTGCCCGCCTGCAGGGCGGCGCTCACGGTGGCCTCCAGGCCTGCCATGGCGGTGCCGATCACCCACAGGCCGTCGTGCGCAAAGGCGCCCGCTTCCTCGAGGTGGGCACTGAATTGCAATGGCGGCAGCAAGGCAAGGCCGGGCAGGTAGCGTTCATTCAGGCGCGTCTGGCGCATTTGTGCGATCAGGGTGGCATCGCGCCCCCAGAGCATCACCGGATGCTTGCGGGCCGCCTGCTGGGCCACCGCAGTGCCCCAGGCGCCCGCCCCGAAAACGGTGATGTTCAAGCTAGATACCGTAGACGTCGCCGGTCTTGACGAAGCCGTTGCTGCCGTCGGGATGGCGAACCTTGACCCAACCGGCTGCGCTGGCACCAGGCGCCTCGATCATCTCGAGCAGGATGCCGCGCTCGGCCTGGAACACCACCGCGGCGCCGTCCTGCGGTGCCTGACGCACCGAAGCCTGGACGCTGGTGAGCACGGACTTGACCGGCCCGAGGTCGCCTTTCTCGATCCACAGCACGTCGCCACTGGCATCGCGCACCTTGATCCACAGCGGCAGCACCGACAGGATCTCGACCGGCATGCCGCGCGGTGCCACGAACAGCTTGCTGGCCTGACGCGAGGGGCCGTCATAGAGCACCGCAGCCGGTACCGCGACGGCGCGAAAATCAGCCCATGCCATGCCCGCCTGGGTCGACAGTCCAAGCGCCAGCAGCAGCGCCGCCAGCGCTGGCCGGCGCATCCGGCCGCAGGCCGTCAGGGGCAGGGCGGGCGCGGCCATGTCAGTGCCTGGCACCGGGCAGCACAATGCCGCTGCCGTTTTGCTGCTGCGCCTCGGCCGCCAGCTTCTGCTGGTACAGCGCCTCGAAGTTGATCTCGGCCAGGTGCATCGGCGGAAAGCCGGTGCGCTGCACCGCATCGGCCACGTTCGAGCGCAGGTAGGGGTAGCTGATGTTGGGGCAGACCACGTTGAGCAGCAGCGGCATCTGGTCGGCCGGGATGTTGCGCAGCTCGAAGATGCCGCCCTGGGTGGCTTCGATCAGGAAGGCGATCTTGTCATTGATCTTGGTGGTGACGGTGACGCGCACCGTCACCTCGTGAACGCCGTCGGCCAGCACGCTGTTGCCGACATCGAGCTGGACTTCGACCGAAGGGGCCGCCTGCTCGAGGAAGATCTGTGGCGCATTGGGCAGTTCCAGCGACAGATCCTTGAGATACATCCGCTGGATGGCAAAAACTGGGGCGTTGGCCTGTGCCGCATCGCTCATGGGAATTCCTTGGGGATTGGAGAAGGGGAAGGGGGAGGGCACCACGAGCGGCCCGTCAGGGCCGGTTCCGGCACCCGGGCCGTTGCGACTCAGGCGGCCAGCAGGGGCGCCAGGCCACCGGCGCGATCCAGGGCGGCCAGGTCGTCGAAGCCGCCGACATGGGTGTCACCGATGAAGATCTGCGGCACGGTGCGACGGCCGGTGATCTCGATCATGTGGTCACGCTGTTCGGGCTCCAGGTCGATGCGGATCTTCTCGATCTCGGTGACCCCGCGTTGCTTGAGCAGGGCCTCGGCACGGATGCAGTAGGGGCACACGGCGGTGCTGTACATCTTGACGGGTGAGGCCATGGCAAAAGCTCCTGGAGAATGGGTGGGGTGGCAGAAGGTATCAGATCAGGATGACGGCAGCCCGGCAAGCCCTATTTGACGACCGGCAGTCCGGCCTGGCGCCAGGCCTGCAGGCCGCCATCGAGATTGAAGACATCGGCGCGACCCGCCTTGAGCAGCTGGCCAGTGGCCCGGCCGCTCCGGTTGCCGGTGGCGCAGACCACCAGCAGCGGCTTGCCTTCAGGAATTTCTGCGGACCGCTTGTCGATGTCCTCAAGCGGAATGTTGCGGGCTGCCGGCAGGTGCCCGGCCGAGAATTCGGCATTGCTGCGCACGTCGATGATCAGTGCGCCCTTGTCATTGATGAGGCGGGTGGCGGCCAGGGTATCGAGCACCGGCCCGGCGCTGCGCCGGGCGATGGAGGGCCACAGCAGCATGCCCCCCGATACGAAGGCGATGATGATCAGCAGGATGTTTTCAGTGACGAATTTCAAGGGGGGTTCCGGACCTGGAGGTGAGGCAGGACAGCTGCCTGTCAGCCTTCGATTATAAGATAGGGGCTTGTTGCCCACTTTCAAACCAACATGACCTACAAGCTTGTAATGCTGCGCCACGGCGAAAGCCAGTGGAACCTGGAAAACCGCTTCACCGGCTGGACCGATGTCGACCTGACCGCCAATGGCCGCCTGGAAGCCCAGAGGGCCGGCCAGCTGCTGCGCCAGGAGGGCTATGACTTCGACATCGCCTTCACCTCGATGCTCAAGCGTGCGATCCGCACCCTGCACGGCGTGCTCGACGAGATGGACCGCCTGTGGCTGCCGGTGGTTCATTCCTGGCGGCTGAACGAGCGCCACTATGGCGCGCTGCAAGGCCTGAACAAGGCCGAGACGGCGGCCCAGTACGGGGATGCCCAGGTGCTGATATGGCGCCGCGCCTATGCCATCGCCCCCAACCCTCTGCCCGAGGGGGATCCGCGCGGCTCCGAGAACGACCCGCGCTATGCGGGCCTGTCGCCTGCCGACATCCCGCGCACCGAATGCCTGAAGGACACCGTGGCGCGGGTCGTGCCCTTCTGGAACGAATCGATTGCGCCGGCGATCAGGCAGGGGCGGCGCGTGGTGATCGCAGCCCATGGCAATTCGCTGCGGGCCCTGATCAAGCATCTGGATGGCGTCAGCGACGATGACATCGTCAACATGAACATTCCCACCGCCCGCCCGCTGGTCTATGAACTCGATGACCAGCTCAAGCCGGTCAGCAGCCATTACCTGGGCGACCAGGCCGAGATCGAGGCCGCCATGAAGGCGGTCGCTGCCCAGGGCAAGGCCAAGGCCTGAAGCGCGGCGCCCGCCGGACGCCTGACGGGGAACCGGTGCCGCGCGGGCAAGCGTGCAGCGAGACCTGCGTCTGCCTGGCAGCGGTGGGGGGTAGATAATCCGGGTCTTGCCCCACGCCTTCGTCAGGAATCCCATGAGCACTTCAACCTCCCTTTTCGCGCTGAGCGGCGAGCAACTGTCCCAGGCCTTTGCAGCCAGGAGCCTGTCACCGGTCGAGGTGGCGCAGGCCTGTTTCGAGCGCATGCAGGCCTGGGAGCCGAGCATCAACGCGATGTACCTGATACAGCGCGAGCAGGCCCTGGCCGCTGCGCGCGCCTCGGAAGCGCGCTGGCTCAAGGGCGCGCCGCTCGATCCCCTCGACGGGATGCCGATCACGCTCAAGGAAAACCTCTACACCAAGGGTGACCCGGCTCCGATCGGCACCAAGGCCTCGGACCTCAGTCCCAAGGGCGCGGACTCGCCCGTGCCGGCGCGGGCCCGCGAGGCCGGCATGGTGATCCTGGGCAAGACAACGATGCCCGACTTCGGCATGCTGTCCTCGGGCATGTCCTCCTTCCATGGCATCACGCGTAATCCCTGGCGCCTGGACCGCAACACCTCGGGTTCATCCTCGGGCACGGCAGCGGCGGTGGCCGCCGGCTACGGCCCGATGCATGTCGGTACCGATATCGGTGGTTCGGTGCGCCTGCCAGCGACCCATTGCGGCATCTTCGCGCTCAAACCCAGCCTGGGCCGCGTACCGATCGATCCGCCCTACATGGGACGCATCGCCGGCCCGATGACGCGCACGGTCAAGGATGCCGCCCTGCTGATGTCGGTGATCACCCGTCCCGACGCGCGCGATTTCATGAACCTGCCCTACCAGCCGCAGGACTACGCGGGCCGGCTCGGCCAGTTCGATGTCAAGGGCAAGCGCATCGGTTTGATGCTCGATGTCTCGGCGGGCGCCCCCATCGGGCTCAAGACCGATCCCCAGATCGTGGCGGCGGTGCAGGCCGCCGCCCGCGCGCTGGAGGCACAGGGCGCCATCATCATCCCCACCGGCGGCTTCATGACCCCCGAGATGATGGAGAACATGGGGCGCTTCTTCGAAGCCCGCTCCTGCAATGACATTGCCGCCATGGACGAGGCCACACGGGCCAAGGTACTGCCCTTCATTCTCGAATGGGCAACCTGGCGCGCGCCGCGCTTTACCGGCCCCGAGGTGATGCATGCCTTCAGTCAGGTGATGGCGATGCGCGAGGCGGCCGTTCGCCACGTCGCCCAGTTCGATTTCCTGCTCTCGCCGACCTCGCCGGTGCTGCCCTTTGATGCCGGCATCGCCGGCCCGGGCAACAACCCGCGCGATGCCTTCCCGCACATCCACTACACGGTGGCCTACAACATGAGCGAGCAGCCGGCCTCGTCGACCAACTGGTGTGCCGCCGGTCCCGGTCCCGACGAGGGTCTGCCCATCGGTGTCCAGATTGTCGGCCAGCGCTTTGACGACCTGGGCGTGCTGCAGATGAGCCATGTGCTCGAGCAGATCCGGCCTGCGCAGCGCGCCTGGCCCGAGCCCGCCACGCGCTGAGGCGCCGGTTACATCTCCTTACACGATTTTCAGGGCCGCGCTTGCAGGCGGGCCGGTGGCCCGGCTAGTCTTGCGGAAAAGAGCCGCCGCAGCGGCAGCATGTGAAAGCGCCACGGCGGCCGTCAGCCAATAAGCGGCAGCAGCCGGCCAGGGAGATCAAGGAGGGCACGCAGATGGACCAACCGCAGCGACGTCACTGGATCGGCCTGGCGGGCCGGCATGCCGCCATGGCCATGAGCCTTGCGCGCCCGGGCACCCTGATGCTGGCCGGCCTGGCCGCCGGACGCAGTGCCCACGCCCGCACGACGCCCCTCGATGCCCAGGAGCAGGCCGCCCATGTCCTGAACCGGCTGGGCTTCGGTCCGCGACCGGGCGAGATCGAATCAGTGTCCCGCGATGTCCGTGGCTGGATCGAGTCCCAACTGCAGTCCGGTCCTGCCCAGCTGCCCCCGGCCCTGGCCACACGCCTGGATGAAGCCGCCATCGTCGCGGGCGATCCCATCGAGTCGATGCGGGGCCTGTCGGCGCGCATCCAGCAGAACCAGCAGGCGATTCAGGCCGCTGCCCAGGCGGCCATGGCCAGCGCCTCCGGCGAGGGCGGCGCCGCCCCTCTCGCCGCGCTCGCCCCTCCTGCGGTGGCCGCGCCAGGCGGCGCGAATCCCGCGCCAGGCCAGGTCCCGCCCCCGGTCGCCCAATATGTGCGCAGCTTTCAGGGGCCGGCGATCGCGTCGCGCCTGTGGCGGGCGCTCGAGAGTCCGCGCCAGCTCGAAGAAGTCATGGTCGATTTCTGGTTCAACCATTTCAACGTCTTCGAGGGCAAGAACCTGATGCGGGTGCTGGTCGGCCACTACGAGCATCAGGCGATCCGGCCCCATGCCCTCGGGCGCTTTCGCGACCTGCTGGGGGCCACCGCCAAGCATCCGGCCATGCTCTATTACCTGGACAACTGGCAAAGCGTCGCGCCTCGTGGCGGCGCGGGGCGCGGGCTGAACGAGAATTACGCCCGTGAACTGATGGAGCTGCACACGCTGGGCGTCGACGCAGGCTACAGTCAGCAGGATGTCACGCAACTGGCGCGCATGCTCACCGGCTGGACGGTCCAGCCCCTGCGGCCGGCGGCCGGCATGTTGCCGCGCGTGGCAGCGCTGGGTTCGGGCATGCGTACCGATGCTGTGCCGGGCTTCTGGTTCAACGAACGCAGTCATGACCCGGGCGACAAGCAGTGGCTGGGCCATCGCGTGCCCTCCAGTGGGCAGGCAGAAGGCGAGTTTGCACTCGATGTGCTGGCCCGTCATCCGGCGACCGCGCGCAGCATCGCCTTCAAGCTGGCCCAGTATTTCGTCGCCGATCAACCGCCGCCGGCCCTGGTCACTGAGCTGGCTCGCGTCTTCCTTGCAAGTGACGGCCAGATCGTGCCGGTCTTGCGCGCCCTCTTCGCCAGCCAGGCCTTCTGGTCACCGCAGGCCTATCAGACCAAGTTCAAGACGCCGTATCACTACCTGCTGTCCGCCTTGCGCGCGGGTGACTGGCAACCGGCGCGGGTCGAGACCCTGGCAGGACTGCTCTTTGCCCAAGGCATGCCGCTGTATGGTTGCCCGACCCCCGATGGCTACAAGAACACCGAGGCCGCCTGGCTCAACCCTGATGGCATGAGCAAGCGCCTGAATCTGGCGACCCAGATTGCCCAGGGCCGCATCGGTGGCGATCGCATGGGCGGCGGTCTCGATGCCGCGCAGCTGATTGCGCAGCTGGGGCCGCTGGTCAGTGCCCAGACCCGCGAGGTCGTGCAGCGCCATCAGCACCAACCCGTGCTGGCCTCGGCGCTGGTGCTGGCCGGCCCCGACATGATGCGGCGATGAGCGCCGGACCCCGGGAGATCCTCCTCATGACTGCTACGCCGTCCCATCATCTGAACACCGGCTTGCGGGCCTCGCGGCGCCAGCTGTTGCGCTCGGCCCCGGGCCTGGCACTGGCCGCCGGTGGCATCCGGCTGTCCTTTGCACAGTCGCCTGCCGACGCTGGCGCGCCACGCCTGGTGGTGCTGCTGCTGCGTGGCGCGATGGATGGCCTGTCGGTGCTCGTGCCGCATGGTGATCCTGCCTATCATCAGTCCCGTGGCAGCATCGCCATCGCACGCCCTGGTGATCCCGATGGCGCGCTGCCGCTGGACAGCCTGTTCGGCCTGCACCCGGCGCTCTCGCCGCTGATGCCGTATTGGCAGTCCGGCCGCATGGCCTTCATCCCGGCCAGCGGGTCGCATGACGACACGCGTTCGCACTTCGATGCCCAGGACTACATGGAATCGGGCACACCGGGACGCAAGAGCACGCCCGATGGCTGGCTCAACCGGCTCGCCGGTGTGCTGGGCCGTCAGGTGGGCGACCCGATGGCGCATCGCCTGCAGTCCGTCAATCTGGGACCGACCATGCCGCGCATCTTTGCCGGCGAGGCGGTGGTCGCCTCACTGGCCTCGGGCCAGGCGGCCTTGATGCCCGGCGCGCTGGAGCGGCCCGGCCTCGGAGAGGCGTTCCTGCAGTTGTACGGGGGCGAAGACCGCCTCAGCCTGACGGTGCGCGAGGCGGCGGCCACGCGCCGCGACATCATGGCCCGGCTGGCCAGCGACGACCCGAAGGCGGACCAGGGTGCCCTGTCGCTGAACGGCCTGTCCCAGGACACCGCGCGCCTGGGCCAATTGATGGCACGCGATGCGCGGGTGCGCCTGGCCTTCGTGCCGATCGGCGGCTGGGATACCCATGCCAACCAGGGCGGGGCGCGCGGGCAGTTGGCCACGCGTCTGGCCTTGCTGTCGCAGGCGATCGATGCCCTGGCCAAAGGGTTGGGCGAGCGCTTTGCCCAGACCACGGTGCTGGTGATGTCCGAGTTCGGGCGCACCGTGCGACAGAACGGCACCGGCGGCACCGATCATGGCCACGGCAACCTGGCCTGGGTGATGGGAGGCGGTCTGCGCGCAGGTCTGATCGCGGGGCGCTGGCCGGGACTGGACAATGCCGCACTTCACGAGGGCCGTGACCTGGCCGTGACCACTGATTTTCGCGACATCATTGCCGACGTCCTGGAGTCGCGCTTCCGCCTCGATGACCAGGCCTTGCAGACGGTGCTGCCCGGCATGTCGCAACGCCAGCGCGTCGGGCTGTTCGCCTAGGTACGCACGACAGGTCTCGCTGACGTTCCTCAGGAAATCGTCACGCCGCTGTCCACCGACAGCATCTGTCCGGTCATCATGCGCGACTCGTCACTGGCCAGATAGAGCGCGGCGTTGGCAATGTCCTCGGGCTGGATGGCGCCCAGCAGGTGCGAGTCATTGAGCTTGCCCACACCCGGATGGGTCGCGATCAGGCGCGCCACGCGCGCCGTCATCGTGGCCGAGGGTGCGATCGCATTGACGCGGATGCGATCGGGCGCGAACTCCACGGCCATCGAGCGGGTCAGGGCCGCAATGCCGCCCTTTGCAGCGGTGTAGCAGTCGCGTCCTGCAATGCCCATGATTGCCATGTTCGAGGCCATGTTGATGACCGAGCCGCCGCCGGCCCGGCGCAGGGCCGGAATGCCATGACGGCTGCCCAGGAAGGTGCCGAACAGGTCCAGCTTGATGACCTTCCAGAATTCCTCGATGGGAACATCGACCACATTGTTGTCCAGCGGCTGTGAGCCGCCGGCATTGTTGTGCAGCACGTCGATGCGGCCGAAGTGCTTTTCGGCGGTGGCGATGGCCGCCTGCATGCTGGCCTCGTCGGTGACATCGGTGTGCACGAAGATGGCGCCTGCCCCGGCCAGGTGTGCGGCTTCCTCGCCGGCCCTGGTCGAGATGTCGGCGATCGCGACCCGGGCACCCTCACGGGCAAACAGGCAGGCCGTGGCCCGCCCGATTCCCTCGCCGCCACCGGTGATGAAGGCCACCTTTCCAGCCAGCCGGCCGTGCGATGATGAAGTGTCCATGAGGGCTCCTTCAGGGTTCCACCGAGTCGACTTCCTCGGTCTCGAAGTCACCGGGCATCACGATCTCGAGCAACTCGACATCCTCGCTGTGGCCGATCTCGCGGTGGCGCACGCCGGGGGGCTGGTGCACGCAGGAGCCTGCTTCCAGGCGCACGACGCCCTGGCCCTCGTATTCGAATTCGATCCAGCCCTTCAGGACATAAACGAGTTGGAAGCTGGTGCGGTGCAGGTGGGGTTGTCCTGAAAACTCGCCACCGGCGGCGCGAATCACATGGGCCACCACGCGTCCATCGGTGGCCGCCTTGATGCCCAGGTCCCGATATTCGAAAAAGGAGCGCAGTCCGCGCGTGAATCGGGCGTCTCGGGCATGGGAGACGACAAAGCCTTTGTCAACTTGGGTCATGGTGAGCAGGGGGTCTCCATCAAGGGGATGTGAAGCGGGCGGGGGCAATCAGAAGGAAGATAACCGATGGGTCGCGGGGTCGCACGAAAGGCATCAGCGGCCGGTTCAGCTGACGCCGATCATCACCACCCGCTGCACGGCCGGACGCCGGGCCAGGCGCTCGAACCAGGCCTGGGCATGCGGCAGGTCAGGACGGTTGTAGCCGATGCGCTCCCAGGGCATGACCAGCCAGCGGTAGGTCTGGATCGCCACCGGAATGTCGGCCAGCGTGATGCGATCGCCGACCATCCAGTCGCGCTCGCGCAGGTGCGCATCGAGCAGGCGCACCAGGTGGGTCGCCTTCTCTGCGGAGGCCCGCAAGGCCTCGGGCTGTTGCTGCTCGGGCGGCGTGCGGAACAAGCCCCACACCACCGGTGTGATCGAGGCGGCCAGGGCAGTGCTGCCCCAGTCCATCCATTGCTCGATCGTGGCCCTGGTCTTCAGGTCCTCGGGGTACCACTCCAGTTGCCGGTGCTTGCGCGCCAGATAGCGCAGGATCGCGTTGGACTCCCAGAGGATGAAGCCCTCATCGTCGATGGTGGGCACCAGGGCATTGGGATTCATCGCCAGGTAGGCGGGGGTGCGGGTCACGCCGAAGGACAATCCGGCATCGATCCGTTCGAAGGCGATACCGGCCTCGTCGCAGAACCAGAGCAGCTTCTGCACGTTCGAAGAAGTGGTGCGTCCCCAGATCCTGAGCATTCAGCGCTCCTCCAGCCCGGTGCGGCACCGGTAAAAGCCCAGGCCCTTGAAACTCATCACCAGGGCGTCGTCCTGGTTGTACAACTCGTTCAGGCAGGTCATCAGTCCGCGGTCGGGCTTTGATTTCGAGCGCCTCGCTTCGAGCACCGTGACCCGCATGCGCAGGCGGTCGCCGGCATGCACCGGCCGCACCCAGCGCACCTCGTCGACGCCGGGCGAGCCCAGGCTCGAGACCCGCGAGATGAAATGGTCGACCAGCAGTCGCATGCCGACGGCGCAGGTCATCCAGCCACTGGCGGCCAGACGTCCGAAGGGGGTATGCCGGGCCGCTTCGTCGTCGAGGTGAAAGGGTTGCGGATCGTAGTCGCTGGCAAAGCCGATGATCTCCTGTGCGGTGATCAGCCGGTCGCCGAACTCGAAGACCTCGCCGCTGCGATAGTCCTCGAAATAGCGCTCGCGGGGATGAACCTGGGCCTGGTCGGGATGCATGAAATTCAATATAGGTCAAAATGGGCGCATCGATCACCCCGATGCGACATTCTTGACATGCTCGACGCCGATTACATCAAGCGCAACATCCGCACCGTTCCTGACTGGCCCGAGAAGGGCGTGCAGTTCCGGGATATCACGCCCCTGCTGCAAAATCCCAAGACCCTGCGGGTGCTGATCGACCTGTTCGTGCACCGCTACATGGGGCAGGACATCGATCTGGTGGCTGGCATCGACGCACGCGGCTTCATCCTCGGCGCGATCGTTGCCTATGAGCTGAACCTGGGCTTCGTGCCGATCCGCAAGAAGGGCAAGCTGCCCTTCACCACGGTCGAGGAGCAGTACGAACTGGAGTACGGCAGTGCCACCGTCGAGTTGCATGCCGATGCCTGCAAGCCGGGCGACCGGGTGCTCATCATCGACGACCTGATCGCCACCGGGGGAACCATGATGGCGGGCAAGAAGCTGGTCGAAAAGCTCGGTGCCACCGTGGTCGAGGGCGCGGCGATTGTCGATCTGCCCGAACTGGGCGGGTCGCGGCGCCTGCGCGAGGCCGGCCTGGCCCTGCATACCCTGGTCGATTTCGGCGGCCATTGAGCGCGCGGCGGGTCACAGGCCATGAACAAGGCGCGCGAGGGCATCGGCAGCATGGACAGCGTGCGACTGGACAAGTGGCTGTGGGCGGCACGCTTTTACAAGACGCGGGGCCTGGCCCAGACGGCGATCGAGGCCGGCCGCGTATTCGTGAACCAGCATCGCGTCAAGGTCGCGCAGGCCCTGCGGGTCGGCGACGAAGTGCTGATCCGCCAGGGCGATGTTTCGCGTACCCTCAGGGTGCTGGCCTTGTCGGATCTGCGGGGCGCTGCCCCGGTGGCCCAGGGCCTGTACGCCGAGACGCCGGAATCGGTGCTGGCCCGCGACGAGCTGGCCCGCCAGCGGCGCCTGGCGGCCGAACCGGCACTGGCCATCGAGGAAGGCCGGCCGACCAAGCGCGACCGGCGCCGCCTCGAAGACCTTCGCAAAGGATACTGACATGACTGGTTTCGCGGTGCCTGCCCGCCTGCTCAGCCTGCTGGCGATACTGGGGGCCATGCTTGCCCTGCCGGTGGCCACGCGGGCTGCCAGTGTGCCGCTGCTCAGCCTGGGCGAGGCGGCGGCGCGCCTGTCCGCGGGCGGCTATGTGCTGATGCTGCGGCATGCGGCCGTCCGGGCCAATGCGGCCGACGAAAGCCGTGCACGCACAGCCGACTGCTCAGGCGCACCCGAACTGTCCGGCGAGGGGCTTGACCATGCGCGCCGGCTCGGCGCCGCGCTCAAGCAGGCGGGCATCCGCATCGATGAGGTGTCCAGTGCCGCCGGTTGCCGCTGTCAGGAAACCGCGCAGGCGGCCTTTGGCGGCGCGACGGTCTGGCCAGCGCTGAATTTCTTTCCTTCCAACCTGAAGGCCATGGCGAGCGCGCAAGGCCGCGACCTGCAGGCCGCGATGGGCGCCGTGAAGGCCCCGCGCAATGCCGTCTGGGTGACCCAGCAGGTCAACATCACCGCCCTGACCGGCTTCGTGCCCGCCGCCCGCGAGATCCTGGCGGTGCGCCTGGTGCAAGGCCGTGTCCAGGCCGAGTTCCGGTTCAATCCGCTTCCCTGAGGGCTGTTGATGGCCCTGACCGACGCCCATACCCCTGCGCCCGGCCTGACGCTGTGGCGGGATGGGCAGCAGCGCCTGTGGACGCTCGATCAGACGCGTCTGCCCTTCGAGACCCGCGTCCTGGCGCTGGACAGCCTGGACGACTGCATTCATGCCATCCGCAGCATGCAGGTGCGCGGTGCACCGCTGATCGGTGCGGTGGCCGGCTTTGGCATGGCCCTGGGCCTGCGCGCAGCCGGCAGCGCGGTCACGGCAGCGCAGCGCGCCGACATCCGTGCACGGCTTCTGGCCAGTCGACCTACGGCGGTGAACCTGCGCTGGGCCCTGGCGCGCATCGACCAGGCCTGCCAGGGGCTGGCAGCATCGGGCTGGGCCGAGGCCGCCTGGGCGCAGGCCTGCGCCATCAGCGCACTCGATGAGCAGGTCAATCGGGCCATCGGCCGTTGCGGCGCCGATCTGCTGGCCGGCATCCGGCCGCGCGGGCCGGTGTTGCAGGTGCTCACCCATTGCAATGCCGGCCGGCTGGCCACGGTGGCCCATGGCACGGCGCTGGCGCCGATCTATGAATGGCACCGCCGGGGTGGCGCGGTGCATGTGTGGGTCGATGAGACGCGGCCCCGCAACCAGGGGGCCAGCCTGACGGCCTGGGAACTGGCCGATGCCGGCATCGACTTCACCATCATTGCCGACAACGCCGGCGGCCTGCTGATGATGCAGTCGCGCGTCGACGTGGTGATCGTCGGCTGTGACCGGGTGGCGGCCAACGGCGACGTGGCCAACAAGGTGGGCACGTATCTGAAGGCCCTGGCAGCCCGCGATCATGGTGTCCCTTTTCATGTCGCCTGTCCGCTGTCCACGGTGGACCTGCAGGCCGCCGCAGGCGCGGACATTCCGATCGAGTATCGCGACGGCAGCGAGCTGCATCGGGTCAGCGGTCGTGACGGGCAGGGCCGCGAGGCGGCACTCGACCTGTTTCCACCTCACTATGCCACCTTGAATCCGGCCTTCGATGTCACACCGGCCGCTGTCGTGACTGCCTATCTCACCGAGGCCGGTGTCTGTGATGCGGCCGGTCTGGCCCGTCACGCGGCGCTGGCCGCCCGCCCTGGAGCAACCGCTTATGACCGATGACCCACTGGCCCAGGCCCGCCATCGCACCGAGGCTGAGGCCCGTGCCGCCGTGATCGCCTGCGCGCTGCAGATGAACGCGCTGGGCATCAATCACGGCAAGGCCGGCAATGTTTCCTGTCGCTGGGACCGCAGCGCGGCATCGGGTTATCTGATCACCCCCGCCGCCTTGCCTTTCCATCGCCTCGAGGCCGCCGATATCGTCTGGATGGCGCTCGAGGCCGATGACGGTGACGCGCCCGATGAGGCCCGCGGCCAGCCCTCCTCGGAATGGCGCTTTCACCGCGACCTGTACCGGGCGCGCGGCCAGGTGCAGGCCCTGGTGCATACCCATTCCCTGCACGCGGCGGCGCTGTCCTGCCTGCCTGCCATCCAGCGCAGTGGCCTGCCACCCTTTCACTACATGATCGCGACGCTCGGCGGCAGCGATGTGCGCTGTGCGGCCTATCACAGCTTCGGCACGCAGGCCCTCTCGGATGCGGTGATCACAGCGATGCAGGGACGCCATGCCTGCCTGATGGCGCACCATGGGCTGCTCGCCGCCGGCGGACATCTGGCACAGGCCTTGTCGCGCGCGCTCGAGCTTGAAAGGCTGTCGCAGATGTATGCCCTGGGCCTGAGCCTGGGCGGACCGGCCCTGCTCGATGAGGCCCAGATGCAGGACGTGATGGCGCGCTTTGCGCGGCGTGGATGATGGTCTGCGGGATCGCCCCGATGCGAGCGCGCTGCCGGTTGCGCAACCCATGGGCGCACTGACACGCCTCGGCACGCGGCGCTGGTGGTGGCTACCGCTGCTGTATGTCATCTTCATCGCCTACCAGAGCCTGGTCGGAGAGAACCTCTGGAACTGCGGCCGATGGCTGAGCAACCCGGTTCTGGCCGGCTGGCGCTACCTGTCGCTGGGTGATTTCCTGGCCAATGTGCTGGCCTACATGCCGCTGGGCTTTCTGCTGGCCGGGCCCTGGGTCCCGCATCGAACGGGGCGCGGCCTGTTGTGGGCGGTGCTTGGAGGCTTCGCGTTGTCACTGCTGATGGAGAGCCTGCAGCGTTGCCTGCCCGGCCGTATCCCCTCCTCCTGGGACCTGCTCGCCAACAGCCTGGGCGCGTTCATGGGCGGTCTGCTCGCCTGGTTCTGGCAAGGCGCACTCGAGGCCCATGTGCCGACGCGGATGCCGCCGGCCGAGCGGGCCCTGGCCTTGAAGTCCAGTGCCCTGCGCACCATGCTGATCCTGGCGGTCCTGGCCTGGCTGGCCTACCAGAGCGCCCCCTGGGTGTTCACCTTCGATCCGGGGCAGATCCGGCAGAACTTCTCATGGCTGACGCGGCCCGCATCGCTGTCCTGGTCGGTCCATGGCTTCGTGCGTCATTTCGGCGCCTGGATGGCGATGCTCCTGGCCTGGCGGCTGAGTGCCAGCACCGGCGCACAGGGCTTCAGCCAGGAGCGCCCGGTCGGGCCCTGGGTGCGCTGGGCACTGGCCTCGCTGGGCGCGGTGCTGGCTGCGCAACTGGCGCTGGAAAGCCGGGCCCTGGGGCCCGAGGAACTGCTGGCGATGGCCCTGGCCCTCATCCTGAGCCTGTTGCTGGCCCGTGCGCTGCGTGATCGTCACGACCTGCCCTCGCTGCTCAGTGCCTGGGTGGCGCTGTTTGCGCTGGCCGCCCTGCTGGCCTACCAGTTCGAGCCTGCGCCATCGGCGGCACAGGCCGTGGCTGCGGACAGGGTCAGCCTGTGGCCGCGGGTCGGCCTGAATCAGACCATCCACGCCATTGACTTTGCGCTGTTCTTCGGCTGGTTCGGGGTGATGCTCGCAGTGGCTGCCTGTGCCCGGCCCAGCGCCGATCTACGTTTCGCCAGGCTGGCCCGTGCCGATGACCTCGCCTTGCCCGAGACTGATGAAGCGGACCATGCCGCCCCTGCGCCGTGGTTTGCGTTGGGCTGGAAGCTGCCCCTGGCTGCTGCCTTGATGGTTGCGCTGACCGAGATGGCGCAACTGGGCATCCCGGGTCGCAGCGTCGATCCGTCCCCGGTGATCTTCACGCTGCTGGGCTACCTGTTTGCCAGCCGCATGGTGTCGCGGCCGACGCCGATCTATTGAAGCCCTTCTGGTCCGGCTCGCCCTTGCAGCCGGGGGGCTGGCGTTCAGTTTGGTTCCGAGACGAAACCGATCCTGGTCATGCCCACCTTGGCAGCATCCGAGAGGACTTCGGTGACGCGCTGATACGGCGTCTTCTTGTCGGCCCGAAACTGGATCTCGGGCTGAGGGTCTTTTTTGGAGGCCTCGGCCAGACGCGCCTGCAATCCCTTGCGCTCGACCACTTCCCCGTTCCAGTACAGCTTGCCATCGCCATCGATGGCGATCTGGATGTTCTCGGGCTTGACCTGGTTGACCTTGCTCGAGGCGGTCGGCAGATCGAGCTTGACCGCATGCGTGAGCAGCGGCGCCGTGATGATGAAGATCACCAGCAGCACCAGCATCACGTCGATCAGCGGCACCATGTTGATCTCGGCGTTTTGCTGCGAATGCCCGCTGTTGTCAAAGCTTCCGAAGGCCATGGGTGTTCCTTGGTGGCGGCCGCTCTCAGGCCCGGGTGATCAGCGCGAAGACATCGTGCGCGAAGCTGTTCAGCTTGGTCTGCACCAGCCGGTTGCGGCGCACGAAGGCGTTGTAGGCCAGCGCTGCGGGAATGGCCACCGCAAGGCCCAGTGCCGTCATGATCAGCGCCTCGCCGACCGGTCCGGCCACCTTGTCCAGCGTGCCCTGTCCCGACAAGCCGATGTTGACCAGTGCGTTGTACACGCCCCAGACCGTCCCGAACAGGCCCACGAACGGCGCGCTGCTGGCGATCGAGGCCAGGCTGGCCAGTCCGTTTTCCATGCGGGTGGTCTCTTCCTCGATGCAATTGCGCATGGCGCGGGTGAGGAATTCGGCCGGCGCCAGGGCACCTTCCTTCTGGGCCTGGGCGGCACTGCTGTGTGACACCCTGAGGGCCTGCGCCGCCAGCCGCTGAAATGGACCGGCCTGCGGCGCGTCACCGCCCTGTGCGATGGCCTCGAGTTCGGCCGGCGTGCTGGCCGTGCTCATGGCGGCCAGGGCCCGATCCATGGCGAGCTTCTGGCCCCGGGCCGACAGCAGGCGGTTCAGGATCACATACCAGGTGATCACCGACATCAGGATCATGATGCCGAGCAGGACCTTGCCGACCCCGTCGCTCTGGGCGAGAAAGTGTGCAAAGCCGATGGATTGGGGCACAGGATTCATGGTGACAGTTGTGGAGGTTGCAGGCGGGTGACGGACCGTGCGGGGGGCACGGCCTTACTCATCCTCGAGGCTGAAGTTCAGGCTCAGCGTGGTGCGGGCCGCAACCGGCTCGCCGCCGCGCCGGGCCGGCACGAAGCGCCATTGTCGCACCGCGCGCAGCGCTGCCTGGTCCAGGCGCTCGGAGCCGCTCGAGGTCTTGATGCTGACCTGTTCTGCAGCGCCGCTGGCCGACACCATGACCTCGAGCGTGACCCGGCCCTGTTCACCGAGCCGTTTGGCCGCTGCCGGATAATCCGGCTTGGGATTGTTCAGGTAGGCGGCGTTGCTGCTGGGGGGCGTGAACGGCAAGGGCGCCGGTGGCGGGGCGGGCGCCGGCGCGGGGGGCGCCGGTGGTGCCGGCGGCGGCAGAGGGGCGGGCGCG
>JAPOKJ010000049.1 GCA_029977705.1 Burkholderiales bacterium | reverse complement strand
CTTGCGCATGTACTGCTCGACCTCCTGCCACAGCGTCCAGCCCTTGGGATGCCAGAACACCAGCCCGGGCGCCTCGTCCTGCATGTGAAACAGGTCCAGTTCACGGCCGAGGCGGCGATGGTCGCGCTTTTCGGCTTCCTCGAGACGAGTGAGATAGGCCTTGAGCTCATCGTCGGTACGCCAGGCCGTGCCATAGATGCGCTGGAGCATCTCGTTCTTGGCATCGCCACGCCAGTAGGCGCCGGCCACCTTCATCAGCTTGAAGACCTTGAGCTTGCCGGTCGAGGGCACATGGGGTCCGCGGCAAAGGTCGATGAAATCGCCTTCACGGTACAGCGAGATGTTCTGGTCGGCCGGGATCGCCGAGATGATCTCGGCCTTGTACTTCTCGCCCATGTCCAGAAAGAACCTGACCGCATCGTCGCGCTTCCAGACTTCGCGCGTGACCTTTTCGTCCTTGCGGGCCAACTCCGTCATGCGGGCCTCGATGGCCTGCAGGTCTTCCGGCGTGAAGGGGCGCTTGTAGGAAAAATCGTAGTAGAAACCGTTCTCGATCACCGGTCCGATAGTCACCTGTGCCTCGGGAAACAGGCTCTTGACCGCATAGGCCAGCAGGTGGGCGGTGGAGTGACGGATCAGGTCCAGGCCTTCCGCATCCTTGTCGGTGACGATGGCCAGACGGGCATTGCCCTCGATCCGGAAAGAGGTATCCACCAGTTGCCCGTCCACCTTGCCGCCCAGCGCCGCCTTGCCCAGGCTGGTGCTGATCGAGGTCGCCACTTCAGCCACCGTCACCGGTTGCGCAAATTCGCGGACAGATCCATCGGGTAAGGTGATTTGCAACATGTTCTGAAAGTGACAGGTGGACGGCACGGCGCAAAAGGCAGATCCGGGGGCGATGAGCCGTCAGCCTGGGCCAACACACCGTCAGCCGCGGCGGCTCATCGTCTCTGACCGGTCTGCGCCAAAAGCCGGATTTTACCTGTGCGGACGACTCCTCAACGCCCGGCCGGACCAAAGGCGCCCAAGCGTTGCAAAACGAGGCACTCGGCGGCACTGCATGGCAAGGCATGCCATGCGCACCGATGGCCCGCCCAAAATGAAAACAGCCACATCTGTGGCTGCTGGTCATGACCGGAAATTTTTCCTACCCGGCAAAACTGGTAGGCGCGATTGGATTCGAACCAACGACCCCCACCATGTCAAGGTGATGCTCTAACCAACTGAGCTACGCGCCTGTCGTCCGGTCAAGCCTGCCATTATAGCGCAAGCCTCGCAACCTGACAATTCCAGGCGCTGCCCCTACTGGAATCGGAAGCCTAGCGAGAAACTGAACATCAGCGGGTCGATCTTCAGCCCCGGTGCGCCACTGCCCGGACCCGGGCCCAGGGCGCTGCCCGAGGAGCGGATATACGATTTCATCAGGGATCCTTCGAGCGACCAGCTCTTGGACAGGGCATAGCTGCCGCCGATTTCCAGCGCCATGCCCATGCCGGTGATCTGTCGACCCGAGACCAGGCGGGCGCCCTCGCCGGCGGCAGCATGCAGGCTGCCGGCCGGGCCCAGGCCCAGGTCCGGTCCCGTCATCGAGTAGGCCAGACCGGCTCCCAGGCGGGGGCGGAAGCTTTGTGTCTCGACGCCGAACCGGTACTGGCCCATCAAGGTCTGACCGACCAGCAGGTATCGGGGCAGCGGCGCGCCGCTGCCGGCGACACTCGGCACGATCGCCGAACGGCCTCGAAAGAAACTCTCGATCGACCAGTTGTCGCTGACGCTGATCGACAATCCGGGGAAAGCGCCGGCCGCCTCAAGACCCTGGCCCTCCGAGCCGGCCTGCAAGCCACGCCCGCCCGCCTCCTGGGCCTGGGTCACCGGGCTGGCCAGAACGGCAGCCGACAGCAGCGTACGGACGAGAATGCGGAACGGGAAGGGAGATGTCATGCAGGGCACTCGCTGGTCGTGATCCGGGACCGATGCGCTTGCAGCATGGCCTTCGGTCAACGATAGCACCGGCCCGCATGGCCCGGCAAAGCCTGAACGGCGGCCGGCTGACCGCCGGTCGGAAGAATCATTGGCCCGGACCGTGACAAAAGTCCTCGACGGCGACTTTGCCAGTGCCGCGGACAGCGGGCTTGCCGATCCTCAGTAGCCCAGATAGCGCGGCAGCCAGAGGGCCAGCGCCGGGAACACCAGCACCAGGGCGGTCGCCACCCCGAAAGAGAACACCAGCCACAGCACCCAGCGTACCGTGGTCTCGATGCGGACATTGGCCAGGCGGCAGGCCACCATCAGGTTGACGGCCATCGGCGGCGTGAACTGCCCGATCGCGATCGTCATCGTGAGCAGCACCCCGAACCAGACCGGGTCCCATTTGAACAGCTGAATGAGCGGATAAAACAGCGGCAGGAAGATCAGGAAGATGGACACCCCGTCCAGGAAGACGCCGACCAGGATCATCAGCAACAGGATCACCGTCAAGGCCAGCATCGGACTCATTCCCGAGGTTCGCACTGCTTCCACCAGCGGGTCGGCCATGCCCAGGGTGTTGACCGAATAGGCAAAGATGCCTGCCAGCCCGAGGATCAGCATGATCACTGCTGAGACTTCAGCGGCTTCCCGGAAGATTTCGTAGAGATCAGCCACCCGGATGCTGCGATAGACAACCATGCCGACAAAGAGCCCATAGAACACCGCCACCACGGCCGCCTCGGTGGGGGTGAACCAGCCCGCACGCATCCCGCCCAGGATCAGCACCGGCGCGGCCAGCCCCCAACTGGCCTCGCGCAAGGATCGCCAGAACGGCGGCCGGGGCAGACTTGCTTCCCCCTTGCCGAATCCGTGGCGACGCGACAACCAGACGGCCGGGACGATCAACGCCACTCCGGCCAGGATGCCCGGCACCATGCCGGCGGCGAACAAGGCGGGCACCGAGGCACCGGGAATGGACACGCTGTAGACGATGAAGGCAATCGAGGGCGGGATCAGGATATCGGTGGCCGCTGCCGCCCCGACCACCGAGGCCGAAAACGAGGCTGGATAGCCGGCCCGCGCCATCGCTGCAATCATGACACCGCCGACAGCCGCGGCGTTGGCCGGCCCGGAACCGGAAATGCCTCCCAGCACCATGGCCACCACGATCGCCACCAGCGGCAGCATGCCTGGCGAGCGTCCGACCACCGAAACCGCAAAGTTCACCATGCGCTGCGCGACGCCCGAACGATCAAAGATCGAGCCCACCAGCACAAACATCGGCAATGCCAGCAAGGGGTACTTGGACAGGCCCGCCACCATGTTCTGGGCCACCGCCAGCAGACCAAACCACTGCGAGTCGGCATTGGCCAGGGCAATGGCCGCTGCACCGCCCAAGCCCAGCGCGACCCCGATCGGCACGCCCAGCAGCATCAAGCCCAGGAACAATCCGAAAAGCACCAGGGCGGTCATTTCAGGGCCTTGTAGCGCAGGAAAAGCCCGAAGGCCCGCAAGGCCAGCACCAGGCAGAGCGCTGGCATCCAGATCGAGTACCACCACTTGGGCACGCCCAATCCCTGGCTGGTTTCGCCGTACTGGAGGTCATCAAAGACCAGCCGGGCGAACAGCATGGCGAGAAACACGAAGAACAGCGACGAGACCAGTGCACCGAACATGCCCAGGCCACGCTTGGGCTGGCCGTTGCCATCCTCGAAAAAATACTCGATGCGCATGTGCCGGTCGCGGCCCACCGCCGCGGAAGCGCCCGCCATCGTCATCAGGATCATCAGGAAGACCGACACCTCCTCGGTCCAGGCAAAGGACTGCTCGGTGATGTATCGGGAGACCACATTGCCCATCGTGATCAGGACCAGCAGCGCCATGCAGGTCACTGCCAGGCCCTCTTCCAGGTGGTAGCGGGGGGGTGGTCTGAGGGGGGTTTCGGTCATGGCGTCATCAAGTGGGTTCGGCCGGCCAAGCCAGGCAGGCCAATCGGTTCGTGTCGGCTATCCGTTCGGTCGGTGCGTTCGGTCGGTGCGTTCGGTCGGGCGGGGTCCCCACAAGCTGCTCAGGCGGGAGCCGCCGCAATGGCACGGGCACAGGCCACCGCGCTGGACCACGCCCACTGGAAATTGTAGCCCCCCAGCCAGCCGGTCACGTCCACGACTTCGCCGATAAAGAAAAGCCCGCGTTGCAAGCGCGATTCCATGCTGGACTGGTTCAACTCCTGGGTAGCCACCCCGCCGCGCGTCACTTCGGCCTTGGCGTAACCCTCATCGCCGGTGGGCAGGGCGCGCAAGCCCTTCAGGCTGACGTCGGTCTGGCGCAGCACCGCGTCGGACAGGTCGGCCAGACGGCGTGCGCCCTCCCCGGCGGGCACCAGGGCTTCCACGAGGCGACGGGGAAGCCGCTGCGACAGGACCTGGTTGAGACTGGTGCGGTTGCCCTGGCGCAATTGCTTCAGATGCGCCAGGACATCGAGTCCCGGCGCCAGGTCGATGCTCAGCGCTGCGTGTGGATCCCGGTAACTGGAGATCTGCAGGATCGCCGGACCCGACAAGCCCTTGTGTGTGAAAAGCATGTCCTCGTCGAATTGCATCGTGCCCCTGCGCGCCCAGGTTGAGGGGCAAGCGATGCGCACTGGCAGCGACAGGCCTGGAAGGACCGGCAATTGCGTCGCATCGAAGGTCAGGGGAACCAGCGCCGGTGCAGGCGTCACGATCCGGTGGCCGAACTGGCGGGCCACCTGATAACCAAAGTCGGAAGCACCGATCTTGGGAATCGACAGGCCGCCGCAGGCGATCACCAGATGATGACAGCGCACCGGCCCCTGCGAGGTTTCCAGCGCATATCCGCCGGATGCCCCGCCTTCGCTGACAGGGAGGGCGCGAATCGCACTGACGGCGCATTCGGCGAGGATCTGCACCGGTCCCAGCCGGCACTCAGCCAGCAACAGGTCGATGATGTCCTGGCTGCTGCGGTCGCAGAACAGTTGACCGCGATGCTTTTCATGGAAGGCGATGCCGTGGCGCTCCACCAGGGCGATGAAATCCTGCGGGGTGTAGCGCGCGAGGGCGCTGCGCGCAAAGGCCGGGTTCTCGGAAATAAAGTGCTCGACGCCCACCTGACGGTTCGTAAAATTGCAGCGCCCTCCTCCGGAAATGCGGATCTTTTCGGCGATCCGGCGCGCATGATCGATCACCAGGACCGAGCGCCCGGCGCGGGCCAACTGGGCAGCGCACATAAGGCCTGCCGCACCGCCACCGATGATGCAGGTATCGATCAAGCGTCTGCCCCCGTCAGATTGAACAGGGCAAGCTTGGACAGCGCAAGGCGCGCCATCCAGGCCCCGGGCGCGATGAGAGCATCAGACATCAAGGCAGTATAGCGGCCCCCTCAGACAGGCGGCCATGGAGCACCGTTGCATCTATGGCCTGCATGCCGCGAGCAAGCCGGGCCCACGCGACAGGATGGCTTCGGAGAGTTGTCGCGCCGAGGCGCCGTTGCCGGAAGACTCAGGCAGCGTCGCGGATGAGGGGTTGTCGACGGGGCCGGGATCCCCACCGGATGTATCGCTACCGCTGGTGGAGGTACCGTTTCCAAGGGACTGGTCGCGGCGAGCAGTGACCTGGCGATCTTCGCCGGGCGGGCTCGTGCCATCGGGCGGCACCGATACGGGGCCGCTGCCGATACCCGGGGAGCCGCCCGCCAGGCGTTGGGGATTTTCGCGGCGAGCCGGTGTCTGGTCAGAAGGCCAGGCTGCCGATTGCATTCGGGCGGTGGCCACCACCTGCACCGGCCAGCGCCAGGTGCTTCTGCCGCTGGCATCTGCGGCGCGATAAAAGCTGCAGGAGGAACCAGTTGTTGCACCCCCCGACGCAGTCATCGTCGCCATGCCGACAGCACCTGTACATCCCTCGAGCATCTCCATCAGGCGCACTGCAAAGAACCCGATCAGCGGAACACGCAGGGGTACGCCATAGCGCAATTCGAGCTTGAGCAGATTGGCATCGCGAAGGGTCTGGCCAGAGGCGGCACCGACCTGTGAATCCGCATAGGCAAGATCATCGTTGGGAATTTCAAGGCGTCCGGGGACCTCGTCGCCCGCCGCATCGCGGCCTGGCTGTGCCCAGTCCGAAAAGCTTTCCCTGCTCGGGGAAATCTGGCGCCAGACCAATGCCCCGGCGGCGGTTTCCTGCGCCAGCCGCATCTGCGCGACAGGCACGAAGAGGTCCAGGGACTGGCCGGGGCCAGCCAGCGACCAATAGGGTATCAAGCCCCGAGCCAGGCCCCGCGAGACCGCGGACGGCTGGGCATGATCAAAAGAGGCTTCGCGAGCCGCCTGCTGCAAGGCGAATGTCAGCGCGCCCCGTGCCTGAAACAGCAGGCTCCATTGCAAGGCGCCGAGCCCCAGCAAAAGCACCAGCGGCGCGGCCAGCAGCCACTCGAGGGTCATGGCCCCCTTTGCCCGACGTCGGGATGCAGGCTGGGGCGACCGCAATCGACGGGGCCGCGAGGGCATCATCGCGCTGTCGCCTGAGGCCGAAGTGTTCCGGTCAGGACCTCCAGTCGCGCCGCCGCATCCTCTCGTTCCTCGCGCAGCCCCTGAGGCGCTGCATCGCTTGGGGGCCCTGCCTGTCCCGCGAGGTCCGCAGCGCTTTCAGCGGCAGCGCCAGAGGCCGGAGGCTTTGGCGACTCGAGAGCCACAAGAATCTTGTCGATCTCGTCAAGATGCAGGACCGCCATGTTGAAGAGTGCCTTGCGCCGCACCTGGTCGCTGTCGGCAGCGCTGGAGGCGATCGCCTTGCGATAGGCTGCCATCGCTCGATCACGTCGTCCCTGGCGCTGATGAAGATTGCCCAGACGCAGCCAGGAAGGCGCGTGGTTCGGAACCATCTCGACCACCGCCTCAAAGCTCTCCTGCGCATGACGCAAGCGACCAGAGCGGTACGAGGATTCGGCCTCGTCGGTCAGGCGTTGCAGGGTTTCGGCAGCCAGGGGGCGAACCAGTACGAGAGGGCCGAGCAGCCGGCGAACCGCAGACGGTCCCTCTTCCGAACTGTTGGCTTGAGCGACGCATGGCAGCGCGAGGCATGGCAACAACGAAAGTACAAACATGGCCGACCGCAGTGCCACAGGAAGGAATGGCGACCTCATGTCAATTCTCCGGGGTGGTCAGTTTGCCCGCCACGCGCCATGCAGGGCGATCGCCCACCCGAAGCGGCCACTGCGCGAAGGCCCCAGCGCATGCTTCCAGGCAGGCATATGCGTCCCGGCAGCGGGCGCGACGCCATCGCCATGGGGGAACCGCCGAAACGACTTCGAGTACTTGCCCTTGCGCATCCAGGAAGGCCACATCGATGGCATGCCGAAGCCCGAAGGTGTGAATGGCGCGACAGGGTTTGATCAGCACGGCCCTTGAGCGCAGCAAGTGTTCTCGCCCAATTACGCCGCGCGCGCGGTCAAGAAAGCGCCTGCACTCGAGGATGGGAGGAAAGTGCGGCATTGTCGATGCTCCTTCAGAGGAATCGCCCATTGAAGACCCACTGCGCATAGACCGGGAAGAGCAGGATCGCGAAGGTCCCTGGAAAGACAAAGAAAAGAAGCGGGAAAAGCATCTTGACCGGTGCCTGCAGCGCCCGCTTCTCGGCCAGCACGAAGCGCTCGTTGCGTCGGGCATCGGCCTGTGCCCTGAGCAAGGGCCCCAAGCGCAGACCATGACGCTCGCCCAGCGCCAGCGTGGCCACAAAGCTGCTGATCTCGACCAGTTCGAGACGCTGCTCCAGATCGCTCAAGGCCTGCATGCGGGAACTGCCTGCGCGCAAGTCCCTGAGCACATGGTTCAACTCGTCCCTGAGCACGCCCGGGATACCAAGGCGGGCACTCATGCTCAGGGCAACTGACACTGGATGCCCGCCCTCGAGCGCCAGCACCAGCAGGTCCATGAAAAACGGCAACTGCTGCCGGATGCGGCTGGCACGCCTTTGGGCGTGCCGGATGGCCAGCAGCAGAGGCAGCGTCGACAGCACCAGTGACAGCAGGACGGCCAAAGCCATCGGATACGGCCGGGCCAGCAACAGACTGGGCAACAACGGAAGGACCAGGGCAGCCAGTACTGCCAGGACGCACAAGGCGACGAGATGAGGCGGACTCAGCCAGAAGCGCCAGCCCGCCTGATAAATCACCCGGTTCAGGCGATCGAGCACCTTTTCGGGCAACGCGGGCCGCAACCAGAACGCCATCACTTCGACCAGCGGCCAGAACGGTCTGAGCCAGGATGGCAGCGGATCGAGAAAGCGCCGGTCCTGCGGCCGGGCGCGGGTGAAGCCAAGATGCAGCGCATGGCCGAACAGCAGGAGTGCGAGCACGGTGAGGCACAGCCAGAAGCCAATCATGAGGATCTCCTTGCGCGAGCAGGCCAGCGGCGATGACAGGGCGCGCGCATGATCACCACTCGATATTGGCAATGCGGCGAATGAGCAGCGCCCCGCAGCACTGCAGCAGCAGCACGCCAAACAACACTACCTGCCCGACGCGCGAGTCCACCAGCAGGCGCATCGATGCCGGATCGATCTGATAGAGCACCAAAGCCAGCAGGAACGGCAAGGCTCCCATCACCCAGGCCTGCAGGCGACCTTGCGCCGTCAGGGCGCGAACCTTGTCCTCCAGCGCCAGTTTGCGGCGCGTGGCATCGGAGAGACTGTCGAGGGATTCGGCCAGTTGACCACCGCTGGCAGCTCCCATCTGCAGGATCGCCATGAGCAGGCGGGTCTCCTCGGTCTTCATGCGCTGATCGAGTTCGGACAAAGCCTGCTCCAGCGGCACCCCGAGGCGCAACTGCCGCACCACCAGACCGAGTTCCTGGGAGGTTGGAGCCGGCATGCGCTGCGCGACCTGATGCAGCATCTGGTTGAAGGCACCGCCCGAGCGCAGGCCCTCGGCCAGCAGGCTCAGGGTGTCGGGCGTCTGCCTGCGGAAGTCCTGCAGACGACGTCGCCGCCATAGCCACAGGGCTGCCCATGGAAGACAGGCAAAGCCAGCCGCCAGCAGCAAGGCCATGCGCCACGACGTCGTGATGGCCCAGCAGGCAGCCATCGTTGCCAGACCAGCCAGCATGATCCGCTGCTGAAGGTGACGAACATCGGCGAAAATGAAGGTCTGCTGCAGGCTGCCGGACATGTGTGCAGTCGCCCGCCTGCCCAGCTTTTGCGCTTGGCTGGCCGCCAGGGCTGCCAGTACAGCAAATCCGAGACTGCCCGCGATGATGATCAACGCGAGGCTGGCAAGAAGGGACGTCCTCATGGCCGAGCTCCAAACCAGGCCAGCGGAAAGCGCTCGGCAGCATTGTCCAGCCGGCCCAGAAAGTGCGGGGTCTCTCCACTGGCCATGAAATCAGACCCTGAATCGCTGGAGCAATCCCGCTGGTATCGAAAGAGGGTCTGCATCAGGACGGTACTGCCCTCCATGCCGGTGATCTCGGAGATTTCAACGATGCGCCGACGTCCATCAGCCCCGCGCGCCTGATGGACCACCAGGTCGATCGCAGAGGCGATCTGCTCGCGGATCGCCTGTACGGGCAGATCGAAGCCGGACATCAAGGTCATGGTTTCAAGCCGCGAGATCACATCCCTCGGATTGTTGGCATGGACCGTGGTCAGTGAACCGTCATGGCCGGTATTCATGGCCTGCAGCATGTCCAGCGCCTCGCCGCCGCGGCACTCCCCGATCACGATCCGGTCGGGGCGCATGCGCAGCGCGTTGCGCACCAGGTCGCGGATCTCCACAAGCCCCCTGCCCTCGATATTGACCGGGCGGGCCTCGAGGCTGACCAGATTGCGGTGCTGCAGGCGCAGTTCGGCGGCATCCTCGATGGTGACAACACGCTCCTGAGCGCCGATCATCGCCGAGAGAATGTTCAGCAGGGTGGTCTTCCCGGAGCCAGTGCCCCCGGACACCACGATATTGAGTCGACTCCGTACCGCCTCGCAGAGAAAGTCGATCATGGCGGGCGAGGCTGAGTGCAGGCGCAGCAGGTCGGCCGGGCCCAGCATCTGGCGATTGAAACGCCGGATCGTCAGGCAGGGACCATTGATCGCCAGCGGCGGAATGATGGCATTGACCCGGGAGCCATCGCTCAGGCGGGCATCCGCCATGGGAGAGGCATCATCGATACGACGGCCCAGGGGCGCCACGATCCGCTCGATTACTGACCTGACCGCTTCCGCGCTGGAGAAGCGGCTGCTGGTCTGGATCATTTGCCCGGCGCGCTCCACAAAGATCGGATCAATGCCGTTGACCATGATCTCCGAAACCTCTGGATCGCTCAGCAGGCTCTCGAGAGGCCCCAGTCCAATCGCCTCGTGACAAACCGAGTCGATCAACGGACCAGCCGCGAGCTGCTGCGGAAGGTCCTGCTCCTCGTCGATCAATTGCGCCAGAGTGCCGCGCACCAGGGCCTCGAGTGCGGGGCGCTCAAGGCCCTGAATGTCATGACGCCTAAAGTCGATCGTGGCCAACAGGCGCGCATGCAGGCGCTTGTGCCATTGCTGCACGAGGGCAGGATCGGCAACCAAAGGATCTGGCTTCGCTACGCCCACCGGCTCAATCGGTACTGGAGACTGGCGCAGGAACGGCGGCAGGCTGGGTTGGTCCGGGGTCTGGAGTGGGAGATCCTCGCGAGGAGACGTCTCCAGACGCACCAGGTGAAGCTGGTAGGTACCTATCCGGATCACATCGCCTTGCCGCAGTGGACCGAACCGGAGAATGCGCTCCCCGTTGACCCAGGTGCCGGCCAGGCTGCCCATATCCTGGATGTGCAATTGACTACCCTTGCGCTCAAGAAGGGCATGCTCGCGTGCCACGCGCCATCCGGTCATCTGCCAGTCCAGATCACCCTGGCGACCGATCAGGCAGGGAAAGCGCGAGATCTCCAATGCACGGCGCTGGGCGCCAGGTGCCTCGATTTCGATATTGACCATGTCAGTCCACCATCCGGATGCGTTGACGGCTGCGTTCGACTTTCTCCTGGCTTTCCTGCCACTGCCCCTTGGCCACCGGACTTTCGGTGTCGACGAATCGGGGGGTCATGAACACCACCAGTTCGGTCTGCCGGCTCTGGTAGTCCTTGGACTTGAACAGCCGACCCAGGATCGGAATCTCGCCCAGGCCCGGCACCTTGTCGACCCCCTTCCCGCTCTCGTCGCTGAGCAGACCGGCGATGACCAGGGTCTCGTTCTCGCGCAGGTTGACCTCGGTTTCAGCTCGGCGCTTGAGCAGCCCCGGCACATTGTTGACCTTGACATCGGGGTCGATGGCCGAGATCTCGGTCGCGATCTTTGCTGCGATGACGCCCGATTCACTGGCCACCGGATTGACATCGAACTTGATGCCATATTCCTTGAAGATCACCGATGTGGCACCGATACCGGTGCTGTAGGGGATCGGCAATTCGCCACCCGCGATGAAGCGCGCGTTGCCACCACTGCGACAGGACAGGCGAGGCTCGGCCAGGATCACCGCCTCGCCGTTGCGCGCCATCAGGTTGAGTGTTGACCCCAGCCATGAGGCGATGCCCAGCGCCGTGGAAGCGGCCGAAATCGGCTCGCGCGCCGCGAGTACGCCGCTGGGGTCGGCACTGATTCCCGGCCCACCACTGCGAAACGCATTGCCGCGGCGGAAATCTCCGATCACGCCGAAGGATGGGCCACCCATCGAAGCCCCCCACTTGACCCCGAGATTCTGAAGGGCGTCGCGGCGCAACTCGACGAAGTGAACGTCCATGGCGATCATGCGCTCGAGACCGACCTTGCTCAGCAGGTTGACGATTTGGGGGTAGCGCTTGCTGATCTCGCCCAGGCGAACCGCCTGTTCCTCACTGATGTTGCCGCCCTCGATGACCACCTTGTCGCCCACCAGGCGCGCGCCGAGATTGGCCTGCTGGCCGAGCATCGCCTGAACCTCGGTCAGCAGGCGACTGGTGTCTGAGCTGACGACATTGACGACCAGATGCCGCTGCGTGCCGGCCTTGGTCCAGAGATGCACCGTGCTCTGCCCTTGTGCCTCCGGCAGGATGAGGACCTGTCGATCATCGAGCGCCGTCGCCTGCAGCACCTTGCCATTGCCGACTGCGATCCTGCGCACACCCGTCTCGTTGAGGACATGGGCCTGCCCCACGTAAAGATTGAGGGCCTCTGTGGCAGCCGCTCGGGTACCGCCCCCCGCCGATGGCGCGGCAGCGGCGGCCTGCGCGGGCGGCTGCTCCGGCCGTGGCGCTCCGGCAGGGGGTGCAGCCAGGGCCGAGACGCAGTTCAGACTGGCGGCGGCCAGGCCGAACGACCAGGCGATTGACCGAACGAGTGGCAAGGCCTTCCGGCGCTTGAACAGGGGTGCAGGAATCATGGGTTCACCGTGGGTCGGATGAGGAAGGAGACAGCGGACGCCCCGGCGACGAGGGGACAACCGAAGCAGCGGGAGTGACGGGACTGCCAGGTGCTCCTGGTGTGCCTGCAGCGGCGGCATGCGCGCCACCCGCCAGCAGACCACGGCCGCCAACAATGATCTCGGTCCCCTCGGGCGTCGAGGCAACGATGGCCGCTGCCGGGGCGCGCGGCAAATCGCGGGGTACGCCCAGCAGTTCGTGCACGTCAAGGGCACGACTCGAGGACTCGCGACGATCGCCAGGATTGCGCAACAGCGCGGTCAGCTTGCCGGCCCTCTGGGCAACCACCAGCCGTTGCGCCTGCTCGGGCGACACTTCAACGGTGATCGCATTGAAGCCGCGCGATGGCGTCTCTTCGGACCCTCCCGGACGAACGCTGCGGCCAGTGGCTAGGATCAGCAGGTCCTGCATCAGTGCGACGGTCCTGTCAGCAGGCATGGCCGGAGCCCCTGGAGCAGGTGCGCTTGAGGCCGCAGGCAGTCGCGCCGACATCAGCAGGTCGATCCGGTCCCCGGGCTGCAGCATGCCGGAGACGGAATTGACCTCATCGACCTGAAGGGTCATGGCGCGGATGCCCGGCTTGATCCGGGCCGAAAAGCTGGCCACTTCCGCTCCCGCGACCATCACCGGAAGCAGGGCTTCGCCAGCCTGCAGGGCTTGCGTCAGTCGCAGGCCCTGGTAGCCCTTGAAGGACTCCTCGCGCACCGCCTGGGAGGCCGCGTAGGCCTCGGGTACCTGGCGTAGCGCCATGGTGTCCGCACTGACGGCATCGCCGGCCCTGAGGTTCCGTTTGGCCACCACGATCTCGACCGTCTTGACCTGCGGTCTGAGCCGCTCGCGCTCGGCTGCAAGGAAATCTTGAACCTGGGACTTGACCCCCCAGGCGGCCATCACGCCCATGGCCAGCGAGAGAAGTCCAAGGCTGATGATGCGATGTCGAAGGACCCAGTCAATGGGTCGGCGAAGCTGCAGGCGCACGGCGCTTGGTGTGCTCATGGTCGAGATACTCCCAGGGTGTAGGCGGCCAGAAACTGCTGGAGCGCCTGTATGCATTGTTCGAGCGGGCTTGCAGGGCCGAAACCCAGGGCCACCACGATCAGGGCCAGCACCAGAAGGGCTTCAACCATGGCCTGGCCGCGTTGGGCGATACGAGGCGATGTCATGGCCCTCTCCCCCTCGGACGGTTTTCGGGCATGGCGCGACTGCCTGCGCCAGTCATCGACACGTTCAGCACCATCACGGTCCGTCCGCTCTGCTCGATCATGGTCATGGCGATTTCATGGCCCTGCTTGAGGAACAGCGCGAAAGGCGCGCCCGGGGCTGGACCATCACCTGCAGGCGACGCGCTGGCGCGGAATCCTTGCCGGGCCAGGTGTTGGGCCATGGATTTCGAGGCCTGTTCGGGCGGCAAGGCGGTCACCGCGACAAGGGTGGTGTTCAGGCGGGAATGGTCCTTGCTGAAAAAAGATTGCAACAGACTGAATGACCCGGGCAGCCAGGGCTCATGGGATGCCGTCGGGGACCGATCGGCCCGGCCGCTGACATCGACCTGGCTCAGGTAGGCCAGGGCTCGCCCCCCTCTTGCAGGCCTCACCTGCAACACCTCGATGAAGGGAAAGTGCAGCGCGCGGGAAAGGATCGTCCAGCCGGCAATATCGTCGCGCCAGACCGAGCGGCTGCCCTGCGCTTCCCAGTGTCGGCGAAAGCGATCGAGCAACTCCTGGCTCGAAAACTCACCAAGGACCTGAACCCCATTCATGGTCTGATCACCCAGGCGCGCATCGGTGAAAACGTGCTGCACCTGGATGCCTGCCGGCAAAGACGCCGGTGGTAGCCCTGCCGGTGCGGACAACCCAGGGATGAGTGCCAGGCACAAGCCCAGCGCCACGCGCAGGGAGCCGCCTGCCACCACGGATGCGAGGGAATCGGTCATGGTCACCATCCGCTGTAGATTTCGGGCAGTGACCCGGCTTCCGGCGTCACCAGCCCCCGCCGATCCGCCGGCACGATATCCATGTCGATCTCGTGATACCGAAAGCTGCCGGCGTTCTTCTCGAGACCCAGGGCCCCCAGCAAGGCGATCGCAGCACGGGTCGGTGCGTAGGCCAGATCCTGGGCCGCCTCGAGCGGTGCAGCCAGTCGCGCCCCCGCCTCTACACGTGTAGCCACTGAACGGGGGTCTGGCCCGTCGGGGCGCGACGCCGACCAGTCATCGACCAGGATGGCGGTGGAGGCCGACAGGGTCACCGGCCAGCCATCAAGCCAGCGCCATCCGCTCGCCGATACTGAACGCCCTGCCCCAAGCGTTGTGGAAATGCGCCCGACCAGCAAGCCCCCGTGCAGATCGAGTCCGAAGCGGGCCGGTCCGGCCAGGCTGGACATCAGGTCGACGGCGGCGCTGAACTGTCCGGTGGATTCCAGACCCCGAACCACACCCAACCCGGCATCGAAGCGAGAAGGCGTCAGTGTCAGGGACAGATCGGCAAACTGCTCGAGCAAGCCATCACCGCGACGGTTGACCAGCAAGGCATGGCGCTCGGTGCCGCGGGCCAGGTCTGGCACCTGGTCCTGGCTGAAGATCTCGCGATCGGCACGGCTCAGGTGGCGCAGGGCGGCCTCCTCGGCCAGCTTCACGAAGCCGGTTGCCGTGACACATTCATCGATGCGCACCGTGCACTCAAAGGCAAGGCTTCGCGAGGCCTCGGCCACCGCCTGCTCGGCAGCCTGGTACTTGCCCAGCAAGATGCTGGCCAGCACGACCGGTACCAGCAGCAACCCAACCACGAGGGCCTCGACCAGTGCCTGGCCATGCTGAAGCCGGCGCGCAGGTTGGGCAGGCGGGAGGCGCGAATCGCGGACGCGACAGACCTTGCTCATGGCGTATCCGCCTGAACATAGAGGGCTTCGGCAGCAGCCCGTTCCGCCGGGGTTGGCGCCACCAGGCGAACATGCCAATAAGGATTGAACAGATTGGCATACTCGGTGCGTTCCGGCGCCTGTGCAGGCCGCCTGAAATAGATTTCGGCTGCAGAAACAGCCGAGATCTTTTGACCGGCCAGCGGCGCCGGCACCGACAGGCGGCCTGCCACCAGAGCGGCGACCTCGGCGGTGCGGACGGCGGTCGCCCTGACCTGCCCGAAGATGGCAATGCGTCGCACCGGGAAGTATTCGGCCCCGAGAGCCTGCACATCGAGGTCATGCACCCGGGCAATGCCGCTGTAGGCATCAAAGCCACTGCTGTCGGCCGACGCCAGGGCGGCATTGGCCCAGGCGAAAGACACCCCGTTGTTGCTGGGGCGACCGGCATCTTCGAGGATGGTCCTTTGCGGCTGGGCTGCCGCCTCGGCCGCGCCCCAGCCCATGGCCAGGGCCTCACGCCAATGACAGCTCAAGCCCAGAAAGCCGCCATTGCGCACATGATGAACGGATGCGGTGTCGGCGGCCTCCCAGCGCTCCAGGCCGTTGCCGCTGAGCGTCGTGCCGCCATTCTTCTCGATGCGACCCGGCCAGGGGATCCCGAAGCAGGCGCCCGGCAGGTTGGGAATCGGCCAGAAGACGCCATCACGGCCAGCCACGAAGGGGTCGATCGACTCGAGCACGACCTGCTTGAGGCGCCCCCGCTCTTCGTCGCTGGTGTAGCGCTTGATGAAGCCCTGCTCGAAGGCATCCACACCGGCAATGGCATGGGCGAAGAAGCGCGGATCGCTGGCCTTGATGACTTCGTTGGCCGCTGCGCTCATGGCAAAGGTGCTGGCGGCGGCAAGGCTGATGGCCTGGCTTTTCTCCAGCAGGCTCTTGTACCCGAGCGTGTCCGCAGCACGCAGACGGATTTCAGCAGCGGCCGCCGTCTCCGCCATTGCGCGCGACACTCCTGCCGTCCCGGCCCAGGCCGCCAGGGCCTGACCAAGACCCGGCACATCGGCGCTGATCGCCGCTGCATTGACCGAGAACTGCTCGATGAAGCGGGCATACGAGGCCAGCGTGACCGCCTGGGCCACGGCCACTTCCTGCGCCACGATGGCGCGATTGGTGTAGGCCACGAAGTTCAGGATGCGGGCCCGCCAGATGGCGGCGCTGTAGGCCGCGGCGTCGGTGGCGTTGACCAGCCGCATCTTGGTGCTGGTGACTTGGCCTGCGTTGAACTGCAGGATCAGCCCGGTCAGGCACAGCAGCAGCAGCGCCAGGCCCAGCACCATGGCGTGTCCACGCTGCCGGCCCGACCAGACGGGGTCGGGACGACTGTGCGGGCGATGCGTCATGATGCGGGCCACCGGGCTCAATTGCCGTTGTAGCTGGACAAGGTCTTGTTGGCGGTGGCTTGAGCCGCAGCCGCCGAGGAGGCCGTGCCGGCCGCCTGGATCTGGCTGCTGGCATCGTTGCCGGACAACTCGCGGGCCAGGCCGGCGGTCTGCTGGCGGATGGTCTGCCCGAAGAAGGTGTAGACCCCGATGGCCGCCACCGCGATCAGGGCGACGATGATGATGTATTCCGTCATACCCTGACCGCGCTGTGAGGGGCGGCGCCCCGACGCAGCATGAGGACGAATGACGGGTAAAAATGATCGGAACATGGAAGCCTCCTTGGCGGTGATGGGAACCGTCAAGTTAAGGCCGCCACGCAAGGCGCGCCATTGATCCAAGGGCCGATCCACCCTCGGGCGGGATGACTAGGCGCAACGGCCTAGCAGGGACTTCCGGTGCTGCAACACCGGTGGATAAAAAAAACGCCATCCGGATTCAGCCCGGATGGCGTTCTCGTGTCCCCTGGCGGAAGCGGTGCACCAGAGGCTGGCGCCGATTCCGTCCTCCTTCGCAGATCCCTTGACCGAGGCCCCGCTGCGGGGCTTCGGTCTTCAATAAGCCGCTCAGGCGGCCTTTTTCTTGCCGTCGAAGAACTGTTCGTCTTCGGTCGAACCCTTCAGGGCGGCGGTCGATGCTTCGCGCTCGATGGTCGTGGTCACGGCATCGAAGTAGCCGGTACCGACTTCACGCTGATGCTTGACGGCGGTGAAGCCGCGCTCGGCCGCAGCGAATTCGGCTTCTTGCAGCTCGACGAAGGCGCTCATGTTGTTGCGTGCATAACCGTAGGCCAGGTTGAACATCGAGTAGTTCAAGCTGTGGAAACCGGCCAGGGTGATGAACTGGAACTTGTAACCCATGGCACCGAGTTCGCGCTGGAACTTGGCGATGGTAGCTTCGTCCAGGTTCTTCTTCCAGTTGAACGAGGGCGAGCAGTTGTAAGCCAGCAGCTTGCCCGGGAACTTGGCCTGGATGGCCTCGGCAAACTTGCGGGCAAAAGCCAGATCGGGGGTACCGGTCTCGCACCACAGCATGTCGGCGTACGGAGCGTAGGCCAGACCGCGCGAGATCGCCTGGTCGATACCATTGCGGGTCCGGTAGAAACCTTCGACAGTGCGCTCACCGGTCAGGAAGGGCTTGTCGTTGTCGTCTACATCGGAGGTGATCAGGTCGGCCGCTTCAGCGTCGGTACGGGCCAGCAGCACGGTGGGCACGCCCATCACGTCAGAGGCCAGGCGGGCGGCGCACAGCTTGGCGACCTGCTCCTTGGAGGGCACCAGCACCTTGCCACCCATGTGACCGCACTTCTTCACCGAAGCCAGCTGGTCTTCGAAGTGCACGCCACCGGCGCCAGCTTCGATCATGGATTTCATCAGTTCGAAGGCGTTGAGCACGCCACCGAAACCGGCTTCGGCGTCGGCAACGATCGGGGCGAAGTAGTCGATGTAGCCGGGGTCATTGGGGTTCTTGCCTTCCATCCACTGGATCTGGTCGCAGCGGGTCAGGGCATTGTTGATGCGCTTGACGACCATTGGCACCGAGTTGGCGGGATACAGCGACTGGTCGGGATACATCTCGCCGGCCAGGTTGGCATCGCCAGCCACTTGCCAGCCGGACAGGTAGATGGCCTTCAGACCGGCCTTGACCTGCTGCATCGCCTGATTGCCGGTCAGGGCGCCCAGGGTATTGATGAAGGGCTCGTCGTTGACCAGACGCCAAAGTTTTTCGGCGCCGCGCTTGGCCAGGGTGTGCTCGACATGGATCGAACCGCGCAGGCGGACCACGTCTTCGGCGGTGTAGCTGCGCTTGATCCCTTTCCAGCGGGGATTGTCGGACCAGTCTTTCTGCAGCTTCTGGGCTTCAAGTTCGCGTGAGGACATCAATAACTCCTAAAGTTGTTGAGAAAAGCGGAAGGTTGGGGGTGCTGAATCGAATCGGACTGGACAAATTCTAGTCGCTCATGCGGCACAGCAACACAGTTTCACGACGCATCAACAACATAAAAATGTTTATTTAAACAATGACTTGCATCCATTTTTCATAATATGGCATTTGGTTTTCCACATTGAAAAACCAAAATGCCGCAGCGCGATAGCCAAATTTCATAATGTGGCATCAGGTTTTCAATCATAAAAAAAGCCCCTTGCCAGGAAGGGGCTTGCCCGGGGCGGGGTGTCAGCCCTCGTCGGGCTCGTCCATCTCGGGCAGCAGCTTGCGGCTTTCGGTCTCGGGCAACTGGTCGACGCGCTTGAGCTTGCGCTCGATCGCCCGGGTACGGGTGTGGGCGGTGTCGATGGTATTGGCCGCCCGCTGCAACTGTTCCTTGGTCTTGGCCAGGACGTCCCCAAACTTGCCGAACTCGGTCTTGACCGCGCCCAGCAATTGCCAGACCTCGCTGGACCGCTTCTCGACGGCCAGGGTCCGAAAGCCCATCTGCAGGCTCGACAGGATGGCGGCCAGCGTGGTCGGACCGGCCACGACCACCCGGTATTCGCGCTGCAGCGTGTCGACCAGTCCCGGGCGGCGGACGATCTCGGCATACAGTCCCTCGACCGGCAGAAACAGCAAGGCAAAATCGGTGCTGTGCGGCGGCGAGATGTACTTGCTGCGGATCTTGCGTGCCTCATCGCGCACCGTTACCTCGAGCTGGCGGCCGGCCAGTTCGGCCGCCTCGGCATCGGCCTTGTCAAAGGCGTTGAGCAGACGCTCATAGTCCTCACGCGGAAACTTGGCATCGATCGGCAGCCAGACGGGCAGGTCCTCATGGTCATCCTTGCCGGGCAGGCGGATGGCGAACTCCACCCGCTCGCCACTGCCGGCCACCACCTCGACATTGCGCTCGTACTGCTCCTTGATGAGCAATTGCTCGAGCAGCGCCTCCAACTGCACCTCGCCCCAGGTGCCCCGTGTCTTGACGTTGGTGAGCACCCGTTTGAGGTCGCCCACATCGGAGGCCAGGGCCTGCATCTCGCCCAGACCACGATGCACCTGCTCGAGCCGGTCGGATACCTGCTTGAAGGATTCGCCCAGCCGGGCCTCGAGCGTGGCATGGAGCTTTTCGTCGACCGTCTTGCGCATCTCCTCGAGCTTGACACCGTTATCGGCCTGCAGGTCCTTGATCCTGGACTCCAGGGTGCCGCGCATCTCGGACAGCGCCTTGTCGAGCGCCGCCCGGTTCAGATGGGCCTGCTCCAGCAGGCTCTGGCGCAAGGCTTCCTGCTTCTGGTCATTGGAGGCGATCAGCTTGGCCAACTGCTGGGAAAAGTTGTCGATCTGGCCATTCTGAACGCCCGCGATCGTGCCCATCTGCTGGGTCAGTGCCGCGCTCAGATCGGTCAGGGTCTGCGACAGTTCCCCGCGCTGCTCGCGGCTCAGGCGGGCGCTTTCCTCGCGCGCGCCCTGCAATTGCGCGCCGAGCTGGCTGGCCAGTTGGGCATTGGACTGCCCCAGTTGCGGAATCAAGGTCTCGCCAAGGGCCGCGCTCAGGCTGCTGCGAACGTCCATCGGTCGGCGGGTGAGCAACAGCAGCAGCAAAATCAGGACAATGACGAGCAGGACCGTGACCGCGATCAGGACCGGGCCCATCCAGGAAAAATCCACGGGTTGATTCAAGTGATGCCTCTCTTTTCGTCATTTTCGCATCAAAGGCCTCGCCGCCTCGGCCTCGCGGCAGGCGCTGTCCTTGCCTTGCTGCTGATGCAGCCGACGCCATCGCAGGCAGACCTGTACAAGTGCACGATTTCCGGACGGGTGGTGTACCAGGACCAGGCCTGCCCGGGCCAGGCCGATGCCAAGCCCTACCAGTTCAAGGCGCCACTGAATACGGTCACCAGTCAGTCCCTGACCGGCAAGGCCAAGGAAAAGCCGGACAACAAGCCGGCCTGGCTCAAGCCCTTGAATCCGATCGAGGACTGCAAGGCCAAGGGCGGTACCTTCAACCCCGAGTTCCGCGCCTGCCAGATGCCCTGAGGCCAGCGGCCCTGTGCCCTGAGGCCGGCGGCCCTGTGCCCTGAGGCCAGCGGCCCTGTGCCCTGAAACCGCTGCTGCGCCCCCTCACCCCGGGCGATTGCGCATCCAGTCGGCCGTGCCCTGGAAGGATTCGAGCAAGGCCTTCTGCAAGGGCTCGGGCAGCGCCTGGTCCTGCAAGGCCTGGGTCATGCACTGCAACCACTGATCGCGTTCGCGCTCACCGATCGGATACGGCAGGTGACGGGCCCTCAGGCGCGGGTGGCCGAAACGCTCGATGTAGTGGTTGGGTCCCCCCGACCAGCCGCACAGGAACCAGAACAGCTTGTCGCGCGAGCCCTCGAGCTGATCGGGATGCAGGCTGCGGATCAGGGCAAAGCGCTCGTCCATCTCCATGAGGTCATAGAAGCGGTCCACCAGGGCGCGCCAGCCGGCTTCGCCACCCATCAGGTCGAACAGGCGGGCGGCAGGGGTTGGGGAATCTGTGCTCATGGTGCGTGTTTTCAGCCCTGGACCCGTCGCAGGGTTTGCATCGGCGAGCTTTCAAAGACCCGTCGCAGACCGATCCAGCCGGCCACGAGGGAGAGGATGCCTCCGGCCAGGGCGCCAAGGCCCAGCACGGGCCAGCGTGTCGGCAACGAAAACTCGAAGATGAATTCGGCCAGTACTGCCCCCAGCGCCAGGGCTGCGCAGGCGGCCAGCACGCCGGCCAGTGCGCCTGCGAGAAACATTTCCCACAGCTGGGCGCGCGCCAGCACGGCGCGTGAGGCGCCCAGCGCACGCATCAGGCCGGCTTCCTGCTCACGCTCGTCGCGGGAACTGGCCAGTGCCCCGTACAGCACCACCAGCCCGGCCAGCAGCGTGAGCAGGAACAGGACCTGCACCGCCCCTACCACCTGCTCGAGCATGGTCTGCACCTGACGCACGATGTTGCCGGTATCAAAGACCGTCAGGTTGGGCCAGGCCTTGACCAGACGCTGGTCCAGGGACGCCGCCGGGCTGCTGCCGGCCGGTTCGCGGTAAGCGGTGATGTAGGTGCGCGGGGCGTTGGTCACCAGGGCCGGTGACAGGATCATGAAGAAGTTCACCCGCATCGAATCCCAGGAGACCTTGCGTACGCTGGTGATGCGGGCAGTGATGCGCTCACCGGCCACATCGAAAGCGAGCTCGTCGCCCATGCGCAGGCCCAGGGTCTTCATGATGCCCTGCTCGGCCGAGATCTCGCGCGCCTGCGGGGCATACCAGCGGCCCTCGAGCAGCCGGTTGTGAAGCGGCGCCTCGGTCATGGTCGAGAGGTTGAATTCCCGCTCGACCAGGCGCTGGGCGCGCTCGTTGTCCAGGCGCTCGCTGCGGATCGGCTGGCCGTTGACCTCGATCAGCCGGCCACGGATCATGGGTGACAGTTCGGGCTGGGCAATGCCCGCGCCCACCAGGGCTTCGCGGACCCCCGCGACCTGGTCGGGCTGGATGTTGATCACGAAGCGGTCGGGCGCATCGGGAGGACTGGCCCTGCGCCAGCCTTCGATCAGGTCGGTGCGCGTGATGGTGAGCACCAGCAGGGCCATCAGGCCGACCGCCAGCGCAACGGTCTGGGTAATCACTGCGGCGCGCCGCCTCGTCAGCGAGGCCAGCGCAAGCCGCAGGACCATCCAGCGACCGGCCATGCCCCCCGCATTGCGCGCTGCCTGTCGCGACAGAAGCCGGCGCAACCCCGACAGCGCCCACAAGGCGATCATGCCGGCCACTGCAAACAGCAGGGCACCGGCCGCAAATCCGGCCAGCACCATGAGGGCCAGCTTGCGATTGGCCGCGAACAGGAACAGCAGGAGCCCAAAACTGAGCGCGGCCGCGATGACCCCCCAGACCGGACTCGGCGCACTACTGAGGTCCCTGCGCAGCACCCGCAGCGGCGGCACGCCCGCCAGGGTGATGAAGGGCCAGGCGGCAAATCCGAGCAGCAGCACGGTGCCGGCCAGCCCGGCCTGCAAGGCTGGCATCATCGAAGGGGCCGGCAGGGCAATCTGCATCACGCCGCGAATCCCTGCCACCAGTGCAAAGTGGACGGCCCAGCCCAGGGCAGCGCCGATGACGGCACCGACCAGGGCCAGCAGCAGCAACTCGAGCAGCAACAGGCTCGCCAGGCGAGGCTGCGTCATGCCGATCGCCTTCATGACGGCGCAGGCATCCAGGTGGCGGGCCACAAAGCGGCGCGCCGCAAGACCCACCGCCACGGCGGCGATCAGGGCGGACAGGAAGCCGACCAAACCAAGGAACTGCTCGGCACGCTCGAGCGTGGCACGCAATTCGGGACGTCCGGCCTCGAGCGATTCGATGCGCAGCCCCTTGCCGCGACTGGACTTGATGCGGGTCTCCAGCCAGGTCTTGAAATTCGCGATGCGTTCGGGCTCGCCCGCAAACAGCCGACGGTAACTGACGCGGCTGGCTGGCTGGATCAGGCCGGTGGCCTCAAGATCTTGCACCGCGATCAGTATGCGGGGCGCAAAATTGACGAAGTTGGTGCCGCGGTCCGGCTCCAGCGCGATCAGCGCGGTGACTTCGAAGCGGCTCTCCCCCAGCTGAAGGCTGCCTCCCATGGGCAGGCCCAGCGCCGACAACACCTGGGGATCGACCCAGGCCTGACCCGGTCCCGGTCCGGCCCGCGCCGGGCGCATCCCCTGCCCCTGCGTCTGGCGCAGCTGCAACTGACCACGCAAGGGGTAGTCGGGACTGACCGCCTTGACCGATGCCAGCACATGCCGCTCGCCCGCCAGCGCCATGCTCGGGAACACGACGACCTCGGCCATCTGCAGGCCCAGCGTGCGGGCGCGCGCCGGCATGTCGGCTTCCAGGGGGGCATCGGAGGCCAGCACCAGGTCGGCACCGAGCAACTGGGTGGCCTGCTGGCTCAGGGCCTGCCGCATGCGGTCGACGAAAAAGCCGACCGACGCGATGGAGGCCACGGCAATGACCAGCGCCACCAGCAGCAGACCCAGCTCGCCACTGCGCCAGTCACGTTTCAATAACCGCGCGGCCAGATTCAGGTTCTGCAACATGACGCGCATTCTACCGGCCCCGTGACGCTAAACCGGAGAGTCCCTGATGCCGCGCATTCCCTACCTGCCCCCCGATCTCAAGGAACCCAAGGCCGTGGTGGACGCTGTCCGCGCCCGACGCGGTGGCGAGCTGCTCAACCTGGACCGCCTGCTGTTGCGAAGCCCTGCCCTGGCGATGGGCTGGAACCAGATGATGGGGGCGGTGCGCAACCAGCTCAGTCTCGACCCGAAGCTGCGCGAGATGGCCATGTGCGTGGTGGCCAGCATCAATCACGCCGACTACGAATTCCATCACCACGCACCGCTGTTCCTCAAAGCTGGCGCGACCCAGGCCCAGACCGATGCCTTGCGCGATCCGGTCCGCGCCCTGGCAGACCACTCGCTGGGCTTTGATGCGAAGGACCGCGCCGCCCTCGCAATGAGTATCGAACTGACCCGCGATGTGGCCATCAGCGACGCCACTTTTGCCGCTGCCAAGGCCTTGCTCAACGAACAGGAACTGGTTGAACTGGTGGCCGTGATCGGCGCCTACAACATGGTGTCGCGCTTCCTGGTGGCGTTCGGCGTCGAACCCGAATGATGCATTGACCGAAGGATTACCGATGAACCGGATCACCGCCCTGCGCGCACGCGCCGTCCATGTGCCGATGACAAGGCCCCTGCACACCTCCACCGGGGCCATCGACAAGGTGCCGCTGGTGTTGATCGACCTGAGCAGCAGCAGTGGCGCCGTCGGACGCAGCTATCTGTTCTGCGTCACGCCAATGGCGCTGAAGGCCCAGGTCGACCTGCTCGAGGCCATGGCCGCCCTGCTCGTCGGTCAGCCGCTGCGGCCGCACGAACTGACGCAGATGCTGCAGCGGCGCTTCACCCTGCTGGGCACCCGCGGGCTGGTCGGCATGGCCATCTCCGGCATCGACATGGCCGCCTGGGACGCCTGCGCGATCGAGGCCGGCCAGCCCCTGGCCGTCCTGCTCTGCGGACAGGTGCGCCCGGTCACCGCCTACAACAGTTGCGGTCTGGGTCTGCGCCCCGAGCCATGCGACTGGGACGCGCTGGCACGCGAGGCCAAGGACCTGGCACAGGGCGGCTTTACCGCCGTCAAGCTGCGCCTGGGCTATGCCCGGCTCGAGCATGACCTGACCGCCTTCCAGACGGTGCGCGCCGCCCTGCCCGACACGGTCCTCATCATGAGCGACTACAACCAGGCACTGCTGCCGGCCGAGGCGATCCGGCGCGGTCGCGCACTCGATGCATGCGGACTGCAATGGATCGAGGAGCCGGTGCATGCCGATGACCACGCGGGCTGTGCCCAGGTGGCCGCGGCTCTGGACACCCCGGTACAGATCGGCGAGAACTACTGGGGCCCGCAGGACATGGCGCGCGGCCTGAAGGCGGGGGCCAGCGATTATGTGATGCCCGATCTGGAGCGCATCGGCGGGGTCACCGGCTGGATGCGGGCGGCCGCGCTGGCCGAGGCCGCGGCCGTACCGATGTCCACCCACCTGTTCCCGGAGGCCAGTGCGCACCTGATGTGCGTCACGCCGACGGCGCACTGGCTCGAATATGTCGACTGGGCCAATCCGGTGCTGCGCCAGCCGCTGGCGATCGTGCAGGGCCAGGCGGTGCCGAACACCACCCCGGGCAGCGGGATCGAGTGGGATGAAGCGCGGGTGAAGGCCTACGCCTTCTGAGCCAGGACGGGCTTGCGGGCCACCAGACCGATCACGGCTGAGCGGCCGTGATGACCTTGCCCTTCCGACAGCTCCTGCTCGCCCTCCTCGAAGGCCAGCCAGGACCAGCCGGCGAACTCGGCCTCGAGCAGATCACGCGTGTACAGGTGCCCGGCGATGCCAGGGCCGCCGCTGTCATAGGCCAGTTGGGCCAGGGCATAGCCCTGCAGGACCAGTACGCCCCCGGGCTTGAGACAGCGCCGCATGCCTTCGAACATGCGTGCGCGCAGCGCCGGGTCGGCAAATTGCACGAAGATCGCCGCCACCCCGTCGTAGACCGCTTCGGGCCAGGCCAAGTGACTGACATCGGCCACCGCGAAATCGACGGCGCAGCGCTGCTCCAGCGCCAGCCGGCGCGCCTTCTCGACCCCCCGCGGCGAGATGTCGAAGGCGTCGACCATCAGGCCGCGGCGTGCCAGCCAGACACTGTTGCGGCCCTCGCCATCGGCCACGCACAAGACACGCTGGCCACTGCGCCAGCAGTCCGAATGACGCGCGAGCCAGACGTTCGGCTCGCGGCCAAACAGATAATCGTCCCGGTCGAAGCGCCGGTCCCAGGTGGCGGCCGGATCCTTGAAGCCGCTCATCAGCGACGCGGGGGCTTGGCAAGGCCCTGGAAAGTAACTGTCTCGATCCAGTCCATCATCTGCTCGTCCGGATACTGACCACCGGCCTTGAGCATCGGCAGCACCGGATCGCAGGCACGCGCATACAGGCTGTACAGGATCAGTTCCGGCGGCAGGGCGGGATTGAGCTGGCCGGCCTCCTGGGCCTCGACGATCAGGGCGCCGAGCCGGTCGGACAGCGTCATGACCCGGTCCATGTAGTCGCGATTGTCGCGCAGCGCCCCCACCAGCTTGGAGTTCTGCGAGGGAAGTGTCGGCATTTCACCTGACAGCTGCAACTGCATGGTCCAGCGCACCAGGGCGCGCAGTTGCTGGATCGGTGTTCCAGGCTTGACGGCTGCCAGCGCATCCATCTGTGCCAGGGTACGGTCAAGGATGCGCACCATGGCCGCAGCCGCCAGTTCTTCCTTGGAGGTGAAGTGCTTGTACAGGCTTGCCTTGGCCATGCCGGCCTCGGATGCCACTTCGTCGACGGTCATCAGGTCATAGCCCTTGGAGGCCAGCAACCGGTTGACCACATCGACGATCACATCTTCACGGACGCGCAGCATCTGCTCGCGGTAGGACATTGGTTTCATACCTCCTATTGTAATGTTTTTAAACTCATCTGTACAAAATAAAAACCTTGTGGTTATAATTTGAACCGATCAGTCTTTTTTCATACCATCCAGTTCAACCCCGTCCCGGATGGCCTGCGAAGAGACAGAAAGTTGCAACCGAAGACGGCCGGTCCCGCCTCTCCTCCTCCTCCAGGGGCCGGCCGTTCTTCACCCCTTGTTCCAAACAAAGAGCGCATCCGCAGAGCATGACTTCGATCGCCATCATCGGCGCCGGCATTGCCGGCCTGTCCTGCGCCAGGACGCTCCACCAGGCCGGTTTGGGCATACGCCCGACCGTCTTCGAAGCCGATGCGCGCCTGGGTGGCCACGCCCACACGGTCCAGGTCGAACTGGAGGGCATCAGCCACGGGGTCGATACCGGCTTTCTGGTCTATAACGAGCGCACCTATCCTGGCCTGATCGCCCTGTTCGCTGAGTTGGGCGTTGCGACCGCACCGGCCGACATGTCGTTCTCGGTTCAAGTGCCCGGACGCAACCTGGAATGGAGTGGCAGCAACCTGGCCACGGTCTTTGCGCAAAAGAGGAACCTGCTGCGCCCGGGCTTCTGGCGGATGCTGGGCGACCTGATGCGCTTCAATCGTCTGACCACTGCACTTGCCAGCAGCGGCTCAGAGGCGCAATTGGACCAGTCGGTTGGTGCCTTCCTCGAGGCGCATCGCTTCAGTGCCGAGTTTCGCGACCATTACTTCCTGCCGATGGTGGCGTGTATCTGGTCCTGCCCTAGCGAGCAGATGCTGCGCTTTCCGATGGCCACGATGATCCGCTTCTGCCACAACCACGGCTTGCTCCAGGTCGAAAACCGGCCGCAGTGGTACACGGTGGCGGGCGGATCGATCCACTACGTGCGCAAGCTTGCATCGAGCCTGCCGGACCTGCGGCCAGGCTCGCCGGTGCTTGGCATCGAGCGCCGCGCCCATGAGGTCTGGATCCACACCGCCGCGGGCCGCGAGCGCTTCGACGAAGTGGTGCTGGCCTGTCACAGCGACCAGGCGCTGCGGCTGCTGGGCAACCAGGCCGGCCCGGCAGAGCGGCGCCTGCTCGGCGCCATCGCCTACCAGAACAACCGGGCCATCCTGCACACCGACGCTGGCCTGCTGCCCAAGCGACGCGCGGCCTGGGCGGCCTGGAACTACGAGTCGGGCCTGGGCCATGGGCCGCAGGATCAGCCGGTCTGCCTGCATTACCTGATCAACAAGCTGCAGCCCCTGCCCTGGAAAACGCCGGTGGTGGTCTCGCTCAATCCCCTGCGCGAACCGGACCCCGCGACCGTTCTGGGTCGTTTCGACTATGCCCATCCGGTCTTTGACCGCGCGGCGATCCAGGCGCAGACGGCACTGCCCCAGATCCAGGGCACGGCGCGCACCTGGTTCTGCGGCGCCTGGACCCGCTATGGATTCCACGAGGACGGCCTCCAGTCCGGCGTCAGTGTCGCCCAGACGTTGATCGAGCGGACGCAGCGCCTGCAGCAGGCGGCCGCCTGAACGCGCAGGCCACAGAGATGCAGGGCGCCCCCACCGAAACCCCGCCCGGACCTCTCGGTGCCGCGCCGGCACCGGTCGCACGCGCCCTGATCAGCTTCGGGCGGGTCTGGCATGCACGCCAGTGGCCCCGCGTCCACGCCTTCCAGTACCCGGCCTGCTTCCTGATGCTGCCGTTGCGCACCCTGGCCCGCTCACCCGATCCCCTGGTGGCCCGCAATCGCTTCAGCGCGTTGGGATTTCGTGACCGCGACCATGGCGAAGGCGGCGCCGATGCCCTGACCTGGTTCGATGGCGTGCTGCGCAGCCATGGGCTGGGCCACCTGGACGGGGAGGTATGGCTGCACACCCTTCCGAGCACGTGGGGTCACGCCTTCAAACCGGTCAGCTTCTGGTATGCCCATCATCGCGATGGGCGACTCGGCGCCATTCTGGCTGAAGTCAACAATACCTTCGGCGAACGCCACTGCTACCTGCTGCACAAGGAAGCACTGTGCTGGGGCGTACAGGTCCAGGCCGACAAGTGTTTTCATGTCTCCCCTTTTTGCAAGGCCAGCGGGGAGT
>JAPOKJ010000092.1 GCA_029977705.1 Burkholderiales bacterium | reverse complement strand
GTAAGCCGCCGGCCGACTATGGCGGGCTGGTCAGGCGCGCCAGCCCCGCGCGTGCGGGCGGCCTTTACTGCGGCGCGATACGCGCCACCTCGACCTGCTCCTTGAAGGCGGCACGCTCGCGTGTGACGAAGGCGGACAACTCGGCCAGTGTCATGCGGCGCGGCAGAAAGCCGAGGTTTTCCAGCTGCGTCTTCATCGGGTCACTGGTGATGGCCTCGTTGATCAGGTCATTGAGCATCTGCAGCAGGGCGGGCGATGCGCCCTTGGGCACTGCGATGCCCAGAAAGCCCATCGAAACCTCGTAGTTGGGAATCGTCTCGGTGATCAGTGGCACGTTGGGATACTTGGGCAGACGCTGCGTGCCGGCCGCCGCGATCGCACGCAACTGGCCCGAGGCCACATACGCATCACCGGCCACGCTGTCGACAAAGATCACATCGAGCTGGCCCGCGATAAGGTCGGTCATGGCACTGCCGATCTGCTTGTAGGGAATCGGCGTCAGCCGGCCACCCGTGAGACGACCCACGATCGCCCCCGGGATGTTCGAGGAGGCATTGAAGTGGCCGTAATTGAGCTTGTCCGGATGCGCCCTGGCATCGGCCACCAGATCGGCCAAGGTGCGGTACTTCGAGCCCGGACGGACCAGCACCAGCATCGAGCCGCCACCAAAATGGCCGACCAGGTTGAAGTCCTTCTCGGGATCGTAGGGCAGCGTCTTGTAAAGGCTGGGGTTGGCCAGATGGGTCGAGGTGGTGGCCAGCAGCAGGACCGAGCCATCGTTCGGTGAGCGCTTGGCCGCCTCGACGCCGATGATGCCGTTGGCACCAGGCTTGTTGTCCACGACGATCGAGGCACCGGTGCGGCGGTTCAGGAAGTCGCCAATCATGCGGGCCGTGATGTCACCCGATCCGCCCGGGGCAAACGGCACGATAATGCGCACGGTGCGGGGCAGGCTCTGCGCGGAGACGGCGCCGCTCAGACCCAAAGCAGCCGCCGTCAAGAGACATTCACGTCGCTTCATGGTTTCTCCCGCGGGTCCGACGGTGCGGCCGGCAACCCATACAGGGCATTGTGCTCGCCCAGACGGGGTGAGCGCAAGCAGGTGGGCGGACGCTGGCCATCAAAGGACACCGGCAGGCCCGGGATCTGCATCGCAGTCTCCGGCACCGGCTGGAGCATGCCGATGGCATGGGTCTGGGGCTGGGACATCACCCCTTGCAGATCGTGGATCGGGGCGGCGGGCACACCGATCGCTTCCATCCGGGCGAGCCAGTGTTCGGTCGGCTCGGTGATGAAAATCTTCTCCATCAGCGGCAGCACCAAGGGCTTGTTGTCCACGCGCAGCGCATTGGTGGCCAGGCGCGGGTCGCGCGCGACCTCCTCCAGACCCAGCTCCTTGCACAGCTTGAAAAACAGCCGGTCATTGGCCGCTGCAATCACCACCTCGCCATCGGCGGTGGCAAAGGACTGGAACACCACGACCTTGGCATTGCCGCTGCGGTGACGATCAGGCTGCTGCTGACTGACGCCGAAACTGGCCAGGTGCACAGTAAGCCAGCCCAGGGCCGTCTCGAACAACGAGGCATCGACCACGCCCCCCTTGCCGGTGGCCTGCCGCCGGAACAGGGCCGCCACACAACCCAGCGCTGCCCACAGCCCGGTGCCCAGATCGAGCACGGGCATGCCGACCCGCGAGGTGGGCGTGTTCTCGGCACCATTGACGCTGAACATGCCCGAGAAGGCCTGGACCATCGGCTCGTAGCCGGGCTGCATCTTCATCGGACCCTGGTTACCAAAGGCCATCACATTGCAGTAGACCAGGCGCGGATGGGCGGCCAGCAGGTCGGCCGATTTCAGACCGAGTTCGTCCATCACGCCAGGACGCAGGTTCTGCACCAGCACATCGGCCTCGGCAATCTGGCCCTTGAGCCACTGGATCGCCTCCGGGTCCTTCAGGTCGAGCGTGATGCCGTGCTTGTTGCGGTTCATCGCATGAAAGGACGTGGCCGTGCCTTTCCAGAACGGTGGGCCCCAGCCGCGCGCATCATCGCCGCCCTCCGGGCGCTCGACCTTGAGCACCTGCGCGCCGAGCAGGGCCAGCACCTGCGAGGCATAGGGCCCGGCAAGATTGTTGGCCAGTTCGATGACCCGGATGCCGGCCAGCGGCAAGGGGATGGAGCCGGCGTCCGATGCGCCCGACGTTGACGAAGCCTGATCCCCTGGCATGCACTGCCCTCCATGATCGCCCCGGGTCCGGTTGCGCGATGCGCGCCGCCAAGAACCCTCGACGCAACCAGCATACCCAAGCAGGCGTCCACGGGATGCGTGCAGCTACGGCAGACGAAACGCCGCCCGTACGGCAGTGGAACGCGACCCGTGTCACATCATCGCCGTTCTTCTGCTGCGAGCGGTGTCCCAAAAGAAAAAAGGCGCGGCCACCGCAGTGGTCGCGCCCCTGGGGACCCGAGGGTCCGCGGAATCAGAACTTGTGCATCACGCCAAAGCCGATCAGGCTGCCGCTGTCACCGGGTTTGGTGATGGGGATGGTCCCCAGAGACACCAGGCCGGCACCGCTGTTGCTGATGCGCTGATAACGTGCGTACAGCACCGTGCGCTTGCTCAGGTCGTAGTTGTAACCCAGCGTGAACGAGGTCTGGTCATTGGCCGAGTTGGCCACATCGCGGCGACCGACACCGGCCATCAGCTGGCCATTGCCCACATTGACCGAGCCATAGAGCATCATCAGCGTGGCCTTGGGGGTACCGGCGGCATCAGACTGCTGATAGCCCCAGGTGCCACCAACGCGCCAGGGACCCGGCTCGTAGCTGAACGACAGCGCATGGGCCTTGGTCACGACCGGGTTGGCCACGATCGCGACCGGGCTGCCCTGGTTCTTCTGCTGGTAGCCATAGCCGACCAGGAAGGTGGGAGCCACGTAGGAGATGCTGCCGCCGTAGTAGTGACCGCTGCTGTTGCCCGGGACCTCGCCGGGACCGTACATCAGGGAGCCCTGAATGGCGTTGGTAGTGGGCGAGAAGTAGGCGATGGCGTTTTCGGCGCGGGCGGCCCAGGGCGAGAAGCTCGTGCCCAGGGAATCGGTCTGGGCCCACAGGATGGCCGGCGAGAACACCGAGTTGTTGCCGAAGGGGTCGACACGCCAGGTGTTGCGGAAGATCGGGGTGTACTGACGACCCATCAGCAGTTGGCCCCAGGAGCCGGACAGTCCGGCATAGGCCTGACGGGTGAAGCCAAACGAGCCGGCCGCCGTCACACCGGTGGCCAGGATGTTGCCGGCACCGGTGTCGGTGCTGACACCCGCCTCGAGCTGGAACACGGCGCTCAGGCCGCCGCCCAGATCTTCGGAACCCTTGAAGCCGATCTGCGAGGCGACATGGCCGCCCTCGTTGATGCGCTGCTGGGTGGTGGTACCGCTGGCAAAGCCCAGGTACAGGTCGGTCGCGCCATACAGCGTGATCGAGGTCTGGGCCATTGCACCGCTGCCCGCCAGGGCCAGTGAGGTGCCGATCAAAATCTTGCGCATCTCGAAATCTCCTCTTCGTAATTCAGTGGCCCGGGACTCCGGACACCATTTATAGGCCCTATGTTACGGGCAGCAACCCGTCGCCAATGTCAAAATGTCGACAAAATTGAACGCGCTTCCGGAATGTGAGCCTTTCGTTGCCTTTGCACCACACCTTTTCAGGGTAAGTCCGCACCGGCCCTCACGACCCCACCCATCATTGCCGTTCTGAACCTTAACCCAAACCGTCGCGAGGCCCACCATGACTCCCCAAAACCGTGAAACCGCTTACCTGGCTGGCGGATGCTTCTGGGGCATGCAGGATTTGCTGCGCGGCATCCCCGGAGTCCTTGAGACCGATGTCGGCTATACCGGCGGCTGGCTGGAAAACCCGCGCTATGACGACACCCATGACTCCAAATCCGGTCATGCCGAGGCGGTCCGGGTCGTCTTTGATCCTGAGCGGATCAGCTTTGCCCAGTTGCTGACCGATTGGTTCTTCAAGATGCACGACCCGACCACCCTGAACCGCCAGGGCAACGACATGGGGACGCAGTACCGCTCCGCCATCTTCTACACCAGCGAGGCCCAGAAGCAGGTGGCCGAGCAGGTCAAGCAGCAGGTCAACCTGTCCGGCAAGTGGCGCCGCCCGGTGGTCACGACGCTCGAGCCCTTCAAGACCTGGTGGGTGGCCGAGGACTATCACCAGGACTACCTGGTCAAGCATCCCAACGGCTACACCTGCCACTACATGCGCGACTGAGCGGCCGGCGGCTGTGTTGTAATCGGGGCAGGCCGTCTGCAGGAGCCTGTCCCCGATGTCTCACCCCCTTGCCCTGGCGCTGCATACCCTCCACGCCCGGCCGCGCCTGTTGTTTGCGCTGCTGCTCGGCCTGGCCGTGGGCATGATCCTGGCGCCCGAGGTCAGCCAGGACACCGCCACCCGCTTCCTGATCGGCTGGAATGCTGGCGCCCTTACCTATCTGGCCCTGATGGGCCACATGATCTGGACCGCCTCACCCGACACCATCCGCACCCGTGCCCGGCGCGAGGCGGAAAGCCGCGTGATGATGCTGGCGCTGGTGGTACTGGCGGCCATTGCCGGGCTGGTGGCGATCTTTGCGCAACTGGCCCAGGTCAAGTCGATGCACGGACTGGTCAAGGCGGCCCATGTCGGGTTGGCGGTGCTGACCATCTTCACCTCCTGGAGCTTTACCCACAGCATGTTCGCGCTGCACTATGCGCATGACTACTACGCCGCCCGGACGGCGCAGCAATCGCCGGGCATCAGCTTTCCCGGCACCAGCGAACCGGACTATGGCGACTTCATGTACTGCGCCTTCATCATCGGCACCTCGGGCCAGACCGCCGATGTCAGTTTTACCGGCCAGGCGGCGCGGCGAACCGCCCTGGTGCACAGCGTGCTGGCCTTCTTCTTCAACACGACGATGCTGGCGATGACCGTCAACATCGCCGCCTCTTTCCTGTAGGACACCCCATGCCCGGTGGCATCAAGATCACTTTCGCCGGCGCGGCCGATACCGTCACCGGTTCGCGCCATCTCGTCGAAGCGGACGGCCAGACCATCCTGCTCGATTGCGGCCTGTTCCAGGGCTTCAAGACGCTGCGCCTGCGCAACTGGGCGGCCTTCCCGATGGCGCCACGCCGCATCGATGCCGTCGTGCTCAGCCATGCCCACCTGGACCACTCGGGCTATCTGCCGGTGCTGGTGCGCGAGGGCTTTCGCGGGCCCATCTATTGCACCGCGCCGACCCGTGACCTGGTCGAGATCATGCTGCTGGACAGCGCCCACCTGCTCGAGGAAGAGGCGCGCCACGCCAACCAGTTCGGCTACAGCAAGCACCAGCCGGCCGAACCGCTGTACACGGTGGCCGATGTGCGCCGCTGCCTCAAGCAGATCGTCCCGCTGCGCTGGGGCAGCCGCCAGCCCCAGGGCGTCTTCGACATCATGCTGCAGCCGGCAGGCCACCTGCTCGGCGCCTCGATCGTCACCCTGATGCGGGGCAAGACGCGTCTGGTGTACTCGGGCGACCTGGGCCGCGACGACGACCTGCTGATGGCCGAGCCCAAGGCCATCGAACAGGCCGACGTGCTGTTGATCGAGTCGACCTATGGCAATCGCCTGCATCCAAAGGAGGACGTCGAGGCGCGCCTGGCCGCGATGATCAGCCAGACCGCGGCGCGCGGCGGCACGCTGCTGATGCCCGCCTTTGCGGTGGGCCGCGCCCAGGCCCTGATGCTGGCCATCCAGCGCCTGAAGGCGCGCCAGGCCATTCCCGATCTGCCGGTCTACCTGGACAGCCCGATGGCACAGAAGGCCACCCGCGTGCATCGCAAGCACGAGGCAGCGCTGCGCATCAGCCGCGACGAGGTCGAGGCCTTGTGCGAAGGTGCGGAGTTCGTCACCGATTCGCAGGCCTCGATGGCCCTGGCCGGCAACCGCTTTCCCTCGATCATCATCGCCGGCAGCGGCATGGCCACGGGGGGCCGCATCCTGCATCACCTCAAGTCCTTCGGACCGGATGCCCGCCACCACATCGTGTTCCCGGGCTTTCAGGTGCCGGGGACGCGTGGCGCCAAGCTGGTGGCCGGCGACCGGCAGTGCAAGATCCACGGCCAGTATGTCCAGATCAATGCCCAGATCAGCCAGCTCGAAGGCCTGTCCGGTCATGCCGATCAGGCCGGCCTGCTGCAATGGTCGCGCCATTTCCGCAAGCCGCCCGCCCAGGTCTTCGTGGTGCATGGCGAGCGCGAGGCCGCCGATGCCCTGCGCAGCCAGCTCAAGGATCGGCTGGGCTGGCCGGCAAGGACCGTCGAGCAACTCGAAAGCGAGTGGGTCTGAGGCCGGCCTGATGCGCCCGGGACGTCGCAGGGCTGGGTAAAGGAGGCTCGCGACAGGCGATAGCGGCGCGCGGGCCGGCGGTCGAACCAGGCCGACGGCCGGCGGCGGTACAGGACCAGGCCGCCGCCCGTCGGATCATGGGGAAAAGGGTCGGCCCGCCCTGTACGGCAAGGGCGGACTCTTCCACAGTCAGAGGATGACCCCAATGGCGCGCTCCCTGGCCGCCGCCCTGCTCGGCAAGGCGGAGGGGTTCGTGCGCTCGCGACGGACTCCCAAGGCCCTGCCGCGGCAGGGCGCAGCCGAGGTCATGCAGATCGAGCCACTCGAGGCCAGGGTCCTGTACTCGGCAGACCTCGCGCCCGCCCTGATGCTGGCGCCCGAGGGCGTGACCAACCCCGGGGAAGTCCGCCTGGTGGCGATGGAGACCACAGCGCAGCCCGGGGTTGCGGAAAGCCCGGCCACAACCACGGCCACCAGCCCGACCCGCGAGGGGGAAGAAGACGCGGTCGCGCCGGCCAGCCCGCCCGATACCCCCCAGGCCCAGCAGCACCGGCCCAGGGAGCTGATCTTCGTCGATGAGCGGGTGCCCGGCTTTTCGCAGTTCCTGAACGAACTGTCGGTGCTGGCGGCAACCTCGACGGACATCGAGGTCCATGTCCTGGATCAGCACAGGGATGGCCTGTCGCAGATCGATGAGGTCCTGACCCGCAGCCAGGACATTGCGGCGATCCATGTGGTCTCGCACGGCGCGAGCGGCGAGTTGCAACTGGGCAGCAGCCTGATCGACCAGCAGGCCTTGCAGCAACGCGCCGCCCTGTTGCAGGGCTGGCAGGCCCATCTGGCTGCGGGCGCCGACCTGCGGCTGTACGGCTGCGACGTCGCCGAAGGGGAGGCTGGCCAGCGCTTTGTCGAGACCCTGGCCCAACTGACCGGCGCCGATATCGCGGCCAGTACCGACCTGAGCGGCTCGACCCCTGATGCCGACTGGGAACTGGAATACGCCACCGGCGCGCTGGACGAGCACCTGGCCCTGGATGCCAGCCTGCTGTCCAGCCTGGAAGGCACGCTGGCCATCACGGTTGGCGCGACCAACTCGGGCAACACCACCAGCAGCAGCACCATCACCTTTGCTCACATGGTGACCAGCACGTCCAACGCCTATCTGGTGGTCAGCGTAACGGCGAGCGGGGGCGACACCACGATGGCGGTGGACTTCAATGGCTTCGCAGCGACGCAACTGGCCACCATCCACCAGCCAATGGCCCCCGACATGTGGACCTCGCTGTGGGGACTGGCCGCGCCGGATGTAGGCACCTACAACGTCCACGTCTTTTTTTCCGGCAACACCGTCGCGACGGCAGGGGCGACGACCTATTACGGGGTCGACCAGGCGAATCCGGTCGATTCGACAGGTTCAGCCACTGGCAACAACGGGGGCAACCCCACCCTGAGCCTGACCGCCAGCACCGACCAGATCGTGGTCGACTCGGTAGGTGTACATGGCGACAGCGTCACGGCAGTGGGAGGCGGCCAGACCGTCGCCTACTCGATCACCGCCAATTCGCTCATTGGCGCCTCGAGTTCGAAAACGGGCAGTGGCGGGGCGACCGCGATGGGCTGGACCTTTCACAAGGTGCTGCTGGGTGAATGGGCCTCGGTGGGCGTCGTGCTCAATCCAGCCGCCGCCGCGCCGGTGGTCGCTTTCGGAGAGGGCAGCAAGGCGGCGGCCGAAAACGGTGGTCCGATCCTGATTGACAGTCTGGCCACCGTCACCGATGCCGATGCGGCGAGCTGGAACAATGTGGTACTGACCGCAAACATCACCGGCAATGCCCAGACCAGCGACGTGCTGAGCGTGCGCAATCAGGGCACTGGGTTCGGGCAGGTCGGCGTGGCGGGCAGCGCGATCAGCTACGGCGGAACGCAGGTCGGCACCTGGACCGGGACAGGATCATCGCTAAGCGTCGGCTTCAACAGCAACGCCACCCAGGCGAGCGTGCAGGCGGTGATGCGCAACCTGCAGTTCGAGGCCACAGGCGAGGATCCCTCCACCCTGAACCGCACGGTCAGCGTGCAGGTGACCGATGCCCAGAACAATGCCAGCAACACCTTGAACAAGACCATCTCGGTGAGCAGCGACCAAGACATCTGGGTGACCACCGCCAGCGATACCAGCGATGGGGACACCAGCAGCATCACGGCGCTGATGGCCAACCGCGGCGCCGATGGCAAGATCAGCCTGCGCGAGGCGATCACGGCGGCCAACAACACCGCCAATGGCGGCTCCCCGGATACGATCAACTTCGCCATCGGCAGCGGCGCCCAGACGATCAGCCTGGGCTCGGGCCTGGTCATTACCGATACGGTATTCATCGATGGCACGACCCAGACCGGCTTCAGCAGCACGCCCCTGATCCGTATCGATGGCGGCGGGCTGAGCACGGACCTGCTTACCCTGGTCACCGGCAACGTCGGCAGCGTCATAACCGGCCTGAGCCTGACCGGCGGCAAGAACGCCATCGTGCTGAGCAGCGCGAGTGACACGCAGATTTTGGGCAACTGGATCGGCCTGCGGCCCGACGGTGTCACCGGCACCGGCAACACCGTGTCCGGCATCTGGATCACCGGGGGCGCCAACAACATCATTGGCTCGGCAATTGCCTCCGACCGGAACATCATCGTCAGCAGCGGTGACTCGGGGATTGTCCTGACTGGCGCCACCCTGGGCAACATGATCCAGGGTAACTACATCGGGACCCGTGACGGACTGGCAGCCCATGCCATGGGCAATGCCGCCAACGGCATCCTGATCTTGGGCTCCGCCAGCGGCAATTTCATCGGGGCAGGCGCGGGCAATCTCATCGCCCACAACGGTGCTTCCGGTGTCGAGGTGGCCAGCGGCACCGGCAATTCGATCCTGGACAACACCTTCCGCAGCAATGCCCAGATGGGCATCGACCTGAACGGCGACCATACGCCCCTGGCCAATGATGCCGGCGACGTCGACAGTGGCGCCAACCATGGTCAGAACAAGCCGGTGCTGACCAGCGTCATTTCCAACGGCGGCAATACCTATGTGTCGGGCTACCTCGATACCTTGGCCAATACCAACTACCTGGTGCAGTTCTTCCTTTCTGCCACCGGCGATGCCAGTGGTTACGGAGAGGGCGAAACGCTGGTCGCGACGCAGTCAGGCACCACCGATGCCCAGGGCCGCTGGAATTTCTCGTTCTCGTACGCCGGCGCCGCCCCGATCGGGCAGGTGGTCTCGGCAACGGCAACCGTCGACAGCGGGGGCGGCTACAACGCTGACACCTCGGAATTCAGTGCCTGGGTGACGGTGGCAGGCGCCAATACTGCGCCGCTGCTCAGCACCCCGGGATCGGCTGATTTCGTCTGGGCGGGCCCGGCCCGTGTGCTCAGCCCGACCGCCTCCGTGTCCGATACCCAGCTCGATGCCCTCAATGGCGGTGCCGGGGACTATCACGGGGCCAGCCTGACCCTGGCGCGCCAGTCCGCCATCACCCCGGGCGACCAGTTCGGATTCGCGGCAGGCAATGGCCTGAGTCTTTCCGGCAGCAATCTGATGAAGGCTGGCGCGGTCATTGCCAGCTTCGATACCACGAGCACCCCGGGTCAGTTGCTGATCAGCTTCACCCATGCCAACGGCCAGACGCCGACCTCGGCGGATGTCGATCATGTGCTGCAGCAGATCACCTACAGCTGCATCGATCTTGGCACGGGCGTCGGCCCCCAAACCATGGCCTGGAGTTTCAACGATGGCAATACCGGCAGCCAGGGCTCGGGCGGTGCGCTCAGCGCTAGCAGCACCTCGGTCGTCAACCATTATGTGGCCACCGTCGCCGTGGTGCCCACCGGGAGCCTGGTGACCGGTGAGAATGGCACCGGCGCTACCTTTTCCGTGGTGCTGAGCGCACCACCGACGAGCAGCGTGACCATCAGCCTTGGCGTGAACGACCCGAGCGAGGCCTATTTGTCGACTGCCTCGCTGGTCTTCACGCCGGGCAACTGGAACATGGCACAACTCGTGACCGTTTTTGGGGCGGACGACACCCTGGTCGATGGCGACATCGCCTACTCGGTCATCACCGGCAATGCGGTCTCGAGCGATACGGTCTACAACAACATGATCGTCCAGGACCTGAACCTGACCAATCAGGACAACGACACTTTCAACAGTGTAACGGTCGATACCACCTCGGACACTCTGGATGGCAATGTCTCCAGTCTGGCAGCACTGCTCGCGAACCGGGGCGCGGACGCGCGCATCAGCCTGCGAGAGGCAATCACGGCGACCAACAACACGGTCAACGGCGTCGGTGGTCCGGATCGCATCCTGTTCAATATTGCCGATGCCCTGGTGGGGGGCGTTCATGCCATCAACCCGTTGACCGCCCTGCCGTCGATCACGGACGCCGTGGTGATCGATGCCAGCACCGAGCCTGATGTGGCAGGCAATGGCAATCGGCCGGTGGTCGTTCTAGACGGCAACGGCCTGAATGCGAACGGGCTGGTGCTAAGTGGCGGCGGCGGCAGTACGATCCGCGGCCTGGTGATCCGGGACTTCACGCAGCGTGGTATCTGGATCTACACGGGCTCGGACGGCAACACCATCGCCGGCAATTACATCGGCGATCTGACTCACACCGGCGTCCTGACGGGAAGCAGCCAAGGCATGGGCTTCAGTGCGCTGCGCATCGACAGCGCCAACAACACCATCGGTGGCAGTGTCGCGGCGGATCGCAATGTCATCTCTGGAAACATCACCTACGGCATCGCCCTGTTCGGCACGAGCGCCACCGGGAACACCCTGATCAACAACTTCGTCGGCACCGATGCAACCGGGACCGTCCTGATCGGCAATGCCAGCGCGGGCATCAACGTGTCCAATGGTGCACATGACAACCAGATCGGCATGGCTGGCCAGGGCAACGTCATCGTCGGCAACCCGGTCGGGGTTTGGATCACCGGTACCGACAGCGATGGCAATCGCGTGCAAGGCAATGCGATCGGCACCGATCTGGCTGGCGCGCTGGATCTGGGCAGTGGCCAGACCGGGGTACGTATCGACCTGGCGCACAACAGCCTGATCGGCGGGGCCAGCGCTGGCGAGGGCAACCTCATCAGGTACAGCGGTGGCTCGGCTTTCGGCGGCATTCTGATCGCCAGCAGTGCCTCGACGGGCAATGCCTTGCTCGGCAACCTGATCACTGGCGCTGGCGATCGCGGCATCAACCTGGGTGATGTTGCCAGCCCGGCGGCCAATGACGCGTTGGACGCCGACAGCGGCGCCAATCAACTGCTCAACTTCCCGGTCCTGAGCAGCGCCAACAGTTACGGCGGACGCACCGTCATCACCGGCAGCCTTGACGGCCTGCCCAACAGCAACCAGCGTCTGGAGTTCTTCTCCAGCCCGAGTGCCGATGCCAGCGGCCACGGCGGCGCCGCCGTATACCTGGGCTATCTGAACGTCACCACCGATGCCTACGGTCATGTCGCCTTTGCCGCCACGCTCAATGGCGTGACCGTGACCGCCGGCCACTATGTCACCGCCACCGCCACCATCGATCTGGGTGCAGGTGCCTATGGCGACACTTCCGAGTTCGCCGCCAACTGGGTGGCCACCGCCCTGAACACCGGTCTGAGCGTCACCCCGCTGGGCGGCCTGAGCACCGATGAGGGCGGCGCCAGCGTCTCCTTCCAGGTCAGCCTGAACACGATGCCCAGCGCCACGGTCACGATCCCGGTGAGCAGCAGCATGACCACCGAGGGCACGGTCAATGTCACCCAACTGGTCTTTACCCCGGCCAACTGGAACATTGCCCAGACCGTCACCGTCACCGGTGTCCAGGATTTTGTGAACGACGCCAGCCAGTCCTATGACCTGGTGTTCGGGATCATGAGCTCGGTCGACAGCAACTACAACGGCCTGGATCCGGCCGATGTGACCCTGAGCAATGCCCCGGTCGCCAACCAGGCACCGCAACTGCACTACAGTGGCGGCGCCCAGAGCG
>JAPOKJ010000126.1 GCA_029977705.1 Burkholderiales bacterium | reverse complement strand
TGCGCTGGAGATTGCCGCGCAGCGCCTGCGCCAGGAGGCCATCGAGGCCAGTGTGCTGACCTGTGACCTGTCCGATATCGAGGCGGTCCGCTCCGGCGCGCAGCAAGCCCTGGACCTGGCGCCGATCGATATCCTGGTCAACGCGGCCGGGGTCAACCTGCGTCAGGCCTTTGGTGATGTCACGCCCGAGGGCTGGCAGACGCAGATCAACCTGCACCTGTCAGCGCCCTTTTTTCTCACCCAGGTCCTGGCGCCCGCCATGAAGGCGCGGGGCTGGGGACGTATCCTGAACATCGCCAGCCTGCAAAGCCACCGCGCCTTTGGCAACAGCGCACCCTATGGTGCCGGCAAGGGTGGCATCGTCCAACTCACCCGTGCCATCGCACAGGCCTGGTCCCCCTTCGGCATCACCTGCAATGCGATCGGGCCGGGCTTTTTCCCGACCGCCTTGACGGCGCCGGTCTTCAATGACCCGGCGGCCGCTGCCCGCAACGCAGCCCAGACCTGTATCGGCCGTAATGGCGAGTTGGCCGATCTTCATGGCGTCACGGTCTTTCTGGCCAGCGATGCCTCCCGCTACATGACTGGTCAGACCCTGATGGTCGATGGCGGCTTCACCGCCAAATGACGCTCGCGACCACCTGATTGACTTTCCCCTGGAGCCCATGAGATGAAAGCCCTGGTCTATACCCAGCCCAACGAGGTGCAACTGCAGGAGCGGCCCGAGCCGGCACTCGAAAATGGTGAAGTGGTGCTCAAGATCGAGGCGGTCGGCATCTGCGGCTCGGACATGCATGCTTATCATGGCCATGATCCGCGCCGCCTGCCCGGTCTGGTCCTCGGTCACGAGTTCTGCGGCACAGTGCTCGAGAGTGCCTCGGCGCTTTATTCGCCCGGTACCCGTGTGACCGGCAATCCGCTGATCACCTGCGGGCGCTGCGAATACTGCATCCAGGGGCGCAACAACCTGTGCGCGCATCGCAGCATGGTGGGCATGACGCGCCCCGGCGCCTTTGCCGAGCGCATGTCGATTCCGGCCGCCTCGCTGATCGACATGCCGCAGGACCTGCCCGCCGCCCATGCAGCGGTCACCGAGCCGGCCGCGACAGCCCTGCATGCGATCAACCTGTCGATGCGGGTGCTCGTGCGGCCGGTGCAGGAATGCCGCGTGCTGGTGCTCGGCGGCGGGGCCATCGGCATGCTGTCAGCCCTTCTGCTGCGGCACCATGGCGTGGACGAGTTGACTGTGGCCGAGGTCAATCCCCTGCGGCGGGCCCAGCTCGAAAAGCATGCCGGCGTTCGCACCTACAACCCCAGGGATGGTGAGCCACCAGAGAACCACTTCGATTTCGTGATCGATGCCGTGGGCTCGAAGATCACGCGCAACAGTGCGTTTGCAGCGGTGAAGGTGGGTGGCGTGATCATGCACATCGGCCTGCAGGACTGGGCCAGCGAGATCGACATGCGCCGGCTGACCCTGGCCGAGATCACGCTGTTGGGTACTTACACCTACACGACTGCCGACCTGCGCGCCACGGTGCAGATGATCAGTCGCGGCGCCTTTGGTGACCTGTCCTGGGTGGACGTGCGCCCCTTGGCTGAAGGCGCTCAGGCATTTCGCGACCTGGATCAGGGCAAGGCGGCCTCGGCCAAGGTGATCCTTTGCCCCTGAGACCTTGGTCTCAGGTCCGCTGGCCAGTGCCCTTCACCACCCAGAACGAGGTCAGTCCGCAGGCCGCGCAGAAGGCGGCCAGCAGCAGGCCGGCCAGGTAGGAACCGGTGTGGTCATAGAGCAGGCCGCTGGCGGCTGATCCGACGGCGGCACCCAGGCCGGTGCTCACCATCACCATGCCGAAGACCCGCCCCATGGCACCTGGAAAGTGCCGCGAGGCCAGCACCGCCACCAACGGCCCGCGCGAGCCCTGCATGGTGCCGAACAGCAGCACGAACAGCAGGGTCACCCAGATCGACGGAAAGCTTGGCAGCAGGGCCAGAACGCAGATGCCCAGCAGGGTCGAGCTGTAGGACAGTGTCGCCACCCAGCGCTCGCCACGGCGCTCGGCCAGCACCCCGGCACTGAGCATGCCGACGATCGAGGACATGCCCACCATGCCGAAGATCGAGGCCGACTGCATCGGCGAAAAACCGGCGTCGATCATGTAGGCCACCAACTGCACATTGACCGCATAGGTGGTCAGCGAGGTGAAGAACATGACGCTGCTCAGGGCCCAGAAGGTCTGGGTGCGCAGCGCGCGTGCCACTGTCCAGGCCTGCTGGCCTTCGGTGCGGCGTTCCATCGCACCGACCACATCGGGCGATCCGGCCGCAATGCGCGTCCAGGGCAGCCACCATACGAGGGCAAGCATCGCGAACACGGTGACGCCGATGCCGGTATAGGCCTGACGCCAGCCCCAGCGCTCGACGATCGCCTGCATCAGCGGTGCCACCAGCAGCATGCCGATGCCCAGGGCCGCCGACAGGATGCCCATGGCGGTGGGCAGGTGTTCGCGGAACCAGCGGCTGGCCAGACTCGAGGCCGGCACCATGCCCAGCATGGTGGCGCCGATGGCGCTGAGCACGCCGATCCACAACTGCATCTGCCACAGGGCGGTCATCGAACCGGCCAGCAGATAGGCGCAGCCGAACAGGCTCAGACCCAGCCCGTAGCAGCGGCGCGGCCCGAGGCGATCCACCAGTTGCCCGGCAATCGGCGAGACCAGGCCGATGACCAGCATGTAGGTGGAGTAGATGCTGGTCAGGGCGGCGCGGTCGGCACCGAATTCGCGCGCCACCGGCAACAGGAACACCGCAAAGCTCTCGCCGACCCCGCGCGAGAGCATGTTGAGCAGGGTGCACAGCACCAGCACGCCGAGGGCGGCGCGCGCGCGGGGCATGCTCAACGGCGCATCACGCCGACGCCCAGCCCGCCGTCGACCAGCAGGGGGTGGGCATTGACGTAGCTGGACTCGTGCGAGATCAGGAACAGGGTGGCGTAGGCCACCTCCCAGCCGGTACCCTGGCGGCCGAAGGGAACGGCCACGGCGCGGTTGGGCCTGGCCCGGGTGGCATCGCGGCCCATTGGCGTGTCGATCAGGCCGGGCAGGACCGCGTTGCAGCGGATGCCCTTGCGTTCGCCCGCCCCGGCAATGGCCCGCATCAGGGCCACCTGTGCCGCCTTGGAGGATTCGTAGGCCGGATTGCGCGAAACGCGCTGGCTGGCCAGCGAGGACATCAGCACGATCGAGCCCCCCGGCGCCATCACCTCGAGCGCGGCCTGTGCAAACAGCATGTGGCTGCGCACGTTGACGGCATATTCGTCATCCCAGCTGTCGGCGGTCAGGCGGTGCATCGGCAGGCCATGCGAGATGCCGACATTGAGCACCAGCCCGTCCAGGCCGCCCAGCATGGCCACGCAGCGCTGCAGCAGCGGGGCGATATCTTCTTTCTTGCGCACATCGGCCACTTCGGCATGGGCCACGCCGCCGGCAGCGCGGATGCGTTCGCAGGTGGCCTGCACCGCAGCCTGGGCACTGTCGATGCACACCAGTTGCGCGCCCTCGCGGGCAAACAGGGTGGAGATGGCGCGGCCGTTGCCCACCGGCGGATCGGTCTCGGGAATGTCGCGCTGACCCGCTCCGACGACGACGATGCGCCGGCCCTGCAGCCGCCCCCGCCCCGGGGCAAGGCCCAGGGACTCATCGAACATTTGCAGGGCGGGATCCTGGGTGGTGGGGGCCAGATGCATGGGGGTTCCTTCGAGGGCTCAGGGGTGCCGGCATGCGTTTCACGGCCTCGGGTCCTGCCCGGGCCTCCCGATGCGACAGGACTAGGATATCGCCAAGCCTCGTGCGGTCTGGCGCGGCGACCCACTTTCCGCGCGGTCTGGTCCCCTTGTCTGGAGCTTCCTGATGTCCTCTGTCCCCCGCACGCTCGGCTTCATTGGTCTGGGCGTCATGGGCGAGCCCATGTGCCGCAACCTGAAGCGCAAGAGCGGCTGCAAGGTCCTGGCCCATGACCGCGATCCGGCGCCGCTGGCGCGCCTGCAGGCCGAGGGCGTGGTTGCCCTGGACAGCCTCGCCGCCCTGGCGCGGCGCAGCGATGTGATCCTGATGTCGCTGCCCTCGGGCGAGGTGGTGCGCCAGGTCTGCGAGGGTCCCGAGGGCCTGCTGGCCCTGGCCCGCCCGGGCCAGGTGATCATCGACCTGAGCACCTCGCCGGTGGCACTGACCCGTGAACTGGCTGCCGCCTTTGCCAGCAAGGGCGCGCGCTTTCTGGATGCGCCGGTGGCGCGTACCCGTGCGGCCGCGGAGGCCGGCACGCTGTCGATCATGGTCGGCGGCGAGCGCGAGCATTTCAAGGGCATCGAGCCGCTGCTGGCCTGCATGGCCTCGGACATCACCCACTGCGGCCCCGTGGGTTGCGGCCAGGTGGTCAAGATCATGAACAACATGGTGTTGTTCGAGACGGTGGTGGCCTTCAGCGAGGCCAAGGCCATCGGCGAGAAGGCTGGTGTCGATGCGGGCCTGCTCTTTGATGCGATGAGCAAGGGCTCGGCCGACAGTTTCGCGCTGCGCAACCATGGCATGAAGGCGGCCCTGCCGGGCGATTTCCCCGAGCGGGCCTTCTCGGTGCGCTATGCGCTCAAGGACCTCGAGTACGCCCTGCAGCTGGCTGCCGATACCGGCATCGATGCGCGTGGCGCGCGCGTCGTACAGCAGTGGTTCGAGGCGGCGATTGCCTCGGGCGAAGGCGACAAATACCATCCGGTGATCAGCCGCCTGATCGCTGGCATGGCCTGAGCCCCCTGGCCGGTAATGGGCCTGTAATGGGCCGGTAATGGGCCGACAGCGGCCCGGTAATCGGCCGGCTGCGCACCTGCCTCAGCGGCGCCGCGATCGCGTCTGCATCAGCGCCTGATAGCGCCGCATCTCGTCGGCATCGAGTTTGCCGTCCTGGTTGGCATCGGCCATGCGAAAAGCCGCTGCCCGCGCCTGATGCTCGGCTTCGAATTCGCTGCGGCTGATGAAACCGTCGCGGTCTTCATCGAGCCGGTGCTTGCGGGCGCGCCTGGGCTTGCGCGGGTAGCTCTGCGCAGGCAGTGGCGCCAGGGCCTTGGCATGAAAGTCTGCCGGGGCCTCGGCCTTGCTGGCGGGCGCCCGTGAAGGGGGCGGCGTGCGTGCCTGCCCGGCGATGATTTCCGGCCCTGAATCGGGCGCTGTGGCGGCCGCCTGGGCGGCCAGCACGGCAAGCGGCAGGCTCAGGGCCAGCGGGGCCGCAGCCCATGCGATGGTGGCCCTGGGCAGGAACGCAAAGGCTGGTGGATGGGGGCGAAGGATGGCGCGCATGCCTTCATGCTGCCCGCCGGTGCCGATGTCTGCCATTGGCCTGACGGCTGATCCGTCCGGCGTGGCAGGTGGGCATGGTCATCCGGACGAAAATGATAGCCTTGCTGTTTTGCAACATTTCCTGCGGGATAGACGAGCCATGACGAGTGATGTGAAAGCAATCGACCTGAAGGGCCGCGTGGCCATCGTGACCGGCGCCGGTGGCGGCCTGGGCCGTGAACATGCCTTGCTGCTGGCGCGGCGTGGTGCCAAGGTGGTGGTCAATGACCTGGGCGGTGCGGTCGATGGCACGGTCGGTGGCGATGCCGCCAGCAAGCCGGCCGCGCAGCGCGTCGTAGACGAGATCATCGCCGCCGGTGGCGAGGCGATTGCCAATGGTGCCTCGGTGACCGACTTTGCGGCGGTGCAGGCGATGGTCAAGCAGGCGATGGACACCTGGGGCCGCATCGACATCCTGGTCAACAATGCCGGCATCCTG
>JAPOKJ010000054.1 GCA_029977705.1 Burkholderiales bacterium | reverse complement strand
GTCGCGCTGGCCGCGACCGTCCTTGTTGGATGAACTGGATCTGACCGGCGCCTGGCCCCGGCGTGGCGATCTGTCCTCCTCGGCCGCCGATCGTGCCGCGCTGCTCGATGCCCTGCTGGCCGCGCGCAGCGATTTCTGGCTGTTCTATGAAGCGGTGGATGCGGTCAGCGGGGAGATCCTCGGGCCGGCCTCGCCGGTGAGCGAACTGCTGGTCAGCACCGGTTTGACGCCACAGATCCATCGCGTGCCGGTGCCTGCGGCCACGCAACGCCCGGCACGACTGGAAGGCGATCAGGCCCATGCCTGGACGCTGGGCTATGGCCATGAACAGCAGGCGCTGCGTGCGCCCATGAAAGGCGTCAACACTCGGGTCCGACGGCGCATCGCGCTGCACACCCTGTCCGACCTGGCCTTCGATCCGGCCCGCGCCATCCTTCGCCATTGGTCCCTCGATATCGAGCGCGATGAATCGCACCCGACGCAGGAACCCCTCGATGGCAGCCTGCGCGAGGCGGGCCGTGCCTGGCGGCAATCGGATCTGACCCTCGCACTCGTGCGTGACAGCCTCAGGCAGACTGCGCTGGTGCCATTGGACGCCGAACGCGCCGATCGTCCCGACCTGGCCGATCATCCCCACCTCGCCGACGGCCCGGTCGGCCAGCACATGGCCCGGCACATCGCCCGTGACGCTCAGGAGCTGCTCGCTCAACTGGCTGAGCTCCTGACCGGGGAGACAGGCCTGGCTGCGAGCCGTCTGACGCTGTCCATCGGCGACACAGACCTGGATGGCCAGGTGTTGCTGACCACCGGCCATCATGAGCATGCACGGCAGGTGATGATCAGCACACGCAGCGTGTCGCCGCGCGACAAGCTCCTGCTCGTGCTGCACCACGCGCTGTGCAACGCAGTGCGTGGGGCCACGGACAGTCATCTGGTCACACCGGACAAAGTGCATGCCTTGTCCGCTATTGAAAGTCCGCAGGTGGCGGCAGCCTACCTCGAGGAAGGCCTGCAGTTGCTGGCACAGGTGTCGGCGCGGCCCGAATGCCTGGACACCGCGCCCTTGGTGGACCAGATCCTCAAACCCAGCAAGGGCGGCCCATCCGACAGGACGGGAGACGGAGAGGGCGAGGGTGCCGATGCCGATGCGGATGCGGATGCGGATGCGGATACGGATGCGGATACGGATGCGCAAGGGGGCGCACTGAGCCTGTACGGGCAATTGCTATGGAAGGAGCCTGGCCTTCGCGGTGCCGTGCCGCCGGGCCTGCAGTCCTGGCTGGATCAGGCCGCCACCTGGTGGAGAGGGCAGGAATGAGTGCCGACACCCATCAGCCCGCGGCCCCTCATCCAGTCGACGATTCCGGCATCCTGTCGGGCTTTCATCTGATCGAGGCCGATGCCGGTACCGGCAAGACCTGGACGCTGGCGCAGCTGGTGGTGCGCGCGGTGCGCGAAGGCCGTCGTCGCCTGCCGGAGATCCTGGTGGTCACCTTCACCAAGGCGGCCACGGCGGAACTTGCCGATCGCATCCGCAGCTCTCTTCAGAAGGCCTTGCTCGATGTCGAATCCGGCACGGCGCCGCTCGCGTCCTCCGAGGTGTCGCCAGCCAGTCAGGCGCAACACCTGCGACGGGCGCTGGCCGACATTGACCGGCTTCAGGTCCAGACCATTCACGGCTTTTGTCAGACGCTGCTGCGCGATCACAGTTTCGAGCTCGACCTGCCCGGCGACTTTGTCTTGCGTGAGGACTCGGGCGATGAGCTGCGGCAGGCCCTGGGTCGGTGGTGGCGGGACACCGTCGTGGCCAATAGCCTGGGCCTGAGCGCAGGGCAATGGTCGGACCTGCTGGCATGTGGCCTGTCACTGGCCCGGCTCGAAGAGCTGCTGCGCCATGCAGCCTCCGACCCGCTTTTGCGCATCCTGCCCCAGGCCGACAGCCTGGGCCTGGCCTTGAGCGGCGACGAGCAGGCTGATGAGGTCCGCATGGGTCTCTTCCTGGCGGAACAGACCCGTGCCTTGCGTGACGCCATGACCGATGTCCATCGACAGCTGGCCGTTCATGGCGCCAACCTGTCCGACTGGCTGCTCGGTCCTGCCAAGCAGGAGGCTCGCAAGGGAAGTCGCCTGGGCACTACCTTCATGGCGAAGCGCACGCCCGATTATGTGGCGCGCGCCTTGCGGCTGACCGATCCGGCCAGTGCCATCGACGAGGCCATCACCAAGGACATCGGCCGTTTTTCCGTCACGAACATGCGCCGCTGGTTTGATGATCCGGCTTCGCTTCGCTTTGCTGCCCTGCATCGGGCCTGCGAGCAAGTGCTGGTCGTGCATGCGCGCATGCGCAGCATCAATGCGCTGATGGCGCAGTGGCTCGCACCGCAGATCCTGAATCGCCTGCATGAGCAGCGCCGCGAATCCGGCGAGATCGGTTTTGATGGCCTGCTGCAGGAAGCCTACCTGCTGGTGACCCGTCACCAGGATATCGCCCAGCAGATGCGGGCCCGTCATCCCATGGCCCTGATCGACGAGAGCCAGGACACCGATCCGCTGCAGTGGGCCATCTTCGAGCACATCTATCAGCCCTCACAATCGGGTGCCGGATGGAACCTGATCCTGGTGGGCGATCCGAAGCAGTCGATCTATGGTTTTCGCGGGGCGGATGTCTTTGCCTACCTGCACGCAGCAAGCCTGGCGCGTCACCGCCACCGTCTGGGCATGAACCGGCGCAGCGCACCCACCGTGCTGACTGCCATCAACCAGGCCTTCACCAGCGAGGACCCGCAGTGGCAGCCCTTCCTTCAGGACGGCATTGGTTTTGACGAGGCCGAGCCAGATCTTTCGCGCGATGGCGCTTCCCAGTTCAGCCGCTATCAGCTGATCCAGTTGTCCGACCAGTTCGATCGCAAGATGCTTGCGCGGGAGCTTGCTCAGGTCTGCGCCCGGCGCATTGCCTTGTTGCGCAGCGAGCAGCCTCAGGCCCGGGCCTGTGTGCTTGTCAATCTTCATGCCGAGGGCCAGATGGTGGAAACGGCCCTGCAGGCGCTGGGCATTGCCTGCATGCGCGCCGGTCGTGACAACGTCTGGCATACGCGCTGGGCGGCCGAGCTGCAATGGGTGCTCGAGGCGATTGCCGAGCCGGCTTCGCGCATGGCCTTGCGGCGTGCCCGTCTGACCGAGTCGCTCAGCCTGAGCGCCCCTCCCAGACAGACGACGGACGGCGATGCGCATGCGGCCCAGCAGGCGCTGCAGGCTGTGCAATCGCGCCTGTTGCAGGCAGCGCAGGACTGGCCGCTGCTCGGTGCGCAGGCCGTCCTGGCGCGCCTTCTGCTGTCGCCCGGGCTTGCGCGCGACAGCTATTTGGCCCTGGCCCAGATGATCGAAGTACTGGCGGCCGACAGTGCTGCGGCCCGCGATCCGCTGCAAGCGAGCCTGGCCGTGCAGCAAAGGCGGATGCAGGCGCAGGCGAAGCCGCCCGCCGGCGGCGCCAAGCCCTGGCGCCTGGTCGATGCCGATGCGGTCCAGATCATGACCATCCACCAGAGCAAGGGCCTGCAATTCGATACGGTGCTCGTGCCCTATGCAGGGATCGCACGGGGCCAGGGCCAGGGCAGTCGCAAGACCCGCAAGCATCATCGTCATGTCGACGGGCAATGGCGCGGTGTGGTCGACACCCTGGCGAGTGAAGAAAGCCTGGCCCAGCTTGAACTGGAGGCGCGCGCCGACCAGATCCGGCTGTTCTATGTCGCGGTCACGCGTGCTGAGCAACAGCTGATCCTGTTCTCGCCCGCCCAGCCTGAAGCGGGATCGCCCCTGGCCCATTGCGGCCTGCTGTCGGCTTGTGACATTGTCCATTCCGGCGCTGCCTTGCAGGGACTGGCGCCAGCATCGCCAGCGCAGGCCGGTGCCGCATCCAAGCCCAGCCCCTCGCCTGAATGGGCCCTGTCCGAGCCGCGCCGTATGCATGGTGCCGATTGGCACTGGCAAAGCTATACCGGCCTGACCCGCCACGCGCCCACTTTTGGGTCTGCTCTCGGGCTGGTCCGCAGCGAGGCGCTGTCGGGTGCGGGCAGCGATGCCGCCGACCGCGACCAGCAGCAGGCCGAGCCATCGCCACTGGAAGAAGCCGCTGCCGCCTCGCGCGCCATGCGTTTCCGCTTTCCGAAAGGGGCCAAGGCGGGCGTCGTGCTGCATGGTTTGCTCGAGCACCATACCTTTTCCTCACCGCTCTCAGCAGCCGCACTGCAATCGGGTCTGCAAGGCCTGGGCGTGAGCGAGGTCCTGGCGCAGGCCGATCAGGTCGGGCAATGGCTTCAGGAGGTGCTGGCCACCCCCTTGCAGGTGCTGCAAGGGCAGGGCCTGTCGGTGCTTCCCGCCGTGCAACGCCGTGTGGAGCTGGGGTTCACCTTGGGCCTGCAGGATTTTGACTGGCCGCATGCCCTGGCCCTGGTGGCGCGCCACTATCCCCTGTCCGAACATGCGCGCCAATTGATCGATCCACCCTTGTTCGCACCGCGCAGCGCGCGCCAGCATGCAGCGCGGCTGTCCGGCTTTCTCAAGGGCTTCATCGATATGGTCTTCGAGTGGCAGGGGCGCTTCTACATCCTCGACTGGAAGAGCAATCACCTGGGAGATCATGCGGCTGACTATCGCCCCGCGCGGCTGGAAGCGGCCATCGCCGAGCACGACTATGCGATGCAATGGTGCCTGTACAGCGTGGCCTTGCTGCGCTGGCTGCGCCTGCGCATGCCGGGTGAGGATCCCCTGCCGCGCATCGGTGGCGTGGTGTATGCGTTCCTGCGCGGCATGATGGGCGAGGGCAGCCCCGCAAACGCTGGCGTCTACAGCACCCGCGTGCCCGATGCGTTGCTGCTTGCCCTGGATCGGGCCCTGGGTCAGTCGGGCGGGGCATCGGCATGAACGCCCGCTCGGTCATCGCCCAGGCCTTCGCGCGCAGCGTGCTGGCGCGTGTCCAGGCCCAGGCAGCGCGCTTGGGCGCCGATCTGCCCGCGGTCACCTGCGAGGGCCTGTTGACCCTGTTTGAAAGGCTGTGGGATCAGACGCTCGACGGTGACAGTTGCATCGCACTGGATCGTCGCCAGCGCGCCTGGCTTGCCTTGCCGGCCTGCGCACCGGTACTGGCCGCGCACGGCCCCCTGTGCCTGGACCTCGACAGCCTCTATCTGCGCCGTTTCCATGCCGCCGAATCGCGTCTGGCGCAGGCCTGCCGCGCCCGCCTCGACGTCGTTTCCGGCGCGCTGCCGCGCCTTGCACCCGGGCAAGTCCTCAGGGGCCTGCATGAGGCCCAGAGCCGCGCAGTGCAGGCCGGCCTGCAGCATCCTCTGGCCCTGATCCACGGGGGTCCGGGCACAGGCAAGACGCGTACGGTGGCCAGCCTGATCGCTGCCTGGGTCCTGAGCGATCCGCGACCCGTCAAGGTGGCCGCACCCACAGCTCGCGCCGGTGCCCGTCTCATGGAAAGTCTGGCCTCGGCCTTGTCAGGGATGGCCTTGCCGCCTGAGGCACGGGCCGCCCTGCCGCAGGCCGCCTTCACCGTCCAGCGGCTGCTGCGTCAACTGCCCCGGGGCCCCGGTACTCGTGCAGCATTGGTTGCGAGCGCAGGCGATGCGCCGCCGATGGTGGTGCTTGATGATGATGCGCCCGGCCTGGTCATCGTCGATGAGGCCTCGATGCTCTCGCTGGAACTGGCTGATGCCTTGCTGGCGCGCCTGCCTGCCCAGACAGCGCTGGTGCTGGTCGGCGATCCCGACCAGCTCAAGTCGGTCGAGAGCGGCGCCGTGTTTGCCGCGCTGTGCCAGGCAAGCCACCCTGCCTTGGCACAGGCGCGGGTGGGCTTGTCGCGCAATTTCCGCCAGGCCGGTCAGGCCGGTCTGGTGGAACTGGCCGAATCGGTCCTGGCCGGTGCCCCCTCGCGCAGCGCCTTGAGTGCGGCAGTCGCGCTCAAGCCCCGTCAGTTGCGCAGCCTGGTGGAAGCGGCCACTCAGCGTTATCTCGCCATGCGCGAGCGCGGCCTGGCCGCTTGCCCCGCTGGCAGTACGGCGAGCGAGCGGGCACTGGCCTTGCTGCGCGAAAGTGGCGCCTATCGCCTCGTCAGTGCCCGTGCCAGCGGCGCCAGTGGCGCCCAGGCACTGGCCGCTGCCATCCTCGGTCGCCTGCAGCAAAGCCTGGGCGCAGTTCCCTGGTTCGAGGGGCGCCTGATCACCATCACACGCAACGACGAAGCAAGCGGCCTGTTCAACGGCGATACCGGTGTCTATGTCCGTGTCGACCCGATGCGCCCATCGGACGCCGCATCCGCTGCCGGGGATGAAGCGGCCGATCCTTCAATGGGCCTGGAAGGCTGGGTCGCCTTCGATCGCCCGGAAGGCCCGCTGCTGATGCCGGTCGCGGCCTTGCCCGAATACCGCGATGCCTATTGCATGAGCGTGCACCAGGCCCAGGGCTCGGAGTTCGATACGGTGGATTTCGTGGCCGCACCGGCCGAGCATGCCCTCGCCACGCGCGAGTTGCTCTACACCGCCGTCACCCGTGCCAGGACGGCGCTGGTGATCCATGGCGACTGGGCCGATATCGAATGGGCCGCCACCCATGCCGGGCAGCGGCTGACGCACCTGGCGGCGCGTATTGATCAATCGGTCGACAAGATCTGAGCGCGCCCAGTGCATCGCTGCCGGCGGCTAAAGCGGGGGTGAGGGCGGCGGCCGCAAGAGCCGCCTGTCCTCAAGCCTTGGCCTTGCCCGCCTTCTTGGGCAGAAAGCCCGCTTCCATCTCGCGACGGAATTTCACGGCAGCATTGTCCGGGTCATAAGCCACATCGGACCAGGATACGGGCTGGCCGGCCTTGACCGCATGCTTGAGCTTGACGCCATGGGCCAGGCCCAGGGGCAGGCCCCCCATCTTCACCGAATCGGCCGCCTGCATCAGCTTGCCGTACACCGTGAAGCCGCCCTCGCCATCGAGCATCTCGCCGGCCTTCAGGTCGCGTTTGGCGGTGGCGACCACATCACCGGACCAGCCACGCGGCTGGCCGGTGGCTTCACCGCGCAGGCCCACCGAGGCCACCGAGATGCCGAGTTCCAGCCCGATCAGGTGATAGGGCTTGTACATGGCTGTGTAATTGCCGGTGCTGTCGGTGACCAGGCCGTATTCCTTGAAGCAGCGCCGCACATAATCGCTGTCGCCAGCGAAGGTGACGTACACGCCCCAGCGCAGGTCCCGAAACACCGGACGGCGATCGCGCTCCAGGCTGGAGATCACCTCCACCTGGCCACGGTGCTCGAGCACCCCCCCGTCTTCCTTCGGGCGCAGGATATGGGCCAGATCATCGACGCCGACCGCAGGAAAGTTCAGGCCGCCCCTGGCCGGTTTCAGGCCTGCCGCATTGGCCACGGCCGCCATCTCGATGGCCGATTTGGTGCCATCGAGGAACGAGTTGAACATCTGGGCATTCATGCCGCCCAGGCGCGCATCCTCGGCGGTCAGCCCGTAGTGCTGCCACACGGTGTCGGGCGTGGACTGATGATAGGTTGGCAGGTACTTGGTCCCCTTGCCGGCAGCCACCACCTCGAAGCCCGCCGCCCGAGCCCAGTCCACCATCTCGCAGATCAAGGCCGGCTGGTCGCCATAGGCCAGCGAGTAGACGATGCCGGCTTCGCGGGCACGTTTTGCCAGCAAGGGACCGGCCAGGGCATCGGCCTCGACGTTGACCATCACGATATGCTTGCCCGCCTCGCAGCAGGCCAGCACATGACGGATACCCGCGGAGGGACTGCCCGTGGCGTCGATGATGATGTCGATCTCGGGCGCGGCGATCATGCGGGCGCTGTCATCGGTGAGGCAGGTCGTGCCCTTCCTGAGCGCCTCGGCAAAGCTCTTGGCGCCGAGGCGGTCGGAGGCCCAGCCGACGTTCTTCAGGGCTGCCTTGGCGCGCACCGGTGACAGGTCGGCCACACCGACCAGGTGCATGCCGGTGGTCCGCCGCACCTGGGACAGGTACATCGAGCCGAACTTGCCAGCGCCGATCAGGCCGATGCGCAGGGGACGGCCCTCGGCCGCACGTTGCTGGAGGAGGAAATGCAGGTTCATTCGAGATCGCTCTTTCAGGCCGACACCGGCATCTTGGCATCCTGCTCCTTGGCCACCTCGGCGGTCCACAGCTTGGGCACCGCATCAGAGGCCATGGCGGCTTCGTCGACCTCGTGACCCGGCCAGGGCAGGCCCTTGACCGATGCGTCGAGCAGGCAGTTGTCCGGCAGCTTGGCGATCGGGGTGAAGTTGCGGTGGGCGATGTAGGCTGGGCGCTTGTGCTGCACGATGTGGTTGCTCTTGGCGCAAAGCGTAAGGTAGACGATGACGCGGTTCCAGGGGCTCATGTTCGAGGGTGAGCCATGCACCAGGCAGCCATGGAACATGATCATCGAGCCTCTCGGTCCCTTGGGCGCCACGATGCCGCCCTTGTCGACCAGCTCCTTGACCTTCGGGCCATCCAGGGTCCACAGCGGGTAGCTGGTGGTGCTCAGGTCATGGCCGGCCTGGACCACGCCTTCCTTGTGCGAACCGGGAATGAAGTAGAGCGGGCCGTTGTATTCGTTGACGTCGTCCAGGAAGACCGCCACGTTCATGGCGCGGGCCTCGGGCATGCCGTCATCGCGCTGCCAGGTGCCATAGTCCTGATGCCACTGCCACACGTCGCCATCGAAGGCCTGCTTGCCATTGATCTTGAACTGGTGCATGTACACCTGCTCGTCCAGGATCTGCTCGACCGGTTCGACCAGGCGCGGATGACGACCCAGCTTGGCAAAGGGCTCGCTGTAGGTGTGGGCGGCAAAGCTGGTGCGGGGGGTCTTGCCGTCTTTCTCGCGGATGATCTCGGGGCGAAATTCCGAATAAATCCGGGGCACCTCGTCCAGCAGGACCTTCATCTCCTCGGGCGAGAACATCGAGGGAAAAAACAGATAGCCGTCGCGATTGAACTGGGCCAGTTGTTCAGGGGTCAGTTTCATGGAGTCTCCTGGTAGCTTGATCGGTGAAAGTCAGCCGGGCTCGGTTTCCCGTCCGGCAGCCAGAAAGCTTGAAAAAAGCACATTGATCGAATCCTCGGCATGGCGCTTGGACAGCCGCTCCGCAGTGCGCGCATCGCCTTCGAGCACCGCATTCAGAATGGCTGCATGCTCCTGCCACACCGGGCGCATCGCCGAGGCCTGTTTCAGATACCAGCTCATCGCTCGTCGCGTGTGATGGCTGTGCAGGCGTGCTGTTTCGATCAGCAGGGGATTGCCGCTGGCCCGGTAGATGAACTCATGAAAGGCAATGTCGGCACGCACGACTTCGGCCAGTGCGCCATCGGCGGCCGCCTTCTTTCCCAGCCGTATCAACTCCAGGCCCTCGACCCGCATCTCGGGGCGCAGGTTGTGCGCCGCCAGACGGGCCGCCAGGCTGTCGATCGAGGCGCGCAGCTTGTACAGATGGCCCACGAAGGCAGCATCCAGGGGCGCAATGAGGATGCCCCGGCGATTTTCCGTGTCGACCACCAGCCCCTGCGATTTGAGCAATAGCAACGCCTGGATGACCGGCTGTCGGGAGACCCCCAGACGTTCGGCCAGCTGTTCTTGTGTGAAGCGTTCCCCTGGCGCAAGTTCACCCGTACAGATGGCCTCGACCAGCGCCGAGTGAATCCGCTCGAGCAGGTCAGGCTGGGTGGCGATCTGGGCCAGGGCATTCATGATGAGCGGCATTCTAGACGGTTTTTTGAGTTCTGTATACAGAACACAATTGCCTCTGAAATTTTCTGTCGCGAGCCCTGAAACCTGTCATCGCCGGCGATCACGAACCGTTTTTGGAAAGGAGCAGCAAAGTGGCCAATTCCCGCAAGTCGAGCCCCGGGCTGACGGGCCCCTTGCGCCGTTCTTCCAACCCCGCGGAGCGTGTGATGAAACTGGACAATGCCAAGGCGACGGGATCCCCTCAGGTTGTGCTCGGTCCCTCCGGCGACAAGCTGTATGTGTCGGGCGCCGGCGAATTCGCCGGTCCCCTTGACCTGGCCTGCACCCGCTTCGCGCTGCGCAGCGTGCTCTCGCTCGGCCCCAAGTTCAACCTGCGCCGCGACATCAACAACGTGGTCACACTGGCCGGCCGCTACCTGTGCTGGCCCGAGCCGATCTTCCTGCGCCTGAAGGAGTTCGTCGCCAAGCGCTGCGCCGAGGCCCCTGCCTGGGCCGACGCCGGCAAGCTCTCCCCTGAGGAATTCATGCAGCGTCATGGGTCCTGGAACGGGCTCTACGACGATACCTCGTTCTATTACTACCTCGACGAATACGTCAAGCTCTACGCCAAGGAGATGCTGCAGGTCTTCCAGGCCACCAACACCCAGCTCGACGCCCGCCTGGCCAAGTCGCGCATCCGCCTGGTCGAGAACATCGACATGCTCAGCGCGGTGCTTGGCCTGTCCGACTGCGAGCGTTCCCTGCTGATGCACGCCGCCCTGTGCAAGCACCAGCGCGACCTGCGCCCGGTGCTCGTCGATTGCAAGGCCTCCAGCGCCCAGGAAGCCTACGTCATGCTGGCGCAGGTCCTCAGCCTGAATCCGGCCGAGGTGGGCAGTGCCCTCAAGTCCGGCGGCCGTCTCGAAACCCTCGGCCTCATCGAGACCCCCATCGCCGAGCACTCGATCACCGATCTGGGCGACCTGATGCGCGTGTCCGACAAGCTGCTCGCCGTGCTCACCGCCGAGTACCGCAACGAATCATCGATGATGGCCGCCTTCACCCGGCCCGCGGGCGAGACCCACCTGTCCATGGATGATTTTCCCCATGTCGGTGATGACCTGCGATATGTCGTGGCGCTGCTTTCAGCAGCGGCCGACCGCCATGAAAAAGGCATCAACATTCTGCTCTATGGCCCGCCTGGGACGGGCAAGACCGAGTTCGCCAAGCTTCTGGCACAGCGCGCCGGCCTCGAGCTGTACGAGGTCGATTGCCTCGACAAGGATGGCAATTCCCTGTCCGGCAAGGAGCGCTACCGCTCGCTGCAGGTATCACAGGCCTTCCTCAAGGGTCGGCCCAAGGCGGCCATCCTGTTTGACGAGGTCGAGGACGTCTTTCCGCCGATCGGCACCGAACTGGCAGGTCTTTTCCAATCCGAAGAGGCGCGCGGTTCGGTCAATGGCAAGGCCTGGGTCAACCAGACCCTCGAGCAGAATCCGGTGCCCACCATCTGGATTTCCAACTCCATCAACCAGATCGACCCGGCCTACCGGCGCCGCTTCCAGTCCCCGCTCGAATTGGCCAACCCGCCGCAGCGGGTGCGCGAGAACATCGCCCGCAAATGCCTGGCCGATCTGGGCGTAAGCGACGAATTCGTCGCCCGCATTGCCGCCCGCAAATCGGTCACCCCGGCCCAGATCCAGTCGGCGGCGCGCTTTGCACGGCTCACCCGCCTGGCCATCGAAGAGCCGATCGAAGCCCTGATCGAACTGCAACTGCAGCGCAGCGACAAGGCCCTGGGTACCAAGGAGAGCAGCGACGATTTTCGCGTCAATGTCACCCAGTACGACCTGGGCCTGCTGAATGTCGAGACCAAGCATCCGGTCGAGAAGATCATCAGTTCGTTGAAGGCGCGGCCACGGGCCAGCCTTTGCTTCTATGGTCTTCCCGGTACCGGCAAGACGGCGCTGGCCGAGCATATCGCCCAGGCCATCGAGCGCCCGCTCATGATCAAGCGGGCCTCCGACCTGATGAGCAAGTATGTCGGCGAGACCGAGCAGTTGATGGCGCAGATGTTCGCTGACGCCAAGCGCGAGGGTGCCGTGCTGCTGCTCGATGAAGCCGACAGTTTCCTGCAGAACCGACAGCAGGCGGTGCGCAACTACGAGATCAGTGAAGTCAACGAGATGCTGCAAGGCATGGAGCGTTTCGACGGCATTTTCGTCTGTACCACCAACCTTTTTGATCGGATCGACGAGGCTGCATTGCGGCGCTTTTCCTTCAAGCTCAAGTTTCTGCCCCTCAATGCCGGGCAGCGTGAGCAGATGTTCGTCACCGAAGCGCTGTGCGGTGAAGCCGAAGCGCTGACCCCCGCGTTCAAGTCACGCCTTGCGCGCCTCGAGATGCTTGCCCCCGGCGACTTTGCCGCCGTCAAGCGCCAGTATGTCCTGTTCGACGAAAAGCCCGACCCGCTGGCCTTCATCGAGCAGCTCGAGCGCGAGCATGGCGTCAAATCCGACGTGAAGTTCAGCAAGCCGATCGGGTTCGTGCGCTGATCGCTCGATCGCGCACAGGGTGTCCTTCGCCAGCCTCCTGAGCCGGCGCAAGCGGTCATGCCTCGAAGGGGCCCAGCCTCCTGAGCCGGGCCAAGCGTTCATACCTCGAAGGGGCCCAGCCTCCTGAGCCGGGCCAAGCGCCTGCGCGAATGTCCCTTCGCGGCTCCCCGCTGGGAGCCGCTCCTTCCTTTATTTCGCTCCGTCGCTTGCCCCGGCTCACGAGGCACCACCACCGACAGCATGCAGGGGCACGCTCGCGATCAGTGCGCTTCGAACCCGCGCAGCCCGCTTTGCGCGGGATGCTTGAGCGGCATGCTGCTTTAGCGACAAGCGGGATCCGGGCGCGCCTGAAGAACATGCCGTCGAATCTAATCGGCGCCGCCAGCGGCCCGTGTCGGAGCAGTCCCGGCAAACATCGACGTGCGCCAACGGCCGCAATTCCGCGGTCAGGCCAATGGGGCATTCGCCGCAGGAAAATAAAGAAGGGAGGGCTGGTCGCAGACCAGCCCGGAATGACATTGCCGGAGGCGAGTGCCGCGTTGGCCTGAGCGCGCGCGGGCAGCCGGGCGCCGTGTTGGCCTGAGCGCGCGCGGGCAGCCGGGCGCCGCGTCGGCACGAGCGCCCCCAGCCCTCAGGCTTGTCCGAGATACTCCTGCGCCAGCTTGTTGAACAACGCCCGCCCGTTCTCGCTCAGGTAGGGCGCGACCAGCGACAGCACCTGGAAGGCACCGCGTGCCATCGCCTGCGACTGGTAGACCGGTTCGTTGAAGCGCCGTGCATTGCGGATGTACTCGAAGCTGAGCCAATAGGTGGTGACGACGACCATGTTCGTCGACAGCCCTTCGATCTCGCGCGCATTGGCGCTCAGGTCGCCCGCCGCGGCCATTGCGGTGCACAGGGCCTGCGCGGCTCGGGTCTTGCGCTCGACGATGGTCCTGAAGTGCATCTCCAGCTTTCGGTTCCTGGACAGCAGGTCGTTCAGGTCGCGATAGACGAAGCGGTACTTCCAGATCGACTCGAAGAGCAGGTGCAGGAAAAGCCAGGCGTCCTCGAAATGAATCTCGCGCTTGAGCGGCGCGTCCAGCAAGGTATCGATCTCCCGTTCGAACTGCTCGAACAGGCCATCGACGATGTCTTCCTTGTTTCGAAAGTGGTAATACAGGTTGCCGGGCGAGATGTTCATCTCGTCAGCAATGGCGCTGGTGGTCACGTTGGGCTCGCCCAGATCGTTGAAAAGGCGCAGCGAGAGGTCGAGAATGCGTTCGCGGGTGCGGCGTGGGGGCTTGCGTTGCATGCCGGCTCCGTGGGATCGGAAGGTGGGGTCAGTCTACATCAGCAGGAGGGCCTTGCGCGGGGTCTTCGATGGCCGGTGCAACCGGCATCGAGGGCTTGCAATGGCAGGCTCAGTGCATCAGCCCGCGCAACTGCAGATGGCGCTCCAAGTCATCCAGCACCAGCGACAGTTGCCGGTGGGTGCGCCCCAGCTTGCGGCTGCGCATCCAGGCCTGATCGACAGGCGGAACGCCGCGAACCAGTTCCAGTCCGGGCTGGCTGAGGATTTCCCTGTTCAGGTGGTAGCCGAACTGCATGAACAGTGGCGCCAACTCGTCGTAGCGCGCCAGCAGGTTGACGCGCGTGCTCTGGTAGGCGTGCTCGCAGAGCCTGCGACGGTTCGACAGGTTGAAGATGTTGGTGAAGAAGGTGTCCGCATCCTCGCGGCTGGGCTCGATCAGCAGGATCTTGGCCTGCGGATGGGTGATGCGGTATTTCTCCAGGCCAACCGTCATTCGCGATCGGATGACGGTGCGGATGGTCTGGCGAAGGACGGTGCTCAGGCTGGCCGTGACTGCCTGTCCTTTCGGATGCGGGTGTCCCGCAGGCATGCCATAGGGTACCAGCGGATTCACGCACAGCACCAGTCGGGCCCCCTGGTCCAGGGCGACCGAGGCGTGCAGGGTCTTGGTCAAGGCACCGTCAACATACGAATGTCCGTTGATGCGTACCGGCCTGAACAGGCCGGGGACGGCGCTCGAGGCACTGACCGCCCGGGTGATCGGGACATCATCATGGCCCTTGGCACCGAACTCGACCGGCTCGCCCCGCTCCAGATCTGTGGCCACGATGCGCAAGGTGGTGTTCAGCTTCCGGAAGTCATTGCTGCGTCCGGCCTGTGCAAACAGGCTGGCGAGTTTGGCTTCAGCCACATTGCTGTCCAGCAGGCCCAGTGGCAGGCTGCGCAAGCCTTTTTCGACCACGGCCCAGCCGGCCCCCTTCAGACCGCCCGCCAGGCCGCGCACGCCGCCCTGGGCACTCTCGGCCAGATGGCCGGGCAGTCGGTCCAGGGCATGCAGATAAGACGTCCAGTCCGGTCGCAACAGCAGGGCCGGATCGAAGGATTCCGGGCCGCCGTCCGATTCGACATACATGCGCACCATCTCGTGCACCCTGATGCCGTTGGCCAGGCACGCCGCCACGAAGGCGCCCGCGCTGACGCCGACATAGCTGTCCAGTCGGGTCAGGTCCAGTCCGTCGACGGCCTCGGACAGGGCGGCCAGGGCACCCAGTTCATAGGTCGCGCCCAGAAAGCCGCCGCCTGCCAGCGCGATGCCGATCTTGGGACGTGGTGGGGAGGATGCCATGGCGAATCAGTCGTGGCTGGTCGGCCGCTGGGGCCGACCAGCGCTGAGGATGGTCGCGCTTACTTGGCCGCCTTGCGTGCCTTGCGGGCTGCGGGAACCGCCGCCTTGCGCGCCGGTTTGCTGACCGCCTCGGCTTTGGTCGTGGCGCGGGCAGACGGTTTGGCGCCCATCTTGCGCACGCTCTCGTTGAGCGCATCGACGCGCTCGATCAAGGCCTGGATGTCCTTGTTGGTGGGCACGCCCAGGCGCCCCAGGGCGCGTTCGACGCGACTCTCGAAGACGTTTTCGAGCTTGTCCCAGGAATCGCTGGCCTGGCGGGTGATATCGCCGGCCACCTTGGTGGCCTTGCCGGTCATTTCACCCAGTTTCTCTTCTGCGAAGGCGCGCGTCTTGCGATGGATGCTCATGCCTTCGCCGACCAGCGTTTCGAAGACCTTGCCGCCTTCTCCCTGAGCCTTGGCGAAGGCACCCAGGCCAGCCAGCCAGATCTGCTGGGCGGAATCCTTGATGGCGCTGGCCAGCAGGCTGTTGTCGGTGGCTTTCTTGCTGTCGGATTGAACTTTCTTGACCATGGAAATGCTCCTGTCTGTGGGAAGGGAGGTATTGGAAGCGGAGGAACGCGGCTTGCGCGATGGGTCCACTGTACGGGCCGGGGGTAGAGAATGCACACTAAATGCCCTGGACCGGCCGCGCGGCATTGGAGGCTTTCCTCCAGTGCCGCTTCGTTTCCCGCGTTGCCTCCGCTGGCACCACCGGCACCCTTGCTTGCAACAAGTGCGCCTTGATGAAATCATCGGCCAAGGTCACATGAACGGAGCGGACATGGTGTATTTCTTTACGGGTGCCACCGGATTCATCGGCAAACGGCTGGTGCGCAAGGTGCTGGCACGCAAGGGCTCGGTCGTCTATTTTCTGGTGCGCGATGACGCGCCGGAAAAGCTGGCCCCCCTTTATGAGTACTGGGGGGTCGGACGTGAACGCGCCATTCCCGTGAAGGGGGACATCGGCCTGCCCGGGCTGGGCATCAAGCTTGCCGATCAGCGCCGCATCGCCGGCAAGGTGGACCATGTCTTTCATCTGGCCGCCATTTACGACCTGAAGGCCGACGAAGCCAGCCAGATCAGGATCAACGTCCAGGGCACCCGCAATCTGGTGCAGTTTGCCCAGCAGATCAAGGCCGGCTGCGTGCACCACATGTCCTCGATTGCTGCGGCTGGCCTTTATGACGGCCTGTTTCGCGAGGACATGTTCACCCAGGCGCGCAAGCTCGACCATCCGTATTTCTCGACCAAGCATGCCAGCGAGATGATCGTTCGCAAGGAATGCAAGGTGCCGCGCCGCATCTATCGCCCGGGGCTGGTGGTGGGTGATTCCAGGACCGGCGAGATGGACAAGATCGACGGCCCCTATTATTTTTTCAAGCTGATCCAGAAGCTGCGCCATGCCTTGCCGCAGTGGATGCCCACCATTGGTGTCGAGGGCGGGCGCATCAACATCGTGCCAGTCGACTTTGTCGTCGATGCCGTTGACCACATCGCCCACCAGCCCGGCCTGGACGGCAAATGCTTCCATATCGTCGATCCCGAGCCGATGCGGGTGGGTGACGTGTTGCAGACCTTCGCCAAGGCGGCGCATGCCCCGACCATGTCGATCCGCATCAATGCCGGCCTGCTCGGTTTCATTCCGGGGCCGGTGATGAAGGGCCTGCTCTCGATCACTCCGGTCAAGCGCCTGCGCGACGTCATGATGAAGGAGCTGGAACTGCCCGACGATGTCCTGCAGTTCATCAACTACCCGACCCGCTTCGACTGCCGCCAGACCCTGGCGGCCCTCAAGGGCAGTGGCATCGAGTGCCCGCGCCTGGAAACCTATGCCTGGGTGGTGTGGGACTACTGGGAGCGGCATCTCGATCCCGAGTTGTTCATCGACCGGACGCTCAAGGGCGCCGTCGGGGGCAAGGTGGTGCTGATCACTGGCGGGTCATCGGGCATCGGGCTGGCGGCGGCGCACAAGATGGCTGAGGCAGGCGCAATCACCGTCATCTGCGGGCGCGATGAGGCCAAGCTGGCCGAGGCAGCGGCCGAGGTCCGGAAAGCCACTGGACGGGACCTGGTGACCTTCGCGGTCGACCTGGCCGATCTGCAGGACTGTGACCGCATGTGCCAGTGGATCATCGAGGCGCACGGCGGCGTCGATGTCCTGATCAACAATGCCGGCCGTTCCATCCGGCGCAGCATCGAGTCCAGCTTCGACAGTTTTCACGATGTCGAGCGCACCTTGCAGCTGAACTACCTCGGCGCGGTGCGCATCACCATGGGCCTGATGCCCGCGATGATGGCCAGAAAGGCTGGCCACATCGTCAACATCTCGTCGATTGGTGTGCTGACCAATGCGCCGCGCTTTTCGGCCTATGTCGCGTCCAAGGCGGCGCTCGACGCCTGGACGCGCTGCGCGGCCAGCGAGTTTGCCGATATGGGCATTACCTTCACGACCATCAACATGCCGCTGGTGCGCACCCCGATGATCGCGCCCACCAAGCTCTACAACAACGTGCCCACACTCTCCCCGGAGGAGGCGGCCGACCTGATCGCACAGGCGGTCGTCTACAAGCCGGTGCGCATCGCCACGCGGCTGGGCATTGCCGGCCAGGCCCTGCATGCGCTCTTTCCGAAGGCGATGCAGGTGGTCATGAATACCGCCTTCAGGATGTTCCATGACTCGGGCGCTGCGCAGGGCAGGAAGGGCAAGCGGGACGGGGCCTTGCCCCTGAACGCGGACCAGATCGCGATGCAGCAACTGATGCGGGGCATCCACTTCTGAGTGCACGATGGTGTGCGACCACAGAGTGCCCGTGGGCTCGCGCCAGCGGACCGCTCAGCAGCGTCCCAGGATCTCGGCCACTTTGGCCCGCACGTCCGGGTGGTCGGGCATCTCGAGATGCCCCATGCCGCTGAACTCGTGCACGGGCGCCTTGCCCAGGGTCTGGATTGCCTGCGGATAGACGATGTTGTCGTGATGGGTGAGCAGGATCTCGAGCAGGTTATCGAGCCGGTTGCCTTCGATGCTGCGCAGTTGCTGCAGCCAGGCATTGGGCCGCAGCGGGGTGTCCAGTCGCATCTGGAAGGCGTTGCGGCCCTGTCCCAGTTGCGCGCCCCAGGTGCCCCGGTGCGGCGTGCCCAGGGTGATGACCTTGCGAACCGCATCGTGGCCGTAGTCGCGCAGGTAGGCACGGATGGCCAGGCCTCCCATGCTGTGACCGATCAGCACCACTTTTTGCTGGCCGCTGCCCAGGCGCAGTTTCTCCACGCCTTGCTGGATGATCGCTGCATAGGCATCGATCGAGCCGTACACCGGTTCGAGGTTCACCGATTCGATGATGTGGCCGCGCGCCGCAAAGTCGCGCGCAAAGTGGGTCCACATGGCCCGGTTGCACAGGTAGCCATGCACCAGCAGCAGGGCAGGGCGGCCCGGGTCGCTGCCACTGGGCAGCAGGCGGTCGCCGAAGAAAGGCTGCAGGAACAGGAAATCGCGCCCCGCGCTGATCAGTTCGCCCCACCAGGGCTTGAGGGCGGTCAGCCCGCGCAGGCCATGTCCCTGCGGGCTGGGTGATCCATACAGCCAGGCCAGCAGGAACGTCAGGGTATGCAGGGTGACGAGAAACACCAGCAGGACCACGCCCGCGCTCAGCAAGGCGGCCTGGGTGCGAAAGCCGTGCCGGCTTTCCAGCCACCAGGCCAGGGCCAGGCCGATCAGGCCGAGGACGGCCAGCATGAGACGAAGTTTGCGTGCGAGCATAATTTGAACATTATGACCTCTGCAGAGCGCCTGACGTTTTTCGCCGCCGAAGTCGCGCGCCTGCGCCTGAACGCGGCCAACAGTGCCCATCCCGCCTTCCATGAGACGGTTCTGGCGCTCAAGCGCTTCCAGGCGGCCCGTCTGGCCTTGACCCATCGCGATCTTCTGGAAAGTTCCCGCTACGCGCAGGCAACCCGCTTCTTTCTGGACGACTTGTATGGCGCCAAGGATTTCTCGCAGCGTGATGCCGAACTCGAAAGGGTGATCCCGACCCTGGTCCGGTTCCTGCCCGAAGGGGCCTTGTCGACCCTGGCCGATGCCGTCGAGCTGGACGCGTTGAGCGAGGATCTGGACCAGAAGATGACCACTTACGCGCTGGAGCGGCTCGGCATAGGCCTGGCCGGGTCCCAGCCCGACGGGCCAGGCTGGACGGCCGAGCGCTATGCCCAGGCCTACCGCGGCATCGACAGCGCCCAGGAGCGCCAGATCCAGCTCGAGCTGGTGCCCCGCATTGGCAGGACCCTGGACAAGCTGGTCAAGAGCGCCTTGCTGGGCGGTCTGCTGCGCGGCATGGCCAAGCCGGCCCGGCTGGCCGGGGTGGCGACGATGCACGACTTCCTGGTGCGCGGCTACACCGCCTTTCACAGCATGAAAGGCGCCGCCGAGTTCCTCGCCAGGGTCGATGAGCGGGAGCGGGATTTTTCGAGGCGGCTGCTGGCTGGCGAGCCTGGGGCGTTTCCGGAGGCGGACGGCAGGGCTTCCCAAACTGGGCCTTGATCAGCTATAATCGCGGATTCCTCGCTGGAAAAGCCGCTATCGACGCGCGGCCTTCCGGCCAAATGTCCATGGGGAAAACGATCGAAGGATTCGAGGTGCTCAGTGAGCCTCCCTGCCCTCGATCAATGGGTTTCACCCGGGTTGCAAGGCCGCAAAGCCGGCCCAACCCGGCAAAAACCCAGGCCAGCACTGCCTTTCGACAGGTGGTGCCGCCTGCTTCTTCAGCAGGATCGGCTGTGTTTTCCATGGATGTCCAAGAGGAAGCTGATCTGCAGGAAGGGTTCCTGTGCGATCGGTCCCCGATCCTTCGCCGGATCGTTCATTTCCAGGAGAACTCATGCGTCATTACGAAATCGTGCTGGTCATTCACCCCGACCAGAGTGAGCAGGTGCCGGCCATGGTCGAGCGCTACAAGGGCACCATCGAGGCCGCCCAGGGCAAGATCCATCGCTACGAAGACTGGGGTCGCCGCCAGTTGGCCTACCCGATCAACAAGATCGCCAAGGCCCATTACGTGCTGCTGAACATCGAAACCACCCCGGCCGTGCTGGCCGAGCTGGAGCATGGCTTCCGCTTCAATGACGCCATCCTGCGTCACCTGACCGTGGTCATGAAGAAAGCCGAGACCGGCCAGTCGCCGATGCTCAAGCAGGTTCAGCGCGAAGAAGCCCGCAAGGCCAACACTGAATCGGCTTCGGCCTGATCGGGCTTCGCAAGAACCCCCAAGGATTGAAACCGCAGGTCCGCTGGCAACAGTCGACCGTGCACACAGGCTGTAAAGACATTTGAACGACACCGCGAGGCCCGAACAAATCAATCGCATCGAAGTCACCGGCACACTTTCGCAACTGGACGCCCTCAGGTATACCCCGGGCGGCGTGGCGATGGTCAATGCCCAGATCGAGCATCAGTCCGAGCAAATCGAAGCCGGACTGAAACGCCAGATCGAACAAAGCTTTCGATGCCGGTTTGCCGGACCCCTGGCCCTGAACGCCGCCAAGCTGCCCCTGGGCAGCAGGATCCGCGTGACGGGTTTCCTGGCCAGTGCCAAGAAAGGTTCGATGTCCCTTCAGATCCATGTGCAAGACCTGTACCGCATGAATTGAGCATTTAGGAGAATTTGAGATGGCTACATTCCAACGCCGTGGCGACAAAGACCGCAACAAGGGCAAGCGCCCGGCCCAGGTCGCCCTGTTCAAGCGCAAGAAGTTCTGCCGCTTCACCGCCGACAAGGTCGAGTACATCGACTACAAGGACGTCGACGTCCTGAAGGACTTCATCACCGAGAATGGCAAGATCATTCCGGCCCGTCTGACCGGCACCAGCGCCCGCTACCAGCGCCAACTTACGGACGCCATCAAGCGCGCCCGTTTCCTGGCCCTGCTGCCCTACACCGACAACCACTAAGCCGAAGGAGCATTCAACATGCAAATCATTCTGATGGAAAAAGTGGTCAACCTCGGCCAACTGGGCGATGTGGTCCGCGTCAAGGATGGCTATGCCCGCAACTTCCTGATCCCCAAGGGTATCGCCAAGCGCGCCACCCAGAAGGCAATCGATGAGTTCGCCGCACGCCGTGCCGATCTCGAAAAAGCTGCTGCCGAAAAACTGGCTGCCGCTCAAGCCGCAGGCGAAAAGCTCACCGGCCTGACCGTGCAGATCAGCGAGAAGGCTGGCGTCGACGGCCGCCTGTTCGGTTCGGTCACCAACTTCGACATCGCCGAGGCGCTGAAGAAGCAAGGCTTTGCCGCAGAGAAGGCCATGGTGCGCATGCCCAATGGCCCGCTCAAGATCGTCGGCGACCACAAGGTCGAAGTCGCCCTGCATACCGACGTCGTCTGCGAGATCACCATCTCGGTGCTCGGCGAGCAGGTGTGATGAGGGTCTGTGTTCGGCTGGCTTGACCGGCTGAATCGATCAAGGAAAACGCGCCCTTCGGGGCGCGTTTTTCATTGGGGCGACAAACGCCTGCCAAATGCCCGATCAACCCTTTTGGACGGGTGAATTCCGCCTGTCCGTCGATTTGATATTCTTAGCTCCCGGCGCCAAAGGCGATCGGACCCCCCGCTCCCAGTCCCTGCTCGCAAAGACCCCCCCGTGGCCGCCACCTTTCCCATCTCTGCCTACGACGACCCGCAAGTTGCCGCCCTGAAGGTGCCGCCGCATTCGGCCGAGGCCGAGCAATCGGTGATCGGCGGCCTGCTGGTGGACAACCAGGCCTTCGACCGGGTGGCCGACGTGATCAAGGAGGAGGACTTCTACCGCCTCGAGCATCGCGTCATCTACGGCCACATCGTCCGCCTGATCGAGAAAAACCAGCCGGCCGATGTCGTCACCGTCAACGAGGCGATCAAGTCGGCTGGGCTGGAGGGCGATGTGCCCGGCGGCCTGCCCTACATGAACAGCCTGGCGATCGAGTCCTCCTCGGGCGCCAATATCCGCCGCTATGCCGAACTGGTGCGCGACCGCGCCATCCTGCGACGCCTGATCTCCACCGCCGATGAAATCGCCTCGGCCGCCTTCAACCCGCAGGGGCGCGACACCCGCGAGATCCTCGACGATGCCGAGGCGCGCATGCTGGCCATCTCCGAGGCACGCAGCCGCGGTCAGGCCGGCTTCAATGTGCTGGGCGATGTGATCGCCAAGGTGGTGCAGCGCGTGGGCGAACTCTACGACCAGGGCGGCGCGGAAGACGTCACCGGCGTGGCCACCGGCTTTACCGACCTGGACAAGATGACCGCCGGCCTGCAGCCGGGCGACCTGATCATCGTGGCCGGCCGCCCCTCGATGGGCAAGGCCCAGCCGCTCGATGTGCCAGTGCTCACCCTCGAGGGCTGGAAAGCCATGGGCAACCTGAAGCTGGGCGATGCCCTGGCCTCGGTCGATGGTGCCGCATCCCACATCACCGGCATCTTCCCGCAGGGCGAGCGTCAGGTCTTCCGGGTGACGTTTGAAGATGGCCGCAGCACCGAATGCTGCGCCGAACATCTGTGGCCGATCAGACGCAACAACGAACCCGTCCAGGTGCTCGACACCGCCACCCTGATCGCCGAACTGGCCCAGGGCACCGAACTGCGCGTGCCCGCCTTTGATGGCCAGCTGCACCGCGAGGCGCGCCAAGCGCCGGTAAGCATGAAGGGTGAGCGTTTTGATGGCTGGATGCTCGGTGCCCTGTGGGCGCACGGGCATCGGGTGCTCGATGGCCTTGAAGGACCCAAGGAATGGGCCACCGCCCTGGCCACAGATATGGCAACCGCTACGGCCACTGACCTGCCCAGCGGCGCCGACGCCCAGACGCTGGAAGCCCAAGGCCCGGGCGCAGCGCGCCAGGCCTCTCGCGAGATCCGCCGCATCGTGGCCCAGGCGGCGGACGAAGGCAGCCTGCGCGGCCATGTACGGACGCTCGATGCCCAGATGCACCGGGTGCTGCACAACCCGGCCCGCCTGGCGCGCCATGAGCGCCTGGACCTGGTGCGCGGCATGCTCGATGCGCAGGACGGCCCGCTCGATGACACCATTGCCGCCACGCTGCAGGAGCTGATCCGCTCGCTGGGCGCCGTCTGCCATCGCGATGAAACGAGCCTGCGGGTGCGCGGCCTGTCGGCCGAGGCGAGCCGCCTGTTCACCAGCCAGGAGGCTCAGCAGGGTGTGGCCAGCACCGTGTGCTTTGAAGAGGGCAGCGCCGATGCCGACCTGCGCATCGTCGCGATCGAGCCAGGCCGGCGCTGCAAGGTGCAGTGCATCCAGGTGTCGCACCCCACGCACCGCTATATCGCGGAAGATTTCATCGTCACCCACAACACCGCGTTCTCGCTCAACATTGCCGAGCATGTGGCCGTCAACCTGCAGATGCCGGTGGCGGTATTCTCGATGGAGATGGGCGACACGCAGTTGGCGATGCGTATCCTGTGTTCCATTGGAAAACTGGATGCGCAGCGCCTGCGCACCGGGCGCCTGTCCGAGGACGACTGGTCCAAGCTGATGGCCGCCACCCAGCGCACCCAGGATGCTCAGCTGTACATCGACGAGACGCCGGCGCTGTCTGCCATCGAGCTGCGCTCGCGGGCGCGACGCCTGGCGCGCACCTGCAAGGGCATGGGGTTGATCGTGGTGGACTACCTGCAGCTGATGTCATCCACCCGGCCGGGCGAGAACCGCGCCGCCGAGGTGTCCGAGATCTCGCGGGCCCTCAAGGGCCTGGCCAAGGAACTGAATTGCCCGGTGATTGCGCTATCGCAGCTGAACCGCGCGCTCGAGCAGCGCGCCGACAAGCGCCCGATGATCTCCGACCTGCGCGAGTCCGGCGCCATCGAGCAGGACGCCGACGTGATCATGTTCATCTACCGCGACGAAGTCTACAACCCCGAATCCCAGGACAAGGGCCTGGCCGAGATCATCATCGGCAAGCAGCGTAACGGCCCGACCGGCAAGGTGAAGCTGACCTTCCTGGGGCAGTACACGCGGTTTGAGAATTCGATTTATGGGACGAGCGGGTTGGACGAGTAGCCCAGATGAAGCACCGAGGTTCGGAGGCGAGGCCTGTGTTGGGGACTTGTCTTCAGTTCTGGAAAAGTCCCTTCAGGTTTGGGCGTTCATGTTCGAAGCGAGCAGATACACAAAACCTTGAACTGGCAAGGTTTGCATCCAGCGCGTTGCAAGCGCTACCGGGCGAAGACAGATTCAAGCCGCACCAACACAGCGGCGCTCACGGTGTTGAATTTGCAATTTGACGGCTGGACAATCGATCAGACCTGGGTCTCGGAGTTCTCCTGCATAGCCACCGGCCCAGGTTGGCGGAATCTGGCGGCGGTTGTGGATTTCGCAAATTGCCTAATTTTGGC
>JAPOKJ010000051.1 GCA_029977705.1 Burkholderiales bacterium | reverse complement strand
GATCGACCGCGCGATCATCGCAATTGGGGGCGAAACGCGGGCACGACAGGTTTTGCGGACCTTCCCTAAAATGCACCGGTCAGGACCGGAGATGGCGATGCTGCATTGCCGCAGTATCGATACGGCTGGCCCTGCCCTACCAACGGGAGATCCCATGAATCTGTTGCGCGACTTGTTGTTCACCGACTATGGCCTGATGAGTCTGGTCGTCATCCTGGGCGTGATCGTCATCGGTGTCTGGTTCAAGTCCTTCTTTGCCCGCAAGATGGCCGAGGACGCTGCCCGCGATCCGGGCTGAGCCCGCTCCGGCTCGGACCCTCCAGCCCGGCCCCGGACGATCCCGCGGGCGCCATGTGGGCGGGCAAGGCTGTGGAATAATCGCAGGGCTCCGCATGCCGTGAGGTTCACGCCATGCTGCCCCTTGCCCTTGTTCACTTCCTGAAAGCGGAACCGACCATGACCCTGTTTCGTCGCCACCTGATGGGCCTGGCCCTTGCCACCGGCCTGCTGCACCTCCAGCCCGTCCTCGCCCAGGGCTATCCGAGCAAGCCGATCAAGGCGATCATTCCCTTCGCCCCGGGCAGTGCCACCGACCAGATCGGACGTGCCTTTGCGGCGCGCATGCAGGAAGTGCTCGGCCAGCCGATCGTGGTCGAGAACAAGGCCGGCGCCAACGGCATGCTGGGCGCCGATGCGGTGGCCAAGTCCGCACCCGATGGCTACACCATCATGATCGGCACCAACAGCACCAACGCAGCACTCAAGAGCCTGATGAAAAAGCTGCCCTATGATCAGGACACAGCCTTTGCACCGGTCGGCTTCATGGGTCAGGTGCCGCTGATCGTGGCGGTCGGCAATGCCGTGCCCGCCAAGACCCTCAAGGAGTTCGTCGACATGGCCAAGGCCAAGCCGGGCGAGCTGACCTTTGCCAGCGCCAGCACCTCGCAGCTGGTGTCGGCCGAGATGCTGGCCAGCATGGCGGGCATCAAGCTGAACCACATTGCCTACAAGAATGGCCCGAACGCCATGACCGACCTGATCGGTGGCCAGGTCATGATGTTCACCGCCGACCTGGCCGTTACCCTGCCGCAGGTCAAGGCCGGCAAGATCCGGGGCCTGGCGGTCACCTCCACCAAGCGCTCGAAAGCGATTCCGGAACTGCCGACGGTCAACGAGGCCCTGGGCTTGAAGGACTACGAGCTGATCGCCTGGTTCGCCGCCTACGCACCGGCCGGCACGCCCCCCGAGATCGTTGCCAAGCTGAACCAGGCACTGAACGCTGCGGCCAGCGACAAGGCGATCCAGGAAAAATTCGCCTCGCTGGGCTTCGAGACCGAACCGGGCACGCCTGCCGCGCTGGGCCAGCGCACCGCCACCGAGGCCGTCAAATGGGCCAAGGCGATCCGCGAAGCAAAGATCGAACCGCAATAAGCGCTCAGGCGGGCAGGCGCAGCGCCCCCTGGGCGATCAGGTCGGCAATGCCCGCCTCGTCATAGCCCAGTTCGGTCAGGATCTGGCGGCCATGCTCGCCGCGGTGCGGCGCCGGACCCGGGATCGGTGTGGCCTGACCGTCGAAGCGCGCTGCCGTCCGTGCCAGGCGCACGCGCCCCTGCACGCCATGCGGATAGGCCACCAGGCTGTCGTTGTGCTGCACCTGCGGGTCGGTGATGACCTCATCGAGGTCATTGACCTTGGCAATGGGCAGGCCGAAGCGTCGCCCCTGCGCCAGCACCTGCTCGCAGCTCAGGACACTGAAGGCCTGCTCCAGCGTCTCGCGCAGCGCAGCCGCATGGCGGCGCCGTGACGGGATGTCCTTGAAGCGCTCGTCGGCGGCGATGTCCTCTCGACCCACCGCCTTGCACAGGGCAACGAACTCGGACTGCAGCGGCGCCATCGTTGCCACATGGCCATCGCTCGTCTTCCAGGGACGGCTCGTCGCGCCAAAGGCGGGCAACAGGGGCGGCGCATCGTCGAGGAACATGTGGTTGTACATGGCATCGGGCCACTGGAAGGCCAGCGTGGCATCGAGCATCGAGACCTCGACGCGCCGGCCCTGGCCATCGCGCGAGCGCGCGAACAGGGCGGCACTGATCGCCTGTGCCGCATTCAGGGCGGTCAGCTTGTCACACAGGGTCGAGGCCAGCAGGCTGGGCGCGCCCGTGCCGTACTCGCGATGGAAGGCCGACACGCCAGCGGCTGCCTGGATCACAGCGTCGTAGACCTTGTCAGACTGGTAAGGGCCATCGGGCCCGTAACCGCTGATGGACATCCGGATGAGTTGTGGATTCAGTGCAACCAGATGCGCATCGTCCAGCCCCAGACGCGCCATCACACCGGGCCGGAAATTGCTCACCACGACATCGGCTCGCCGCAGCAAGGCCTCAAGGACCGGCTTGCTGGCCGGCGACTTCAGATCCAGCGCGATCGCGCGCTTGCCACGATTGACGGCGATGAACATCGCCGACAAGTCGCCCTTGGCCGGACCAATCATGCGGCTGGTGTCGCCCTCGGCTGATTCGACCTTGATCACCTCGGCACCCTGATCACAAAGCATCGACACCGCGATCGGGCCGGACAGCACCGTGGACAGATCCAGCACGCGGATACCGGCAAAAGGCAAGGGCATGGATTTCCCCGGAAATGAAAATTAATTGTGGACAGCCGGGATCAGCGCAGGTTCACCGGCTCGCCGAAAGGCACCCAGGACTTGCCATCGAAACGCTGCAGACGCATGGCCCCGAACAATTCGTAATCGTCCTTGCCGGTGGTCACCGTCACGCCCGGCAGCATCAGCGGGGTACTGTAGTCCTTGAGACTGAGCAACTGGCGCATGAAATTTTCGCGCGTCAGGTCGTCCCCGCAGCGGCGCAGCACATCGACCAGCAGGCGGGTCATCGACAAGCCGGTGACATTGAGCGAGTCGCGCGCATCGAGCGACGGCGCCCAGCGCTTCATGAAGGCCAGATACTCGTTCATGCCGGCATCATCACGCCACTGCGGATCGAGCGGGTTCTTGACGCTGGCGATCGTGATCGCACCGGTGGAATTGTCCAGACCAGCCGGTTGCAGGATGGTCGCGATCGAGCCGGACCCGGCGGGCAGGTAGATCTGGGGCTTCCATCCGAGTTCGGCGGCGCGGCGGATGGCCTGGCTGGTGAACTTGCCGTTGGTGAACAGCATCAGCACATTGGCGCCCGAGGCCTTGAGACTGAGCAGTTGCGAATCGACGGTCGGATCGGTCACCTCGTAGCTGGCCTGTGCCACGATCAGGCTGCGCGCCTTCTCCCCCAGCGCCTTTTCGAGGCCGCGCTGGTAGTCCTTGCCAAAATCATCGTTCTGGCTGAGCACCGCCACCCGCGGGTCCTTGACCTGGCCCAGCATGTGGCGGGCATAGACCCGGCCTTCGGCCTCATAGGAGAACATGCCGCTCAGGGTCCAGGGGTACTGGCGTGGCTCGTTCCAGCGGCTCGAACCCGACAGGATCAGCACCTGCGGCACCTTCTTTGCGTTCAGATAGCGATGCACCGCCTGGTTGGTGGGCGTGCCCACCGTGCCAAACATCAGGAACACTTCTTCCCCCTCGACCAGACGCCGCGTCTGCTCGACCGCCTTGACGGGGGTATAGGCATCATCCAGCGAAATCAGCCGCAAGCGGCGGCCATTCACACCGCCCTCGGCGTTGATCTTCTCGAAGTACGCCGCCGCCGTCTTGCCAACCGTACCCAGCATCGACACCGGTCCTGAATAAGGCATGGTCTGGCCGATGCGGATCTCCTGATCATTGGCCCCCGGGTCATAGCGTTTCTGGCCCTGAGCGCCCGAGGGCAGCCCCGCTGCGATCAGGCTGGCGGCCAGCAGCCGCCGCCGCCCGGGTTCGTGGATCGATGGGTTCAGGGAGATGTCGCGCTTGCTCATGTCTGTTGTTCCGTGATCGGTCGTTTGAATGATTGCAGGGCCTGGTCGATCTGCCAGAGACGATCCTGTCCCCAGGCGCTGCACAACGTCTGTCCGCCGGCCACCAACTGGAACGAGGGCACGCCCCACAGGCCCTGAGCCAGCAGTGCCTGGCGATTGGCCTCGACCGGCGCGCGCCAGGCCTCGTCGGCCAGCGCGGCCTTCACCTCGTCGCCCGGCAGGCCGGCACGCAGGGCCAGCCGGATCAGGTCTTCATCGCGACCGGCGTCGGCCCCTTCCGACCAGACCCCCTGCAGGAAGGATTCCACAAAAGCCTCGCCCCTGCCCTGGGCCATCGCACGATACAGCACCGCATAGCCGCGCTCGACCGGCTTTCCGACCGGATCGCACATCAGGCCGAAGGGCAGAGAAAGGCGGCGTGCTTCACGCGCCACGTCGCCGAGGATGTACAGGCGCTTTTCCAGCGGCACGGCCAGCCCGCGCATCACCATCGGCAGGACCGGACGCAGCACCAGGGTGACGCCATGATGCGCCGCCAGTTGCCGTACCCGCGCCGCCGCCAGATAGGTGTAGGGGCTGCGAAAGGACAGAAAGAAATGCACCGCCAGATCGGCGGGCACTGGCGAAAGGTGATGGGCTGATGCAGGTCCGGGGCCGGGGATCGCCAAACGGGCGCCAGGGTCCTTTGGAGGGGCTGCGATCAAGGCCAGTGAAGGATCCTTGCACAGGCCCGCTTCCCTAAGCCGCTGCTCAAGGTGATGCAGCCGATCCAGGCCCCAGTACCACTCGCCTTCGAACTGGAAGGTGGCGCCCAGGTAATGCCCGAGCTTCTTGCGCAAGGCGTCTCCCCTGGCCAGGGCCTCTTGCACGGCGGACCTGCCGGCTTGCGCCCCGCTCGGGTCCGCCCCTTTGCCCTCACCGGCCCAGGCGGCCCGGCTGATGGCAAGCGCCTGCGCCTGCCAATCTGCCTGTGCAAAGGCCTGGACCAGACCGGCCTGCGCACCGGTCACCCGATCCGCAGGCATCGGCGCGAAACGGCCGGGGGCCTCGAGGCCCAGGTGCCGGGCCAGTTCGCAGGCATCGCGGGTCGACCATTGCGCCAGGCGGTCGCGGTCCGGCGCGGCCGCGTCGGAAGGAGGCCCCACCAGATGCGGCACGATGCGGATGGCATACCGGCTGGCCAATGCCGGCAACACCTGCAGGCACAAATGGCCGTAGGGATCATCGGCCTGATGAAAATAATGCACCGTCGCGGTCTGGCCGGACAAGGTCCTGCGCCAGGCATGCAGGGCGCGACGCGCGTCGCGGACAGACGGCCGCGTCATCAGCCATATGACGCGACGGGCAAGACGCTGCAGGGACATGGCGAAGCCTTTCGGTCAGTGCGATCGGAGGCAGGGCCCCGGGGAAGGCGATTATAGGCACAGGGGCGGCGGAAAACGCGAGCCGGTTCAGACCCGCGGGCAGTGCCATAAGTGGTACCGCCAGGACCCACCCGGCAGGCGCCCGGGTGCAGAATCATGCAGCAAACCATTCATTCAATGCCAGATTGCGAGGAGCCCTGCATGGCCATTTACGAATTGCGTACCTACACCGCCCATGTCGGCAAGCTGGGCGAGGCCGTCGAGTTGTACAAGAGTCAGGGTTGGCCCGCCCTGCAAAAGCACCCGGACCGCCTGATCGGCTATTTCACAGGTGACATCGGGGCCCTGAACCAGTTGGTCCACTTGTGGAAGTTCGAGGATGATGCCGACCGCCGTGCCTTCTGGGCCGGGGTCTACAAGGACGAGGCCTTCATGGCCTTCGCGCGCCAGTTGCGCCCGCTGCTGCTCAGCCAGGAAAACAAGCTGATGCTGGCCGCCCCCTGGGGCCCGCATCCCTGATAAGGAAAGCCGTCATGTCATTCAAGTCCACGTCCTTCAAGCACACGTCCGTCAGCCGCCAGGCCGCCCGTCTGGCCTTGCTCGGTGTCGCGCTGGCGGGCCTGCTCTCCTGCGCCAGCCTGTCCCCCCAGGGCGGCACGAGCCCGCGACTGCAGGCGGTTCGCCACGTCGTGGTGATCTATGCCGAGAACCACAGCTTTGACAATCTGTACGGCCTGTTCCCGGGTGCCAATGGCATCAGCAAGGCCACGCCGGAGCAGATGACACAACTCGACCATGACGGCAAGCCTTTGCGCGAGCTGATCGTCTGGGGGCCGGATGGCAAACCACATCCGGCCTATCCGCGCCTTCCCAACAAGCCCTTCCGGATCGATGCACCACCGGTGAACCGGCCGCCAACCGTGCTGGTACCCAGCCCGATCCATGATTTCTTCTTCAACCAGGAGCAGATCAATGGCGGGCGCAACAACCTGTTCGCCGCCATGAGCCAGGTGGGCGGCTGGGTCATGGGTCACTACGATGGCAGCCAGTTCCGGATGTGGCGGTGGGCCCGGGAGTACACCCTGGCCGACAACTTCTTCCAGGCCGCCTTTGGCGGCTCCTACCTGAACCATCAATGGCTGATCTGCGCCTGTACGCCGCACTTTCCGGACGCCCCCGAGGGCATGCGGGTGAAACTCGATGCCCAGGGCAAGCTGCTCAAGCGACCCGACTCACCCTCGGCCAACGACGGCATGGCGCGCATCTACAGCAGTGGCATTGGCGGCCAGGTGACGCCGGATGGCTGGTCGGTCAATACGTCCCAACCGCCGTACCAGCCCAGCGGCATCCCGCCCGCACCGCAGGGGCCGCTGAGCCACGCCAATCCACGCGGCGGCGCGCGCATGGGTCCGTATGACCTGGGCTGGCCGGTGCCGCCCCAGCAGGCGCGCACCATCGGCGATACCCTCAGCGCCAAGGGCATCGACTGGGCCTGGTATGCGGGCGGCTGGCACAAGGCGCTGGCCGACGGCATGCAGCCCCCGCAGGCCAAGCGCCATGTCATCTACGAACGCGCCGGCGACTCGCCCAACTTCCAGCCGCATCACCAGCCCTTCAACTACTACAGCCGCTTTGCGCCCGGTCGCCCGGACCGGGACAGGCACCTGCGTGACGGCGAGGACTTCTTCAAGGCCATCGCTGCCGGCCAGTTGCCCGCAGTATCGTTCTACAAGCCCCAGGGGCGGCTGAACCAGCATCCGTCCTACACCGACATCATGTCCGGCGACGAACACATTGCCGACACCCTGGAGAAGCTGCGTGCCAGCCCGCAGTGGAAGGACATGCTGATCATCGTCACCTACGACGAGAACGGCGGCTATTGGGACCATGTGCCACCGCCAAGCGGCGCGGGCTGGGGCGATCGCTGGGGACCTGGTACCCGCATACCGGCGCTTCTGATCGGCCCGGGCGTCAAGCGTGGCCATATCGATTCAACCGCCTACGACACCACCTCGATCCTCAAGTTCATCACGCGGCGGTTCGACCTGGAGCCCCTGCCCGGTGTGCGCGCCAACATGGGCGACCTGACGGGCGCCTTGCAGTAGGGCAAGGGCAGGCCGGCAGCCGCCCCGCTGCCGGCGAAATCTCAGGCGGCAGCAGCGAGCGCGGCCCTGACCTGGGCGGCCGTCGGAATCGGGTCGACCGCCCCATAGCCCTGGGTCGACAGGGCTGCCGCCACATTGGCATACCGAGCGGCCTCCAGCGGGCGGTCGCCGGCCAGCAGGCGTGCGACGAAAGCCCCGCCAAAGGTGTCACCGGCGCCCGTGGCATCGAGCGCCGTGCAGGGGTGTGGCGGCACATGCTCGCACCAGCCGTCTGCGGCCAGCAAGGCGCCCTGGCTGCCCATTTTCAGGGCCACCAGCCCGGCCCCTCGCGCCAGGCAATGACGCGCAATCGCAGACGCATCATGCAGGCCGGTCAGGCTGACCATGTCCTCGAGGCTGGGCAGGCAGATGTCGCTGGCTGCAATCGCCCGATCGATGGCCTCACGTGCCTGCTCGAGCGGCCACAGCTTCAGGCGCAGGTTGGTGTCGAAACTGATGCGCGCACCGGCGGCGCGTGCGGCATCGACCGCCGCAAAGCAGGTATCGCGGGCCGTTGTGGAAATGGCCAGCGAGATGCCCGAATAATGCAGGACCTTGAGCCCCTCGAAGCGATGGCCGGCCAGATCTTCCGGACGCATCCGGCTGGCGGCCGAACCGCGGCGGAGAAAATCGAAGTGATGACCGTGCTGGTCGTGGGTGACGACATAGACCGCGGTAAAGCCCTGGGGGTCTGTGGCCACGGCTGAGTGATCCACGGCCTCGCGTGTCCACAGGTCGCGCAGCAGGCCGGCAAAGGCATCATCGCCCAGCGCGCTCAGGTAGGCGACCCGGGCGCCCTGGCGGGCCGCCGCAATCGCAAAGTTCGAGGTGTCCCCGCCAAAACCCTGCAAGTACAGGCGGGCCCCGCCTTCACCGACGTGGTTGAATTCGATCATGGCCTCGCCCAGCGCGAGGATGTCGGGCGCAAGGCGTGGGGCAGCGTCGCTCATGGGAATCCTTGCCAGTGCTGGTTCGCGCCGCGCGCGCAGGCTCAGACCGCAACCTGCGGAAAGTGGAGGGCCAGCGTCTGGTGCCAGGCGCGCCAGTCGCGCCCCGGATGCAGCTGACCGCAGGAAGGACAGCGACGCTGTTCGTCTGGGGCATTGTAGAACGCCTCATAGGCCCGCGGCAGGTCGGTCACGATGCTCTGCAGCTGAACCTCGGCGCGGGTGACCCTGGTTGCGCAGTGCGCGCAATACCATTCAAAGGCATCGATATCCCCCGGGGGACGACGCCGTTCGATCACGGTGCACAGGCTGCCGGCCTCGGGCCGCTGCGGCGAATGGCGGACATGGGCCGGCAACAAAAAGATGTCGCCCTCGCGCAGCACGATGCGCTCGTACTTGCCGCGATCGGCAATCAGCAACGAGGCATTGCCCTTGAACTGGTGGAAATACTCTTCGAAGGGATCGTCGTGAAAATCGGTGCGCTCATTGGGACCGCCGACGACGGTGCAGATCAGGTCGGCATTGGCCCAGATCTGCTGGTTGCCCACCGGCGGCTGCAATTGATGGGCATGAGCCTGCAACCAGGACTGGAAATTGATCGGTGCACTGTAGTGCGTGGCGGCCGGAACGGCGGGCTGAGTCATCGGGACTTCCTGTTTTTGAAGCGTTGAACGAAGCGCCCGAAGACGCCCGGTCGCCTCGGACTGGACGGATGGACCAGGCGGGACGGGTTGGACGGGTCGGAAGCATGTGCGGGATTGGCCGGGCCGCCGGCAGACACCAGCCGGTGCAGCAGGACGGAGGCAAGATGGGCCCGGTAATCGGCCCCGGCATGCAGGTCGGACGTGGCCAATGACTCGTCCCAGCGCAGCGCCTGCACCGAATGCAGGCCCCAGTCAGCCTGCAGCGCCTGTTCGGCCTGCGGCCAGCGCTGCGCCCCCTGCCCCATGCCGGTCACCGCCACCCGCACCCGCGGACCGAAGCGTGCCAGGGCCACGCCGGCGAGGGCAAAGCGCGAGGCCGGTTGTTCGATCTTCAGGTACGCAAAGTGGTCCGGGCGGGGCACATGGATGGCGGTGAGCAACGCCTCCTCCTGCAGCGCGGTGGCGTACAGCCCGGTGAAAAAATCATCGGCTGAATGGCGCGAGCCGGTGGTGAGCATCTGCGCATCCAGTGCCAGCATCGCCGCCGGCCAGCAGGCCGCCGGGTCATGATTGGCCAGGGAGCCGCCCACCGTCCCCATCTGGCGGACCTGGGGATCGGCGATGCGGGTCGCCATCGCCGCCAGGCCCGGTGCAAAGGCCCGCACCAGCGGATCAGCAGCCATTTGCGCATGGGTGACCATCGCGCCGACCTCGAGTCGATCTGCGGGGCCGCCCTGCCCGGTCCGGTGCAGCACGCGCAGCTCGGCCACATCGCCCAGGTCGATCAGCAGGTCTGGCTGCGACAGGCCATGTTTCATGGCCGCCAGCAGCGTCTGTCCGCCCGCCAGCCAGCGCACTTCCCGGCCCGCCTGACGCGCGCGACGATAGCCATCGAGGGCCTCGTCGAGCGACGCCGGGCATTCGACCCGCAGCCGGCTCACGCCTGTGGCTCCTGGCCGCGCTGGGCACGAAGTACCGTCAGGCCCTCGCAGATGGCGGCCACGATCCCCTCATAACCAGTGCAGCGGCACAGGTTGCCACCCAGGGCCTGGCGCACCGCCTCGGGACTGGCAGGCACCGGCTCATCGACCATGGCCATGGCCCGCATCACGAAGCCGGGCGTGCAATAGCCGCATTGCAGGCCATGGTGGCGGCTGAAGGCCAACTGCATCGGGTGCAGGGTCTGCGACGAAGGCGCCAGGCCCTCGATGGTGGAAATCTCGCGATGGCGCGCCTGGATGGCCAGCATGTTGCAGGCCTTGACTGCCACGCCATCGAGCAGCACGGTACAGGCGCCACATTGCGCGGTGTCGCAACCGCAATGGCAGCCCTTCAGTCCCAGCCCGTCGCGCAGCAGGTCGATCAGCAACAGGTCATCGGGCACCTGGCATTGGCGCGCAGCGCCGTTGACACGCAGTTGCAGCGAGCGGGTGGGCGTGCCGTCGTGGTCCTCGGCAAGTCTGGTGGATGGGGCAGTCATGAGCGGCTCGGGCGGCAGGACTTCAGCGCAGCCGAAGGCCGCAACCGGCGAAGGCCCGTTCGGTGATCTCGCGCTCCTGGGGTGTCAGTTGCAGCAGGGGACGGCGTACCGGTCCGCCATGCTGCCCGAGCAGCTCCTGCCAGAGCTTGGCATGGGCCTGGGGCTTGCCATGCGGCTTGCTCAGGCGGATCGCCTCGCGCACCGGGTTCAGGCTGTCCCGCACCTGTCGCGCCTGGGCGTGCTGGCCGGCCAGGGCCAGGCGGGTGTACTCGTTGACGCGCTGGTCGAGCGCCGTCTGCAACAAAAAGGGCGGTGTCGAGCACAGGTAGAGCGTCCAGCCCAGCTCGATGATGTTGTCCAGCCACTCTTCCTCGGAAGGATTGCTGACCTGGATGCGGTCACCGGCCAGTTCGGTCAGGCGTTTGTAACGGGCGCGGTCGGTGCTGTATTTGATGGCCACGATATTGGGCAGATCGGCAATCCGCGCGCACAACTCGGGCGACATCACATAGCCGCAGTCCGGGTGGTTCCACATCGCAATGCCGATCTCCAGTTGCTCCGACAGGTAGCGGTAGTACTCGAAGATCGTCTCGTCGGTATCAGCGCCAAAATGCAGCACCGGGCTGTGGATCACGACATAGTCGGCGCCGATATCCTGCGAATAGCGCGCCAGCTCGAGCACCAGATCCAGGTTGGTATCGGAGCAGGAGGTGACGATGCCGGCACGGCCCAGTCCCCCACGGTCCCCGGCAGCCTGGGCCTCCTCGACCGCCAGCAGCATCAGGCGCTTGCGCTCAGGCACCGACATCGAGAAAAACTCGGCCTGTTTGCCGGCAATGAAGAGCCCGCTCAGGCCGAGGGTGCGGATCCAATGCCTGAGGTTGTCGCGATAGGCCGGCTCATCGAGCCGCAGCGCGGCATCGAAGGGGGTCAGATTGGCTGCCCAAAGCCCTTTGAAATGCTGTTTGGCATAGGCTTTGGCATCGGCTTTGCTGTAGTCCATGAGGGTTCCGTCAAGAGTTTGAGGCCGGCACGCTGGTCGCGTCCGGGCGGGAAGGTTCAAGGCTGCGCAGGGCCCGCAAGGCCCGCCAGATGGTTTCGGCACGAAGCGGCCAGTCGAGGCGGGCTTCGCCCAGCGGTGACAGGGCATCGGCCACCGCGTTGTAAAGCGCTGCGGGCACTCCGATGCAACCGGCCTCGCCCACGCCCTTGGCACCGAGCAGGTTGTTCGGGCTCGGCGAGCACAGGCTGTCGATCAGCACCTCGGGCAGGTCGTCGGCGCGTGGCACGGCGTAGTCCATCAGCGAGCCGGTCACCAACTGCCCCTGTGCATCGTAGACGATGCGCTCCATCATCGCCTGCCCAAAGCCCTGCGCCAGACCGCCGAGCAACTGGCCGCGCGCCAGGACAGGCTCGAGGATGACGCCGGCATCATCGACCCAGACCAGGCGCTCGATCTGCGCCGCGCCGGTCGCTTCATCGATCTTGACGCTGACCATCACGCAGCCATGGCTCCAGGCCTCGCGCGAATCGAAGCGCCGTTCGATGACGATCGGCAGGGGTTGACCCTGGGCGCGTGCCGCGCGCAGGTCGCGGCAGGCCTGCACGATGGCGCTGCCGGCGATCGCCGTGCTGCGGCTGGCCAGGGCACCGATGCCCTCCGGGCAGGCGAGCGAGTCGCCGAGTATGACCGTCACCTGCGCGGGATCGACCCCCATCTCACGTGCCACCAGGGCCCCATAGGTGGTCTCGTGACCCTGTCCCTGGGCCGGTGAACCACTGCCCAGGGTCAGGGAGCCGTCTTCATGCCAGGTCAGGCGAGCGGCTTCCCAGCCCTGGCCGCAAGGCTCGACATAAAAGGCCGTGCCGATGCCCACCCATTCCCCCTGCGCCCGGCGCTGCTGCTGGCTGCGCCGGGCCGCTTCATAGTCAAAGCGCTGCGCGGCACGTTCGAGCAATTGCGGGTAGTCGCCCGAGTCGAGCACCTCGCCACTGGCGCTGCAGTACGGCATGTCCGCAGCCGTGACCAGATTGATCCGGCGCAAGGCCAGCGGATCCATCCCCAGGCGTCGCGCCGCACGCTCGATCAGCGCTTCCATCAGGAGGGCCGCCTCGGGGCGACCGGCACCGCGATAGATGTTGACCGGTGCCGCATCGGCGATGTCGGCCCGGCCCTGCACCGCCACCTGGCGCAGGTGATACGGGCCCGGCAGGATGCGCGCGGCATTGCGCAAGGGCACGACCGCCGAAAAGGGCAGCCAGGCCCCGAGCGCGGCTTCCAAGTCGGCCCGCAATGCCTGCAGACGACCGTCGTGTCCAACTTGCAGCTGCCCCTGCAGGCGAGCACCGCGCCCTTGCGGCGCGGCCATGAACTCCTCGCTGCGTCGGGAGACCCAGCGCAGGGGCCGGCCGAGCAGGCGCGAGGCCAAGGCCAACAGCAACTCCTCGGGGGCAATCGAGGCACGCGCACCAAAGGCCCCCCCGACATCGACCGCATGCAAACGGACCTGCTCCGGCCGCACCTGCAGGCAGGCGGCCAGATCGGCGCGGGCCCGGCTGGGCGCCTGCGAGCCCAGCCATGCCTGCAACAGTTGTCCGGCTTCATCCCAGTGCATCAGCGCGCTGCGCGGCTCCATCGCCATGGCTGCGACGCGGGGCAGGTGCAGGGCGATATCCACGGTGACACCGGGCACACTCGCCTGCGCTGCATCGGCCGCACTGCCGGGCGCGCCGCCATCACCGTGATGCAAGGCCAGCAGGGGATCGGTCGAGCCCGCGAAATCGAGACGCAGCCGATCGGGTTGGGGCTCAAACTCGCCCTCCAGCTGCTGGGCCGCCTGCCAGGCCTGGACGGCCGAATGCGCGACCACCACGGCCAGCACCTGCCCGACATGCCGGGTCTGATCAGAGGCCATCAGGCCAGCTTCGAAAGGCCGTGACAGGGGCAGCAAGGGATTGATGGCCGGCATGCGGGCTGCCGCAAAACTCTCTGGCCCCAGTACCGCCACCACGCCCGGCAGGCGCCGCAGTGCCTCCAGATCCAGGCGTCGGATTCGCGCGCAGGCATGGGCGCTGCGCGCGAAGGCCACGTGCAAGGCACCGTCGGCAGGCAGATTGGCCACGAAGCGGCCCTGCCCCCGAAGAAGGCGATCGTCTTCCCGGCGCAAGGGCTGGAATGGACTATGATCGGAGAGCAAAGCGTGGGTCATGGTCAGCCATTGAACCTTCAACTGGGCTGCCAGGCAATCAAATTCGCCTGATGGCTTGTTCAATACCGCTGCACAATCACGGCCCCGCCCGGCGCGGACCACGATCCCGCCGGACGCCCTTTCCCGCCCTTTCCCGCTCTTTCCCGCCCTTTCCTTCTCCTGCTGCACATGAGCCCCGCCAACCTCACCCTGCGCCAGTTGCGTGCCTTCCAATGGGTGGTCCAGACCCAGAGCATGACGCGCGCCGCCGAGCGCCTTCACCTGACCCCCTCGGCGCTGTCGATGCTGATCCGCAGCCTCGAGGAAGAGGTGGGACTGCGCCTGTTCGAGCGCACCACCCGGCGCCTGGTGCTGACCGAGGCTGGAAGGCTGCTGGCCGGCCGCGCCGAGCAGATCCTCGCCGGGGTCGACGAGGCGGTGCTGAGCCTGCAGCAGATGCGCGAACAGCAACAGGAGCGTCTCACCCTGGCCACCTCCCCGCTGCTCGCCGCCAGCCTGATGCCGGCCGTGATCGCGGCCTTCCGGGCCGAATTTCCGAACGTGGCCATCGCCCTGCGCGATGTGCCGGTCGACCAGGTAGCTGGTCTGGTGCTGCGTGGCGAGGCCGATATCGGACTGTGCACGGCCGACGGGGCCAGCGAGGGTCTGCATGCCGAGGTGCTGCTGCGCGATGCACTGATGCTGGCCTGCCCGGCTGATCATCCCTTGGCGGCGCGTGGCGAGGTTCGCTGGTCCGACCTGCTCGAATGGCCGCTGATCCTGCTCAGGAGCGGCAGCGGTACCCGCAGCCTGATCGACAAGGCCCTGGCGCGCTGGGGCAGCGCCCTGCAACCGGCCTTCGAGGTGGCCAACATCAGCACGGCGGTGGGGCTGGTCAACGCCGGCCTGGGCGTGTCGGTATTGCCAGCCTACAGCCTGGCCCGCGCCAGCAGCCAGACCCTGGTGGCCCGGCCGTTGACCGATCCGGTGGTCAGCCGCGAGATCGTGGCCCTGTCCCGGCCGCAGGTGAGCACCGGCGCCGCATCCCAGGCCCTGCTGGCCCATATCCGACAGAGCCCTGGCAAGGCCTGAGACGCCGGTATCATCGCCCCGTGACCGCCTCCGACATCGTCCTGAGCACGCTCAACGCGCGTTACTCGCACACCAGCCACGCCTTGCGCTGCCTGCTGGCCAACCTGGGGCCCCTGCGTGCGCGTGCACGCCTGCTCGAGTTCGTGCTGGGCGCACGCACCGAGACCCTGGCCGAAAAGATCCTCCAGCTCGAGCCGCGCATCCTGGGCCTGTCGGTCTACATCTGGAACGTCGAGGAAAGCACCCGGCTGGTGGCGATGCTCAAGCGCCTGCGCCCCGAGCTGGTCATCGTGCTGGGAGGCCCGGAGGTCAGCCATGAAAGCGATGCACAGCCTATCGTGCAGATGGCCGACCATGTCATCACCGGCGCCGGCGAGCAGGCCTTCACGCAGTTGTGCCACCAGCTGCTGGAAGGCCCGCGACCGTTGATGAAGCTCATCCCCGGTGATGCCACCAGCACGGCACAGCTGGAGGCGCTGGTCCTGCCGCACGGCGAATACAGTGACGAGGACCTGCGCCACCGCCTGACCTACGTCGAGGCCTCGCGCGGCTGTCCCTTCAAGTGCGAATTCTGTCTGTCCTCGCTGGACAAGACGGCTTGGGCCTATCCCCTGCCCCGCGTGCTGGAGAGCCTGGAAGACCTGTACCGGCGCGGCGCCCGGCAATTCAAGTTCATCGACCGCACTTTCAACCTGAAGGCGGACACCAGCGCCCGCCTGTTGCAATTCTTTCTCGACCGGCAAGACCCCGAAGATCCCTGCTTTGCGCATTTCGAGCTGGTGCCGGACCATCTGCCGGACAGCCTGAAGATGCTGATCGAGCGCTTTCCGGCCGGCGCCCTGCAATTCGAGATCGGCATCCAGAGCCTGAATCCGGCTGTGCAGGCAGGCATCAGCCGACGCCAGGATCCGCAACGCACCCGTGACAACATCGCCTGGCTGGTCGCGCACACCCAGGCCCACCTGCACCTGGACCTGATTGCCGGCCTGCCTGGTGAGGACCTGGTCAGTTTCGGCGCTGGCTTCGACCAGCTCGTCGACTGGCTGGGCCTGCGCGAGGGACGCGAGCACGAGATCCAGCTGGGCATCCTGAAGCGGCTGCGCGGCACGCCCATCATCCGTCATACGCAAGAGTACGACCTGCGCTTCAATCCGGCGCCGCCCTACAACGTGCTGTCGACCGATGTACTGGACTTTTTCAGCCTGCGCCGCCTGGAGCGGATGGCCCGCTACTGGGACTTGCTGGCCCATCGCGAGGACCGGGCCGGCGACAAGTCCGAGGGCCTGCTCGCCGCCCTGCTCGGCGAGGCCCCGTTTGCGCGCATGCTGGCCTTCTCGGACTGGCTGTACGCGCAGACCGACAGCACCTACCGGATCGAGCGGCGCCGCCTCTATGCGCTGGCGCGGGCCTGGCTGGAGACGCCGGCAGCGGCAGCGCTGGCCGGCACCTGAGTCATGCGCATCATCAGCAAGACCGGCAACAGGCCGATGGCCACGATGGCCAGCGAGGGCAGTGCCGCATCGGCCAGGCGCTCGTCGCTGGCGAACTGATACACGACGACTGCCAGGGTGTCAGTGTTGAAGGGCCGCAGGATCAGCGTGGCCGGCAACTCCTTCAGGCTGTCGACCGCCACCAGCAGCAAGGCGGTCAACAGGCTACGTCGCATCAACGGAAAGTGCACCTCGCGCAGCACCTGGATCGGGCGTCGCCCAAGGCTGCGCGCCGCCTGGTCCAGCACCGGACTGATCTGCTTGAGACCGGCCTCGAGCGTCTGGAAGGCAACGGCATAAAAGCGCACCACGTAGGCATAGACGACCCCGAAGCTCGAGCCGAGCAGCAGGCCGCTGGTCCCGATGACACTGGCCAGTCCGGCATCCAGCCGTGACAAGGCCAGAAGCAGGCCTACCGCAATGACCAGACCGGGCAGGGCGTAGCCGGCATTGGCCAGGCTAACTGACCAGCGCAGCAGGCGGCCGGACTCCAGCCGCAGCGCGTACACCGCCACCAGGGCCAGCGATACGGTGGCCAGTGCAGCCCACGAGGCCAGGTAGAAACTGTGCCAGAGCCATCCGGCCATGCGCGGATCCAGGCCGGCGCCTTCCTCATGCCACTTGATCAGCATCAGCAGCACTGGCAAGCCAAAGGCGAGCACGGGCACCAGCGCCGCGACCAGCCCGGCCAGCAAGGCCCGGGCGCCGCGCAGGTAACGAGGGATCGCAGGCTTGGCCGTGCGCGCAAAGAACTGCATGCGACCGCGCAGCATGCGTTCCAGCACGATCAGCATGCCGGCCCCCGACAGCAGCAACAAGGCCAGTCGGGCACCCGCCTGCCGGTCTCCCATGTTCTGCCAGGCCTTGTAGATGGCCACGGTCAGTGTGTCGACCCCGAAATAGGCACTGACCCCGAAATCGGCCAGGGTCTCCATCATGACGAGCACCAGCCCGGCGGCCACCGCCGGACGCGCCAGCGGCCAGATCACCTGCCACCAGACGCGGCTGCGCGACAGGCCCAGGGCCCGCGCCGACTCCTCGAGAGAGGCACTGCGCTCGGCAAAGGCACGGCGCGCCTGCAGATAGACGTAGGGATAGAGTGACAGGCCGATGAATACGCCGGCGCCCCACAGGGAGCGCAGGTTGGGGAACCAGTAGCTGCCGGCCTCCCAGCCGGTCCAGCGCCGCAGCAGTACCTGCAGCAGGCCGAAGGACTCGAGGGCATCGGTATAGGCATAGGCCATCACATAGGCCGGCATCGCCAGGGGCAATACGAGGACCCACTCGAGCAGGCCATGACCGCGAAAGCGGTAGTCAGCCATCAGCCAGCCCAGGGACACGCCCAGGGCACCGGCCACCAGCACCGACAGCCCGACCAGCGCGAGGGTATTGAGCAGGTAACGGCCCAGCACGGTGCCGATCAGGTGAGACAGGGTCGAAGCCTGCGCGCCATCGCGGGCATCGGCCCCGAGGGCGATAGCGGCCAGCATCAGCACCGGCAAGGCGACCAGGGCTGCGGACCAGAGCACCAGCAACTTGCCGGGCAACAGGGGCCCGATTCGGGAGGATGACAATTGCGGGAACATCGGCTACCGGGAAGGGCCGCAGGGCGGACCGAAGCGGCGAATTATACTGGCGCCCATGTTGGAAGTCCGTGCCATCAGCGTCAGTTTCAATCGCCGCCATCAGGCTCACAACGAGCAGGCCGTGCTGCGCGATCTGTCGTTCCGGCTGCCCAAGGGGCAGATCGGGTGCCTGCTGGGCAGCTCCGGCTCGGGCAAGACCACAGCCCTGCGCGTGCTGGCCGGTTTCATCAGGCCCGATGCCGGTCAGGTCCTGCTGTCGGGACGGGTCCTGGTTTCCCCGGACGTGATGACACCGCCCGAAGCACGCGGCATCGGCATCGTTTTCCAGGACTACGGCCTGTTTCCGCACCTGAGCGTCCAGCGCAACATCGCCTTCGGCCTGCAACGCCTGCATGGCCCGGCGCAGCGCCGCGCCGTCGCCGAGGAGATGCTCACCCTGGTCGGGCTCGAAGGCCTGGGCGAGCGCTACCCGCATGAGTTGAGTGGTGGCCAGCAGCAGCGCGTTGCACTGGCACGCGCCCTGGCCCCTTCCCCGCAACTGCTGCTGCTCGACGAGCCCTTCTCCAATCTCGACCCCGAATTGCGCGAGCGACTGGCCCAGGAATTGCGCGTGCTGCTCAAGCGGCGCAACACCACCGCCCTGCTGGTCACCCACGACCAGTACGAGGCCTTCGCGCTGGCCGATCAGGTGGGGGTGCTTGAAAACGGCGCCATCGCCCAATGGGACAACGCCTACAACCTGTATCACCGGCCCAGCACGCCGCAAGTGGCCGACTTCGTCGGCCTGGGCTGCTTCCTGCCAGCCCGCCTGCGACTGGACGGCTCACGCCACTGGCTCGACCTCGAACTGGGCTCGATCTGCATCGAACAGGCGGACGACATCGCCCAGGCGCGGCGCCATGCCGATGAGCAGGGACGGCTGCGCATCCTGCTGCGCCCCGATGACGTCGTCCATGATGATGAATGCGTCAGCCAGGCCCGCGTGACACGCAAGGCCTTTCGCGGCGCCCAGTTCCTGTACTCGCTGACCCTGCCCAGCGGCGACGAACTGCTGGCGCTGGTGCCCAGCCATCACAATCACGGCATCGGCGAGTCGATCGGCATCCGGCTCAATGCCGACCACGTCGTCACCTTCGCGCGAAACGACTGAACGAAAGACGCGACGCAAGGCTGCACGCCCGACGCAAGCCGGTGATGAAGTCGCGGGCCGGTGCGGCGGGTCCTCAGAGCTCGGATACCTGCATCAGGCGGGCCTGGCCTTCCTGCAGACGCCTGAGCAAGTCATCGAAACGCAGAGACAGGGCCCGCCGGTCCGGGAAGCGCACCAGCAGGGTCAGGCTGCGCGCGCCGTTGACCCAGGCCACCTTGTACAGACTCATTTCGCCATCGCGGCTGGCGATGCGCAGCCAGCTGCCCTTGTCGATCAGGTCGAGCGCCGATTGCGGTGCCAGTTCGAGGACCGCCTGCTCGGGAGGACAATCACTCAGGTCCACCGCATTCATGACCTCGAAGAGCCGCGCGCTGTCGTCCTCGGTCAGCACCTTGTCGGCCGCCGTGGCGCCCGAGGCAGCAGGTGCCGCGCCGGCCGCGACCGGTGCCGTCGCCTTCACGGCAGCCGCAGGCACGACGGGCGCTCCGCCCTCTTCCCCCTGCGCAGGATGGACCACGCGCAGCCGGTTGCTGGCCGCTGGCGCTGCGGGCGCAAAGCTGGGAATCGCCACCGGTGGCAGGCTGTCGCCGAGCGCACCACGGTCAGGCGCCGGGGATGGTTGCTGACCCACAACGGCCTGGCCTGGATTCGCCGGGGGCCGGGTATCGAGCGCCTCATCGAGGCGCGGTACGGTCACCAGGCCCGGCCCCGCATCATCGCGACCTGCGGAGGCCTGGGCACGCGGGCCCCGCGATCCGCCGGTCATCTGATCAACCAGCTCCTGGGGAAAGCGGACCAGCGAGGCATCGATGGCCTGCCCGCCCTTGCCATGGCGCGACATCTTGCGCAGATGCACCAGGAACAGTTCGTCGAAGAAGGCTTTCTGCTCCTCTTCCTTGGCGCCGACGCGCTTGACGCCGTCGGTCAGCAGCCGGATCAGGGGCGGAATGCGCTGGGCCAGTTCCTTGCGGCTGTGCTGCCGGCGATCACCATTGAGGGACCAGAGCAGGTCATCGACCACCTGCATGGCCACCTTGTATTCGGCGCTGTCCTCGCCATCGCGCAGGGCCGCGGTACGCAACTGGCGCACCCAGACGGTGGTCAGGAAATCCTTTACCGACTGCGGCACCTCGTAGCGCGCAAAGCGCTCCTCGAGCGATCGGGTGATGTTGTCGGTCACGGCACGCTCGCGCTCCTTCGAGGGCCGGGCGGCGTAATCGCGACGGTTGCGCCGCTGAGGCGTGGACTCCAGTGAGCTGCGTTCGCGGGCCACCTTGTCGACCAGCTGCGAGAAACTGCGCGAGGCCTTCTGGTATTCCTTCTCGACCTGCTGGGCCATCACGGCCGAACGCGACTGCAGTGAACTGGTGACGATTTCAACGGCACGGACCACCGTCTCGAGGCGCCGGTGCAGCTCGCTGCCGCGGGTGATCTCGCCCGAGAAGGCGGTGGCGATGGCCCCGAAATTCTCGATCAGGTGCCGCAGTGAACGCTTTTCCTCGGACAGGTAGGCTGGATCCAGCAGCGCCAGCGCCAGCGCCGGTTGCTGCAGTCGCCAGAACAGGGGCTTGACCGGCTCGGGCAGGCGCGCCTCGTCGACCACGTAATCGAACATCGCCGACACGATGTCCAGGGTGGCCAGTTGCCCCGAGGTGGCATCCGACTGCTCCAGACGCTGGCGGTTGCGCTGGAAGTAAGCCGTGCGGGCCTGCCGGCTGTAGGGCATGAAGCCCAGCGAATGGGCAAAGGCCACGGCATCGCGCTCGACCTCGACCACCGGCTGAAGCACCGGCGCCATGGCCAGTCGGGGACCCTCCGATGTCTTGGCAAAGGCACTGCGCCCCAGCCAGTCAGCCGAGTAGACCTCGCGGCTGACATCGAGGGCGCTGGGGCCAGACAGATTCGGCCCCGCCGCAGGACTCGCGGCGCCCTCCTCCCGGCTCGCCCTCTCGATGGTGCTGGTCGCAGCCGGCGCCGCACTGGCTGCGCGCTCGATGCGCAGTGAGGCCGGAGGCGCGACCCCGCCTGCGATCATCTGCTCGTTGAGCCGGTGGATGACCTGGGCCACATCCGGCGCCAGCAGCTTGACGGTATGACTGCGCAGCGCCGAGCGAACCAGGGCCGAGTCGCTGGGGGTGCGCATCGCCTCGAGCAGGATGGCCGCGATCGACTTGGCCGCCAGCGGGTTGATCTCTTCCTCGCGCCAGGCGGCCGGGGCAATGCTGCCCAGCATGTGCAGGTAGGCGGGGTAATCCGTTCCGGCCTCGCTGATGATGGCACCGGCCAGGTCCTGGGCCAGGATCTGCGTCTCCAGATCATCCTCGTCGAGCAGCACGATGGCGCGTCGCTCGGCATCCTCGATGAGGCTGGCGCGGGTGCTGCGTGCCTTGCGCGCCGACATCAGCTCGGGCATCGTGCCCGCCGAGGCCAGCCGCACGCGCAGCATGGCCGAGGCCGAGAACAAGGCCTGGCGATCGGCAGGACGGGCCTGCCGTTCGCCCATCGCCTCGAGCTGCTCACAGAGCTGGGGCACACGCTCCCGCAGGACCCGGCCCAGTTCGGAGACCAGACGGTCTTCGACCTGGTGAATCAGGCTGTAGGAAGGGGGTGACGCCATGGCGGAAGGGGACCGGAAGAGGGAGAAACGGGCGGTTCAAAAAGGGGCTCTGCCCTCTGGCACCATCCTATCGGAGCAGGTCAGGCCGGCCTGTGACAAAGGTCTCGCCCTACGACCATCCGACCGCACGAAACGACCGCTGACGCGACCAGCCTCAGAATTTGATCCGGGAGAAAAGACCGTTGCGGTCGATCCAGGCATGCTTCAAGGCCATCAGCACATGGCCAGCCACCAGCACCATCAGGGTCCACACCAGCAGGCCGTGAAGCCCGCTGAAGAACTTGTACACCGGAACCAGGTCCGGACCGAGCGGCGCCAGCTTGAAGCCGAAGAAGCGCACCCCATGCTTGCTGAAGTTGGAGGCGATGACACCGGCAAGGGGTGCCAGGATCATGCAGGCATACAGGAGGCCATGACCCCAGCGCGCAGCGCGCTGCTGGGCGGGCGAAAGACTGGCAGGCCAGGCCGGCGGCTGGTGCGTCCAGCGCCAGGCCAGCCGGGCCAGGGCCAGCAGCCCCAGCACGATGCCGATCGACTTGTGCAGATTGATCACGCCGGCACGCGCCGGCGTCCCACGTGGTGCCAGGTCATCGAGCATCAGGCCAAAGACCAATTGCCCTATGACGGCTAGGGCCATCAACCAGTGCAAGGTCACGGCAACACGATCGTAGCGGGCATCGTTCATGAAACATCCATCAAGGCAGCTGTCCTCTCTGAAAAAAACCGCAGGCCTCAGGCATGCGGTTTCACTCGGGGACATGATCAATAAAGATGCCGCTTTGCAGCATCAACAGCTTCGGTGAAAACCCTGTGTCACCTGCTGCAAGCTCAGTGTACACTCCCCCGAACCCAAAATTAAACGAACACGGGGTGAGGATGACAAGACTGAATGGAGACACCGGCACAGGGGCGAACAAGCCCTTGCTGGCGGTTGAAGGGGTGACCGTGCGCTTCGGCGGCATCGTGGCACTGGACGGGGTGTCTTTCGACATCATGCCCGGCCAGGTCTGCGGACTGATCGGGCCCAACGGCGCCGGCAAGACCACCTTGTTCAATTGCCTGTCGCGCCTGTACGACTGCAATCCCGGCAAGATCCGTTTCAACGACGTTGAACTGACCACGCGCCCGCGCGGTGACATCGCCGGTCTGGGCATCGGTCGCACCTTCCAGAACCTGGCCCTGTTCAGGACGATGTCGGTCCTGCAGAACGTGGCGGTCGGGCGGCACTGCCGCACCAGCACTGGCTTTCTCGCCAACGCCTTGCATACCGGGGCCGTGGCGCGCGAGGAAAAGTCCTCGATGGCCAAGGCCCAGGAAATGGTCGACCTGCTCGATCTGGGCGCGGTGGCCGACCAGCGTGTGTCCGACCTGCCCTTCGGTACCCAGAAACGGGTCGAGTTTGCCCGGGCGCTGGCCGCCGAGCCCACCCTGCTGCTGCTCGACGAACCGGCTGCCGGCCTGAATCACGAAGAGGTGTCCGAGCTGGGCGCCCTGATCCGCCGCATACGCGACCATCTCAACATCACGGTGCTGCTGGTCGAGCACCACATGAGCATGGTCATGAGCGTCTCGGACAAGGTCGTGGCGCTGAACTTCGGCCGCAAGATAGCCGATGGCACGCCCGCCGAGGTCCAGGCCAACCCGGATGTCATCCAGGCCTACCTGGGCACTGCCGAAGACGCCGACAACGCATCCGGAGCCAAGCACTGATGACGACGCCCCTGCTTGAAGTCAAGAACCTTTCGGCCGCCTACGGCGTCACCCGTGTCCTGCACGGCCTGAACTTCCGGATCGAACAAGGCTCCATCACCACCTTGCTGGGCGCCAATGGTGCCGGCAAGACCACCACCCTTCGCGCGCTGTGCCAGATGATGGTCAAGACCGAGGGCGAGATCCTGTTCGAAGGCAAGCCGATCCAGGGCCAGTCCACCGAGGACATCGTCCGCCTGGGCGTGGCCCACGTGCCCGATGGCCGCGGCACCTTCGTCAACCTGACCACCGAGGAAAACCTGCGCCTGGGCGCCTACACCCGCAAGGACAAGGCCGCCATCGCCGAGGACTTCGAGCGCATCTACAGCTACTTTCCTCGCCTGAAGGAGCGCCGCCTGCAACAGGCCGGCACCCTGTCGGGCGGCGAACAGCAGATGCTGGCGGTCTCGCGGGCCCTGATGCTGCGGCCCAAGCTGCTGCTGCTCGATGAACCCTCGTTCGGTCTGGCCCCCCTGATCGTGCGCGAGATCTTCGGCATCATGCGCACCATCAACGAGAAGGAGAAGGTGTCCATTCTCCTGGTGGAGCAGAACGCCGCCATGGCCCTGCAGCTGGCCGACTCGGCCTACCTGATCGAGACCGGTCAGGTCGTGCTCAGCGGCTCGGCCGCTGAGATCAAGCAAAACGACGCGGTCCGCCGCGCCTACCTCGGTCACTGACCCCAACAGGACAGCAGAACTAGCATGGACGCATTCATTCATCAGGTGCTGGCCGGCCTGGCCACCGGCGGTATCTACGCCAGCATGGCATTGGCACTGGTCATGATTTACCAGTCGACCCACCACATCAACTTCGCCCAGGGCGAGATGGCGATGTTTGCCACCTACCTGGCCTGGGCACTCATCAACGCCGGCGTGCCCTACTGGGCGGCCTTCTTCATCACGGTCCTCCTGGCCTTCGCCCTGGGCGCGGGCATCGAGCGCTTCGTCATCCGGCATGTCGACACCACCTCCGTCCTGTCAGTGGTGGTGGTCTTCATCGGCCTGCTGGTCATCATGAACAGCCTGGCCGGCTGGATCTTCTCGCACACCATCAAGAGCTTTCCCAGCCCCTTCCCCAAGGAGAACCTGTTCGGGAACACCTTCATCTCATCCCATGAACTGGGGTCGGTGGGGATCACCCTGGTGGTGCTGCTGCTGATCTTCTTCTTCTTCCGCTTCACCTCCCTGGGACTGGCGATGCGGGCAGCCGCCCAGAATCCAGTGTCGAGTCGCCTGGTCGGCATCCGCGTGGGTGCGATGCTGGCCCTGGGCTGGGGCCTGGCCGCAGCCATCGGCGCGGTCGCCGGCATGATGGTGGCGCCGATCGTGTACCTCGATCCGAACATGATGTCCGGCATCCTGCTGTATGCCTTTGCCGGCGCCCTGGTCGGCGGCATTGACAACCCGCTGGGTGCGGTCATTGGCGGCTTCATCGTCGGCGTGCTCGAAAACCTGCTCGGGGCCTTCGTCATCGGCAATGAATTGAAACTCACGGTCGCCCTGGTGCTCATCATCGGCGTGCTCACAGTCAAGCCTTCCGGCTTGCTGGGCAAGGTTCACGTCACGAGGGTCTGAACATGAACATCAAGTCACCCGTTTTCGCGATCGTGCTCGCCGTGCTGGTGCTGGCTGCACCCTTCGTGCTGCCCAACTACCAGATCTTCCAACTCACCCTGGTGATGGTCTACGCCATCGCCCTGCTCGGCCTGAACATGCTGACCGGCTTCAACGGCCAGATCTCGCTGGGTCACGGCGCCTTCTATGCCATCGGCGCCTACACGGCCGCCATCCTGATGGACAAGGCGGGTGCCCCCTACTGGGTAACCCTGCCTGCCGCCGGCCTGATCTGCCTGGTGGTCGGGTTCCTCTTCGGTCTGCCGGCCCTGCGGCTCGAAGGCCATTACCTGGCCCTGGCCACTTTCGCGCTGGGCGTGGCCTTGCCGCAGTTGCTCAAGTACAAGCATCTCGAGGCATGGACCGGCGGTGTGCAGGGCATCGTGATCATGAAGCCGGACGCGCCTTTCGGCATCCCCCTCAATCCTGACCAGTGGCTGTACTTCTTCAGCCTGGCGGTGCTCCTGTTCATGTTCTGGCTGGGTTGGAACCTGCTGCGCGGGCGCATCGGTCGCGCCATGGTCGCCATCCGTGACCATCCGATTGCTTCGGCGGCGATGGGCATCGACAACCCGATGTACAAGTCGGTCACCTTCGGCATCTCGGCCATGTTCACCGGCGTGGCCGGCGCCATGGGTGCCATCGCGATCCAGTTTGTTGCGCCCGACAGCTTCTCGATCTTCCTGTCCATCACCTTGCTGGTGGGCATCGTGATCGGTGGCCTGGCAACCATCTCGGGGGCGATCTACGGGGCCTTCTTCATCCAGTTCGTTCCCAACATCGCCGACAAGATTTCCAAGTCAGCGCCTTGGGCCATCTACGGCGTATTCCTGATTGCCTTCATGTACTTCATGCCGCACGGCGTCGCAGGTGCGATCCGCGCGATCCGTGCACGCTTTGCGGCGCGCCGCGTTAAAGCCTGAAGCCGGTCAATTCGTCATCGCCTGGCGGTGACGAAAAAACCGGCCTTGATCCGACCCTCAAAAGGAGACAACGATGAAAAGATTGATGACCACCCTGGCCGCTGTCATGGCCTTGAGCCTGACGGCTACTGGCGCGATGGCCCAGAAAAAATACGACCCGGGCGCAAACGACAAGACGATCAAGTTCGGTCAGACCATGCCGTACTCGGGCCCGGCCTCGGCCTATGCCACCATCGGCAAGGTTCAGGCGGCCTATTTCAAGATGATCAACGAGCAAGGCGGCATCAACGGTCGCAAGCTCGAGTTCATCAGCCTCGATGACGGTTACGCGCCGCCCAAAACGGTCGAAATGACGCGCAAGCTCGTCGAGCAGGACGAAGTCCTGTTCATGTACGGCCAGCTGGGCACCCCGCCCAACAGCGCGATCCATCGCTACATGAACAGCAAGAAGGTGCCTCACATCTTCCTGGCCACCGGCGCATCGAAGTGGAATGACCCCAAGAACAACCCCTGGACCATCGGTTGGCAACCCAACTATCAGTCCGAGGCCAAGGTTTATGCCGCGCACCTGCTGAAGAACACCCCCAACGCCAAGATCGCGATCCTGTATCAGAACGACGACTACGGCAAGGACTACCTCAAGGGCTTCAAGGACGGCCTGGGCGACAAGGCCAAGACCATGATCGTGTCCGAAGTCAGCTATGAGGTGACCGACCCGACCGTCGACTCGCAGATCGTGACCCTCAAGGGCAGCGGTGCCGATGTCTTCTTCAACATCACCACCCCCAAGTTCGCCGCCCAGGCGATCCGCAAGGTGGCTGACATTGGCTGGAAGCCGGTGCACTACCTGAACCAGGTCTCGGCCTCGATCGGCTCGGTGCTCACGCCCGCAGGTCTGGACAAGTCGGTGGGTCTGATCTCGATGCAGTACCTGAAGGACAACGCCGACAAGAAGTGGGAGAACGATGCCGCGGTCAAGGAATACCTGGCCTTCATGAAGAAGTACGCCCCGGGGCTGGACACCAAGGATGCCTCCAACATCTATGGCTACTCCTCGGCCCAGACCCTGGTCCATGTGCTCAAGGCTTGCGGCGATGACCTGACCCGCGCCAACGTG
>JAPOKJ010000141.1 GCA_029977705.1 Burkholderiales bacterium | reverse complement strand
GTATTGCCGGCACAGGGGGCGGATGCCGCGCCCCTGGCTGCGCTCGGCATCGTCCAGGGCGATCACCGCGCGCTCGGCACGCCGGCATACCGTGCGTGACACATGGGCCAGGGCGGCGGCGCGCGAGCCGCCTGGCAGGATGAATTCCTCCAGTCGCGGCAGGCTGGCGTTGTACTGGGCCAGCCATTCGTCCAGACGCACCAGCTGCGCCTCGTGAATGTTCTCGAAGCCCGGGATGCACAACTCGCCGCCCAGGTCGAACAAGTCGTGCTGGATCTGCAGCAGCGCCTCCCTGACCGCAGGCGGCAGGTCTTCACAGAGCAGCACGCCCAGCGTCGAATTCAGTTCATCGACATCGCCCATTGCCATGACGCGGGCATCGGTCTTGGGCACGCGCGAGCCGTCACCCAGGCCGGTGGTGCCATCATCGCCCGTGCGGGTGGCAATTTGTGTGAGTCTTTGTCCCATCCCGGCCCTTGAGTTCAGCGCTGGCCGCGATGGGCCCACGCTGTCGTATGTTTTTCGACATACGAGAATAACTCATACATGGCCATGGCCATGATCGCGATCACGACCAGCCCTGCAAAGGCCAGGGGCATTTTCATCGCCGAGCCGGCCGAGATCAGCAGGTAGCCGATACCCTCGTTGGAGGCATTCATCTCGGAAACGGTCGTGCCGACGAAGGCCAGGGTGATGGCCACCTTGAGCGAGGCAAAGAAGTAGGGCATCGAACGGGGCAGGCCGACCTTCATCAGCACATCGGTGCGCTTGGCACCGAGCACGCGCAGCACATCCTCGAGTTCGGGCTCGAGGGTGGCCAGGCCGGTGGCGATGTTGACCATGATCGGGAAGAACGAGATCAGGAAGGCGGTCAGCACCGCCGGGCCGACCCCGATGCCGAACCAGACCACCAGGATCGGTACGAAGGCCGCCTTGGGCAGCGCATTGAAGGCGGTCATCAGCGGGTAGATCGCGTCATAGGCGGCCTTGGAAGAGCCGATCACGAACCCCAGCACGACACCGACCAGGATCGACAGCGCAAAACCCACCATTGTGGTCCAGAAGGTGCGCCAGGCGTGGCCCAGGATGACATCCCGGTACTCGATCATCTGCTCGACGATCTGGCTCGGGCTCGGGAAGATGAAGGCCGAGACATTGAACAGGCGGCACACCGCCTCCCAGATGATCAGGATGCCCAGCATCAGCAGCGCCGGTGCGAATCGTCGGGCCCAGGAGTTTTTCATCAGCATCGCCTCAACTGTTGCGCACTTCGCCGATGCGCGTGCGCAACTCCAGCACCACCTTGCTGAAGCCTTCGGTATAGGTCAGGGCCAGGTCGCGGGGACGCGGCAGGGGATTTTCCTTGGCCTCGAGAATGCGGCCCGGCCGCTTGCTCATCACATAGACCGTATCGGCCAGATAGACCGCCTCGCGCAGGTCATGCGTGACCAGGATCACGTTGAAGCGGCGCTGCGTCCACAGGTCGCGCAGCACGTTCCAGAGCTCCTCTCGCGTGAACGCATCGAGGGCGCCGAAGGGCTCGTCCAGGAGCAGCATCTTGGGTTCGTGGATCAGGGCGCGGCAGATCGAGGCGCGCTGCTGCATGCCGCCCGACAATTCCCAGGGGAACTTGTGCTCGTAGCCGGACAGGCCGACGGTGGCCAGCAACTGCCGGGCCCGTTCGACAAACTCGGCCTTGCGCGCCTTGAACTGCTGACGGTAGGGCTCGACGATCTCCAGCGGCAGCAGCACGTTGTCCAGGGTCGTGCGCCAGGGCAGCAGGGTGGGTGACTGGAAGGCCATGCCCACGATCTTGAGCGGGCCGGTGACCGGCGCACCGTCGATGTGGATGCTGCCCTGGCTGGGCATCTTCAGCCCGGTCGCCAGCTTCATGAAGGTCGACTTGCCACAACCCGAGGGGCCGACAATGGCGATGAACTCGCCATCACGGGTCTGCAGGGTGATGTCCTCGACGGCAAAGTCCCTGGCGGCCAGCAACTCGTCGTTGTAGGCCAGCCAGACGTTGCGGAAGTCGACGAAGTTCACTTCGGGAACACGTTCAGTTCGGCCTTGGAGGGCAGGAAGCTGCCGTTCCAGATCTTGGCCGGATCGATGCGGTCCTTGGTGGTGAAGGCATCGGCCACCTGCGAGGACATCAGCGACAGGCGCGGCAGGTTGACCGCCCCGTAGCCCTCCGCGCGTGCCGAAGGAGTGTTGATCGATCCCGAGATGGCCAGCTTCAGGCGCTGCGTCTCCAGCTTGGTGTCGATGATGCCGTCGCGCTCCTTGACGTACTTGACCGCCTCTTCGGGGTTGGCCAGCACATCGCGGGTAGCCTTGGCAAAGGCACGCAGGAAGCCCTTGACCGCTTCCGGGTTCTTGCGGGCGAACTCATCGGAGGCAATGATGGCATTGCCGTACATGGCCACGCCATGGTCACCGTAGGGCATCATCACGATGTCCTCGGTCTTGACGCCGCGGGCATTCAGGTTGAGCAGCGAGGTGAAGGAAAAGCCGGTAATGGCATCCACATCGCCCTTGGCCAGCATGGTTTCGCGCAGCGGCGGATCCATCGCGGTCCAGGTGACCTTTGACAGGTCCAGCTTGTTGGCCTTGGCAAAGATCGGGAAGGCCTTGCGACCGGCATCGAACACCGGCGCCCCCAGTTTCTTGCCGATCAGGTCGGCCGGTGTCTTGATGTTGGACTTTTTCAGCGCGAAGACGGCGGCCGGCGTGGTGTTGTAGACCATCATCACTGCCACCGGCTTGCCGGGGGCTGCGGCATTGTTGCCGTGGAATTCCATCAGGGCGGCCAGGTCGGCAAAGCCCATCTCGTAGGCGCCCGAGGCCACGCGGTTGACGGCATTGCCCGAGCCATTGCCGGCATCGATCTGCACATCGAGCTTTTCGGCCTCGAAATAGCCCTTCGCCTTGGCGGCCAGGAACAGCGCCGAGGGACCCTCGAAGCGCCAGTCGAGCTGGAACTTGATCTTGGTCTGGGCCTGGGCGGTCATGCTCAGGGTGGACAGGACGGCGGCGCCAAGGCCGGTCAGAAGGGCACGGCGAAAGGGGTTCAAGGCAAACATCGGGGGCTGCTCCGCAGGACGGTCAAAGGAGGATTCGGCCGATGACCACGCGGGTTCGACCAAGAATGAGAGGAGTCTAGCAAATTGCGTGCCCTCACCGGATGAGACCCGGCGGGCCGTCCGGCAAGCCAGAGGCTCACCGAATCAGTGCGCAAATGGATGATCGACCCGGATGAGATCGATCCGGATGCACCTCGCGGGTGCAGCCCTCCGGGCCCCGGCCGACCGCGACAAAGGTCGGCCTGGGGAAGGTCCGCAAAACCTCTCGCGCCCGCGGCGGAGTCTTTGCGGACCTTCCCTGGAGCCTGGTGGCCTGCCTGCCCCAGGACTCAGAGCCTGGACAGCACGTCGCGCATCTTGTTGATGATCTCGTCG
>JAPOKJ010000121.1 GCA_029977705.1 Burkholderiales bacterium | reverse complement strand
CCGAGCCGCATCGTTGTGACCGCGCCGGAAATTGAGATCCGCCAGATCATAGAGGACTTGGTCTGACAGGCCATTGAAAATGGCCCAATGGCGTCGAAAGTCCGCTACCGGGCGCTTGCAGTATCGCAACAGGAGAAGTCGATTCGTCATCGGCACCTACTGCGCCTTGGTAACGGACCATGGGATAAGGCAGTCGATGTACCGAAAGGGGAGGACTCTACTGGATCGAAGGTTTCCATGGTGCTGATAGGATGCAGTCTTCAAATGACTATCGATTGCCAGTGCCGCAATGAATCGCGCCAAGCAGACTTAACGATCTAGGAAATGGTATGAATAGGGAGGCTTCAGTCTTGGATCTGCGCGAGGGTGCCACGGCCAAGCTCGTACTCAACAACCCGAAGAAAAAGAATGCCCTTAGCGATGAGATGCTGGTGGCGCTGAATGTGGGATTGGACCGCGCGCTGGCTGACGAGACCGTACGCACGATCGTGATCTCCGGCGCGGGCGATTGTTTCAGCGCGGGCCGTGATCGCAAGGACGTTGGCACTCCGGGCTCGCATCGAGTATCGCTGAAAGACGGTTCGCTGGATGCAAACGTGGAGCTGTTCACCGATACCCTTCGGCGTCTGATCAATGCGCCCAAGCCGACCATCGCAGCAGTTCGCGGCTTTGCATTTGGCGGTGGCCAGGCGATATCGCTCGCCTGTGATTTCCTGATTGCAGAACGCAATGCAAGGTTCGGCAATGTCGAGATCGCCTATGGCTTTCCTGCGGCATTGAACGCCGTGTTGTTGATGCGCCAACTTGGGCGGCGGCGGGCGCTGGAGATCGCAATGACGGGCGAGATACACGGGGCAGAAGCCTGGCATGCCTGGGGCCTGGTCAACCGGCTTGCCGAACCTGGGAAGCTGGACGACGCGACCGCTGCCTTCGCAGAGGTGCTCAACGCCAATGCCTCTTGGGCGGTACGTCGCACCAAGTCGCTCATGCTTGCCTGTGAAGATGTGCCGCTTGCTGAAGGGATGACACTGGGCGGACAGTTGAACCAGTTGCTAAGGCTGGAGGCAGAACGCTCTGGTCTCTATAAGGACGCCGCGTCAGTCCGCGGCCGCATACAGGGAAAGCTCGGCGATGCTGGCTGAGCGTACGTGGCCTCGCCAGCTCAGTGGCCTTGCCTTGGGTCTCATCTGGCCCTCCAGCATATTCAATGGCTCGCTTCGCACTGCCGGAGGTTGAGAATGAAGTCTCGCCCAGTACTTCAGTTCGTCACAACACTTCAGTCGCAAAATCCGCCAACCTAGACCGCTCGCCTCTCTGCAAGGTCACATGTCCCGAATGCGCCCACCCCTTGAACCGATCCACGACATAGGTAAGGCCCGATGAGCCTTCGGTAAGGTAAGGCGTATCAATCTGTGCAATGTTGCCCATGCACACCACCTTCGTGCCAGGCCCGGCGCGTGTGATCAGCGTCTTCATCTGCTTGGGAGTGAGGTTCTGCGCTTCATCCAGGATCAGGAACTTGTTCTGGAAGGTGCGGCCGCGCATGAAGGACAGGGCCTTGACCTTCACCCTTGAGCGGATCAGGTCGGACGTCGCGGCCCGGCCCCATTCGCCGGCGGCGGGGTCGCTCTTGTTGAGCGTCTCGAGGTTGTCTTCGAGGGCCCCCATCCAGGGCTGCATCTTCTCTTCCTCGGTGCCGGGCAAGTAGCCGATGTCCTCGCCCACCGGCACGGTGGCGCGGGTCATGATGATCTCGGTGTAGCGCTTCTGCTCCAGGATCTGCGCCAGGCCCGCGGCCAGGGCCAGCAGCGTCTTGCCGGTGCCGGCCTGGCCGAGCAGGGTCACGAAGTCGATCTCGGGATCCATCAGCAAGTTGAGTGCAAAGTTCTGCTCGCGGTTGCGTGCAGTGATGCCCCACACGCCATTTTTCAGGTGGCTGTAGTCCTTCAGGGTCTGCAGTACCGCGGTTCGACCGGACACTTCCTTGACCTTGGCCACCAGCGGCATGGCGCCATCAAAGGCGACGAACTGGTTGAGCAGCATGCCCGAGACGAGCGGGCCGGTGACCCGGTAATAGGTATGGCCGTTCTGCTGCCAGGACTCGATGCCCTTGCCGTGCTTGTCCCAGAAGTCCTCGGGCAACTCGAGCACACCGGTATACAGCAGGTCGCTGTCCTCGAGCACCTGGTCGTTGAAGTAGTCCTCGGCCACCAGCCCCAGGGCTGAGGCCTTGATGCGCATGTTGATGTCTTTCGACACCAGCGCCACCTGGCGCTGCGGGAACTGCTCGACCAGGGCCTTGACGACGCCCAGGATGTAGTTGTCGGCCTTGCCAATGGGCAGGTTGGCCGGCAGCAGCGAATTGAGGGCCTGGGTCTGCAGGTACAGGCGCCCGGTGGCATCGCGGTTGCCCAGACCGGCCAGCGGAATGCCGCCTTCCAGGGTCTTGCCATTGGCGGCAATCAGCGCGTCGATGCTTCGGCTGACCTGGCGCGCATTGCGCGCCACCTCGCTCATGCCCTTCTTGTTGTTGTCCAGCTCCTCGAGCGTCATGATCGGGATGAACAAGTCGTGCTCGGCAAAGCGGAACAGGCTGCTCGGGTCGTGCATCAGCACATTGGTGTCAAGCACGAACAGGCGCCGCGTGCTGGAGTCGCCGCTGGTATCGCCGCGCGGGCGGTGGCTCTTGGCCTTGCCGCTCTGGGCCGAGCGGGCCTCCTGCGAACTGACTTTCTTGATCAGGCGGGCCGGCGCGGACTCATCCCGGGCAGCCGGGGAAAGGGTGACCGGGGAAGCGGCCGCCGGGCCGGCGGCAGCAGCGGGCGAGGCGGAGACCGTCTGGGGCGCGGCGGCCAGGAAGGCGGGCACCGCCATGTTGGCAGCAGCATGTGTCGGCGCCTTGGCCGCGGCGGGTGCCTGCACGGGAAGGGCAGCCGGGGCCGCCGTGCTGCGGGCGCGTCCGGCGCGCGCCACCGGTGCTTCGGCACCAGCGCCACGAGCACCGGCCCGGGTTTCGATCTGCATCAGCGGCTCGGCGGCCGGCGCGGCCTGCAACAGGGCCGCGTTGGCCCGTCCGGCGCTGCTGTTGCGCCCGGCGGTCGTGACGGGTGAGGTCTTTCCGGCGGGGGCGCGGCGGGTCGGCTTGATGTCCTGGAACTGGTCGGCGTCGAGAAAGGCGGCGGGCTTGCTGGGCGGTTTGGGCAGTGGCATTCAGATGGGACGGTGATTCTTGCAAACCCGGGAGGGGACTGTTTTCAGGCCAGGGCCTTGACGGCCGCAAGGACCTCGGCCACATGGCCAGGGACTTTGACGCCTCTCCATTCTTGGGCCAACTTGCCCTGGGCGTCAATCAGGAAGGTGGAGCGCTCGATGCCCCTGACCTGTTTGCCATACATGTTTTTCATCTTCATGACGCCGAAGGCTTCGCATAGCGCCTCTTCGGGGTCACTGAGCAGGTGGAAGGTATAGCCCTGCTTGCTGCGGAAATTCTCATGCGATTTCAGGCTGTCGCGCGATACGCCAACGACCTCGCAGCCCGCCTCGAGGAACTCGGCATGGTGGTCGCGGAAATCTCCGCCCTCGGTGGTGCAGCCGGGCGTGCTGTCCTTGGGGTAGAAATAGAGCACCAACTTGGGCTGGGCACGCTTGGACAGCTTGAAGGTGCCAGAGGTGCTGGCCGCCTGAAAATCGGGAACTTTCTTGCCTATCGTGATGCTCATGCTTCGGGCCTCGTCGGTTGGGAATCCGCTGGGGGAGAATCGATCAGGAACACGGCCAGGACCTTGCGGCCCTCCGCCATGAGGATATTGTAGGTCCGCGCGGCCGCCTCGGTGGCCATCGGATCGAGCCCGATGCGGCGCTCGAGCAGCCCCCGGGTCAGGCGCGGGTGCGGGAAGTGCTGCCTGGCACCGGTCCCGAGCAATACGAGTTCGGGTGACCGGGCCGCCAGGGCTTCGAAAAAGGCCTCGTCGAGCTCCTCAAAACGGCGCTGGGGCAGGGGCTCGACCGGCTCTTCCGGCGTGACCAGAATCGAGACAGTGTGCCTCTGGGCGTTGATTTCCAGCCAGCCCGGGGCGTAGGCGGTAACCGTGTTCAGGGCGCCGGAGGCGGCGTCGGCGTGCAGCTTCATGTCCCTGATTGTCGCTCAGTTCGCAACACACGTCGGTCAAGTCAGGGGTTTTGGCAGGGGGCGGTGATACACTAGAGGGCTTAGAATCCTGTCCAATACCGCATGTCGCCCATGTTTTGCGCCCGTTTCATGCTGCTGACCGCCGCGCCGACCGCCTTTTCGGCAGGCCGGAGCACGTCCGCCGACATGACCCTGGCGACCGCTGCCGCGACCTTCATTGCTGCCGCCGCGATGGCCGGCGCCACCGCCGCCATTTGACCGCCTAGCGGGCTCCCGGTCGGGTGTCCGCACCCGAACCCAGAAAGTGAGCCTGCCATGACCCCTCCACTGATCCAGCCGATCCTCAAGTCGCAAAAGCTTGCGAATGTCTGCTATGACATTCGCGGGCCGATCATGGTGGCCGCCAAGCAGATGGAGGACGAGGGCCATCGCATCATCAAGCTGAACATCGGCAACCTGGCGCCGTTTGGCTTCGACGCGCCCGATGAGGTGCGCCAGGATGTGATCCGCAACATGACCAATGCTTCGGGCTACACCGATTCGCAAGGTCTGTTTCCGGCGCGCAAGGCGATCATGCATTACACCCAGCAAAAGCACATCAAGGGGGTGACGATCGATGACATCTACATCGGCAATGGCGCCTCCGAACTGATCGTGATGGTGATGCAGGGTCTGCTCGATACCGGCGACGAGGTGCTGGTGCCGGCCCCCGACTATCCGCTGTGGACGGCGGCCGTGAGCCTGGCCGGTGGCACGCCGCGCCACTACATCTGCGACGAAGGCGCCGGCTGGTTGCCGGACCTGGAAGACATGAAGCGCAAGATTACGCCGCGCACCAAGGCGATCGTGGTCATCAATCCGAACAACCCGACCGGCGCGCTGTACCCCGACGATGTCCTGCGCGGCATCATCGAACTGGCACGCCAGCACAAGCTGATCATTTACGCGGACGAGATCTATGACAAGGTCTTGTACGACGGCAACACCCATACCTCGATCGCCTCGCTGGCCGATGATGTGTTCTTCGTGACCTTCGGTGGTTTGTCGAAGAACTACCGGGCCTGCGGCTATCGCGCTGGCTGGATGATCCTGTCGGGCGACCGCCGCCATGCCAAGGACTACATCGATGGTCTGAACATCCTGGCATCGATGCGGCTGTGCGCCAATGCGCCAGGCCAGTATGCGATCCAGACGGCCCTGGGCGGCTACCAGAGCATCGATGACCTGGTGGGCCCCAATGGCCGCCTGCGCAAGCAGCGTGACCTGGCCCACTCGCTGATCACCTCCATCCCGGGCGTGACCTGCGTCAAACCCAAGGGCGCGCTGTACATCTTCCCGCGCCTGGATCCGAAGGTGTATGCCATCGACAACGACCAGGAGTTCATCCTCGAGTTGTTGCGCGAGCAGCATGTGCTGGTGGTGCAGGGCACGGGCTTCAACTGGCCCGATCCCGATCACCTGCGCATCGTGTTCCTGCCCAATGCCGATGACCTGGCCGATGCGATCGGCCGCTTTGCGAGCTTCCTGGAAGGCTATCGCCGCCGCAATCCGGTGGTGATGGGAGGCGGTGGCAACCGCGGTGGACTGTCGCTGGCCAGTTCGGCCTGATCATTTGAAGCACAAATAGAAGAAACGGATTTTTCGATGAAACCTTTGAGAGTAGGACTGCTGGGGATCGGCACCGTCGGTGGCGGTACGTTTGAAGTGCTGGCGCGCAACCAGGGCGAGATCACCCGCCGCCTGGGCCGCGAGATCGTGATCACCAAGGTGGCCGACCTGAACGTTGCGCGGGCCCAGGAGATCGTCAAGGGCCGGGCCCAGGTGGTGGCCGATGCCAACGATGTGATCAATGATCCGGACATCGATGTGGTGATCGAGTTGATCGGCGGCTATGGCATTGCCAGGAAGCTGGTGCTGGCCGCCATCGAGAAAGGCAAGCATGTGGTCACCGCCAACAAGGCGCTGCTCGCCGTGCATGGCAACGAGATCTTCCCGGCGGCCGCAGCCAAAGGCGTG
>JAPOKJ010000029.1 GCA_029977705.1 Burkholderiales bacterium | reverse complement strand
GTGCTCTGGCCCAAGACCTATGCCGGCAGCCGCTCGCCCCTGTACCGATGGATGTCCAGGATTCCCGGCACCATCGTCGCCCTGGTCGTGGGTACCCTCGCAGTGACAATGCTCAAGCTGCCGGTCGAGACCATCGGCAGCCGCTTTGGCGGCATCCCCCAGACCCTGCCGGCCTTTGCCTGGCCGGCTTTCAACTGGGCCACGGTGCAGCAACTGTTCGCCCCCACCATCACCATTGCCCTGCTCGGCGCCATCGAGTCGCTGCTCTGCGCCCGGGTGGCCGACACCATGATCGAGGACCGCCATGACCCCAATCAGGAGTTGATGGCGCAGGGCATTGCCAATGTCGTCGCGCCCCTGTTCGGTGGCTTCTGCGCCACCGGCACCATTGCCCGTACCGTCACCAATGTGCGCTCGGGCGGTACCACGCCGGTGGCCGGCATGGTCCATGCCCTGGTCCTGCTGCTGATCGTTCTGGTGGCTGCACCCTTGGCCCAGAACATTCCGCTGGCCACCCTGTCGGCGATCCTGATGTTCGTGGCCTGGAACATGGGCGAGTGGCATGAGTTCGCGCGCCTGAAGCAGTTCTCGAACAACTACCGCATCATCCTGCTGGCCACCTTCCTGCTCACGGTGATCATGGACCTCACGGTCGCGGTCGAGGTCGGACTGGTGCTCGCTTGTCTGTTCTTCATTGCGCGGGTCTCGTCGCTCACCCGCATCGAGCCCATCTCCCCCGAGGAACTGCACCGGGGCGGCGCGGACCCCACGCAGGTGCAGGCCTATCGCGTGACTGGCTCACTGTTTTTCGGAGCCGTCGACAAGATCGATCCCTTGCTCGACCCGACGCGCAGCCAGCCGAAAGTGATGGTGCTGGAAATGTCGCAGGTCCTCAACCTGGACACCACGGGCCTGGAGGCCTTGCAGAACCTGCACGGCATGCTCCACAAGCGCGGCGGCCGCCTGATCCTCTGCGCACTGGCGACTCAGCCGCGCTCGCTATTCGATCGGGCCGGATTCACCGCGACACTGGGGCAGGAGAATCTGGTGGACACCTTGGCGCAGGGTTTGCAGCGCAGCGCTGAAACGGCCAAGGGCACGCCACACCCGGCGAGTTGATGCGCTGAGGGACGTCGTTCCCGCGCGGGTGAGCATCGCGCATGTGTGAATGCCTGAGCAGCGGAAAGCCAGTAGCCGCGACATCCACCGACCGCCACCCCCCTCAAAGCCTGCTGAACGCCTGATACCCCTGCGCCGCCGAAGCCATCGCCCTCGGAATCGTGGCGCCATCCTGCGGGGTGATCGGAAACACCGCATTGATCTGGCCAGTGCCTGATGCGCCAAAGTATGGCGTGATCACTTCGGCCTTGCCCTGATAGGCCGACCAGCCCAGCACGCCCAGCAACATCGCAGTGTCGTGCATGAAGCCTTCACCATGGCCCTTGGTGGCGTACTCGGGCAGCAGTTCGCAAAAGCGCTGCCACTCACCTTGCTGCCACATCTGCACGATGCGGTGGTCCAGGTCTTCAAGGAAAGGGCTCCAGACCTTGAAGGCAAATTCGGGGGCCAGTCCGTTCTGGGCAAAGCGGTGACTTAACGAGCCGCTGGCCAGAAAGGCCACCGTGCCCTCGTAGTGCTCCTCGACCGCGCGGCGCATCGCCCAGCCCAGTCGCACGCTGTCGTTCAGGTAGTGCGAGGTGCACAGGGCCGAGACCGAGATCGCCTTGAAATGCTGGTCGGCATTCATGTAGCGCATCGGCACCAGGGTCCCGTACTCGGGTCCGAGCGAGGTCGCATCATGGGCCAGGGTTTCAACGCCGAAATCGTTGCAGGCCTGCGCCAGGATCTTGCCAAGACGCGGATTGCCCGGCGTCTCGTAGGGCATGTTGCTGATGAAATGCGGAAGCTCGTTGCTGGTGTAGATGCCCTTGAAATGCGGCGCGCAGTTGAGGTGGTAGTTGGCATTGACCAGCCAGTGGGTGTCGAAGACCACGATGGTATCCACGCCTGCCTCGCGGCAGCGCCGCGCGATCTCGTGGTGGCCGTCGATCGCGTCCTGGCGCGTGCCCTTGCGCGGACCATCCAGTTCGGACAGGTACATCGAGGGAACGTGGGTGATCTTGGCGGCGAGAGCGACCTTGCCCATGGCTTCAGGCTCCGGAAAAACGAACATCAAGGAAGGTCCGCAAAACCTCTCGCGGGCACGACAGGTTTTGCGAACCTCCCTTAAGGAGGCACACCACACTGGGCGCTTGAAACACCGCCCGGCCCTGCACGAAAAGGATAGCACGCAGGCCGACGCCGACAGGCTCGCGCCGGCTCATTGCACCCCCGGAACAGTGAAGGCCGGATCCGACACCGTCGCCAGGGGCCGATACAGTCGCAGGCTCAGGTTGTAGGCGCCGCAGGGCGTCGGAAGCCAGTTGGCCGTGTTCAGGCCACCGGGGTCGGTGCATTGAAGGTAGATCGACAGGCTGCCGTCGGCTGCAATGCTGACCCCGGGCGTGCGGTCACTGAGCGAGTAGCGTGCAATCGGGTTGTCGACCAGAAAGCCTGTCGGGCTGTAGACCGTGAGGGACCAGAAGCCGCCGGCCTCCACCGGTGGCCACCCTGGAGGCAGACGCAGCACTCGCGGCGTACGGCCGTCCAGGGTATCGCCCGTCAGCGTCTGCGCCGTGCTCAGGTAGATCGCCTCGCTGGCCGGCAGGGCAAACAGCCCCGAACGCGCAATCTGTGCGCGATAGGCGTAGTCGGTACCGAAGACCCCGAGGTTGGCGGGCGGAAAATTCCAGCCCCCGCGTCGTGTTCCCCGCGCCAGCACGCCCGCATCGAGCAGTGCCAGACCCTGGCTGTAGGCACTGTCCCAGGCCGACTGCTGCGCAACCGTCAGGCCGCCGACCGAGGGGGTCAGGGTCGGGTTCAAGCCCGCAGCGGCAAACGATGCCACCAAACTGGCCTGCGCATCGGGCGGGGGATTCTGGGCCAGGCCCTGCGACAGGCGCAGGAAAAATTGCAGGCCGGCGCTGGAGGAGGTGCTGGCCGCGCGCACCGGCTGTGAAGGACTGGCGGGGGTCAGCGTGATGGCACGCTGCAGCGTATCGGCCTGTGCAACATCGGCCGGTCCGTTGACGAGGGTGCGGAACAGCACATAGGCATAAGGGGTGTCCACATCGATCACGGTGGTCCCCGGGGCACTGGTCAGCGCGCTGCCGCTGCCCGCCAGACGCAAGATGAAGTTGGCCCCGCCCGCCGGAATCTGGGCCGGGCCCTTGACGGCCACGTTGTCGGTCCAGGCATCGAGCACCTGCATCGACATATAGCGACCAAGCGCGGGCGGCATCGATACCGCCACCGTGCCTGCGCCCAGCCAGACGCAGGCCGAGGCATACAGCGTGTCATTGTTGGGGCGGACCACGGCAGTGTCCGCCGGGCTGGCCAGCGTCGACTTGAAACTCAGGGCATTGACCCGTGCAAAACCATTGCAGACACGCATGGTTTCGGTCAGGGGATAACCGTATTCAAAGGCGCTGGCGGCCAGTTTCAAGGTCGCGGCGTCGGGCGTGGTGTCGGCCGAGCCCCCGCCGCCGCAGGCCTGAAGGACGGACATGAGGCAGGCACCGGCCCACACGGCGGCCCGTCGGGCCCCCTGATGTAAAAAGGGTGCAAGGCCCGATGCTGCGAGATGCTCTCTCATTTGCGTTTCCCCTTCGCGTCCCGGACCAACCGGCAAGGTCTGCGCAGCACTGTAGGTCCTTGGGCGCAAGGACAAAGCCGCGCGTTCCGAACCCGGAGAGCTCGGGCAACGGGCAAAAAGGCCAGCAGGGGAAGGCGAAAAGAAAGAAGGAACAGATGGTGCCGAAGGTCGGAATCGAACCGACACGCCCTTGCGGGCACCGGATTTTGAGTCCGGCGCGTCTACCAGTTCCACCACTCCGGCACGGAAGGCAGCACACCCCCAGGGGATGCGAGAGCGCGATTATCCCTCAAACCCGGCATTGCCCGCAAATGAGTCCCGGGCATGTCCCGGCAATCGGTCGCCCAAGGTGCAAGCGAAGACAAAAGCCGGGATGCGCAGGCCTTGCTGGGCAGGCCTTGTCCGTGCTGGCCTTAGAATCCCGCCCCATGACCGATGCCCATCACCCGCCCGCCGGCCCGTCGGCTGGGGCGCCCCGCGCCTGGACCCTGGCCGACTTCGACTTCGACCTGCCGCCGGCCCTGATCGCCCAGACACCTGCCACCGAACGCAGTGGTTCGCGCCTGCTCGAAGTGGGCGTCGGGCAGTTCCATGACCGGCTGTTCCGGGACCTGCCCGGGCTGCTCGCGCCCGGCGACCTGCTGGTGTTCAACGACAGCCGGGTGATCAAGGCGCGTCTGCTCGGCCGCAAAGCCAGCGGCGGGCAACTGGAAGCCCTGGTCGAGCGCGTGCTCGATCGCCACGAAGCCCTGGCCCAATTGAAGGTCAGCAAGAAGCCTGCGCCCGGCAGCCTGCTGCACTTTGACGCCCCCCCGGGAGCACCGGCAGGACCAGGAGGCGGGGCGCCGCAGATGCAGGGCGCGCGGGTTCTGGGTCGGGCCGGCGAATTCTTTCACCTGCGCTTCGAAGCCCCCGTGCTCGAGGTCCTGGACAGCCACGGCCTGCTGCCCTTGCCGCCCTACATCAGCCACAGCGCCGACGCCGGCGATGCGCAGCGCTACCAGACGGTGTACGCCCGTCATGACGGCTCGGTGGCCGCGCCCACTGCCGGGCTGCACTTCGAGGCGCCACTGTTCGAAGCCCTGCGGGCGCGCGGCGTGGATACCGCCTTCGTGACCCTGCATGTGGGCGCCGGCACGTTCCAGCCGGTGCGGGTCGACAATCTGGACGAGCACCGCATGCACAGCGAACGCTATCGCATCGACGAGGCCTGTGCGCAGGCGATTCGGGCAGCCCGCGCACGGGGCGGACGCATCATCGCGGTAGGCACCACCAGCCTGCGCACGCTCGAAGGGGCCGCCCTGGCCCAGCAAAGCCGCGGCACGGTCGCCGCCTGCGAGGGCGACACCGAACTGTTCGTGCGGCCCGGGTTCGACTTTCGCATCGTCGATCGCCTGGTCACCAATTTCCATCTGCCGCGCTCGACGCTGCTGATGCTGGTCAGCGCCTTTGCCGGCTACGACCGGCTGCGCGCCGCCTATGCCCATGCGATCGCTCAGCGCTATCGCTTCTTCAGCTATGGTGATGCCATGCTGCTCACCCGCACGACCTCCTGAAGGCCCCATGCTCCAGTTCGACCTGCTCAAGACCGAAGGCCAGGCCCGCCGTGGCCGCCTCACCCTCAATCATGGCGTGGTGCAGACGCCGATCTTCATGCCGGTGGGCACCTATGGCGCGGTCAAGGCCATGTCGCCCGTGGAGCTGGAGGAAAACGGTGCCCAGATCATCCTGGGCAACACCTTCCACCTGTGGCTGCGCCCAGGCACCGACATCATCGACAAATTTGGTGGCCTGCATGGCTTCAACGGCTGGTCCAAGCCGATCCTGACCGATTCCGGGGGCTTCCAGGTGTGGAGCCTGGGCAAGCTGCGCAAGATCAGCGAGGAAGGCGTGCGCTTTGCCTCGCCCGTGAACGGCGACAAGCTGTTCATGTCGCCCGAGATCTCGATGCAGATCCAGCACAGCCTGAACTCGGACATCGTGATGATCTTCGACGAATGCACGCCCTACGAGATCGATGGCAAGATCGTCTCGAAGGATGAGGCCGCCGCGTCGATGCGCCTGAGCCTGCGCTGGGCACAGCGCTCGCGCGACGAGTTCCAGCGCCTGGAAAACCGCAACGCCCAGTTCGGCATCGTGCAGGGCGGCATGTTCGAGGCGCTGCGCGACGAATCGCTCGATGCCCTGGCAGCCATGAATTTCGAGGGCTATGCGATCGGCGGGCTGAGCGTGGGCGAGCCCAAGGAAGACATGATGCGGGTGCTGACGCACACGGCACCGCGCCTGCCGGCCCACAAGCCGCGCTACCTGATGGGCGTGGGCACGCCCGAGGATCTGGTCGCCGGTGTGGCGGCCGGCATCGACATGTTCGACTGCGTGATGCCCACCCGCAATGCGCGCAATGGCTGGCTGTTCACGCGGCGCGGCGACCTCAAGCTCAAGAACGCGCGCTACAAGGATGACACCCGTCCGATCGCGCCAGGCTGCCATTGCTACGCCTGCCGCAACTTTTCACGCGCCTACGTGCACCACCTGCAAAAGATCAACGAGATCCTGGGTGCGCGACTGGCCACCATCCACAACCTGTATTTCTATCTGGACCTGATGCGGCGCATCCGCGATGCGCTCGATGCAGGGCAGTTCGAGGCCTTCGTACGCGAGTTTGCCGCCGAGCGCGCCAGCGGCGTCGATTGAACCTTGAATGGCGGCGATCCGCCCGCACCTCTCACAACGCGTACAACGGCCCCCAGGAGTCGACCCCACCATGAGCATCCCCACCCTGCCCACCTATTTCATCTCCCACGGCGGGGGTCCCTGGCCGTGGATTCCCGAGATGCGGGGCAGCATGCAGGCGCTCGAGCGCGCACTGGCCGACATGCCGCGCCAGATCGCGATCACGCCCAAGGCGATCCTGATGGTGTCGGGCCATTGGGAGGCGGAAGGCTTCGACGTGATGTCGCACCCGCATCCACCGATGCTCTACGACTACTACGGCTTTCCGCCCCATACCTACGCCATCACCTACGGCGCACCCGGCCACCCGGCGCTGGCGCAGCGCACGCTCGAGTTGATCCAGGCGGCCGGATTGCCCGGTCGGGCCGATCCGCAGCGCGGCTTTGACCACGGCACCTTCTCGCCCCTGGCGGTGATGTACCCGAGGGCTGATGTGCCGGTCTACCAGGTGGCGCTGCAAACCCGCCTGAACCCCGAGGACCACTTTGCCCTGGGCCGGGCCCTTCGCCCGCTGCGCGATGAAGGGGTGCTGATCGTGGGCAGCGGCCTGAGCTATCACAACCTGCGCGCCTACGGGCCGCCGGCCAAAGAGCCCTCTGCCGCCTTCGACCAATGGCTGCAGCAGACCCTGGCCCTGCCGGCGACCGAGCGCACCACTCGCCTGAACCACTGGGACCAGGCACCCGGCGCCCGCTTTTCGCACCCCCGCGAGGACCACCTGATCCCCTTGATGGTGGCCCTGGGTGCAGCCGAGGAGGCGCCGGCCTCCTGCGTCTATCACGAGGAAGGCATCCGCGGCGGTGTGACCGCCTCCAGCTTCCGCTTCGGCTGAACAGCCGGCAGCCCCTTGCGCAACCCCTGCCATTGGCCCGCGCGCAGCGGGTGCCCCTTATAATCATCGGCTGAGCCAGAGACGACGCGCGTCAGCGGGCCCACCGGCCTGCCCCGGGCAAGCCGGTCGCCGTCACCCCCTACACAAAGGCGGCCCCAGAGGCCGACCACCCTCGGAGGACAAGAATCATGTGGATTTCCAATGCATACGCCCAGGCGGCGGGCGGTTCCCTGAACGAACAGGTGATGGGTTTCCTGCCCCTCATCCTGATGTTCGTGGTGCTGTACTTCCTGATGATCCGCCCGCAGATGAAGCGGGCCAAGGAGCACAAGGCCATGCTCGAGACCCTGAAGAAGGGTGACGAGGTCGTCACCGCCAGCGGCATCGTCGGCCGCATCGTCAAGGTCGGCGAAAGCTACGTCACCCTGGATGTCGGCGCCGGCGAGATGCAGTTCCAGAAAGCTGCCGTGCAAACCCTGCTGCCCAACGGCACCATCAAGGCAATCTGAGCCTCATGAACCGCTACCCTGCCTGGAAGTACGCGATCATCCTGATCGTGCTCTTGTTCGGACTGATCTACACCCTGCCCAATTTCTTCGGTGATTCGCCGGCGGTGCAGGTCTCCAGCGGCAAGGCCACGATCAAGGTCGACAGCAATACCGTGGGCAAGGTCGAGGATCTGCTCAAGAAGGCCAACCTGCCGCACAAGGGCCTGCAGTTCGACGGTACCTCGGTCAAGGTCCGCTTCGGCGATGCCGACGTCCAGCTCAAGGCCAAGGACGCCCTGGCCAAGGGTCTGAACACTGACCAGGAAGACCCGAACTACGTCACGGCCCTGAACCTGCTGCCGGCCACGCCGTCCTGGCTGACGGCCCTGCACGCCCTGCCGATGTACCTGGGCCTCGATCTTCGCGGTGGCGTCCACTTCCTGATGCAGGTCGACATGAAGACGGCGCTGAGCAAGCGCATCGACAGTCTGGCCGGCGATGCCCGTACCGCGCTGCGCGACAAGGGCATCCGCCACTCCGGCGTCAACCGGGTGGGCAATGCGATCGAGATCAGCTTCCGCGAAGCCGAGACCATGGCCAAGGCCAAGGCCCTGCTCAGCGACCAGCTGGTCGACCTGTCGGTGGTCGAGGCGCCTGCCGGCAGCGGCGACCCGAAACTGGTCGCCACCTTCAAGGAGACGGCAATCAAGGCCGTCCAGGACAACGCCATCAAGCAGAACATCAGTACCCTGCACAACCGCATCAACGAGCTGGGCGTGGCCGAGCCGGTGATCCAGCAGCAGGGCGCCGACCGCATCGTGGTGCAATTGCCGGGCGTGCAGGACACGGCCCAGGCCAAGAAGATCATCGGCCGCACCGCCACCCTGGAAGTGCGCATGGTCTGCGACAGCCCGGACGAGATCGCGGCAGCCACCAGTGGTGCCGTGCCTTTCGGCTGCGAGAAATACACCGAGCGCGGTGAACAGACCGTCCTGGTGCGCAAGCAGGTGGTGCTCACCGGTGACAACCTGACCGATGCCCAGGCGGGCTTTGACAGCCAGAACCAGGAGCCTGCCGTGCACCTGAACCTGGATGCCAAGGGCGCCCGCATCTTCAAGGACCTGACCCGCGAGAACATCGGCAAGCGCATGGCCATCCTGCTGATCGAAAAAGGCAAGGGTGAAGTGGTCACCGCGCCGGTCATCCGCAGCGAGATCGCCGGCGGACGTGTCCAGATCTCGGGTCGCATGACCACCACAGAGGCGGCCGACACCGCCCTGCTGCTGCGTGCCGGCGCACTGGCCGCCCCGATGGACATCATCGAGGAACGCACCATCGGCCCGAGCCTGGGCAAGGAAAACATCGACAAGGGCTTCAAGAGCGTCACCTGGGGCTTCATTGCGATCGCAGTCTTCATGATGGGCTACTACCTGCTGTTCGGGATGTTCTCGTCGCTGGCCCTGGCCTTCAACCTGCTCCTGCTGGTGGCCCTGCTGTCGCTGCTGCAGGCCACCCTGACGCTGCCCGGCATCGCGGCCATCGCCCTGACACTGGGCATGGCGATCGACTCGAACGTGCTGATCAATGAACGCATCCGCGAGGAGTTGCGCAATGGCAGCACGCCGCAGGCGGCGATCGCGGCGGGCTACGAGCGCGCCTGGGGCACCATCCTCGATTCCAACGTGACCACCCTGATTGCCGGCGTCGCCCTGCTCGCCTTCGGCTCGGGGCCGGTCCGTGGTTTTGCCGTGGTGCACTGCCTGGGCATCCTGACCTCGATGTTCTCGGCGGTGTTCTTCTCGCGTGGCCTGGTCAATCTCTGGTACGGCAGCAAGAAAAAGCTGGCCGGCCTGTCGATCGGCCAGATCTGGAAACCCGACGACAAGAAGGCCGCCTGAGACCGGCGGCACACGCCCCGGTCCTGCCCGCCCCGCCCCGAACGAACAAAGACAATCGCCATGGAATTTTTCCGCATCAAGCGCGACATCCCCTTCATGAAGAACGCCCTGGCGTTCAACATCGTGTCGCTGGTCACTTTTCTGCTGGCCGTCTTCTTCCTGTTTTCGCGCGGCCTGCACTTCTCGGTGGAGTTCACCGGCGGCACCCTGATGGAAGTGGCCTACAAGGAGTCCGCCAATCTCGAGGTCGTCCGCAAGACGGTCGAAGGTCTGGGCTACAGCGATGCCCAAGTGCAGAATTTCGGCACCTCGCGCGACGTGATGATCCGGCTGCCGCTCAAGACCGGCCTGAGTTCGGACAAGCAATCGGACCAGGTGCTCGAGGCCTTGCAGAAGGCTACCCCCGGGGTCGAGAAGCGCCGCGTCGAGTTCGTCGGACCGCAGGTCGGCAAGGAACTGGCCACCGACGGCGCCATGGCCCTGCTGGTGGTGGTGGTCGGCATCATGATCTACCTGGCCTTCCGCTTCGAGTGGAAATTCTCGGTGGCCGCGATCATCGCCAACCTGCACGACGTGATCATCATCCTGGGCTTTTTTGCCTTCTTCCAGTGGGAGTTCTCGCTCTCGGTGCTGGCGGCGGTATTGGCCGTGCTGGGCTACTCGGTCAACGAGTCGGTGGTGATCTTCGACCGGATCCGCGAGAACTTCCGCAAGATGCGCAAGGCAAGCACGGTCGAGGTGATCGACAATGCCATCACCTCGACCATGTCGCGCACGATCATCACCCACGGCTCGACGCAGATGATGGTGCTCTCGATGCTGCTGTTCGGTGGCCCGACCCTGCACTACTTCGCCCTGGCCCTGACCATCGGCATCCTGTTCGGCATCTACTCCTCGGTGTTCGTGGCGGCCGCCATTGCGATGTGGCTGGGTGTCAAGCGCGAGGACCTGGTCAAGCCGATCAAGAAGAAGGAAGGCGAACTGCCTGAAACCCCATGAGCCGAATCTACGTCTGGGACCTGCCGCTGCGCATCTTCCACTGGGCCCTGGTGGGCTGCGTGGTGGCAGCGATCATCAGTGCCAACATCGGCGGCAACGGTTTCGTGTGGCACTTCCGCTTCGGCTATGCCGTGATCGTGCTGCTGGTGTTTCGCCTGATCTGGGGCTTTGCCGGCAGCCGCTATGCCCGTTTTTCCAGCTTCCCGCCCTCGCCGGGCCGGGCCCTGGCCTACCTGAAGGACCCCGCCCGCGTGCCCGCCACGCACGGCCACAACCCGCTGGGCGCGTTCTCGGTCTATGCGATGCTGCTGTTGCTGTGCATCCAGGTGGGCACCGGCCTGTTCGCCAACGACGATGTGATGTGGGAAGGCCCGCTGCGCCAGTACGTGAGCGACAGCACCAGCGCCTTGCTCACCACGGTGCACAAGATCAACCGCATTGCCCTGATCAGCCTGATCGGCCTGCACCTGGCCGCGATCATCTTCTACACCCGCATCAAGAAAGAGAAGCTGGTCAAGGCCATGATCAGCGGCTACAAGGACGTCTCCTGAGCCTGCCGCTTTGACAGAAGTTTTATACCCGGGTATTATATTTAATCCGGGTAATAAAACCACTGCCATGCCGACCAAATCCCCTGCCTCCGGGCCCCCTCTTTTCGCCGCCTTCCACCAGGGCCGCCGCATCGGCCAGGGCAGCGGCCCCGATGTGCAAAGCCTGCTCGGCCGCTTGAGCCTGGATGGCCAGGTGCTGGTCATCGACCTCGAAAGTGGCGAGCAGGTGGACCTGGGCCGCCTGAGCGCCTCCGGTGAAGGGGGACCGCCTCCGAGCAGCGGCCGCCCCGGCCGGCCCAGACTGGGCGTGGTCGCCCGTGAAGTCACCCTGCTGCCCAAGGATTGGGACTGGCTGTCCGCGCAACCGGGCGGCGCCTCGGTGGCGCTGCGCAAACTCGTGCTGAAGGCGCGTCGTGCCGAACAGGGCAGCGACCAGCTACGCCAGGCGCAACTGGCCTGTTACCGGTTCATCTCGGCAATCGCCGGCGATTACCCGGGCTTCGAGGAGGCCAGTCGCGCCTTGTTCGCCGCCCAGCCCGAAGCCTTTGAGGCGCAGACCCAGGCCTGGCCCGAGGATGTCCGGACCCTCGCGCGGGCCTTCGCCGGCAAGGCCTTCGAAGCCGCGCCGGCGCGACCGGAGCAGGCTTGACATCGTCCCGCCCGTCGCCGGGCAAGGGGGCCGCCCCGCCCCTTTGGCGTACCTACCTGGGCTTTCTCGGCCCGATGCTGCTGGCCAACCTGCTGCAGTCGCTGTCGGGCACGGTCGGCGCGATCTTCATCGGACAGATGCTGGGGGTCAAGGCCCTGGCAGCCGTGGCCTCGTTCTTTCCGGTGCTGTTCTTCTTCATTGCCTTCGTGATCGGACTGGGCGCAGGCGCCTCGGTGCTGATCGGCCAGGCCTGGGGCGCCCGCAAGCCCGAGCGCGTCAAGGCGGTGGCCGGCACCGCCCTGTCGGTGGTGATCGTCTTTGGCCTGGTGATTGCGGTGTTCGGTGGCACCTTCACCGAGTGGATGCTGGGCATGCTCGGCACACCCCCCGACATCCTGGACGATGCGGTGCGCTATGCCCGCATCATGCTGATGGCAACGCCGGGGCTGCTGGTGTTTCTGCTCAGCACGTCGATGCTGCGGGGCGTGGGTGACACGGTCTCGCCAATGCTGGCGCTGTGCCTGTCGACCCTGGTCAACATCATCCTGACGCCGGCCCTGATCCAGGGCTGGGCCGGACTACCCCGGCTGGGTGTCACCGCAGGTGCCTGGGGCACGATTGCCTCCTATGCGGTGGCCCTGCTCTGGCTGGGCTGGCGGCTGCGCAACCGCGCCTTTCGCGGCGGCCCGCATCCGATGGCGCCCGATGCCGCCTTGCGCGCACACCTGCGCATCGAGCGCGGCATCCTGCAGCAGGTGCTGCGCATCGGCGTACCCACCGGAGTGCAAATGATTGCCATCTCGCTGTCCGAGATCGCGGTGCAGTGGCTGGTCAACCGCTTCGGCTCCCAGGCGACCGCGGCCTACGGGGCGGTAGCCCAGATCATCAACTATGTGCAGTTCCCGGCCATCTCGATCGCCATCACCGCATCGATCCTGGCGGCACAGAGCATCGGTGCAGGGCATCTCGAACGACTGCCACGGATCGTGCGCACCGGCCTGTGGATGAACCTGGCCTTGACGGGCAGCCTGGTCCTGCTCGGCTATCTGCTGTCGCGCCCGATCGTGGCTTTGTTCATCGCCGACCCGGCCGTGCTCGAGGTGACCCAGACGCTGCTGCACAGCATGCTCTGGTCCCTGGTGATTTTCGGCATGTCGGGCGTGCTCAGTGGCGTGATGCGGGCCAGCGGCTCGGTGCTGGTGCCCACCGCCATCACGATCACCGGCATCCTGGTGATCCAGGTGCCGCTGGCCTGGATGCTCAGCGCCCATTACGGCCTGAACGGCATCTGGTATGCCTACCCCGCCGCCTTTGCCTGCATGCTGGCGGGGCAGACCCTGTTCTATCACCGCTACTGGCGCAAGCAGCCGATCAGGCGCCTGATCTGAGCGGCGACAACCGGCGCTTACTGGTTGCGATACTTGTCGTGGCAGGTCTTGCAGGCAGCGCCCACGGCACCCATCTGCGCCTTCAGGCTGTCCAGGTTGCCTGCAGCAGCCGGCAGCTTGTCGACTTCAGCGGCAGCCTTGTCGGCCATCTGGTTGAACTCGGCCATGTTGGCAGCGATGTCGGCCTTGGCCTTGGTATTGCCGCTGTACGAGTTGGCGATGAAGCCCTCCCAGGGAACATGGGCCACGGCAGCTGCGATCTTGGCGGCAGCCTGCGCGCGGGCGGCATCGAAAGGCACGCGTCCCTGGACCATGGCTCCCAGACGACCGACGTTGGCGCCCATCACGGTCAAGGCCGACTGCCGATACTTGATGGCGGCTTCGGGGTTGGCGAACTGGGCACTGGCTGGTGCGGCCAGTGCAAAGCTTGCAGCCAGCACCAGCGCGGAAACGACGGACTTCAATTGCATGTGATTCTCCCTTGGGTGTTCTGGTGGGTGATAGCAGACGCCCTCCACCCCGGCATCGGGCGCGGCTCGCACCATGCACCGCGCCCAGTCTATCGGGTTTTTCCGCTCTGGCAAGCCATCGGCCGCAGGAAAATCGCAGCAGCCGCCCGCGCGTTCATCAAAGGGGCGTCAGACGGCCCGGGCCAGGCCGGCTGCTAGGCCGACATAGCGCGAGGGCGTGAGCGCCAGCAAGTCCTGCTTGACGGCCGCGGGCAAATCCAGTTGTGCGATGAAGCCTTGCAGGTCTTCACGGGTGATCGGCCGGCCGCGGGTGAAGGCCTTGAGCTGCTCATAGGGCTCAGGCAGCCCGTAGCGCCGCATCACGGTCTGCACCGGTTCGGCCAACACTTCCCAGGCATGTTCAAGATCTTCGGCCAGACGCTCGCGGTTGATCTCCAGCTTGTTCAGCCCGCGCAGGCAGGCGTCATAGGCCAGCACACAATAGCCCAGTGCCACGCCCATGTTGCGCAGCACGGTCGAGTCGGTCAGGTCGCGCTGCCAGCGCGACACCGGCAGCTTCTCGGACAGGTGGCGCAGCAAGGCGTTGGCCAGACCGAGATTGCCTTCCGAGTTTTCGAAATCGATGGGATTGACCTTGTGCGGCATGGTCGATGAGCCGACCTCGCCGTCCTTGAGGCGCTGCTTGAAATAGCCCAGCGAGATGTAACCCCACAGGTCGCGGTTCAGGTCGATCAGCACGGTATTGATGCGGGCGCAGGCATCGAACAAGGCCGCCATGTAGTCGTGCGGTTCGATCTGGATGGTGTAGGCGTTCTGCTGCAGTCCCAGGGACTCGATCAGCTTGCGCGACACTGCTGGCCAGTCGATCTGCGGATAGGCGCTCAGATGAGCATTGAAGTTGCCCACCGCCCCGTTCATCTTGGCAAGCGGCACGACCGCGGCAATGGCCGCGCGCGCCTGCTGCAGGCGCTGCACGACATTGGCCAGCTCCTTGCCCACCGTGGTCGGGCTGGCCGTCTGGCCATGGGTGCGCGAGAGCATCGGCACCTCGGCATGCTCATGGGCCATGCCGCGCAGCTTGCCGATCAAGGCATCGATGGCCGGCAGGATGACCTTCTCGCGTCCGCCCGCGAGCATCAGCGCATGGGACATGTTGTTGATGTCCTCGGAGGTGCAGGCGAAATGGATGAACTCGGCCGCCTTGGCCAGCTCCGGCACCTGGGCCACGCTCTCCTTGAGGAAATACTCGACCGCCTTCACATCGTGGTTGGTGCGCGCCTCGATCTGCTTGATGCGCGAGGCCTGCTCCAGACCGAACTGCGCCACCAGGTCACGCAGGAACTGGCGCGAGGCGGCGCTCAGGGGCTTGAGTTCGTCCAGACCGGCATCGGACAGGGCGATGAGCCATTCGATCTCCACCCAGACCCGGTGCCGCATCAGGGCCCCCTCGGAGAAATAGGCTTGCAGGGCGGCAGTCTTGGCGGCATATCGGCCATCAAGGGGGGACAGGGCTTGCAGGGGATGAAGGCTGGGGGTGCTCATGGAAGATTGCAGACAGGAAAAACAGGGGCCAGGGGAAACCACGACGCCGGCCTGTGGACAAGACCGGCCTGCGAAAACCCCTTTGCTATACTGGACTGAAGGAAGGACCTATGGAACTGATCGGATCACTCGCCAGCCCATACGTGCGCAAAGTGCGTATTGTGCTCTCAGAGAAGAAAATCGACTACAAGTTGACGATCGAGGATGTCTGGGCACCGGACAACAAGGTCCATGAATACAATCCGCTGGGCAAGATTCCCTGCCTGATCATGGAAGACGGCGGCGCGGTCTTCGATTCCCGCGTCATCGTCGAATACCTCGACGGCCTGACGCCGGTCCACAAGCTGATCCCGGCCTCCGGCCGTGCCCGCACCGAGGTCAAGACCTGGGAAGCCCTGGCCGATGGCCTCACCGATGCCGCCTTCCTGGCGCGCGCCGAGGTGCTGCAGCGTCCCGAGCACGAGCGAAGCCCCAAATGGATCGAGCGCCAGATGACCAAGGTCGAGCGTGCCCTGGTCATGATGTCCCAGGGCCTGGGCGACAAGGCCTGGTGTTGTGAGGGCAAATACACGCTGGCCGATGTCGCTGTGGGCTGCGCGCTGGGCTGGCTCGAGTTCCGCTTTCCTCAGCTCGACTGGCGCAGCCCGCATGTCAACCTGGCCCGTCATCTCGACAAGCTCAAGCAGCGCCCTTCTTTCATCGATACCGCGCCGCGCCTGGCCTGAGCGCTGCAGCGCGCCTCAGGTGCGCGGCTTGAACACCCTTTCCGCAGAGGCCGGATGACGCGCCAGGCGGTCGGCCGGGCGCACCGGCCGTCGCACCAGTTCACCACCACAATTGGGACACAGGCCCGAGAGCCGTTGATGGGCACAGAGCTGGCAGAAGGTGCACTCGAACGAGCAGATGAAGGCCTCACGTGAATCGGGGGGCAGGTCCTTGTCGCAGGCTTCGCAGCCGGGGCGCAGTTGCAGCATGAGGGCTCCTCAGATTTTCGGTGCAAAGGAATCGGACCGGGCCATCGCCCAGAAGCGCTTGAACACTGGCGGCTCGGCGCTGCCGTCGAGCAATTCGCCGGGCTTGAGGAAGGGATAGGTCGTGGCCAGTGTGCGCACCTCGCTCTGGCTGTCACGCTGCACGATGTGAAAGGGCTTGATCTCGTTCGGGTGGCGCAGGCCGGCAGCCGCCACCAGTTCGGCCAGGGCCTTGAGCGTGTTCTGGTGAAAGTAGTAGACCCGGTCCGCCTTGTCAGGCACCACCAGGGCCTTGGCACGCATCGGGTCCTGGGTAGCCACGCCGGTCGGGCAGGTGCCGGTATGGCAGCTCTGGGACTGGATGCAGCCGAGCGCAAACATGAAGCCGCGCGCACTGTTGCACCAGTCCGCCCCCATGGCCATCACGCGCGCGATGTCGAAGGCCGACACGATCTTGCCGGCCACACCGATCTTGACCTTGTCGCGCAGGTTCAGGCCCACCAGGGTGTTGTGCACCAGCATGAGGGCTTCGCGCATCGGCGTGCCCACGCGGTCCAGAAACTCCGCAGGGGCTGCACCGGTGCCGCCCTCCTTGCCATCGACGACGATGAAGTCGGGCGTGATGCCAGTCTCGCGCATCGCCTTGGCGATGCCCAGCCATTCCCAGGGATGACCGATGGCCAGCTTGAAGCCCGTCGGCTTGCCACCGGAGAGCTTGCGCAGGCGTTCGACGAAGAGCAGCAGTTCCACCGGATTGCTGAACTCGCTGTGCTTGGCTGGCGACACGCAATCGATGCCCTCCGGCACACCACGCGCGGCGGCAATCTCGGCCGTCACCTTGGCTCCCGGCAGCACGCCGCCATGGCCGGGCTTGGCCCCCTGGGACAGCTTGATCTCGATCATCCGCACCTGGGGCGAGGCGGCATTCTTCTGGAACATGTCAGGGTCGAAGCGCCCCTGCGCATCGCGGCAGCCAAAGTAGCCGCTGGCGATCTCCCAGATCAGGTCGCCCCCGTGCACGCGGTGATGTTCGGAGATCGAGCCCTCGCCGGTGTCGTGCGCAAAGTTTCCCATCCTGGCGCCCTTGTTCAGGGCCAGGATCGCGTTGGCCGAGAGCGAGCCGAAACTCATCGCGGAGATGTTGAACACCGAGGCGCTGTAGGCCTTCTCGCCCTGACCAATGGTGATGCGGAAATCATGCGACTGCACCGGCGCCGGATCGATGGAATGGTTGATCCATTCGAAGCCGGCCGCATAGGCATCGAGCTGGGTGCCAAAGGCGCGCTTGTCCAGCTCCTTCTTGGCACGCGCATAGACCATGGCACGCTGCTGCCTCGAGAACGGAATCGCCTCGATGTCGGACTCGATGAAGTACTGGCGCATCTCGGGCCGGATGTACTCCAGGAAAAAGCGCAGGTGACCGATGACCGGATAGTTGCGCAGCACCGAGTGCCGGGTCTGCACCAGGTCATGGATGCCGACCAGGGTCAGGACGATGAACAGGAAGGGCCAGAAGAAGCTGATCCAGCGCGCGCCCCAGCACATCAGCAGGATCAGGGCGAGGAAGACCGACAGCCCGAGCGCGGTGTAGCGCGCATTGAGCATGTACTGCTGGGTGAGCGGATGCGCCTTGGCCTTGGCCTTGAGGTCGGACAGGTGGAAGCTGGGCATCGGGTCATTCTCCTGGCAGTCGCCGGCCGAACCGGAAGGGCATGCTGCCAGTGTACCCAATGCCGGCACGCCCAGGCCAGCGACCCGACCCTGGCAGCGCCGGCCTGGGGAGGACTTGCCTGGGTAAGGTCCGCAAAGACTCCGCCGCAGGCGCGAGAGGTTTTGCGGACCTTCCCTAAAGGTAATTGCGCAATTCGGCCCAGCTGCTCAGGAAGCTGCGGATGACCGTACCGCCCAGGGAGGCGGCATATTCGATCAGCAATTGCGTTGGCGCGCTGGCGCGGGCCGTGGCGTAGGCCACCGATCCGTCATCGGCCACCGCGTACCACAGGCCTGTCGGCAAGGCCCCCGACTGGCTGAGGGTTTCACCGCTGGTGCGCACACTCAGGTTGCCAAAGCCCTGGCTCAGGAAAAAGCGCTCGGCCACCGTCAGGTCCAGGCTGGTATAGCTGCTGCCGGCAATCTGGCGCCAGCCGGTCACCCCAAACAGGTCGCGCTCGCTGGCCACGCCATTGTTCTCGATGATCGCAATGTTCAGGCCGCTGACGCCGCTGCCCGCCTGAGCCACCGTCAGACGGGCCTCGGCATCGCTGCCGGAGGCCCGGGCCACGCGAAACTCGGCGCTGCCATGGGCGCGCATGCCGATCGGTGGCGCGATCAGGTCATACTGGGTCCAGGCCGACAAGCCCACCTGCCAGGTGGCCGACCAGGCCGAGCCCGGGGAGCTCGCCGCCGGACCGGCCACACTGGCCACCGAGGTGAAGCTGCCGTTCAGCCTCTGGTTGTTGGCGATGCAGTCCTGTGCCGTGATCACGAGGCGGTCCCCGACACTGATGCTGGCGGCATTCAGGAACTCGGCCTGATAACTGCCACTGCCCGACTGGCAGCTCAAGGGCCCGCTGACCACCGAGCGGGCGCCATTGCTGCCGGTGACCGGCAGGCGCAGACCGGCGTAGGTGTCATGCAGGTCGAGCAGGGTCGGGACCAGGCCCTGGCGCGGCCGCTGCGCTGCGGGGGGCAGGTTGGCATCGATCAGGGTGCGCACCGGTCCGCCCAGGGACAGCAGGGTGTCGGTCGCCACGGCCACCACGTTGCCGACCGTGCCGTCCTGGATCTTGCCCGGCTGCGGGCCGGAACCGGTGTAGTAGCTGACGCCGGCACCGCAGGCGCTCAGCGACAACGCGCAGGCCAGCCACAGCGGCAGGGACCAGCGAAGGGAATGGGTCATGGCGACGACTCCTGGCAAACAGACCGGACGAAGATGATCGCCGATCCCCGGGCGGCAGGGTGTATCCATTTGTAAATGAGCCGGCGCAAGGCAGTGCGCGCGGCCCGCCGCTAGTGTGGTGTGCCGCAAATAACTTGTCCAAGGATTCGACTCAGACGAGGATGATCGGGCGGTTGTCCGCCAGGGTAGATATCGGGTGATATCTGCCCTGGCGGGCGAGCGAACGAGGGCATCGTATGATCGAACCCCTTCGGGGCGAAGTCATCAGATAAGTTATTTGCGGCACACCACACTGGCGTGAAACCGCCCCGCCATGTCCGCGCAGGAGAGCCCATGCATCCAAGACGATCGCTTCCCGCCCCGCGCCTGCAGTCCCTGCAAAGCTGCCTGCCCGCATGGACAGCGCTGCTGCTCGCGCTCCTCGGCCTGCCAGCCCCCTCGATCGCCCAGGCACCGCCGATTGCTGCCCTCAGCGCCGACCGGGTGGCCTCGTACACGCCACCGCGCGGCGTGCGCATGCGCCAGGTCGCCATCCTGAGCGACGGTGTGCGGCTGCATGCCGAGGTGTTCGATCCGGACAGTCCGGTCCCCGCATCCGGTTGGCCCACCGTGATCCAGGCCCATGGCTGGGGTGGCACGGCTGCCGGCTTCCGGCAGGATGGTGTCGCGCTGGCCCGGGCGGGCTATCGCGTCATCAACTTCGACTACCGGGGCTGGGGCCTGAGCGACGGGCGCCTGGTGCTGCGCTCGGGCGCGGTCCGCGAAGGCGAGCGGCGCTGGCGCGCCGAAGTCGAGGAATTGCGTGGCTATGTCGACCCGCTCGAACAGGTCGCTGACTGGCTGAACGTGCTGCACTGGAGTGCCAGCGAGGCCGGCGTTGATGCCTCGCGCATCGGCCTGCGCGGCTCGAGCTACTCGGGGGGCCACGTCATCGCCGTGGCGGCGCGCGATCCGAGAGTGAAGGCCGTGGTCAGCCAGGTGGCGGGCTTTCGCTCCGACTGGGTCATGGGCAATGCGGTGACCCGCCATCGCAGCTGGAACGAGGCGGCCGCCCGCACCCGCGGTGAGCTGGGCTATCCGGAACCGCGGGCCCGCGTGCTGGGCAATCTGATCGGCGCACCAATCTACGACAAGCTCGCCCAATATGCACCCCTGGTTGATGCCGCCCGCCTGCAAAACTGTGCGACGCTGTTCATCGTTGCCGAGCGCGAAGAACTGTTCAGCAACGACGAGCATGCGCGGCTGGCCTTCGAGGCCGTGCGCGATGCGCGCAAGAAGTATTCGGTGATTCCCGGCATCGACCATTACGGCGTGTATCGCCAGGGACGCGAGACGGCCATCACGCTGGCCATCGACTGGTTTGACCAGCATCTGAAGGGTGCCACGCCGTGAAGCGCGGGCTCTGGTGGCTCGCGGCTGCACTGGGCGCGACGGCGGGTGCCCCGTCCACCGCCGCAGCGCAGACCGCGCAGGACAGCCTGGGCCGCCAGGTTTATGAGGCGCGCTGCGCCGGCTGTCACGACCAGGCCAAGGACCGCACCCCCGCGCGCAGCCAGTGGGTGCCCCGTACCCGTGCCGAGCTGCACGCCTTGCTGCGCCATGGGGTGATGCGGGAAGCGGCTGCGGGCCTGCAAGAACGGGAGTTCGAGGCCCTGCTCGATCATCTCGAGGCACCGCAGGCCCTGGTGCGGGCCCGCCGTGACAGGCCCTGCGAGCCGGGCCCCGGGCGCGGCGCAGGATCGAGCTGGCAAGGCTGGGGCAACGGACTGGGGCAGATGCGCTACCAGCCGCGGGCCGGCCTGGACCTTGAGTCGGTGGCACGACTCAAGCCTCGCTGGGTGTACGCGATCGAGGCCTCGGCCACGGTCGGCCAGGCCTCGGTCTGGGACGGCATCATCTATCTGGGCACCGAGGCCGGCCAGATCATCGCCCTGGACCTGGAGAGCGGTTGTACGCATTGGCGGCGCGACAGCGGGGCACCGATACGCACTTCGTTCGTGCGTGGACAAGGCCGGGCCAGCAGCGATCCGGTCCTTCTTTTTTTCGGCGATGACCAGGGCTATCTGCAGGCAATCGACGCCCGCAATGGCGAGATGCGCTGGAGGCGACGCATGGATGCCCACGTGGCCAGCCGCATCACCGGGGCACCGGTGTTTCACGAGGGCCGCATCTACGTGACTGTATCTTCGGGCGAGGAAGGATGGGCGCAACGAGCGTCCTATCCCTGCTGCAGCTTCCGGGGCAGCGTCGCCGCACTGGATGCGGCCAGTGGCACCTTGCTGTGGCAGACCTTCACGATTGCCGAGCCCGCACGTCCCCATCGCCGCAGCAGCACCGGAACGCCGCTGCAAGGGCCTGCCGGGGCAGCGGTGTGGATGCCGGCCACCCTCGATCCGGCGCGTGGCCTGCTCTATGTGGGCACCGGAAACTCGTACACGGAAGTGCCCGTGCCCACCAGCAATGCCATCCTGGCCTTCGACATGGACAGTGGACAGCTGCGCTGGAGCCAGCAGATGCTGGCGGGTGACCACTACGTGATGCCCTGCCTGCAAAGCCCAGAGCGGGCCGGCCAGGGCAATTGTCCGCAAGCCGTGGGCCCGGACCATGACTTCGGTGCCGCGCTGATCCTCAGCGCCCGGCCCGATGGCCGCCCATTGCTGCTGGCGGGCCAGAAGTCGGGTCAGGTGCATGCCCTGGATCCGGCCAAGGCCGGGCAATTGGTCTGGTCGCGACGCATCGGGGCGGGCTCGGCGCTGGGCGGTATCCAGTGGGGCATGGCCGCCGATGGGGACACCGTCTACGCAGCGCTCGCCGACCCTTACCCAAACGGGTTGTCACGCCCCGAGCCCGGCCTTGCCGCCCTGCGTATGCGTGATGGCGAGCTGCTGTGGAAAGTCCCAGCCCCGCCTGCACGCTGCGCATGGGGCGCGAGCCGATGCAGGCGTTCGTTCTCATCGGCCGTCACTGCGATGACGGGCGCAGTCTTCGTAGGCGCTGCCGACGGTCATCTGCACGCCTATGACAGCCGCAATGGACAGGCATTGTGGTCCTACGACACCGGTGCCATCGCGCTGACACCGGTCAACGGCGGTCAGGTCACGGGCGGCTCCATCGACAATGGCGGACCGATCCTCGTCGATGGCAAGCTGGTGGTGCTCTCCGGCTACGGAAGACAGCTGGCCAAGGCAGGCAATGCCTTGATCGTCTTCAGCGTCGACGGACGCTGACCGAGCCGAACGACTGGCATCGGGACACACCGATGCCGGACCGGACCGGTCCCGTCCGGCAAAAAAAACGGCAGCCAAGGCTGCCGGTGGCGCACTCCCCGGCGATGCGACCACCGGGCGAGGGCATTGCTGCGGCGGTCAGGGCCGCCGCGATGCTTTCAGATCACTTGGCCGATTTCAGGAATTCAGCCGACTGCTCCTTGACCACCTGCTTGACGACATCGTCGTAGGCAGAGAACCAGTCGGTCTGGGCCACCCACTTGCTGCCATCCCACATGTCGATGCGGGTCTTGCCACCACCGCCATGGTCGGAGGCAGTGACCGTCACCGGCGCCATGAAACCGTTGGCATCGAAGTTGCGGATGCTCTCCAGCCCGGTCTTGATCTTGGCCGGCGTCAGGGGCCAGCCACCCGACTTGAGCGCCAGGCGCACGCCCTCGAACATCGAGGAGTACATCGCCAGACCGGTGTTGTAGTAGATGTCATTCATATTCTTGCGATCGCCATTGCCCTTGCCCTTTTCATAGAGCTCGGCAACGATCTGCTTCATCAGCGGATGGTCGGCGCCACCGATCACATTGGTACCGCGCTTCATGCCCTTGGCTTCAGCCGGACCGATGTTGGCGATGTCGACCTCGTTGAACCAGTTCACCGAGATCAGGCGATCCATGGGAATGCCATTGCGCTTCATCTCGCGGGCGGCGACCACGTGCATGGCCGACAGGTTCCAGGTGATGATCCAGTCAGGATTGGCGCGACGGATCTGGGTCCAGACGGCGGCCTGGTCCTTGCCCGGCAGCGGGTTGGGGAACAGCTGCAGCTCGAAGCCTTCCTTGGCCGCCAGGGTCTTGAGCAGGGGAATGGGTTCCTGGCCGAACGCGTAGTCCGGATAGATGAAACCGATCTTGACGCCCTTCAGGTTGTTCTTGGACTGGGTCTTGATGTAGTGGATGTCGTTGGCCATCTGGCCCCAGTAGGTCGGGCCGATCGGGAAGATCCACTTGAAGACATCGCCATCGACCGCATCGCCGCGCCCCACGAAGGATTGCAGCAGGATGTTGCCATCCTGCATGACGCGCGGCAGCACCGCACGCGACACCGGGGTGGACAGGGTGTCGAACATCATCACGCCCTCGCGCTTGAGCTTTTCGTAGCACTCGATGCCGCGCTGCGGCTCGTTGCCATGGTCCTGGGCGATGATCTCGATCTTGCGGCCTTCGATGCCGCCCTTCAGGTTGAGCAGGTCGGCGTAGTCCTTGGCGGCCTGCACGATCTGCGGCGACACAAAGGTGTAGGCCTTGCTCAGGTCATAGCACAGACCAAACTTGATCTGGGCCTGCGCCGTCTGGACGGCGCCCGCAAGGGCCAGGCCGGCCAGGGCGGTCAACAGTCGTTTTGTCATGTCTCTCTTCTCCTGCGTACAGTGGTCTTGGGATCCGCGCTGCTCGGTACGCACGCCGCGCGAAAAATCGGCAAAGGCCTCCGGGACCGGGGCCGGCATCTCTTCAACGGTTCAACTGAGCCAGCGTTTACGGCGGCTGTAATGCTTGATGTCGTGGGAATTGCGCCCTTCGGCGCCCCCCAGATAGAACTCCTGGATGTCAGGGTTCTTTTTCATGTTCTCGGCGGAATCATGCATCACGATACGGCCATTTTCCATCAGATAGCCCTGCGACACCACCTCCAGCGCCGCAATCGCATTCTGCTCGACCAGCAGGACCGACAGGCCTTCCTTGCGGTTGATGTCGCGCACGATGCCGAAAATCTCCTGCACGAGCAGCGGTGACAGGCCCAGGCTGGGCTCATCGAGCATCAGCAGCTTGGGCTGGGTCATCAGCGCGCGGCCGATCGCCAGCATCTGCTGCTCGCCGCCCGACAGGTAGCCGGACTCGGCCGTACGGCGCTGGTGCAGGCGGGTAAAGTAGGTGTAGACCATGTCCTTGTTGCGCAGCATGTCAGCACGGCTGCCCTGCACGGCGGAGGCCGCCACCAGGTTCTCGTCGGGCGTCAGGTGCTCGAACACGCGGCGCCCTTCCAGCACCTGGACGATGCCCATCTTGACGCGCTTTTGCGGCGAGAGGTCATTGATGGCCTGGCCCTGGAACTCGATGTCACCGCGGGTCACGAGGCCACGCTGCGATTGCAGCAGGCCGCTGATCGCCTTGAGCGTGGTGCTCTTGCCGGCGCCGTTGGCTCCGAGCAGGGCCACCATCCCGCCCTTGGGCACATCAAGTGACACGCCCTTGATGGCCAGCGCCACATGGTCGTAGATGACCTCGATGTTGTTGACCCGCAGCACCGACTCGCCTGCCGCAGCGCTGGCCGGTCCTGACCCGATCTGCACCTGTGTCATGAACGGCTCCTTTACTTGCGGGCGTAGCCGAAGGGCCACACCATCAGGTAGTTGCGCACATTGGCGTACAGCTTGCCCAGCCCCATCGGCTCGATCAGCAGGATGATCACGATCAGCGCGCCGTACAGCATGTTGGGAATGTGGGCCAGGGTTTCCGCCCCCAGGTTGGCGCCGAACTGGCGTGCCAGCCAGGCAATCAATTCGTTCATCTGGCCAGGCAGCAGCAGGATGAAGGCGGCACCGAAATAGCAGCCGATGATCGAGGCAAGCCCGCCGACGATCACCATGGCGAGCAATTCGATCGAGACGTTGACCGCAAACTGCTCCGGAGTGACGGCCCGGTAGAAGGTGAAGATCAGGATCGCGCCCGTCACCCCGCCGATGAAGGACGAGGTCGCAAAGGCGATCGCCTTGTAGTAGAAGCTTTGCACGCCGATCACCGCCGCCGCAAAGTCCTTCTCGCGCACCGCCACCAGGGCCCGGCCCAGCGCCGTGCGCTTGAGGTTGAGCATGAACACGGTCACCAGCAGGCACCAGGCGAGCGCCACATAGTAAAAGCCAGTCTCCGAGGCCACCACCTGGCCCAGCAGGCGCATCGGTGGCGACTGCAGCGTCGCCGAGACCCCCCCGGAAATCGCCGGCACATGCGAGATGACCCAGTCCATCACGAACTGCATGGCCAGGGTCGACAGCGCCAGATACAGACCCTTGACGCGCAGGGCGGCAAAGGAGAACAGCAGCCCCACTGCCGTGGCCATGGCGCCCGCCAGGATGATGGCGATTTCCCAGGGAATGCCAGCCTTGGCGGCATGTACCGAGGTGTAGGCGCCGATGGCCATGATCGCGGCATAGCCGAAGTGGAACTGGCCGGCCCAGCCCAGCACCAGGTTCAGGCCCAGGGCGGCCGAGGTCCAGACCAGCCAGGGCAGCAGGTGGCTGGTGAGCGTCAGCGAGCTGACCAGCCAGGGTGCGGCCAGCGCGAAGGCCAGCAGCAGCATGATGGCCCAGCGGTCGATGGGGATCGGAAAAAGCGACCGGTCGGTCGCGTAGTCGGTATGAAAAATGCCGGCTTGACGGAACAGCATGCTCAGATCCTCTCGATGTCGTGACGGCCGAACAGCCCGTGCGGGCGGATCATGATGGTCAGCATCAGCACCGCCGCCACCACCAGGTCGCGACTGCCACCGCCGACCAGCGGATCGAGATAGCCCGAAGCCACCGACTCGATGATGCCCAGCAGCAGCCCGGCCAGGAGGGCGCCGCCCAGGCTGTCCAGGCCCCCCAGCACGCCCACTGTGATGCCCTTGAGCAGCAGCATCGACAGCGACTGGTCCACACTCTGGATCGAGCCCCACAGGACGCCGGCGGTGGTGGCCACCACCGAGGACAGTGCCCAGGACAAGGCCACGCCACGCTCGACCGAGATGCCCACCGACCAGGAGGCCAGGTAATCATCGGCAATGGCCCGCAGCACGACGCCGCGACGGGTCTGGAAGAACCACAGGAACAGGCCGAACAGCACCAGGGTGACGGCTGCACCGATCAGGTAGGCACGGTTGACCAGCAGGGGGCCAAGGAACATCGGCTTGTCGCTGATGCCCAGCGACAGCGGCCGGCCGCTGCCGCCCCAGATGGTCAGGGAAGTGGCGCGCAGGAAGATGTCCAGGCCCAGGGTCATCATCAGGATCATGATGACAGGGCGGCCGGCCAGGCGGCGCAACGTGAAGCGCTCGATCCCCACGCCCAGAAAAAACATGGTGACCATGGCCAGCGGGATCGCCGCCCACATCGGCACGCCCAGACCGGTGGAGAAGGCCAGCACCACATAGGCCCCAACCATCACCAGGGCGCCCTGGGCCAGGTTGGGAACCGAGGAGGACTTGTAGATGAGCACGACGCCCATCGCGACCAGCGAATACATCAGGCCGGACAGGCCGCCGTTGACCGCGAGCTCGAGAAAATATAGCCAATCCATGGATCAAAGCTCCTTGACGGTCAGCAGCCGTTCGACAACGCCGACGTCGCCGGTCTCGTAGGTGATCTGGGCACGCATCATCACGCTCTTCTGGCCGCTGTAGATGGCCTCGATGATCGGGGCATAGCGCTGCTCGACGACATTGCGGCGCAGCTTGCGGGTGCGGGTGATCTCGCCGTCATCGGCGTCGAATTCCTTGTGCAGGCTGACGAAATGACGCAGGCGCAGGCCTTCCGGCAGCGTCTTGTTGACGTGATGCACGGCCTGCGACAGCAACTCGAGCACCTCGGGCTTTTGCGACAGGTCGGCATACGACACATACGAGATGCCGCGCAGCTCGGCCCAGTGCCCGACCGGCTCCATGTCGATGCAGACAATGGCGCCCAGCGTGTCCTTGCCGCTGCCCAGCACCGCCACATCCTTGATGTAGGGACTGAACTTGAGGCGGTTCTCGATGTAGTTGGGAATGTAGCGCTCGCCCTTGGCGGTGTAGACCACTTCGGAGACGCGCCCAAGCACCACCAGCTGACCATCCTTTTCGAGGTAACCGGCATCGCCGGTGTGAAGCCATCCGTCGATCTTGGCCGCCGCGGTGGCGTCCTCGTTGCGGTGATAGCCCTCGAAGACGCTGCCCGAGCGCAGCAGGATCTCGCCGCTCTCATGAATGCGCACTTCGACCCCGGGCAGGGGCCGGCCGACGGTGTGCAGGTGGACCTCGCCAGGGGCATGCATCGCGTTGAAGGCCGAGCTCTCGGTCTGCCCATAGAGCTGGCGCAACTGCACCCCAAGCGCACGATAGAAGATGAAAGTGTCCTCGCCGATGGCCTCGCCGCCGGTGAAGGCATTGCGTATCCGCGACAGGCCGAGCTGGTCCTTGATCGGGCCGGTCACCAGCCACTCGCCGATCGGGCGCCAGAAGTTCTGCGCCGCGCTGGGCTGCTGGCCACTGAGCTTGCGGCGCTCGGCGGCAATCGCATTGTTCAGGAAGAAGTCGTACAGCTTCTTCTTGAGCCAGGTGGAGTCCTCCATGCGCACCTGCACCATGGTGAGCATGTTGTCCCAACTGCGGGGCGCCGCCAGATAGTAGGTGGGCGCAATCTCGCGCAGGTTGCGCAGCACCGTGTCGCCCGCCTCGGGCACATTGATCACGAAGCGCAGCGCGATGCCGGCCCCCATGGTGATGGCATAGTCACCCACCCAGGCCATCGGCAGGTAGGCCAGGATGGATTCGCCGACATCGAAGGAGCCGGCCTGCTGGGCATTGCGCACGCCCGACAGGATGTTGCGATGGCTGAGCAGCACGCCCTTGGGCTTGCCGGTCGTTCCCGAGGAGTGGATCACGACGGCGATATCGCCAGGTCCGGCGCGCTCGCTCAGGGCCTGACGGGCGCCAGCCTGCGCATCCAGGCGCCTGGTCCCTTCGGCCACCAGGGTGTCCCAGTCGACCAGGCCGGGCGCCTCGTACTTGCCCAGGCCGCGCGCATCGTCGTAGATGATGTGGTCGATCTGCGCACCGCGCTCGCGCAGGTCGAGAATCTTGTCGACCTGTTCCTGGTCCTCGGCGATCGCATAGCGAATGTGGACACTGCCGATGACATGCAGCAATTCGTCTGGGGTGGCATCCGGGTACACCGGCACCGCATAGCCGCGCAGGGCAGAAGCGGCGAGCATCGCCATGTACAGGTGCGGCCGGTTGTCGCCCAGCACCATCAGCGCCGACTGCGGACCGAAGCCGAGCGCTTCGAGCCCGGCGGCACAGCCAAGCACCTGCTCATGGACCTGGGCCCAGGTGATCTGCTGCCAGATGCCACGGTCCTTTTCACGCATGGCCACCTGGGCGCCATGGCTGGCCGCATTGGCCGCCAGCAGGCGCAACAGGGTGGTTTCGGCGTCCAGGGGGACGCCGCGGCCAAAATCAGGCTGCGCCATGGGCACCTCCCAGATAGGCCTTGATGACACGCGGGTCGGCGATCACCTGGCTCGGGATGCCGGTGTCGATCACCTCGCCGTAGCTGAGCACCAGCATGCGATCGCAGATGCCGGTGATGATGTCCATGTGGTGCTCGATCAGCAGCACCGTGACGCCACGCTCCTCGCGGGCATCGAGGACGAAGCGGGCCATGTATTCCTTTTCCTCCTGGTTCATGCCGGCCATCGGCTCGTCCAGGATCAGGAAGCTGGGTTCGGCCACCAGGGCCCGCGCCAGCTCGACCCGCTTTTTCAGGCCGATCGGGAGCACATCGACCAGTTCGTCGCGCACCCCTTCCAGCTGCAGGAAATCGATGATCTCCTCGACCACGTGGCGATGGGCGACTTCTTCGTGCTTGCTGGCCCAGGGGTAGAGGGCCGTGCGCCAGACGCTCGGCTTCATGTGCACATGGCGACCGAGCAAGATGTTGTCCAGCACCGTCATGCCGTTGAACAGCGCCAGGTTCTGAAACGTGCGGGCCACGCCCATGCGCGCCACCTTGTGCGGCGGGGTGCCGGTGATGTCGCGACCATTGAGGACGATGCTGCCGACCTGGGGCGGGTAAAAGCCGGTGATCGCATTGGTCAGCGTGGTCTTGCCGCTGCCGTTGGGGCCGACGAGGCCGAAAATCTCGCCGCGGTTGATATGCATGTCGACGCCGGTCAGGGCCACCAGGCCACCGAACCGCCGCTCCACCGACTTGCACTCCAGCACGCGCGCCGGATCCTGGGTGCTTGCTTGGCTCAAACTATTGTCCCCTCGACTAGATCAGGTCCGTTCCCACCCGACGGGCCCTGCGCCCGGCGGTCCGGGGTCTGCTGCCCCATGCGGCCGGATGCTTTGGCGCTGATGTTACCGCACAAAAAGCCCTGCACGGGCAATCGCCATCGCCCTGTCGCCCAGGATTCCTGCGCGGGCGACTCGGCACTATTAAAGATCCGTGACCTGCTTTTTTATTATGACAATACATTACCATATAAATCCATTAAATTAAATTTTCTTCAATGATTATTTATTGCTGCAAAGCATCATTCTGACAAGACATTGCCACAAGACGGGCATTGCACAGGACGCATGGCTGCCGCCATTTTCCATAAACGGACGGACGCCCGCTTGTTTAACAAGGTAGGCAGTGCTATAAGAAATCCAGCTTGCCGCGCCGCCATGCAGCGACACCCTGCGACAACCCCCTGGCACCGACTCACGCCCGCCCATGAACCCGACCGACCCCAGCCCCCCACGCCTGCCACCCGAGGCCCATCCGGCCGTCTTCAGCCCGGTCGAGACCATGCCCTGGCCCGAGATCCAGGCCATGCAGATGCAGCGCCTGGGGCAGCAGCTCGATTACCTGATGCGCCGCTCGCCGTTCTACCAGCGCAAGCTGGGCGATGCCGGTGTCGCGGCGAAAGACATCCGCAGCCTCGATGACCTGCGCCGCATTCCGTTTACCAGCAAGCAGGAACTACGCGACAGCCTGAAGGCGGCGCCGCTGCTCGGCCTGCACGGGGCAGCGCCGATGAGCGAAGTGGTGCAGATCCAGGCCTCATCGGGGACGACCGGAAGCCCGGCCTATGTCGGCCTGACGCTGAGCGACCAGGCGCACTGGGCCGAGATGACCGCGCGCGGCCTGTATGCCTGCGGCATCCGCCCGGGCGATGTGGTGCTGCACGGCTTTTCGATGAGCAAGGGCTTCGTCGGCGGCATCCCGATCTACCAGGGCATCAGCAGGATCGGCGCGGTCGACATCCCGATCGGTGCGGACGGCGGGGCCGAGCGCCTGCTGATTGCCGCCCGTGACGCGCGCCCGCAATGCATCGTCGGCACCCCCAACTTCCTGCTCTATCTGGCCACCATCGCCCCCGAGGTGATCGGGATGAAGGCGACCGAGCTGGGTGTGCGGCGCCTGATCGTGGGCGGCGAGCCGGGCGGTGGCATCCCCGCCATCCGCGCCGGCCTGCAATCGCACTGGGGCGCGATCAGCTGCGAGGTCATGGGCGGCACCGATCTGGGCTGCGTCTACTGGGCCGAGGCCGATGACCAGCGTGGCATGTATCTGGTGGCACCAGACCACATCCTGGTCGAGCTGATCGATCCGGTCAGCGGCGACCCCCTGCCCTGGGAAGCGGGTGTGCGCGGCGAGCTGGTCTACTCCAGCCTGCAGCGACAGGCCTCACCAGTGCTGCGTTTTCGTTCGGGCGACCATGTCAGCGTCGAGGCGCTCGGCGGCCCTGGCGGGCGCAGCACACCAGCCATCCGCTGCTTCGGCCGTACCGACGACATGCTGATCGTGCGCGGTGTCAACCTGTTTCCCTCTGCGGTGCAGGACATCGTGGCGGCGATGAAGCCCGTCGTCGGCGGAACCGTCCGTGTACTGGCCGAATTCGAAGGCCACACCACACAGGACAACCTGCAACTGCTGGTCGAACGCGCTGCGCAGGCCTTGCCCGGCAGTGATGCTGCGACCGCAGCCCTGGTCGAGCAGCGCGTACGCAATGCCCTGGCCGTCAAGGCCGAGGTGCGCATGGTGCGGCATGGCTTTTTCGATGCCCCGGGCGCCCAGAAGGTGGCCCTGACCCTGCGCAAGGCACCCCTCCTGAATGATTGAGACTGACATGAATACCGCACGCCGGGACGCTGCCGCCAGCGACAGTCGCGCCTCCAATCGAGCCGCCTACCAGGCCCTGATCGATGACCTGCTGGCGGCGCGCCAGGCGGCCTGGCTGGGCGGCAATGCCGCCACCCGCGAGCGCCACGTCAAGCGCGGCAAGCTGTTGGTGCGTGAGCGCATCGACAGCCTGATCGATCCCGGTGCGCCCTTCATGGAGCTGGCCGAGCTGGCGGGTGAAGGCCTTTATGAGGGCGTGGCGCCAGGGGCTGGCCTGGTCACCGGTGTCGGCCTGGTGCAGGGGCGCGCCTGCATGATCATTGCCAACGATCCGACCGTCAAGGGCGGCACCTACTTCGGCATGACCTGCCGCAAGCATGTCCGTGCCCAGCGCTTTGCCTGGCAGCACCGCCTGCCCTGCATCACGCTGGTCGACAGCGGCGGCGCCTTCCTGCCAGACCAGGCCAACATCTTTCCGGACGAGGGGCTGTTCGGCAGCATCTTCCACAACCAGGTGGGAATGTCGGCTGAGGGCATCGCGCAGATTGCCGTGGTGATGGGCGCCTGCACCGCGGGCGGCGCCTACATTCCGGCCCTGTGCGACGAGGTGGTCATCGTGCGTGGCCAGGGCTACATGTTCCTGGGGGGGCCGCAACTGGTGCAGGCGGCCACCGGGGAGCGCATCGATGCCGAGACCCTGGGCGGGGCCCTGATGCACAGCCGGGTCTCGGGTGTCACCGATCACCTGGCTGAAAACGATGGCCATGCCCTGGCCATCACCCGCCGGCTGGTGGGCGAGTTGCCGCCGATGCCGCCACTGCTGCGCCCGCGTGCGCCGGTGCAGGCGCCCGCGCGCCCGGTGCTCGATGTGCACGAACTCATTCATCCCGACCCGCGCAAACCCACCAATACCCGCGAGGTCCTGCGCTGCCTGCTCGATGGCGGCGAACTGACCGAATTCAAGCAGGCCTTCGGCGATACCCTGATCACCGGCTTTGCCCGCATCGATGGCTGGCAGGTCGGCGTGCTCGCGAATCAGGGGGTGCTGTTCACCGAGAGCGCGATCAAGGCAACCCACTTCATCGACCTGTGCTGCAAACGGAATGTGCCCCTGTTGTTCCTGGCCGATGTGGCCGGCTTCATGGTCGGTCAGCAGGCCGAGCAGGGTGGCATCGCCAAGGCGGGTGCGCGCTTCATCACGGCGATGAGCGCGGCAGCGGTGCCCAAATTCACCCTCATCATCGGGGGGGCCTACGGTGCCGGCTATCTGGCCATGTGCGGTCGCGCCTTCAAGCCCAATGCGATGTTCATGTGGCCCAATGGGCGGGCGGCGATCATGGGACCGGAGCAGGCGGCCACGACCCTGGCCATGGTCAAGCGCCAGAATCTCGAGCAGGGCGGACAGTCCTGGAGCGCCAGCGATGAAGAAGCCTTCAAGGCCCCGATCCGTGCCCAGTACGAGGCCTTTGCCGATGCCCGCAATTTCGCCCGCCACCTGTGGGTCGATGGCATCCTGACACCGGCCGAAACCCGACCCACCCTGAGCCTGCTGCTCGATCTGGCCGCCCGCGTACCGGTCGAGCCGACGCGCTTTGGCGTCTTCCGGATGTAAGGGGCTGCGCATGTATCGCAAGATTCTCATTGCCAATCGCGGCGAAATCGCCTGCCGTCTGGCGCGCACCATCCGCTCCATGGGCATCGCCGTCGCCGGGGTCCACTCCAGCGCCGACGCCTCTTCCCTGCAGGTGCGCAGCGTCGATGAATCGGTCTGGATCGGCGGGGCGGCGGCGCGCGACAGTTACCTGCGCATCGACCGCATCATCGAGGCTGCGCAGCGCGTCGGTGCCGATGCCATCCATCCGGGCTTCGGCTTTCTTGCCGAGAACCCGGACCTTGCACTGGCCTGCACGCAGGCCGGCATCGCCTTCATCGGACCGGATGCCGACACGCTGCACCTGTTCGGCAGCAAGGCGGCGGCCAAGACGCGGGCAGGCGCATTGGGCATCCCGGTGGCCGACGGCCTGCAAACCCCAAGTGATGATGCCGATCAACTGGTCGGGCAACTTTCCGGCATGGCCCTGCCGCTGATCCTCAAGGCGGTGGCCGGCGGCGGCGGCAAGGGCATGCGCGTGGTTCGCGAGCGCGAAGCACTTCGCCCGGCCATCGATGCGGCCATCCGCGAGGGCCGCTCGGCCTTTGGCGATGGTCGCCTGATTGCCGAGCGCTACCTGGAGGCGCCACGCCATGTCGAGGTGCAGATCCTCGGTGATGGTCAGGGCGGCGTGATCCACCTGTGGGACCGCGAATGCACGCTGCAGCGAAGGCACCAGAAGGTCATCGAGGAAGCCCCGGTCAGCAGCCTGCCCCTTGCGCAGCGCGAGCAACTCTGGGAATGGGCGGTTGCGCTGGGTCGCTCGGTGCACTACCTGGGCCTGGGCACGGTGGAGTTCGCCGTCACCGGCGAGGGGGCGGTCTTCCTCGAGGTCAATCCACGTCTGCAGGTCGAGCATCCGGTGACCGAGTCGATCACCGGACTGGACCTGGTCGAGTGCCAGATCCGTGCCGTTCACGACCGGCGCCTGCCCCTGCAGCAGCACGAGGTACCCGCCCCAGCCGGTGTCGCGGTGCAGGCGCGCCTGTATGCCGAGGACCCGGCACAGCGCTTCCTGCCCTGCACCGGCACGCTGCAGCACTTCGAAGTGCCCGACACGATCCGCTGCGACACCGGTGTGAGCAGCGGCTCGGTCATCAGCGCCGACTATGACCCGATGATCGCCAAGCTGATCGCCCATGGCCCGGACCGGTCGCAGGCCCTGCAGCAACTGGCGCAGGCGCTCAGGCATACCCATGTGCTGGGCCTGACCCACAACCGCGACTTCCTGTGCCTGCTGCTCGAGGCGCCCGAGGTGCGCGACAACCGGCTGAGCACCGAGTTCATCGATGGCTGGCTCGACACGGCCTTCCTGCAGGCCCGCGACCCGGCGTGCCTGGCGGCCCTGGCCGCCCTTTGGCTCGAACAGCAGCGCCTCAGCCTTCAACATCATGGCGGCGGGGCCTGGGGCGATGCGGACAAGGGGGGCTGGCGCCTGCAAAGAGCCGACGCCAGCGTGCAGGGCGCGCACACGCCCCTGCTGCTCGAGAACGCCGGACAGTCGCATGCGCTGGCCTTCGGTCCGGTCGATGAGGACGGCAGCCTGCAGGTCTGGGTCGACGGCAAGCCCTGCCAGGTGAAGACAGGCGAGGCACTGGCGTCGCCCACCGGGCAGGCCAGGCCGGCGCCGGGCGACGACCACCGTGATGTGCAGCGGCGCATCGCCACGGTCGGGGAACGATCCCTGCCCCTGGTGGCCCGCATCGGCGCAGACCAGATCGATGCCGACGTGGCGGGCCGCCAGTATCGTCCCGGACTGCGCCCCCGCCACCACCATGAAGCACAGGACAGTGCCGGCGCACAGGGCAAGGTGCTGGCGCCGATGATGGGCATCGTGATCGCGGTGCACGTGACGCAGGGCGAGACGGTCCAGGCCGGACAGCGCCTGGCCACGATGGAGTCCATGAAGATGGAATTGCCTATCCTGGCACCGCTGGCCGGCACCGTAAAATGGCAGGGCTGCAGCGTGCAGACCAAGGTCGAGCGCCATCAGGACCTGTTCCTGATCGAGCCCTGATCGCACAGCACCCCCACTCACGGAGACCTGCCATGTCCGACCTTCCCCGCCAGATCGAAATCCACGAGGAAGGTCCGCGCGAGGGCTTCCAGTTCGAGAAAAAGGCCTATCCGCTGGCCGACCGGGTGCGCCTGGTCGAGATGCTTGCCGAAACAGGTCTCCCGCAGATCCAGGTGGCCTCCTTCGTGTCCAAGACCAAGGTGCCGCAGATGGCGGACTCCGAGGACTGGTTCGCCGCCATCCGGCGCAAGCCGGGTGTGCTCTACACCGGCCTGTGGCTCAATGAATCAGGCTTTGCACGCGCCCAGGCCGCCACCGGCGTGGACATGAAGGCCAACCTCTACTTCTACACCTCGGACCAGTTCAGCCAGCACAACAATGGCCGCAATGCCACCGAGATGCTCGAGGGCCAGCGGCGCTGGATCAGCATGTACCGTGATGCCGGCCTGCCGATCCACTCGGCCTACCTGATGACCGCCTTCGGCTGCAACCTCGAGGGCGAAATTACTCCCGAAAAGACCCTGTCCTGGGTCCATCGCATCATGGCGATGTGCCGTGAGGAAGGCGTCACCCTGCCCTGCCTGTACCTGGCCGATACCGTCGGCTGGGCCGTGCCCGGCCGGCTGACCCGGCTGGTGGGCATGGTGCGCGAAGCGTATCCCGAGCTGCGCATCGGCCTGCACCTGCACGACACCCGTGGCAGCGGCCTGGCCAATGTCTATGCCGCCATGACGATGGGCATCGACCTGTTCGATGCTTCTGTGGCGGGCCTGGGCGGCTGCCCCTTTGCAGGCCACAGCAGTGCCAGCGCCGGCAACGTGTGCACCGAGGACATCGTGTTCATGGCCGAGGAAATGGGCATCCGTACCGGTATCGATCTGGACGCCCTGATCGAGGCGGCAGGCGAGGCCGAGCGCATCATCGGCCATCCGCTGGCCGGCCGCATCATGCACGCGGGGAGCCTGAACAAGTTCCGCCGGGCTTCAGCAGGCGCTGCACCATCTGCTCGTACAGCCTGATCAGGCGAGCCTGGCTGAGCCGGCCATCGGGCCGGTACCAGTGCGCGATGCCGGTGAGCATGGCGAGCAGGGCATAGGTGGTGACCCTGGCGTCCTCAAACTGCCAGACACCCGCCTTGCGCCCGCGCAGCAACAGGTTCCTCAGATAGGTCTCGTAGCGCCTGCGCAGCGCGATGACACGCGCGTACTGCGGCGCTGAAAGACTGCGCAGCTCACTGTTGCCGATGAAGACCTCGGCGCGCCGCGCGGTGTGCCAGGCGATGTGAAAGCGCACGAATTGCAGCAGGCACTGCTCCGGGTCGCTCAGGCCCGCCACCTGCTGGTCCAGATCAGCCAGCAACTCGCGCATGATGTCCTCGAGCAGGCCGGCGAGAAACTCCTGCTTGTTCGGTACATGGTTGTAGAGCGACCCGACCCGGATGTTGACGTCGGCGGCCAGGTCACGCAGGTTCATCGCCTCGTAGCCGAAGCGGTCGATGCGCGCGATGGCCGCCTTGCGGATCGCGGCAAGGGTATCGGCGCCGCTCACGCCTGCGGGCCGGCCCATGGCTCAGGCCACCGACGCGGCGATCAGGCCGCCCCCGAGACAGACCTCGCCCTGGTACAGCACGGCGCTCTGGCCGGGGGTGACCGCCCACTGGGGGGCATCGAATTGAAGCGCGAAATCATCGCCCTGCACCGATTCGAGGGTGCAGGTCGCGTCGCTCTGGCGGTAACGCGTCTTGGCCGCCAGCGGCTGATCGGCCGATGGCGCGTCACCGGACACCCAGCTCAGGTGATCGGCACTCAGGCGCCGTGACAGCAGCCAGGGGTGGTCGTGGCCCTGCACCACATACAGCGCATTGGCGGCCAGGTCCTTGCGGGCCACGAACCAGGGATCACCCGAGCCCTGCTTCATGCCGCCGATGCCGATGCCCTTGCGCTGGCCCAGGGTGTAGAACGACAGGCCGACATGCTCGCCAATCTGATGGCCGTGCTCGTCGAGAATCGGCCCGGGCTGGGTGGGCAGGTAACGGTTGAGAAACTCGCGAAAAGGGCGCTCGCCGATGAAGCAGATGCCGGTGGAGTCCTTCTTCTGGGCATTGCCCAGGCCGATCTCCATGGCAATGCGGCGCACCTCCGATTTGTGCAGTTCACCCACCGGAAACAGCACCTTGCTCATCTGCGCCTGGTTCAGGCGGTGCAGGAAATAACTCTGATCCTTGGACGGGTCCAGGCCCTTGAGCAGCTCGAAGCGCGAGCCCCCGTCCGCGCCTGCCACCTCGCGCACCCGGGCATAGTGGCCGGTGGCGATCTTCTCGGCCCCCAGCGCCATGGCATGGTCGAGAAAGGCCTTGAACTTGATCTCGGCATTGCACAGCACGTCGGGGTTGGGTGTGCGGCCGGCCGAGTACTCGCGCAGGAAATCGGCAAACACCCGGTCCTTGTACTCGGCCGCGAAGTTGACGGCGTCGATCTCGATCTCGAGGCGATCGGCGACAGCTGCTGCATCGACCCAGTCCTCGCGGGTCGAGCAGTACTCGGAGTCGTCATCGTCTTCCCAGTTCTTCATGAACACGCCGATGACCTCGTAGCCCTGCTGCTTGAGCAGGTAGGCCGACACCGCCGAGTCCACGCCACCCGACAAACCCACCACCACCCGACCTCGTGCGCCGTCCTTCATGATTGTCCGCCCTGTCCAAAAGGATAGATGCAGGCCGGATCGGTATGAATCAAGTCCAGCCCTTGGCGACAACCGGCCAGATGATCCTCGAGCGAGCGCAGCACCAGTTCGCTGCGATGCATGGCGCGACAGGCGCGGATCTGCTCCGGGGTCAGCCAGACCGCCTCAACGATGCCCTCATCCAGTGCCCGGCCGGCCTCCGTTGCCTCGACCCGGCAGGCAAAGGCAAAACGCAGAAAGGTGACATCGACCGTGCCGCTGCTGTCCGCGTCCGGGTCCTCCTGCAGGTCGGCAGGCTTGCGCTGGCGCTGGTAGCGCGCCATGTAGATGCCCACCAGGTGCTCGGGACGGACCCGATGGGCGGTTTCCTCGAGTGCCTCGCGGGCCACCGCCTGCACCAGGCTCTCACCCGGGTCGAGATGACCGGCCGGCTGGTTCAGGCGCAGGCCATCGGCGGTCTGCTCGCGCACCATCAGAAAACGTCCCTCGCGCTCGATGAGTGCGGCGACGGTGACGCTGGGTTTCCACAAACGGGCCATCGGGCCAATCCTTGCTGCAAAGGCCGTATTCTAGATGCCCCGGGCCGGGGCGCCAGCGGGTTCGGACGGCCCCTGAAGCGTGATATAAAGCCGGATCAGAAGTTTGCGAGGGAGCAGAACATGCGCATCGGCGTTCCCGCTGAGTCGCGCGCCGGGGAAACCCGCGTCGCCGCCACGGCCGAAACCGTCAAGAAACTGGTAGCCGCAGGTCACCAGGTGATCGTCCAGAGCAATGCCGGACTGGCCTCGAGCCAGACCGATGCAGCCTACCAGTCCGTGGGTGCCAGCATTGGCACGGCCGCCGAGGCCCTGGGGGCCGAACTGGTGCTGCGCGTCACTTCTCCCAGCGAGGCCGAACTGGCCCAGATGAAACAGGGTGCCGCCCTGGTGGGCATGCTCAATCCCTTCGACAAGGAGGGCCTGGCCAAGCTGGCCGGCGCAGGCCTGACCGCCTTCGCACTCGAGGCGGCACCGCGCACCACGCGTGCCCAGAGCATGGACGTGCTGTCGTCGCAGGCCAATATCGCCGGATACAAGGCGGTGGTGCTGGCGGCCAACATCTACCAGCGCTTCTTCCCGATGCTGATGACCGCCGCCGGTACCGTCAAGGCGGCGCGCGTGGTCATCCTGGGTGTGGGCGTGGCCGGGCTGCAGGCCATTGCCACCGCCAAGCGCCTGGGTGCGGTCATCGAGGCCTCCGACGTCCGGCCCTCGGTCAAGGAGCAGGTCGAATCGCTGGGCGCCAAGTTCATCGATGTGCCCTACGAGACCCCCGAGGAGAAGGAAGCCGCCGAGGGTGTGGGCGGCTATGCCCGTCCGATGCCGCAAAGCTGGCTCGACCGCCAGAAGATCGAGGTGGCCAAGCGGGTCGCCCAGGCCGATGTGGTGATTTCCACCGCATTGATTCCGGGTCGTCCGGCCCCGACACTGATCACCGAGGACATGGTCAAGGCCATGAAGCCGGGATCCGTGATCGTCGACATCGCCGCCGGTCGCGGCCCCGGCGGGGTTGGCGGCAACTGTCCCCTGACCGAAGCCGGCAAGACCGTCACCCGGCATGGCGTGCATCTGGTGGGCGAGACCAACCTGCCGGCCATGGTCGGGGCCGATGCTTCGGCCCTGTATGCCCGCAATGTCCAGGACTTCCTGAAGCTGGTCATCAACAAGGACGCCCAGTTGCACATCGACCTGGAAGACGACATCGTCGCCGCCTGCCTGATGTGCCGCGACGGGACCGTGCTCAAGCCCTGACCGGCTTGATGCGCCTTTCGCCCCCTTTTCGAGAACCCGAGGATCCCCCATGGAACTCATCAGCCCGACCATCACCAATCTGATCATCTTTGTCCTGGCCATCTATGTGGGCTACCACGTGGTCTGGACCGTGACGCCTGCCCTGCACACGCCCCTGATGGCGGTCACCAATGCGATCTCGGCGATCGTCATCGTGGGCGCCATGCTGGCTGCGGCGCTCACCGAAGGCGGCTTTGCCAAGACCATGGGCGTGCTGGCGGTGGCACTGGCAGCGGTCAATGTCTTTGGCGGTTTCCTCGTCACACGCCGCATGCTTGAGATGTTCAAGAAGAAGGCGCCTGCCAACTCGCCCAAGGCGGGTTGAGCAAAGCGGCCGCAGCGGCCGCGGCCCCAATGACAAGCACCAGACCTGTATAGGATCGTCCTCATGTCCATGAATCTCGTCACCCTGCTCTACCTGATCGCGAGCGTGTGCTTCATCCAGGCCCTCAAGGGTCTGAGCCATCCCACCACCTCGATCCGCGGCAACCTGTTCGGCATGATCGGCATGACCATTGCGGTGCTGACCACCGCAGCCCTGATCGTCAAGCTGTCTGGCGATGCCGGCCAGGGCATGGTCTATGTGCTGGTCGGGCTGGTCATCGGCGGCGCCGCCGGCGCCATCATGGCCAAGCGCGTCGAAATGACCAAGATGCCGGAACTGGTTGCCTTCATGCACAGCATGATCGGCCTGGCGGCGGTGTTCATCGCGATCTCAGCGGTGGCCGAACCCTTTGCCTTCGGCATCACCGCCAAGGGGGCACCGATTCCGCACGGCAACCGGCTCGAACTGTTCCTGGGCGCGGCCATCGGCGCCATCACCTTCAGCGGGTCGGTGATCGCCTTCGGCAAGCTGTCGGGCAAGTACAAGTTCCGCCTGTTCCAGGGCGCGCCGGTGCAGTTCTCCGGCCAGCACATGATCAACCTGTTCCTCGGGCTGGCCACCCTGGCCATGGGCCTGCTGTACACGGCCACCGAAAGCCACACCGCCTTCTGGATCATGCTGGCCCTGAGCTTCGTGCTGGGCGTGTTGATCATCATCCCGATCGGGGGCGCCGACATGCCGGTGGTGGTGTCGATGCTCAACAGCTATTCGGGCTGGGCAGCGGCGGGCATTGGCTTTTCGCTCAACAACAGCATGCTGATCATCGCCGGCTCGCTGGTCGGATCCTCGGGCGCCATCCTCTCGTACATCATGTGCAAGGCGATGAACCGCTCCTTCTTCAACGTGATCCTGGGCGGCTTCGGCGGCGAGGCGGCCGTGGCTGCCGGAGCGCAGCAGCAGCGCCCGGTCAAGAGCGGTTCGGCCGACGATGCCGCCTTCCTGCTCAGCAATGCCGAGAGCGTGGTGATCGTGCCCGGCTACGGCCTGGCCGTGGCCCGCGCCCAGCATGCCGTGAAGGAACTGGCCGCCAAGCTGACGGCCAAGGGCGTCAGCGTCAAGTACGCCATCCACCCGGTGGCTGGCCGCATGCCCGGTCACATGAACGTGCTGCTGGCCGAGGCCGAGGTGCCCTATGACCAGGTGTTCGAGATGGAGGACATCAACTCCGAATTCGGCCAGGCCGATGTGGCCATCATCCTGGGAGCCAACGACGTGGTGAACCCCGCAGCGCACACCAAAGGCAGCCCCATCTATGGGATGCCCATCTTGGAAGCCTACAAGGCCAAGACGGTCATCGTCAACAAACGCTCCATGGCCGCTGGCTACGCGGGCCTGGACAACGAGCTGTTCTACATGGACAAGACCATGATGGTGTTCGGTGACGCCAAGAAAGTGGTCGAGGACATGGTCAAGGCCATCGAGTGATGATGAACCGCCCCTGGTTGAGCGCCTATCCTGAGGGTGTGCCGGCCGAGATCGACACGAGCGGATACCGCTCGTTGGTCGAACTCATGCAAGAGAGCTTTGAGCGCTACGCCGAACGGCCGGCGTACAGCTTTCTGGGTCGGCGCCTGAGTTTTGCCGAACTCGACCAGCGCAGCCAGCAGCTGGGGGCGTATCTTCAGTCGCTGGGCTTGGTGCGAGGCGACCGGGTGGCCATCATGTTGCCCAACGTGCTGCAGTACCCGATCGCGGTGGCGGCGGTGTTGCGCGCCGGCTTTGTGGTGGTCAACGTCAATCCGCTTTACACCGCACGCGAGCTGGAGCATCAGCTCAAGGATTCGGGCGCCAAGGCCATTGTCATCATCGAGAACTTTGGCACTGTGCTGCAACAGTGTCTGGCCAACACGCCGGTCAAGCACATCGTGTTGTGTGCCATGGGCGATCGTTTGGGTTGGCTCAAAGGCATGTTGGTTAACCATGTGGTGCGTCGCATCAAGAAGATGGTGCCCGCATTCGAATTGCCCACGGCCGTGCGGTTCAATGAAGCCTTGGCGCGCGGGGCTCAGCTGCGCCTGCAGCAGCCCGAGATGGGACCGGACGATGTGGCCGTGCTGCAATACACCGGCGGCACCACGGGGGTGTCCAAGGGGGCCGTGCTGCTGCACCGCAATTTGCTGGCCAACGTGCTGCAGTCCGAGGCGTGGAATCGTCCGGTGATGCAGCGAGTGCCCGCCAACGAACAATCCACCAGCATCTGCGCTCTGCCGCTGTACCACATCTTTGCCTTCACGGTGAACATGATGCTGTCCATGCGCACCGGTGGCATGAACGTGCTGATTCCCAACCCGCGGGACATTCCGGCCGTGCTCAAAGAGTTGTCGCAGCACCGCTTCCACACGTTCCCGGCCGTCAACACCTTGTTCAACGCCTTGCTCAATCATCCCGATGTCGATCGGGTGGACTGGTCGCACCTCAAGATCTCGCTGGGCGGTGGCACGGCCGTGCAGGCGTCCGTGGCGCAGCGCTGGCTGGAGAAAACAGGGTGCCCCATCTG
>JAPOKJ010000061.1 GCA_029977705.1 Burkholderiales bacterium | reverse complement strand
ATGCGGAAGCGCGTGACCTCCTCCATCTTCAGACCGATGTAGGCATCGATTATCTGGACAAGGACCGCGAGTTCCTGACCCGTGGCGGCGTGTTCACCAACGACATGATCGATGCCTACATCGGTCTGAAGATGGAGGAGGTCACGCGCTTCCGCATGACCACACACCCGGTCGAGTTCGACATGTATTACTCGCTGTAAGGCGTGTAACAGCATCAGGAAAGGGCGGCCCAGGCCGCCCTTTTTTTCGTTAGAATCGCGGCATCTGTTGAGAAATCACTTTAAGAATGCCCTTCAGGATCTCCGAATGCGGGTTGCCATGCCGATGACCTCCCTCTGCGCCGCCTTGACGGCTGTGCGACGGGCCCTGACCAGTCTGCTGTCGGTCTTGGCCCTGCTGGTCCCGGTCACCGGTGCTGCGCAGGCCGAGATTTACCGCTGCGAGCTGGGCAACGGTGTGGTCGAGTACAACAACACGGTTGCGGCCGGCAAGGAACCCAATTGCCGGCGTGTCGATCTGCCCCAGATCACGACAATCCCGGCTCCTCGCGGACCGACCGGCACCCGTCCGGCGGCGGGGGCACCTGCAGGCGCCTCCAGCGGCAGCGCAAAGTCGGGCAGCCCGGCGGATTTTCCGAAGGTGGATGCCGCCACGCAGAGGTCCAGGGACAATGATCGTCGCCAGATCATCGAGGAGGAACTCAAGCGCGAGGAAGCCCGTCTGGCCGGCCTGCGCAAGGAGTACAACAATGGCGAACCCGAACGCCTGGGCGACGAGCGCAACTACCAGAAGTACCTCGACCGCATCCAGCGATTGAAGGAAGAGGTTGCCCGAAGCGAAACCAATGTCGGTGTCCTCCGAAAAGAACTTGCCGCAATCAAAGATTAAGCCGGCAGTTCCGGCATCCAACCGCAGGGATGAGCGCCTGCACCCCGAGGGCGCTGCGCCGGACAGGCGGCGTGCGCCCGAGTCCTTGCTGGCCGGCCTGCACCTGCTCGCCTCGGGGGCGGTGGTGCTCGATGCGCTGGGCCGCACGGTGTTCATCAATCACGCGGCCGAGGTCCTGTTCGACACTTCGCTGGTCATCCTTCAGGACACGCACTTCTCGCGTCTGTTCAGCAATGGGCATGTCATCGACGAGTTGCTCGAGGAGGCCTGCAACAACAAGTTCGGGCAGAAGCGGACCGAACTACTGCTCGAGCGCCATGGCCGCGATCCGCTGGCTTTGCATGTCACCGGGGTTGTCCTGGAAACCGATCTGGGCGCCTTGTTGCTCGAGTTCAGCCTGTTCGAGGCGCGTGAGCGACTCGGGCGTGAAGAGCGCCTGCTTGACTCGGCCCAGGCCAATCGCGAACTGGTGCGAAACCTGGCCCACGAAATCAAGAATCCGCTCGGGGGCATCCGGGGCGCAGCGCAACTGCTCGAGTACGAACTGCAGGCCGCCAGTCTGAAGGAATACACCCAGGTCATCATCAAGGAAGCCGACCGCCTGCAGGCACTGGTCGATCGCCTGCTTGCACCGCACCGTCAGCCCCGCATCGTCAGCGACGTCAATATCCACGAAGTCTTCGAGCGGGTGCGCTCGGTGCTGCTGGCCGAGTTCTCGCAGGGGCTCGAGTTCTGTCGCGACTACGATGCCAGCCTGCCGGAATTCCGTGGCGACAAGGAACAGTTGATCCAGACCTTCCTGAACCTGGCGCGCAACGCGGCGCAAGCCATGGGCGGCAAGGGCATGATCACCTTCAAGACCCGCATCACCCGCCAGGTCACCATCGCACGTCGCCGCTACAAGCTGGCATTAGATTTGCATGTGATCGACAACGGCCCGGGAATTCCCCCGGAGATCAAGGATCGAATCTTTTTCCCGCTGGTCTCGGGTCGTGAAGGCGGAAGCGGATTGGGACTGACACTGGCGCAGACCTTCGTGCAGCAGCACAACGGCCTGATCGATGTCCAGAGTGTTCCGGGCCAGACCGACTTCAGGGTATTGATTCCTCTTCCATAGACTTGTTCACTGCGGTGGGCAAGCCGACCACAAGGCGCGCAGGCCAAGAACATGAACACTGTCTGGATCGTTGACGATGATGACTCCATCCGCTGGGTGCTCGAAAAGGCCCTGGCCCGGGAGGGCTTTGAGGTTCGCTCGTTCGGCAACGCCCGCGAGGTCCTGAGCGCCCTGGAGCACAGCCAACCCGTTGTGCTGGTCAGCGATATCCGCATGCCTGGCCAAAGTGGCATTGAATTGCTGCAATCGGTGCATGCGCGTTTCCCGGCCATGCCGGTGATCATCATGACCGCCTTCTCTGACCTGGAAAGCGCGGTCTCGGCCTTCCAGGGCGGGGCCTTCGAGTATCTGCCCAAACCTTTTGATCTGCCCAAAGCCATCGACCTGATTCGCCGGGCGGTGCTGGAAAGTGCCCGCGAGGCGGCCGCAGAAGATGCACCCAATGCGGCCGAAGACATGCTCGGACAGGCCCCGGCGATGCAGGATGTGTTCCGTGCCATCGGCCGTTTGTCCCAAAGTAGTGCAACCGTGCTCATCACTGGTGAGTCGGGCAGTGGCAAGGAATTGGTGGCACGTGCCCTGCACCGACATAGCCCACGCAGCCAGGCGGTGTTCGTCGCGCTGAATACGGCGGCCATTCCCAAGGACTTGCTTGAGTCCGAACTCTTTGGCCACGAACGGGGCGCTTTCACCGGCGCGCAGCAACAGCGGCGCGGTCGCTTCGAGCAGGCCGAAGGGGGCACCCTGTTCCTCGACGAGATCGGGGACATGCCCTCAGAATTGCAGACCCGCTTGCTGCGTGTCCTCAGCGATGGCCAGTACTACCGGGTCGGTGGTCATCAGCCGATCAAGGCCAACGTCCGCGTCATTGCAGCGACCCATCAGAACCTGGAGGAGCGTGTCCGCGAGGGCCTGTTCCGCGAGGACTTGTTTCATCGGCTCAATGTGATCCGCCTGCGCCTGCCGTCGCTGCGCGAGCGCTCCGAGGACATCCCCTTGCTGGTTCGCCACTTCCTGCAAAAGAGCGCCCGCGAGCTGGGCGGCGAGCCCAAGCGCCTGACCGAGGCGGCGATCCAGCGACTGCTCGGCTTTGACTGGCCAGGCAATGTGCGACAGCTCGAAAATGTCTGCAACTGGCTGACCGTGATGGCGCCCGCCCAGACCGTCGACGTGTTCGACCTGCCGCCCGAAATCAACCAGATGCAGGCCTTGCCCGCCGTACGCGACGTCGGGCCGAGGATCCATCATGGCGATGTCCGGCCGCTGCCCCCAGAAAATGCCGCGGCGACCGGGCTCCGTCCTCCAGAGGGACAGATACCCGAGCCTGCGCGCCGGGCGGCCAGCGAGGGGCCCGACTCATCCCTTGGCCGTCCAGTGGTGGGAGCACTGGATCCCTCGGCCTCGTCGGCCTGGGTGGACCTGCTCGAACAGGAGGTCCTGCAGCGCCTTCTCAAGCAGGTCAATCCGCGCGGCAAGCAGGCCGAGATTTCCCAGGAGGATTTCCACTCCGAGCTGATGGACGAACTGACCCGTGCCTTCGAATCATCGGTGATCAAGACCACCTTGCGTGTCACCCGTGGTCGTCGCATCGACGCCGCCGTGCGTCTGGGGATCGGTCGCAATACCATCACCCGCAAGATCCAGGAGCTCAAGCTCGAGGCGGACTAAGCCTCGAGGCGGGTGCCGGCCCGCTCAGGCGGGCCAGGCAAGTTCGGTGACCACCGGGGCGTGGTCCGAGGGCTTCTCGAGCTTGCGCGGGCCCTTGTCGATCAGGCTGCCGCTCAGCGTCGAGCGCAGGCGCTCATCGACCAGGATGTGATCGATGCGCAGCCCTGCATTGCGCCGAAAGCCCAGCTCCCGGTAGTCCCACCAGGAAAAGCTTTTCGGTGCCTGCTCGAAGGCTCGAAAGCTGTCGACCAGTCCCAGCGCGACCAGGCGCTGAAAGCGCTCGCGCTCGGCCGCTGAGCACAGGATTTGTCCGGCCCATTTGGCAGGGTCGTGGGTATCGATGTCCTCGGGCGCGATATTGAAATCGCCCGCCAGCACCAGGGCCTTGCAAGCCGGGCTCTCGCGCAATTGCTGCAGATGGTCGTGCAGGGCATCGATCCAGCGCAGCTTGTAGGTGTACTTGTCGGAGTCCAGCGCCTGGCCGTTCGGAAAATACGCGCTGATGAAGTCCAGCCCCTCGAAGCGGGCGCGGATCAGGCGCTTTTGCTCGTCTTCGAACAGGGGATTGCCGCAACTGACCTCGAGGGCGGCCCCGATGCTGTCCATCCGGCTCAGGATGGCGACCCCGTTGTAGGTGGGTTGGCCGCTGAAGTAGCAGTGATACCCGAGCGCCTCGAGTTCCGCCTTGGGGAACTTGTCGTCGGTAAGCTTGAGTTCCTGCAACGCGAGCAGGTCGACGCGGGTGGCGTTCAGCCAGTCGCTCAGATGGGCAAGCCGCACACGCAGCGAGTTGACATTCCAGGTGGCCAGTTTCATCGCACAGTCTCCGCAGGGCATCGATGATACTGGAGGCAGGGCGCGGGACCGGACCGGGCCGGCGGCTTGCTCCGATCAGAAGCGGATCTTCGAGCCGGCGTTGGGGTCGACGACGGCAGGCGCAGCCGCAGGGGCCGGCGCCGTATTGCGGGCAGCGCGCGGGGCGCGCGCCTCCTCGCGGGTGCTGCTGACCTGCTTGACCCCCTCGCTTTCCGCAGGGCGCGTCAATGTCTCGGCAGCAGCCTGCCGGTAGCCATTGGGCAGCATCGAGCTCTTGGGGTAACCGGCGGCATCGAGCAGGCCGCCCCAGCTGCCGGATTCAAATCCGACGCTTTTTTCCTTGCCCACCGTCAAGACCGGCAGGGATCCCTCGCTCGAGACCCCGGACTTGAAGGCGGCGACATCGGCAGCGCTCCTGACCTGCTTTTCGGAGAAAGGAATGCCGCGCTTGCTGAGGAAGTCGCGACCCTCCTTGCAGGGCTGGCATTCGCCACTGCCGACATTGCCGGTGTACAGCACCACCGGATAACGGGCAGCCGCCTGGCTGAGAGCGTAGGGCAGGGCAGCGTCGGCGCTTCCCGGTCCCGCCTTGGCCGATGCGCCGGGGGTCTGGAGCATCTTGACCGGCTCTGCAGGGGGCCGGTCCCCATAGCTCACGGTGCCATCCGGATTGGTCCATTTGTACTGCGCTGCCACGCCCTGGCTCAGCAATGCGCCACTGAACGCCGCGATGGCGATGACCAGGGACAACAAGGGGCGGACAGCGGGCGGACGCATCAGGACTCCATGAGAACTTTTTCGCTCATGCCATTATGTCGAAGCAGGGCATCCATGCTGGGGTCGCGCCCCCTGAACGCGCGGAACGAGTCGATGGCCGGTCGGCTGCCTCCCATGGCCAGGATCTCGCGCAGGAAGCGTTCACCGGTCGCCCGGGTGGCCTCCTGCGGATCGGGTTCGGCCAGGGCCTCCTCGAAGGCGGCATAGGCATCGGCCGACAGTACCTCCGCCCACTTGTAGCTGTAGTAGCCGGCCGCGTAGCCACCCGAGAAAATGTGTGAGAAGCTGTTCTGCATCCGGTTCTCGGCCGGAGTGGGCAGCACCAGCACCTCCTGGCGCACTTCATCGATCACGCGCTGTACGGCGCTTCCAGGCGTTGAGCTGTCAAGTTCCAGCACTTCACTGTGCAAGCGCATGTCGAACAGCGAGAACTCGATCTGGCGCAGGGTCTGCAGGCCGCTCTGGAAATTCTTGGCGGCGGTCATCTTGTCGAACAGGGAACGGGGCAGCGGCTGGCCGGTCTCGACATGGGCCGTCATCTGCTGGAGGATGTCCCACTCCCAGCAGAAGTTCTCCATGAACTGGCTGGGCAGCTCGACCGCATCCCATTCGACCCCGGAGATGCCCGAGACGCTCAGTTCATCGACCTGGGTCAGCATGTGATGCAGCCCGTGACCGAACTCGTGGAACAGCGTGATGACCTCGTCGTGGGTCAGCAGGCTGGGCTTGCCCTCGGCCGGGGGCATGAAGTTGCACACCAGGTAGGCCACCGGTGTCTGGATGCGCTGGGCCAGGGCACGGCGGCCACGGCAGTCGTTCATCCAGGCGCCGGAGCGCTTGTTGTCGCGTGCGAACAGGTCGAGGTAGAACTGTCCCACCAAGGCACCCTGGCGTTCGATGCGAAAGAAACGGACCTGCGGGTCCCAGGTGCTGGCCTGGTCCTCGCGGATGGCCACGCTGTAGAGCCGTTCGATCAGGGCGAAAAGTCCGGCCAGCACCTTGGGCAGCTGAAAGTAGCGCTTGACCTCCTCGTCCGAGAAGGCGTATTGCGCCTCCTTGAGCTTTTCCGAGACATAGGTGCGGTCGCTGGCAGCCACCTGGGCCATGCCGAGTGACTCACGGGCGAAGGTTTCCAGCTCGGCTGCATCCTTCAGGGCAAAGGGACGGGCGCGTCGTGCCAGGTCGCGCAGGAAACTGATCACCTGACCGGCAGATTCGGCCATCTTGGGCACCAGGGAGACTTGGGCATAGTGCTGGTAGCCGAGCAGGTCGGCCTCTTCCTGGCGCAATTTCAGCAGTCGGTCGATGACGGGCGTGTTGTCCAGCAGGGCGCGCGCCTGTTCGTCTTTCGGAGCGAGCGCGTTCATCGATGCACGTGTCCCGTAAGCACGCGCCATCTCGGCGCGCAGGCGCGCGGAGTGGGCGTACTTGACCACCGGAAAATACGAGGGAAACTGCAGGCTGAAACGGTAGCCGATCAGGCCCTTGTCATGGGCCGATTTGGCCGCTGCCGCCACGACATCGGGCGCCAGACCGTCCAGCTCGGCCGAGTCGCTGACCAGCAATTCGTAGGCATTGGTGGCATCCAGGGCATGCTCCGAGAATTTCTGGGACAGCGCGGCCATCTCCTCCTGTACCTGGGCAAAGCGTGCGCGTCGCGCCTCGTCCAGTTCGGCGCCAGCCAGCCGGAAGCCGCGCAAGGCATTGTCGATGACCCTTTGCCGGACCGGGCTCAAGGCTGCGAAGGCGGGCGATTCGCGCAAGGCCTTGTAGCGCAGGAACAGGCCCTGATGCTGTCCCAGTTGCGTCCAGAACTGCGACATGCGTGGCAGGTTGCTGCTGTAGGCCTCGCGCATGGCGGGACTGTCGGCCACCGAATTCAGGTGCCCAATGACGCCCCAGGCGCGGCCCAGCCGTTCGATCGGATCTTCGAGCGCTTCGACGAGATTGTCCCAGGTGGGAGGTTCCTTGACGTCGGCCACACGGGCGATGGCCGCCTCCGCCTGCGACAGCAGCAGGTCCAGGGCGGGGGTGGCATGGGCCGGTTCGATGGCGTCGAAGCGCGGCAAGTCCTGTTGGTCAAGAAGCGGGTTGGCAGTATCAGTCATCAGTCGGTCCGGGTCGGTGTCGGGCGGGTCGCTCAGGGAAGTGCTCAGATGGCGGCGCGCTGCGCCGCTTCAAGGGTATTGACCAGGAGCATGGCACGCGTCATGGGGCCAACCCCACCGGGCACAGGGGTGATCCAGGCCGCTTTTTCGCTCGCGCTGGCGAAGTCGACATCGCCGCACAGCTTGCCGTTTTCGTCCCGGTTCATCCCGACATCGATCACGGTGGCGCCTTCCTTGATCATGTCGCCGCCAATCATGCGGGCCCGGCCCACCGCGACCACCAGGATATCGGCGCGCCGTGTGTGGGCGGCCAGGTCACGGGTCTTGGAGTTGCAGATCGTCACGGTGGCGCCCGCCTGCAGCAGCAGCAGCGCCTGGGGCTTGCCGACGATGTTGCTCGCCCCGACCACCACGGCTTCGGCGCCACGAATCGGCACGGCGGCTTTCTCGAGCAGCTTCATCACGCCATAGGGCGTGCAGGGCCGGAACAAGGGGGCGCCGGTCATCAGGGCACCGGCATTGTGGATATGAAAGCCATCGACATCCTTGGCCGGGTCGATGGTCTCGATCACTGCGCGGCTGTCGATGTGGGCGGGCAGGGGCAATTGCACCAGGATGCCGTCCACGGCGGAATCTTCATTCAACTGCCGGATCAGGGTCATCAGTTGTGCCTGGGTCAACTGTTCATCCAGCCGGTGCAGCCGCGAACGAAATCCGACCTCTTCGCAATCGGCAACCTTGTGGCGCACATAGACCTGCGAGGCGGGATCCTGGCCCACCAGAATCACGTCCAGACCCGGCTTTCGACCCAGCCGGGCCGCCAGCACGTCGGCGTTTTGTCGGCACTGCTGGCGCAATTCCTTGGCCAGGGCAGCGCCATCGAGAAGCTTGCTCATGATCAACTTTACAAGGATGAAAAAACAAGCTATTATCTCAGGCTCCTTAAGTCGATTGACAAGAAATTTGGAGACGCGTGCCAAGGCCTTTGCGGAATTGGCAGGCAGTCAAAGAAAGACAAGTCGTCGGCCGACCGGCAGTGGGGGTATAGCTCAGCTGGGAGAGCGCTTGCATGGCATGCAAGAGGTCAGCGGTTCGATCCCGCTTATCTCCACCACAATGTCCCGTTCGTCTAGAGGCCTAGGACACGACCCTTTCACGGTTGTAACAGGGGTTCGACTCCCCTACGGGACGCCATCCATTCTTCCTTTCGCGCCAGGCAGTCTGCCCTGGTTGCGCGAAAGGCAGCCCTGAGATCAGGGCTTTTGCCCAAGCTTTCTGAGCAGGATCTCGAGCGGATCGGCCGCCGTCGGTTGATCCATATCGCCGCGCGATTCAGGGCCCATCGACAAGCGCTCGCCACCCAGGGTCTCGGCGCCATGCAGGCGTCCTGGCAGCACGCCTGGCAGCGTGATGGCCTGCCACTGCTCGCTGAGCATGCGGCGCGCACCTTCGTAGCGCTTGACCCAGTAGGGCATATCCATCTTCTCGACACGTACGACGCCACCGGAGGCGGGTGCATGCAGGAACCTGCCGTCGCCCAGATAGATGCCGACGTGGGACATCGATTTGCGCATCGTGTTGAAGAACACCAGATCGCCCGGCTGCAGATTCCCGCTGAGCAGCTTTTCGCCGAACTTGCCGATCTCGTCGGAGCGGGCGGGCAGATTCACACCCAGGGTTTCACGGAACACGAAGCGCACCAGCCCCGAGCAGTCAAAGCCTGACTCCGGGCTCGTGCCGCCCCAGCGGTAGGGGATGCCGAGCAGACCCATGGCACGCTCGATCACATTCTGGATCGGTGCGGGGGGCTTGCTGGCGGCAGGGTCTCCGACGCCTTGACCTGTCCGCTCGCGCTGCGACTCCTGGGCTTGAGCCGGCATTGCCAGGGCGCAAGCAAGCAGGCTGGCCAGCGCGAGGCTTCGCAGCCCGGTCTGATGATGTGCCGGCCGGCGCCATGATCGACGATTCAGCGCCGATGCGTGAGCGGCGCCGGTCGAAAGACTGGCCGGATGACGGAGACTGTGGAGCATGCCCAAGTGTGCCTGAAGCTTCAGGCGCTGCCAAGTTGGGCTCATCGGCGTCATGAAGGCGCTCAATGTCAGTGCGCCGTAAGCCTGGGCGGGCACCATGCGGGGCCATAAAAACCATCGTTTTTTCGGAGCAGACTGCATGTCCCAGACCCCCTCAGGCGGCAAGGCCTACGCCGCCTTCCACCGCCGTTCAATCGAGGACCGTGAAGGTTTCTGGACCGAGCAGGCCGCGCTGATCGATTGGCACAAGCCCTTCGAGCAGGTGCTGCAGTACGACAACCCCCCGTTCACCCGCTGGTTCGTCGGCGGTCAGACCAACCTGTGCCACAACGCGGTCGATCGCCACCTCGCGGCGCTCGGCGACCAGCCCGCGCTGATCTGGGTGTCGACCGAGGTCGACCAGGAAAAGGTTTACACCTTCCGCCAGTTGCACGAGGAGACCATGCGCATGGCGGCCATCCTGCAGGCCCAGGGCGTGCAGCGCGGTGACCGTGTCCTGATCTACATGCCGATGATTGCCGAGGCCGCCTTTGCGATGCTGGCCTGCGCACGCATCGGCGCCATTCACAGCGTCGTGTTTGGCGGCTTTGCCTCGCACAGCCTGGCCTCGCGCATCGACGATGCCCAGCCCAAGGTCATCATCAGCGCCGATGCCGGTGCGCGGGTGGGCAAGACCATTCCCTACAAGCCCCTGCTCGACGAGGCCATCCGCCTGGCCGCACACAAGCCGGGCAAGGTGCTCCTGGTCGATCGCGGTCTGGCTGCGATGGAGCGGGTCCCTGGACGCGACCTCGACTATGCCGCCGAGCGCGCCCGTCATCTGCAGGCCCAGGTGCCGGTGACCTGGCTCGAATCCAACGAGATCAGCTATACCCTGTACACCTCGGGCACCACGGGCAAGCCCAAGGGCGTGCAGCGTGATGTTGGCGGCTACGCCGTGGCACTGGCCGCTTCCATGAAGCACATCTTCTGCGGCAACCCGGGCGAGACCTATTTTTCCTCCAGCGACATTGGCTGGGTTGTTGGACACTCCTACATCATCTATGGTCCCCTGATCGCGGGCATGGCCACCATCATGTACGAGGGCACGCCGGTGCGTCCGGATGCCGGCATCCTGTGGCAACTGGTGGAGCGTTACAAGGTGACAGTGATGTTCTCGGCGCCGACCGCGATCCGGGTGCTCAAGAAGCAGGACCCGTCTTATCTGACCCGCTACGACCTGTCCACCCTTCGCGCGCTGTTCCTGGCCGGGGAGCCGCTCGATGAGCCAACCTCGGAATGGATTTCAAAAGGCCTGGGCAAGCCGATCATCGACAATTACTGGCAGACCGAAACCGGATGGCCCATCCTGACCATTGCGGCTGGCGTCGAGCCGATGGCGACGCGGCTGGGCAGCCCCGGTGTTCCGATGTACGGCTACGACGTACGTCTGCTGCACGAGGCGACCGGCGAGGAACTGGGCAGCAACGAGAAAGGCGTGGTGGCGATCGTGCCGCCGTTGCCGCCGGGCTGCATGCAGACGGTCTGGGGAGACGATACCCGCTTCGTCAAGACCTATTTCGAATCGGTGCCCGGCAAGCTGGTGTATTCGACCTTCGACTGGGGTGTGCGCGATCAGGACGGGTACTACTTCATTCTGGGGCGCACCGACGATGTGATCAATGTGGCCGGCCATCGCCTGGGCACGCGCGAGATCGAGGAGAGCATCTCGAGCCACGCGGCGGTGGCAGAGGTTGCGGTCGTCGGGGTTGCCGATCAGCTCAAGGGGCAGGTGGCCATGGCTTTTGCAGTGCTCAAGGATCCCGCCCAGATCAGCGACCCGCAGGCTCGGCTCAAGCTCGAGGGCGAGGTGATGGGTGTGGTCGACAAGCAACTGGGCGCGGTGGCAAGGCCGGCACGGGTGCATTTCGTCAATGCCCTGCCCAAGACCCGCTCGGGCAAGGTCCTGCGTCGCTCGATCCAGGCCGTCTGCGAGGGCAGGGACCCGGGCGACCTGACCACCATCGAAGATCCGGTCACGCTCGAGCAGCTCAGGCAGGTGGTCAAGGGCTGAGATCCCGGAACCATCCGGTTCCAGTACAAGGGCGCTCATGGAGCATTTTCTTCTGTTCAAGCGCCTGGTCAGTCTGGCCTTGATGCCTCCGGTCGGGTTTTATCTGGCCGCCCTGGTCCTGTGGCTGTACTTCGCCCTGATGGGGCGCCTGCGTTCCGGTGCGCGCAGCCGCCGCGCTGTCTGGCGTCAGGCGCTCCCGCCCCTGCTCCTGTGCCTGGGCCTGCTCAGCTCGACCGGGCTGGTCTCGGGCCAGCTGGCCCGCTGGGCCGAGAGCGATGCCGGGACGCCAATGACTGGCCTTCAGGCCAAGGCGCTGGCTGGCGCTGCGGACGGGCCACGGGCCATCGTCGTACTGGCCGGTGGCCTGGTCTATGACGAGCGGGAGCCTTACGGTCCCTTGTCGCTGAGCTGGCGCAGCGCGCAGCGCCTGAGCCATGCCGCCGACCTGTCCCGTGTCAGTGGCCTGCCGCTGCTGCTCAGTGGCGGCCGCCCAGAGGGGTTTGCGAAATCGGAGGCCGAGGTCATGGACGAGGTCCTGCGCCGCGACTTCCGGCTGTCCGCAGGCTGGCTCGAAAAGGACTCGCACGATACCCGGGACAATGCGACCATGAGCGCCAGCATCCTTCTTCCATCGGGTACCCGGCGCATCATCCTGGTCACCCAGGCGATCCACATGGCGCGTGCCCGGCGGGCCTTCGAGCAGTCAGGGTTTACCGTCGATGCGGCGCCCGCGGGCTTCCTGGCGGGGGTGGGGGCGCCGGGGCGGTGGCGTGCCCTGCCGACGCCCGACGGCGCCCTGCGCACCTGGTACGCCAGTCATGAATTGCTGGGCCTGGCCTGGTATCGGGTGGCAGGCCTCTTTGGTCAGTGACGAGGATCGAGGAGGGAGCTGGCGCTTCAGGCCGGCATTCGGAAGGGCTGCGCTCGCCGCGCAGGCGCGCCATGGCATCATCGCGTTTCCGATGTCCTGTGATCTTTCTGAACCATGAACACCAAAGCTTTCCTCACGCGTGCCGATGTCGAAAAAATCCTGGCCGCCAGCGCTGCTGAAGCGGTCCGCAACCAGTGGGCCGTCACGATTGCCGTCGTCGATGATGGCGGTCACCCGCTTGGCCTGTTGCGCCTGGATGGCTGCGCCGCGATCTCCAGCTATATCGCCACTGAAAAGGCGAAGACAGCCGCGCTCGGACGTCGCGAGAGCAAGGTCTATGAGGACGTCATCAACAATGGTCGCTACTCCTTCCTGAGCGCACCGCTTCTGCACGGCATGCTCGAGGGCGGCGTGAACATCGTGGTCGATGGCCATACCATTGGTGCGGTCGGTGTGTCGGGCGTCAAGTCGACCGAGGACGCACAGGTCGCCAAGGCCGGCATCGCCGCCTTGCTGCAAGCCTGATGGCTGCCAGCGGCCCAGGCCCCCTGAATCCGGGCGTGGCCCGGCGCGAGGTCTTTGGCTGGGCCATGTACGACTTCGCCAATTCGGGCTACACCACCGTGGTCCTGACGGCGGTCTTCAATGCCTTTTTTGTCGGGGTGATTGCGGGCAAGGCCGACTGGGCAACCCTGGCCTGGACCGCGACCCTGGCGGTCTCGAGCCTGCTGGTGGTCCTGACGGCGCCGGCGATCGGCGCCCTGGCCGACGCGCGCCGCAGCAAGAAGGCCTTTCTCTTGCTGAGCACCGTCGGCTGCGTGCTCAGTACGGCTGCCCTGGCCTGGACCGGCCCCGGGCAGGTGGGTCTGGCCGTGCTGCTGGTGATCGTGTCCAACTACTGTTTCTCGATCGGTGAGTCCCTCAACTCGGCGTTTCTGCCTGAACTGTCCCACCCTTTCGCGCTGGGTCGGGTCTCCGGTTGGGGGTGGAGCTTTGGCTACTTCGGCGGCATGCTGTCGCTGGGCGTTTGTCTGGCCTATGTCATCTCCGCCCAGAAAGCCGGCGCGAAGGCTGAGCAATTCGTGCCGGTGACGATGTGGATCACCGCCGGCATTTTTGCGGTGGCAGCCGTGCCCACCTTCCTGCTCCTGAGGGAGCGCGGGGCACCCGGCAGCAACCCAAACTCGGATGCAGGGTTGTCCGACTCGTTTCTGCGTCTGCGTCAAACCTGGCGTGAGTCTGCCCGGTTTCGGGACTTTCGGATCCTGCTGCTCAGCGGCGTGTTCTATCAGGCCGGCATCTCGGTTGTCATCACATTGGCAGCGGTGTATGCCGAGCAGGCCATGAAGTTCTCGGCCCAGCAGATCATGAGCCTGGTGTTTCTGGTCAATATCGCCTCGGCCCTCGGAGCCTTTGGCTTTGGCTATTTCCAGGACCGCATCGGGCACAAGAGGGCGCTCAGCCTGACCCTGTTCGCGTGGATGCTGATGACGGTCCTGGCCTATCTGGCCACTTCTTCCACCCTGTTCTGGATTGCCGCGCTGATCGCCGGCCTGTGCATGGGGTCGAGCCAGTCGGCAGGACGGGCCATGGTCGGCGTCTTTTCGCCCGCACAGCAGTTGGGCGAGTTCTATGGCCTTTGGGCGCTGGCCACCCGTGTGGCGGCGATCATCGGTCCGCTCACCTACGGTCTGGTGACCTGGATGACGGACAACAACCACCGCCTGGGCATCCTGAGTACCGGCCTGTTCTTCGTTGTGGGCTGGCTGGTGCTGCGCCGCGTCGGCACAGGGACGCCGAGTCGCGTCAGATAGCGTACTCAGGGTCCTGGGCAATCTGGAACAGGCCTTCCAGGACCAGGTTCTCGCGGTACACCGATTCGATGGTCAGGCGCGGGGCGAGGGTGCGCGCCGCGCCTCCGGAAATCAGGCAGGCCAGGCCGGCATGATCCTGCTGGTGCAGGTGGTACATGCGCTCGACCGCGCCGGCCTGTGCATGGGCGCAGCCCGAGGCAATGGCATCGACCGTCTGCCGTGGGTAGTCGACGTACTCGCCCTGGGCATCAGGCAGGGTGGCGGTGTTCTGGTGCAGCACCCGCTGCATCAGGCCCAGGCCCGGCATGATGCCGCCGCCCAGGAACTGACCATCGGCGGTGAGCAGGTCCATCGTGGTGGCCGTGCCGCAGCACACCACCAGGGCAGCTCGGGGTCCCAGGATGGCGCGGGCGCCGATCAGGGCAGCCCAGCGATCACAGCCCAGTGCACGCGGATTCAGGTAGCCATTCTTGATCCCGCATTGTTCCTGGCGGGAACTGATCCAGTGGGGCTCGGGCGCGTTGTCCCAGGCTTCGAGCGCACGCAGCACCGGGTTGGCCACAGCCGTGCCGGCGACATTGGAAATGATGACGCGGCGCGGGACATCAAAGCCCCGCCAGGGCCGCATCACCGAGGCGATCTCCTCGAGCAGGACGCGACCGAAGGCGCGGGTGTGGTCCGCTGCCAGCGCCTTGCTGTTGGGTGGCAGGTCTTCGCAAAAGCTCCACTTCAGGAAGGTGTTGCCGATGTCGATCAAAAGGGTGGAACTCAAGACAGTCTCACTGGGTCAGAACACGGGGCCGAGCGGCTTGAGGCGGAGGCCACGGCGCAACTTGGTCCATTTGAAATCGGTGGGATCGGCCAGCGCGGGGCCGGGCGCCCGCACCACCAGCACCTCCTGCGCGATCGGTTCGAAATCGGCCCGGAAATGGACCGAGCTTTTCACGGCCACGACACGCTGGGTGACGGGCTCGATCCCCAGATGGCGGAACATGTCCTGATCGCCGGCCTGGCACTTGCGAGAGGCCAGCAGCACACGCACCCCGTCCTGGCGCAGCAGGGCCATCGGACCCAGGTTCATCTTGAAGCCCTTGAACATCGGGCCGCTGCAGGTGAACTTGCCGTCGTTGAGCCGCTCGACCGTGAATCGCCCGGCCAGGGGCTGGGTGCCGGGCAGGCCTGAAGTCTCGCCCAACTGAAAGTCCAGGCTGGCCCCAAGCCCAGCCTCATGGGCGCGCTGGGCCGAGGCCGCATCGATCAGAAGGCCCAGGCTGGCATCCTGAGCTCGCAGCGCGATCATCGCCCGCAGCAGGCCGGTGGTGTCACCATTGCCCCCTGCGCCCGGGTTGTCCTGGGTGTCGGCCAGCACGACGGGCCTGCCGATCGTGCCGATCGCCATGGCCCGGCGCACCGCGTCCTCCGGGCTGAGCAGGGCCATGTCGAAGTCCTTCTCGCAGGATTCGATCAGGCGTGTCAGTTCGGTGACCGCGGCCTCCACCTTGCCGGCCTCACCATAGCCGACCACCGACATGCCGCAAACAGCGATGTCGGCCATCGGAAAGCCGGTGGCAAAGGAGAGCGCCACGCCGCTTTGCTCCTCGATGCGGGCCAGGGCTTCATAGATGCCTTTGGCCGGCTCGCGGAAGGTGCATTGAGAGGGCAGGCCGGTCAGAAAGTCGAGGGTCCGGAAGGCCTTGGCGAAGGACTTGCCGCTTTTGAGCATGCGCAGCAACAGGCCCACGGCGCGGGCACCGGTTTCAGCCATGTCGATATGGGGATAGGTGCGGTAGATGGTCAGCGCGTCGGCGATCTCGACCATTTCCCGCGACACATTGGCGTGCGAGTCCAGGCTGGCCACGATCGGCACACGCGGCCCGACCAGGGCGCGCACCCGGCGCAGGATCTCGGCCTCGCCGTCGTCATGGGACTCGGTGACCATGGCCCCGTGCAGGTCCAGGTAGACGCCATCGAGGCCGCCCTCGGCCAGCGCCGCCTTCAAGCCCGCCTCGATGCCGCCAACGATACGCTCGAAGGCGTCGTCGGTGACGTGTGCCGAAGGCGAGGCCACGGCCCAGGTCAGCGGCAGGATCTGGTGTCCAGCGGTACGCAGCGCCTGTACGGCCCCCTCGGCCGGGATGTTGGCGCCAGCGATGGCATCGATCAGGGCAGGGCCCGATTTCACACCCGGCCAGCCGCCGCCCTGCTCGAACATGGCATAGGTGGCCTTGGAAGGGGCAAAGGTATTGGTTTCATGCTGCATCCCGCCCACTGCAATCCGTGCCATGCTTGTTCCTCTGAAAGGGGATGAAGGGTCGTGTCGTAAAGCACCGCCGTGCCCCGCGGCATTCTAATCGCAGGGCCTGGCCGTAGCGCCGGGGCGAGTCGATCGACCCGTGGCAAATGTCCGCCTCAGATGGTTTTGACCGCGATCTGGCTGATGCGGGACTGCCACTCCTTGGGGCCGGTCTCATGCACCGAGGTGCCCTGGGCATCGACCGCGACGGTGACCGGCATGTCGGTCACATCAAACTCGTAGATCGCTTCCATGCCCAGGTCTGCAAAGCCCAAGACCTTCGCCGACTTGATCGCCTTGGACACCAGGTAGGCGGCGCCGCCCACGGCCATCAGGTAGGCCGCCTTGTGCTTCTTGATCGCCTCGATGGCGACCGGGCCGCGTTCGGCCTTGCCGACCATCGAGATCAGGCCGGTCTGGGCCAGCATCATCTCGGTGAATTTGTCCATCCGCGTGGCCGTGGTCGGGCCGGCGGGACCCACTGCCTCGTCGCGTACCGGATCGACCGGGCCGACGTAATAAATCACCCGGTTGTTGAAGTCGACCGGGAGGGGCTCGCCCTTGGCCAGCATGTCCTGGATGCGCTTATGGGCGGCGTCGCGGCCAGTGAGCATCTTGCCGTTGAGCAGCAGGGTCTGGCCAGGTTTCCAGGAGGCGACTTCCTCGCGGGTCAGGGTGTTCAGGTCGATGCGCTTGCTGGTCTTGACGTTCGGGGTCCAGTCGACCTTGGGCCAGTCGGACAGGGCGGGGGGCTCGCAGAAGGCGGGGCCGCTGCCATCGAGCACGAAATGCGCATGGCGCGTGGCTGCGCAGTTCGGGATCATCGCCACCGGCTTGCTGGCTGCATGGGTCGGGAACATCGAGATCTTGACGTCGAGGACGGTGGTCAGGCCGCCCAGACCCTGGGCGCCGATACCCAGGGCATTGACCTTCTGGAACAGCTCGATGCGCATCTCCTCGGCCTTGCTGGAGGGCCCGCGCTTGAGCAAGTCGAACATGTCGATCGGCTCCATCAGGCTTTCCTTGGCCATCAGCATCGCCTTTTCGGCCGTGCCACCGATGCCGATGCCCAGCATGCCCGGCGGGCACCAGCCGGCACCCATCGTGGGCACCGTCTTGAGGACCCAGTCGACCACCGAGTCAGAGGGGTTGAGCATCACGAACTTGGACTTGTTCTCGGAGCCGCCGCCCTTGGCGGCGACCTGCACATCCACCGTATTGCCAGGTACCACCTCCATGAGGATCACGGCTGGCGTGTTGTCCTTGGTGTTCTTGCGCTCGAATTGCGGATCGGCGCCCACCGAGGCACGCAGCACATTGTCCGGACTCAGGTAGCCGCGACGTACGCCCTCGTTGACCGCATCGGTGATCGAGCCCTTGAATCCCTCGAAGCGCACGTCCATGCCGATCTTCAGGAAGACATTGACGATACCGGTGTCCTGGCAGATCGGGCGGCGGCCTTCGGCGCACATGCGCGAGTTGGTCAGGATCTGGGCGATGGCGTCGCGCGCGGCAGGGCTCTGTTCGCTTTCATAGGCCCGCGCCAGGTGCTGGATGAAGTCCTGGGGATGGTAATAGCTGATGAACTGCAACGCGGCGGCTACCGATTCGATCAGGTCGTCCTGCTTGATGATGGTCATGGCGAAGTCTTGAAAGGAAAGGAAAGGAGGATGCGGCTTGTGTCAATGCCTGGCGCCCGGCGCAGGCGGCTTGGGCCCGCTCATCAGACGGTCGATATAGGCGATGGCCACCGCCGAGCCCAGGAATACGACATGGATGACGGTCTGCCAGAGCATGGTCTTTTCGGTCAGGGTGCTGGCGGCGATGAAGGTCTTGAGCAGGTGGATCGAGGAGATGCCGATGATCGCGGTGGCCAGCTTGACCTTGAGCACGTTGGCATTGACATGGGACAACCACTCGGGCTGGTCGGGGTGATCCTCAAGGTTCATGCGTGACACGAAGGTCTCGTAGCCGCCGACGATCACCATGATCAGCAGGTTGGAGATCATGACCACATCGATCAGGGACAGCACGATGATCATGATCACCGTCTCCTTGTTGTGGCCTTCGATGCCCAGCCGGGTCACGGTGGAGGCCAGCGCCGTCGGATTCCAGAGCAACTCGACCAGATGGATCAGTTCCTCGACGAACAGCACGACGTAGACGCCCTGGGCCACGATCAGGCCCAGATAGAGCGGCAACTGCAGCCAGCGGCTGGCAAAGATCAGCCGCGGCAGAAAGCCCAACGCAGCACGGTGGGAATGAGCAGGGGGTTTGTCCATGGCGCGATTTTATCGAGGCGGTAACGCAACAACCCGTGATTTTGCCTGAGTGCGCAAACCGGGGCGTCCGGGCGGGCCGAGGGCTTGCGTCAGGGGCACTCAGAGGCGCCTGACCTGTAAGAATCCTGTAAGCCCCTCCTCTTAGTCTTTGCGCAATCCAAAATTGTGCCTTCCATGTGCGTTTCGCACCGAAAAGGCACGCCAAACCCCTAGGAGTGTTGATGTCTGCCCAAATCGAATCGGTCATGAGTGAAAGCCGGCAGTTCCCGCCTTCCGAGGCCTTTGTCAAGCAGGCCAACATTTCCGGCGTGGCCCAGTACGAGGCCATGTGCGCCGAGGCCGAAAAGGACCACTCTGGTTTCTGGAGCCGGCTGGCGCGCGAGAACCTGTCCTGGCACAAGCCGTTTACCAAGGGCCTGGACGAGTCCAATGCCCCGTTCTTCAAATGGTTCGAGGACGGCGAGCTGAACGTGTCCTACAACTGCCTGGACCGCCACCTGGGCACGGCGGTCGAGAACAAGACCGCCATCATTTTCGAGGGCGATGGTGGCGATGTCACCAAGGTGACCTACAAGGAGCTCTACCAGCGCGTGTGCCGCTTTGCCAACGGCCTGAAGGCCCTGGGTTACCAGAAGGGCGAGCGCGTCATTATCTACATGCCGATGTCGATCGAAGCCGTGGTGGCGATGCAGGCCTGTGCCCGCCTGGGCCTGACCCACTCGGTGGTCTTTGGCGGTTTTTCGGCCAAATCGGTCCAGGAGCGCATCGTCGATGCCGGTGCAACCCTGGTGATCGCCGCAGATGGCCAGTACCGGGGCGGCAAGGCCTTGCCGCTCAAGCCGGCCGTCGACGAAGCCTTCGCCATGGGCGGCTGCGAGAAGGTCCGCCACGTCATCGTCTACAAGCGTACGGGCGGCGAGGTGGCCTGGCACGAGGGGCGTGACCTGTGGATGCATGAGGTCGAGAAAGGGCAGGCCGAGCACTGTGAGCCGGTCATGGTCGGTGCCGAACACCCGCTGTTCATCCTTTACACCTCCGGCTCCACCGGCAAGCCCAAGGGCGTCCAGCACTCCAGCGGCGGCTACCTGCTGCATGCCATGCTGACCCTGAAATGGACCTTCGACCTGAAGCCCAACGACGTGTTCTGGTGCACGGCCGACGTGGGCTGGGTCACTGGTCACACCTATGTCGCCTATGGGCCCCTGGCCAGCGGTGGCACCGAGATCATCTTTGAAGGCGTGCCGACGTACCCGAATGCGGGCCGCTTCTGGGACATGATCCAGCGCCACAAGGTCAGCATCTTCTACACCGCCCCGACCGCCATCCGTTCGCTGATCAAGGCGGCCGAAGGCAGCCCCGAGTGCGCGCCCGGCAAGTACGACCTGTCCAGCCTGCGACTGCTCGGCTCGGTGGGCGAGCCGATCAATCCCGAGGCCTGGATGTGGTACTACGAGCAGGTTGGTGGTTCGCGCTGCCCGATCGTGGACACCTGGTGGCAGACCGAAACCGGCGGTCACATGATCACGCCCTTGCCGGGTGTGCATGCCCTCAAGCCGGGTTCCTGCACCATGGGGCTGCCTGGCATTGCGGCAGCGATCGTCGATGAGGCGGGCGGCGATGTCGAGAACGGCAAGGGCGGTTTCCTGGTCGTCAAGAAGCCCTGACCCTCGATGATCCGGACCATCTGGGGCGACCCTGAGCGCTTCAAGAAGTCCTACTATCCCGAGGATTTCCAGGGACGCTACTACCTCGCGGGCGACGGCGCCCATCGCGATCTGGACGGCTACTTCTGGATCATGGGCCGCATCGATGACGTGCTCAACGTCTCGGGTCACCGGCTGGGCACGATGGAGGTCGAGTCTGCACTTGTGGCCAACCCCCTGGTGGCCGAGGCGGCGGTGGTGGGCCGGCCAGACCCGACCACCGGCGAGGCGATTTCGGCCTTCGTCGTGCTCAAGGGCGCACGTCCCAGCGGCGAGGAGGGCAAGCGCATTGCCAACGAATTGCGCAACTGGGTGGCCAAGGAGATCGGTCCGATCGCCAAGCCCAAGGACATCCGCTTTGGTGACAATCTGCCCAAGACCCGATCGGGCAAGATCATGCGCCGCCTGCTGCGTTCGCTGGCCAAGGGCGAGGAGATCACCCAGGACGTGTCCACCCTCGAAAACCCCGCCATCCTCGACCAGCTCAAGGAAAACCTCTAAGGCTGGCATGAGCCCCGGGGCAGGTGCGCCTGCCCTGGCCCGACCCTTCCGCACCGAGCGGGAATCCCCCTGAGGTCCGATGCTGCAAGTGCTGGCCGGTGTCTATGCCATCTGTGCCTTCGCGGCGCTCCTGCTGCTCGGCCAGGGGGCGGTCTGGCTGCTCAGTTTCGGTCAGCACGAGCGTAATCCGGTCTATCTGCTGTTCCGTTTCCTGACCCGTCCCGTTGTGGCACTGGTCCGCCACATCAGTCCCCGGGCGATCGCCGACCGGCATGTGCCGGTGGTGGCCTTCCTGCTCCTGTTCTGGATCTGCCTGGGCTTTGCGCTCGGGCTGCCGCGGCTGGCCGGGCGGGGCTGAAGTAGACTCGGGTCTGAGCGCCTCTAACCCCATGCAACTTGAGCAGCGACATCACGAATACTGGCGCAAGACCCGGCGCCTGACCCTGGTCCTGATGGTGATCTGGACCCTGGTCACGTTCGTCACCGCCTTCTACGCCCGCGAGCTCAGCTTCGACTTCTTTGGCTGGCCGTTTTCCTTCTACATGGGGGCTCAGGGGGCTCCGGTCATCTACGTGCTGATCGTCGTGTATTACGCATGGGCGATGAACCACCTGGATCGCCAGTACGGCGTCGATGAGGAGGCAGAGCACTGATGGCTCGTGCATCCCAAGGCTATCGCGGCTTCGTTGCCCGCCTGCGCCGTGTCTATGCCTGGTACACGCTGGGTTTCGTGCTGTTCGTTGCCCTGCTGGCCTTGCTCGAGCAGATGGGCATGCCGCGAGCCACGATGGGCTATGTGTTCCTGGCGGCCACCATCCTGCTGTATGCCGGCATCGGCATCATGAGCCGAACCAATGATGCCGTCGAGTATTACGTGGCAGGGCGCCGTGTACCGGCGATGTTCAACGGCATGGCCACTGGCGCCGACTGGATGTCGGCTGCATCCTTCATCGGACTGGCGGGCGGGCTTTATCTCCAGGGCTATGCCGGGCTGGCCTACATCATGGGCTGGACAGGCGGTTACGTGCTCGTGGCGCTGTTTCTGGCGCCTTACCTGAGAAAATTCGGCCAGTTCACCATTCCCGACTTCCT
>JAPOKJ010000109.1 GCA_029977705.1 Burkholderiales bacterium | reverse complement strand
CCACGGTTTGACGCCACGAATCGCAGATTTGAAAGTGAACAGGAAAGTCAATGAAATCAACGATCTACCAACACCACCTCCGCGCCAGTGCTAGCTTTTCGTACCGTCACTTATTGCACTGAAAACGAGGAGACCCCGGCGGTGCTGCGCTCGGAGAACCTGGGCGTGCGCGCTGCGGCGCAGCCGGGCGACACCGCCGGGCTGAATACCCTGCACGGCACCGTCGCCGACGTGCAGTACATGGGTGCCCATGTGGAATACGCGGTGGACGTGAACGGCGTGGAGCTCACCGCCTGGAGCCCGGACGAATACGAGAAGGGTGCCGCGGTGCTGGTGACCTTCAGCCCGGAGCACGTGCACCTGCTGCCGCCGCAGGGCTGAGCGGGCCGAGTTTGCGCCGTTCAAGCCGGTTCCCCGACAGGTGCGGCGCGAACGGCATTGTTGCTTCAGCCGGTCCCTCGACAAGCTCGGGACGAACGGTTTCGTTGCATCGCATCGTTCTTTCCCGGCTTGGGATGATCAGCACTTGCTCGCGCACCGTTCGTGCCGAGCTTGTCGAGCCACCTTCAACATGCCTGAGCTGGATGTCCCTCGACGAACTCGGGACGAATTTGTGGATGCTTCATCCTGTCGGGCACGCGCTTCAGTGTGCCGCAGGATCCCCCAGTTTCCCCTTCTTCGACAGGCTCGCCCCCGCGGCCAGCATCGCCGCATTGATCCAGAACACCCCGAAGGGCCCCAGCAGCGAGCCGATGCTGCCAAAGAGCAGTGGCCCGCTCACCCGGGTGAAGTGGTTCACCGTCTGGCGCAGGCCCATGGCCGCGCCCGAGCGCCCGTCGGAGGCATTGCTGAAGGAAAGCGCCATGGTGATGGGCTGGCCCACGCTCATCACCAGGCCGCAGGCGAAGGCGAGTACGCAGAGCAGCCAGGCCTGGTGCACCAGCGGGAACAGCAGGTAGCAGGCCGCCGAGGCGAGGAATGAGGCGGCGAGCACCCCCTCGTTGCCCAGGCGCGCGATGAGGTGCGGCAGCGCGAGGCGCACCAGCAGGCCCGCGCCGGAGAAGATGCCCAGGATGATGCCGGTCACCGAGGCGCTGAGCCCGAGCGCGTGGGTATAGATCGGCAGGTAGTAGAAGAACAGATCGTAGCCCGTCATCATCAGGCTGCCGATCATGAGCAGGCGCTGGGCGGCGGGATCCTTGAGCAGCTCCAGCATGTTGCCCCCCTTGGCCGCCGGCTTGCCGGTACCCGCGGGCAGTCCGCCGCCGCGCAGCGCCAGCATGACCACCGGGATGGCGGCAAAGGCGGCCACCAGGGCGCAGCTGAGGCGCGGCCCGGCATGGTCCACGCCGAAGCCCACGATGACCGGCGCCACGAACTGCGCCACGGAAACGACCAGGGTGAAGTGCGCGAAGTTGCGCACCCGCGTGTCGGGCGTGGAGAGCAGGCCCACGGTGTTCTGCAGCGACACGTTGAAGAAGGCAAAGGCCACCCCGTTCAGCAGTGCCGCGACAAAGAGGGCGGGCAGGGTGGGCGAGAGTGCCGGCACGAGGATGCCCGCCATGCTGCCCACGATGCCGACGGTGAGCGGCCAGCGCGTGCCGTAGCGGTCGCTCAGCTTGCCGATCTGGTAGGCCATCAGCATGGGCGCCAGCGAGAAGGTGCCCGCCAGGAGACCCACCAGGAAGTCCGGCGCCTCCAGGCGGATGGCGAACAGGGCCAGCAGCACCCGTCCCCCGCGCACGCTGATGATGGTGAACAGCGCGAGCAGGTAGGGGAAGTGGACGGACATGGAGACGCGCGCGTTGTGGGCCGGTGGCCGGGAGTTGGGGGAGCTGTGCCTGCCGCGGGCGCCATGCAGTGCGCCAGTCGGGCCTCGCAGCGACCCTGCTGCAGTGCAGCGGATTATCGCATGCGGGGCGGCCATGGCGGCCCGCGTGCGTTCAGGCCCTGATAACAATCAGCCTATGGATCTAATGCCATAGCTGAATGGCGCCGTTACTTGATCACAATCCGGACCTCAGCCATTCTTCCCGTCGTCCAGCTTCGGGGTGCGAAAGCGGTCTTCCGGATCGTTCCAGCCCTTCCACTCGGGGGCGCGCTTCTCGGCAAAGGCGCGGCGCGACTCCAGCCGGTCGGAGGTGGCGCCGTGCTCGTGCAGGCGCGCCGCGAGGCGCTCGAATTCGGCCCCCACCTGCGGGCGCATGGCGCGCATCATCACGGTGGTGTTCACGCGCGAGGCGGGCGGCAGGCTGAGCAGGTGGCGCGCCATGTCCATGGCAGTGGGCATCAGCGCGGCCGGTTCCACGATGCGGTTGAGGAAGCCTGCCTCGTACAGCCGTTCGGCCGTGAAGCGGAAGGCAAAGGCCATCTCCGTGGCGATGGCGTGGGGCAGGGCGTTCTTCACCCCGTGGTTGTAGCCCCCGAGCAGCCAGCGCTTGGCTTCCGAGGACTCGAATACCGCCTCGCGCACCGCGATGCGCAGGTCGGCCGCCTCGGTCATCATGAAGCCGCCGCCATAGGCCAGGCCGTTCACCGCGGCGATCACCGGCTTGTCGAGCTTGCCCAGGCGATACAGGTCGGGCAGGCGGGTGGGCTGGCGCTCCACCGTCCCGCGCGCCACGGTTTCCTTCAGGTCCTCGCCCGCGCAGAAGGCGCGGCCCGTGCCGGTGATGATGCCCACCTCCAGTTCGCGACTGGTGTGGAATTCGTTCCACGCCTCGGCCATGGCCTCGCGCACTTCCTGGTTGAGGGCGTTCATGCGCTCGGGGCGGTTCATCCTCACCACCATGATGCCGTTGCTGCGTTCGACTTCGACGACGGCCATGCCTTGCTCCTCTGTCCTTGTGCGGGGCCCGTCTGGCTGCGGACACCGGATGTCGCACGCCCGGCGATCGAGCCGCGGCGCACCATTGCTGCTGTGCCGGAAAGGGTGAATGATACGCAGGCCGCGCCGGGCGCGGGGCGTCGCAGCGCCGGGGGTTGCGCACAATGCAACCGTGTTGCCGCGCCTCCCTGTGGGGAGGCGTCCCCAGCCCGCCTGGCTTGACTCCGGGCCGCGGATTTGGGGCACAATGCGGATTGAAGATATCGAAGGCGGTCCGGTCCCGGTTTCGCGATTGTTCGGACAACCGCCCATCCCCCCTGCTGAAGGAGACCCGATGATCGTTCGTCCGCGCCTGTCTGCGTCCTGCGCATGCGCGTGCGTCCGGGCCTTCCGCAGCGCCCTGAGTGGAGTGGCATTGCAATGATCGAAGTGAACGAGCGCGTGGACGTGGATTCCACGCCGGAGGCGGTGTGGGCGGTCCTGTCCGATCCCCATGCCGTGGTCGAATGCGTCAAGGGCGCATCGCTGGGCGAGAAGGACGAGGAAGGCTGGTACGACGCGGGGCTGCTGGTGGCCTTCGGTCCGGCGCGGGTCACCTTCAAGGCGCGTTTCAAGCTCGATCTGGACCCGGCCACGCTGTCGGGCAAGGTGAGTTCGCGCGGCAAGGACAACCAGGGCGGCACGCGCATCAAGGCCGACATGAACTTCCGCGTGGTGCCGCGCACCGATGCGCCGGGCACCTCGGTGCTCATCGAGGCCAAGACCGAAGTGGGCGGGCGCCTGGCCTCCATCGTGGAATCGGGCGCCTCGCTGGTGGTCAAACGCATGAATGCCGATTTCGCCAAGCGCCTGGGCGCCAGGCTCGCCGGCACGCCGATGGACAAGGACGCCGACTAGCCGGCCCGGCAACGCAGGAATTGCAACACCCGCAGCACCGCAGCAACCGTTTTCAGATGCACCATCCCATGATTGAACTCTTGAAGGAGGGGTTATGAAGGTATTCCAGCGACTGGCTCATGCATTCAAGGCCGAGGGCGTCGATGCCACGTTCGGCATGATGGGCGATGGCAACATGTTCTGGCTGCACGAGATGCACAAGCTGGGCATCAAGGTGCACGAAGTGCGCCACGAAGGCGCCGGCCTCGGCATGGCCGACGGCTACGCCCGCACCTCGCGCCGCGTCGGCGTGGCCACCGCGACCTGCGGCCCGGGCACTTCCCAGCTGGCCACCGCCTTCGTGACCGCCGCGCGCGCCGAGTCGCCGCTGGTGGCCTTCTGCGGCGAATACCCGGTGGGCGACCCCGAGTACTCCCAGCGCCTGGACCAGTCCGCCTTCGCGCATGGCTGCGAAGCCGCCTTCGTGCGCATGGGCGCCGCCGACCAGGCCGATGAGGCCGTGCGCAAGGCCTTCTACATCGCCAAGACCGAGAGCCGGCCGGTGCTGCTCTCCGTCCCGATGGACCTGCAGCAGGAGCAGTGGGAGGACGACGATCCCTACGTGCCTTCGGCCACCATGATGCGCCCCGGCATCGTCCATCCCGATCCGGAGATGATCAAGCGCGCCGCCGACATGATCGCCTCGGCCAAGAAGCCCGTGATTATCATGGGCCGCGGCGCCCAGTGGTCCAACGCCGGCCAGGCCGCCCTGAAGCTGGGCGACCGTATCGGCGCGCTGATGGCCACGTCGCTCCTGGCGCGCACCTACATGGGCGACCAGTGCGAGTACTACGCCGGCATCTCCGGCAACTACGCGCACAAGGCCTCCATGCAGCTCTTCCATGACGCGGACCTGGTGATCGGCGTGGGCGCGAGCCTGAACCGCTACACCCTGGAGAACGGCTACCTGTACCCCAACGCCAAGTTCATCCAGTTCGACACCAAGCTGCAGGTGCTCATGTTCGGCGTGCGCACCGCGGATCTCTACGTGCACTCCGACGCGAAGATCGGCGTCGAGGCCCTGGAGAAGGCCCTGGCCGAGCGCAACTTCAAGGGCACCGGTTACCGTGTGCCCGGCGTGAAGGAGAAGCTCGCCAAGCGCGCCGAGGACCCGGCCGAGTTCCCCATCGACCCGGGCACCGTGGACCCGCGCAAGGCCGTGATGATGCTCGACGACATCATGCCCACCACCGTGGGCATGTTCTCCGGCAGCGGCATGGCCTCGGGCATTTCCAACATGCTCATGATGAAGGTGCGGCCGCTGGCGCAGTCGGGCCACTTCTTCGGCTGTATTGGCCAGATGCTGCCCGCCGCGATGGGTGCCATGGTCGCCATCGGCCACAAGCCGGCCATGCTGCTCGATGGCGACGCGAGCTTCATGATGCACCTCTCCGAGTGGGAGACCGCGGTCCGCTACAAGATGCCCCTGCTCGTGGTGGTGATGAACAACGAGGCCCTGGGCGCCGAGTACTACAAGCTCGACGTCAAGAACATGGACGTCAACACCTCGGTGATCTCCTGCCCGGACCTGGGCAAGGTCTCCGTGGCGATGGGTGGCAAAGGCGCCATGGTCCGCAGCCTCGACGAGCTGCGCGCCGCGGCCAACGAGTGGATCGCCAACCCCGGCCCGATGGTCATCGACTGCCGCATCTCGCGCACGGTGATGAGCATCCCCTGCCGCCGGCTGCATTACGGCAAGGACGAGTAATCGTCTGCGGCATGGCGCGGCGCGAGCCGCGCTGCTGCTCCGCGACAAGGCGCCCGTTCCCGCAAGGGAGCGGGCGTTTTGTTTTCGGGCAGGTGCGGGCCGCCTGCGGAGTGCCGGTCGCGTCCAGCGCCGCGAGCGTGACGATCTTGGTGGTCGGCTCGATGTACTGGATGACGTAGTTGTTGCCGTTCAACTGCGTAGTGCCGACAACACCCGCGATGGTCAGGACGTCGCCCTTGTTCAAGCCGGTGACCGATGCCAGCGTGACGCGGCAGGGATTGGTCAGCGCGACAGCGGTGATGTTGATGGCAGAGCCAGTGGTCGTGCCGATGCTGACGGTGCTGCCCTGAGCAGAAATTGCGGTGCTTGCCATGACGTTGGCTCCTTTCTAGTAATGCCAAAGAGAAAAATCGAGAATCACCCGATGCAGTTGCGCGTCGGGTTCGAACTGGTCCTGCTCCAGAAGCAGAACGCTGGTGATCGCGGACGCGCGCAGCGCCGCCTTGATGTTCTCCGCAAGCGTCGTGACTGCGGCGTAGGTCGTGTCGAAGCAGTCAATCTGCATGCGGGTGTTTTCCACGGGAATGCCGTCGGCCAGGGTGTTTTCCGGCTGACTGGCGACGCGCATGTAGACGACGTAGGGCTTCTGGACGTTGTTTGGCGCGACGTTCGGAAATACGCGCCCGCCGACCACTCCGGAGAGGAGCCTGTCCTGAATTTTGTGTGTGAGGCATAACATGTCAACAAGGAGCATGTATGCCGAGCAAGACGAAGTTGAAGAATGCAGCCATTGCCGCACGGTCGGCGGCGCTGCCCAAGATTCCCGCGCAGCTGCTTGACCAGCTGGTCCAGGGGCCGATGACGGCCGAATCGATCCAGGACATGACGACGGCGCTCAAGAAGGCGCTGATCGAGCGCGCTCTGGGCGGCGAATTGAGCCACCACCTGGGCTACCCGCCCGGAGGTGACAAACCGGCTGAGGCCGGCAACCACCGAAACGGCAGCACTGGCAAGACAGTGCTGACCGAAGGCGGACCGCTGCGCATCGAGGTGCCGCGCGATCGGCAGGGCAGCTTCGAGCCACTGCTGATTCCCAAGCACGAGCGGCGTTTTACCGGCTTTGACGACAAGATCGTGGCCATGTACGCCCGCGGCATGACCGTTCGCGAGATCCAAGCTTTCTTGGCCGAACAGTACGCCACCGAGGTCTCGCCCGAGTTCATCAGCTCGGTCACCGATGCCGTCATGGGCGAAGTGACAGCCTGGCAGGCCCGGCCGCTGGAGGCGATGTACCCGGTGGTGTTCTTCGATGCCCTGCGGGTCAAGATCCGCGAGGAGGCGGTGGTGCGCAACAAGGCCATCTACCTGGCCCTGGGCGTGCTGCCTGACGGCTCGCGCGACATCCTGGGGCTGTGGATCGAGAGCACCGAAGGGGCCAAGTTCTGGATGAAGGTCTTCAACGACCTCAAGACCCGAGGCGTGGCCGACATCCTGATTGCCGTCACGGACGGCCTCAAAGGCATACCGGAGGCCCTGGGCGCGGTGTTTCCGGCCACGACGCTGCAGACCTGCATCGTGCACCTGATCCGCAACAGCCTGGACTATGCGAGCTGGAAAGACCGAAAGGCGCTGGCCGCGGCCCTCAAGCCCGTCTACACGGCCGTCAATGCTGACAGTGCTGCCCAGGCGCTTGACGAATTTGAAGCGGGCCCCTGGGGCCAGCGCTTTCCCAACATCGTGGCCACCTGGCGCCGCGCCTGGGATCGGGTGACCCCGTTCTTTGCCTTCCCGCCGGCCGTGCGCAAGCTGATCTACACCACCAACGCCATCGAAAGTTTGCACAGCCAGTTGCGCAAGATCATCAAGACACGGGGGCACTTCCCCAATGATGATGCAGCCACCAAATTGATCTGGCTGGCCCTGCGCAATATCACCGCCAATCATGGGCGCAGCGTGCGCGAATGGCGCGAGGCGATGAACCAATTTGCGATACTCTACGAAGAGCGGTTTACGGAGCCAGCCAATGCCGCTCGATGAGGGGTTGAGCCATGAGTACATGGCCCAACCGGGGGGTGCCTCCGGCGGCCTGGCAGGGGCCTGAAGATAAAAAACAGCAACCCAAAACCAATTTACCCAACCGCCTCACACACAGAAATACTGACAGTCCCACGGAGAGGGCCGTGAATACTTGCTCCTGAATCACTTCTTGAGTTCCTGCGCGGCCCGCTCGACGCGTTCAGCCAATCTCTGCTTGATCGCATCGACCGCTTCCATCTTCTTGCCCTCGAACGCCGGGCGCAGGAACGGCTTCGCACTCATCTTCACGGTGCCGAACTCAACGAAGCGCCAGTACCACGCGTCCTGGGAAAGGTTTCCCTTCTTGCCCTGGTTGCGGTACTGCTTGCCTTGGCGCACCGTCACGAAGAAGGTTTGCTTTTGGGGCCCGGATAGCTCCCCGATCTGCTTCATGATGATGGGGGTCTCCTCGTTTTCAGTGCAATAAGTGACGGTACGCAAAGCTAGCACTGGCGCGGGGGTGGTCTGGGTAGACCGTTGATTTCATTGACTTTCCTGTTCGCTTTGTAAACGGGTATGGTGGCCTCCCACTTTTGAGGT
>JAPOKJ010000095.1 GCA_029977705.1 Burkholderiales bacterium | reverse complement strand
TCTCGCCCATCCAGATGAACATCGGCAAGGCCGCCAGCTCCCAGGAGGCATTGCTTTCCCACAGCGCCGAGGCCAGGTTCTTGCCCCAGATCATCGGCGTAATGTCGGTGAAGAAGACCATCCCTATCCAGCCGATCAGCGCCAGGGTGATGGCGATCCAGACCCCGCTGAACAGGAAAAACATCATCGCCAGCAGCAGCAGGCTTCCGATCTCAACGACGTTCATGGGACAGATCCAGGGTAAGGGGCGACGTGATGCCGGTGGCGCAGCGCAGGCAGGGCAGGGTGGGCCTCAGACGTCTTCGCTGAAGTCGCCACGGGCGTGACGCTCTTCGACGGCGGTGACATAACCCGGGCGATGCCCGCGCAGCACCCACAGCAGCTCGTCGGCAAAGGCCAGGCACAGCAGGGCCGAGCCAATGACCAGACTGGACTGGGGTATCCACAGCGGCAGCACGATCATGCCTGTGCCCATGTCGTTGTACTGCCAGGAGTCGTACACGTAACGGAAGACCGAGACGGTGATGTAGGCCGTGAACAGCGTGGCGATCAGCAGGCAGAAGATCTCGACACGCTGGCGCGCCGGCGCCGAGAGCTTTTCCAGCATCAGGGTGACCCGCACGAAATCGCCGTGCCGGAAGGTGTGGGCCAGCCCGAAGAAGGCAGCGGCCGCCGTCAGCCAGGAGACGACGTCCTCGGTGCCGCCGGTGCGCATGCCCAATTCACGCAGCACGGTGGCGCCGAGCATGACCACGAAGATGGCAAACACAAAGAAAGCCGCGATCGCACCGGTGGCATCGAAAATCCATTGCAGCGGGCGTTTCATGCCAGGGTCTCCCGGGTCAGTGCAGGCAGGGCAGTCGCCGGGCGCGCAGCCCCGCCGCGCAGTCCCGGCAGGCGCGACTTACTTCTTGTTGTAGGCGTCGATGATGGCCTTGCCCTCGGGGCCGGCCTTCTTGAGCCAGTCCGCCAGCATGATCTGACCGACCTGGCGGAAGTCCTGGACCAGCTTGGGCGGCGGGGCGACGATCTTCATGCCTTTTTCAGTCAGTGCCTTCTTGTACCAGTCGTTCTTTTCCTCGGACAGCTTCCAGCCGCGCTTCTCGGCTTCGGCGGCCGCCTTCATGACGGCGTCCTGGGTGGGCTTGTCGAGGGCGTCGAAGGCCTTCTTGTTGACCAGGATGGCGTTCTTGGGCAGCCAGGCCTGGGTGTCATACCAGTACTTGATGTGCTCGTAGGTCTTGGTGTCGTAGCCGGTGGAGCCTGAGGACATGTAGCTCTCGACCGCGCCGGTGGCCAGCGCCTGCGACAACTCGGCCGCCTGCACCGTCACCGGCTGCGCACCGATCAGTTCGGCGATCTTGGCGGTGGAGGGGCTGTAGGCGCGCCACTTGATCTTGCGCATGTCGGCCACCGAGGCGACCTCGCGCTTGATGTACAGGCCCTGCGGCGGCCAGGGCACGGTGAACAGCAGGAACATGCCTTGTTCGTTCAGCTTCTTGTCGAGCGAGGCCTTGGAGGCCTGGTACAGGCGCCAGGAGTCCTTGAAGCCGGTGGCCAGGAAGGGCAGGCCGTCGAGTCCGTAACCGGCCCACTCGTTTTCAAAGTTGACCAGCAGCACTTCGCCGATCTGGGCCTGGCCGCCTTGCACGGCGCGCTTGATCTCTGGTGCCTTGAACAGCGAGGCATTGGGATGCAGGTTGATCTTCAGCTTGCCTGCAGTGGCGGCGTCTACGTCCTTGACGAACTGGGCGAGGTTCTCGGTGTGGAAGTTGCTCGCCGGGTAGGCCGTGGGCAGGTCCCACTTGGTCTGGGCCTGCACCGCAGTGCCCAGGCCCGCAGCCATCAGGCCCAGGCCCATGGTGGTGGCGGCCAGGGCGTGGCGCCGCGAACTCGACAGATATTCAATGAATGCGGACATGATGACTCCGGATGGCAATGGCTAAAGCGCGATTATAGGCATGCAAGCATGCGGTCCTGCTTGTCACGATGGCATTATGTTGATAAATTATCAATAAATTGTCAACAACAAATCGAGGTGCCTTTTTCTCCGGCCTGTCCGCCGGAGCGTCGGCACCCGCCGAGGCCGTTTCCCTTGAAGAAATCAGCACCCGCGAGCAGCGCCAGGCAAGCCGCCCACCCGCCTGCCCACACCGCAGGACGCCCTGGCACTGACGCAGTGGCAGGCCCCTTGGCCAGCCAGGCCGCCAGTCGCCGCATCCTGTCCTCCGCCCACCTGGCGGAGGGCCCGTTTCCGGAGTTGTCCGAGTTCGAGTTCGGGATGATCGTGGCCGGCCATGCCTTCGACCGCTGGATGCTGCGATGCATGGCCGCCGCTGGCCAGGGCGAACTCAATGTCACCGAGGTACTGGTGCTGCACCATGTTCACCATCATGGCCGCGGCAAGAAACTGGCCGACATCTGCTTCACGCTCAATTACGAGGACAGCCATGTCGTCAACTACGCCCTCAAAAAACTGATGAACCTGGAGCTGCTGCGTTCCGAGCGGCAGGGCAAGGAGGGCTTCTACACCACCTCGGCCAAGGGCGCAGCGCTGGTCGAGCAGTACAAGCGTGTGCGCGACCAGTGCCTTGTCTCGGACCTGGGTGGCTCGGTGGCTGATCGCGAGCTGCTGACCCGGCTGGCCCAGACCCTGCGCTCGCTGTCGGGCCTGTACGACCAGGCTGCCCGCTCGGCCGGTTCCCTGTGAGCTTCCCCGCCTCCCACGTCCATGCATGCTTGAACAGCCGGATGCCTGTCCTCACCCTGCATGACTTTTTCTGAGCCAATCGCCATGAGCCTGACCCCCGACTCCGCCAAGCACTTAGCAACCACGGGCCCGGCCCGCTGGCAGTTCTGGATCGACCGGGGCGGCACCTTCACCGACCTGGTGGCCCGTGATCCGCAGGGGCGCCTGCAGACGCTGAAGCTGCTCTCGGAAAATCCAGAGCAGTACCGGGATGCGGCGGTCGAAGGCATCCGCCGCCTGCTCGGCCTGCAGGTCGGCCAGGCCATCACCCCGGCACTGGTCGAGGTGGTCAAGATGGGCACCACGGTGGCCACCAATGCCTTGCTCGAGCGCAAGGGTGAACCGGTGCTGTTGCTGGTCACGCGCGGCTTTCGCGACGCCTTGCGGATCGCCTACCAGAACCGGCCCAAGCTGTTCGAGCGCCACATCGTCTTGCCCGAGTTGCTGTACCGGCAGGTGGCCGAGGTGCGCGAGCGCATCGCCGCCGATGGCCAGGTCATCGAGCCCCTGGACCTGGCCGGCGCACGCCAGGCGATGCAGCAGGCCCGTGAGGCGGGCCTGTTGTCGGTGGCAATCGTCCTGATGCACGGCTACCGCTTTACGCAGCATGAACAGGCGCTCGAGTTGCTGGCCCGCGAGATGGGCTTTACCCAGATTTCGGTCTCGCACCGCTGTTCGCCCCTGATCAAGTACGTGGCCCGGGGCGACACCACCGTGGTCGATGCCTACCTGTCGCCGGTGCTGCGACGCTATGTCGACCAGGTGGCCAGCCAGATGCCCGGGGTGCGCCTGCAGTTCATGCAGTCCAATGGCGGCCTTACCGACGCGCACAGTTTCCAGGGCAAGGATTCGATTCTCTCCGGTCCGGCTGGCGGCATTGTCGGCATGGCCACGGTGAGCCGGCTGGCCGGCTTCGGGCAGGTGATCGGTTTCGACATGGGCGGCACCTCCACCGACGTGTCGCATTTCGATGGCGAGTACGAACGTGCCTTCGACACCCTGGTCGCGGGCGTTCGGGTACGCGCGCCGATGATGAGCATTCATACGGTGGCGGCGGGTGGCGGCTCCATCCTGCACTTTGACGGTGCCCGGCTGCGCGTCGGGCCGGATTCGGCCGGTGCCAACCCGGGGCCGGCCTGCTACCGGCGCGGCGGACCGCTGACCGTCACCGATGCCAATGTCATGCTGGGCCGCATCCAGCCGGCGCACTTTCCGGCGGTGTTCGGCCCGAATGCGGACCAGCCCCTGGACCGCGCGGTGGTGGTGGCGCATTTCGAGCGCATGGCCGCCGAGGTCGGGGCGGCCAGTGGCCGTCCGATCAGCCCTGAGGCACTGGCACAGGGCTTCATCGACATTGCCGTGGCCAACATGGCCAATGCGATCAAGAAGATCTCGGTGCAGCGTGGCTACGACATCACCCGCTATACCCTGACGACCTTCGGGGGGGCGGGCGGCCAGCATGCCTGCGCCGTGGCGGACAGCCTGGCCATGACGCGCGTGCTGGCGCATCCGCTGGCCGGCGTGCTGTCGGCCTATGGCATGGGTCTGGCCGAGCAGACAACCATGCGCGAGCGCTCGGTCGAACTGCGACTGGACGAGGACAACCTGCGCAAGGCGGCCTTGCAGCTGGACGAGCTGGCGCGGCAGGCGCTCGGCGAGTTTGAAAGTCAGGACGAGGTCCGGGTGCGGCGCAGCCTGCAACTGCGTTACGAGGGCACCGATACCGCTCTGCCGGTCAGCTGGGCAGCGCTGCCCGAGATGGTGCGGGCCTTCGAGGCCGGCTACCGGCAGCGTTTTGCCTTCCTGATGAAGGACCGCCCCTTGGTCATTGAATCGGCCGTGGTCGAGGCCAGCAAGGCCAATGCAGCCCTGGCGCAGGACCCGCAGGCGGTGCGCGCCCAACACCAGCAACCGGCCTTGCCGCTGACGCGCTGCACGGTCTACAGCGAGGGCCAGTGGCGCGACACCCCCTTGTTTCAGCGCGAGCAACTGGCGGTGGGTCAGGCCATCGAGGGGCCGGCCATCCTGGTCGAAGCCACCGCGACCACCTTTGTCGAACCCGGCTGGCGGGCGCTGCTGACGCCGGCCGGCGATGTCGTGCTCGAGCGGGTGACCGTGAAGCAGCGCCAGCATGCGATCGGCACCCAGGCCGATCCGGTGATGCTCGAGATTTTCAACAACCTCTTCATGTCGATCGCCGAGCAGATGGGCTATCGGCTGCAGAACACCGCCCATTCGGTCAACATCAAGGAACGGCTCGACTTTTCCTGTGCCGTCTTCGACCAGGACGGTCAGCTGGTGGCCAATGCGCCGCACATGCCGGTCCACCTGGGGTCGATGGGGGCCAGCATCCAGGCCATCATCGAGGCCAACCGCGGCAAGCTTGCGCCGGGGGACGTGTATGTGCTGAACAACCCCTACGCCGGCGGCACCCACCTGCCCGATGTCACGGTGGTGACGCCGGTCTTCGATGAAGCCGGTCGCGAGATTTTGTTCTACGTCGGTTCGCGCGGCCACCATGCCGACATCGGCGGCATCACCCCCGGTTCGATGCCGCCAGACAGTCGGGTGATCGAGGACGAGGGCGTGCTGATCACCAATTTCCGGCTGGTGGCGCAAGGGCAGATGGACGAGGCCGGGCTTCGCCAGCTGCTCGGCGCAGCCCGCTATCCGACCCGCAATGTCGAGCAGAATCTGGCCGACCTGCGCGCCCAGATCGCGGCCAACGAGAAGGGGCGCGAGGAACTGCTCAAAATGGTCCAGCACTTCAGTCTGGAGGTGGTGCGGGCCTACATGCGCCATGTCCAGGACAACGCGGAAGAGTCGGTTCGCCGCGTCATCGGCGTGCTCAAGGACGGGCAGTTCCGGGTCGATCTGGACAACGGCGCCCATATCGAGGTGGCGATACGGGTCAATGCGGTCGAGCGCAGCGCGCAGGTCGACTTCACCGGGACCTCGGCACAGCAGCCGAACAACTTCAATGCGCCCCAGGCCGTCACGATGGCAGCCGTGCTGTACACCTTCCGCACGCTGGTCGATGACGAGATCCCGATGAATGCCGGCTGCCTCAAGCCGATCGAGGTCATCGTGCCGGCCGGCTCGATGCTCAATCCGCGACTGCCGGCGGCCGTGGTGGCCGGCAACGTCGAGACATCGACCTGCATCACCAATTGCCTGTATGGCGCACTCGGCGTGATGGGATCGAGCCAGCCGACGGTCAACAACTTCACCTTCGGCAACGCCCGCTACCAATACTACGAGACCATCTCGGGGGGCTCGGGCGCGGGCGGCACCTATGATGCGCAGGGGCATCTGACGGGTGGCTTCGACGGCACCTCGGTGGTCCAGACGCACATGACCAACTCGCGACTGACCGACCCGGAAATCCTTGAGACCCGTTTTCCGGTGCGCCTGGACAGCTACGAGGTCCGGGCGGGCTCGGGAGGGGCAGGACGCTGGCAGGGCGGGTGTGGCGGGATCAGGCGCATACGCTTTCTCGAGCCGATGACCGCTTCGATCCTGTCCAATGGCCGTGTCCATCCGGCTTTCGGCGCCCAGGGGGGCTGCGCCGGCGCGCCGGGTCTGAACTATGTGCTGCGTCAGGCGGGTACACCGGCCGAGCAGCGCCTGGACCTGACCCATGCCGACAAGGCGGAGCTGGCGGCGGGCGATGTCTTCGTGATCGAGACCCCGGGCGGCGGCGGGTTCGGGGCGGCCTGAGCCTTCAGGTCCCTGCGCCATCCGGCCCGGATGTCGGGAAGGTAAAATGGCGGGCTTATGGCGACCCGCCCCGGTGGGTCCGCCCCGCCTCACGACAAGCCCTTCCAGGGCAAGGCCAGCGCCACCATGACCGTCTCCTCCGCTCCGAACCCCACGACTGCCCCGGTGCTGCACCTGCCCGGGGCGCAGGCCATGTCGCCGTTCCGGCGGCAGTCCCTGCTGGCCCGCATCCAGGCCATCGAACCGGCGGTCGCGGCGATCGATGCACGATTCCATTACTGGGCCCTGCTCAGGATCCCGGGCAGTGAGGATGGCAGTGCCCCGCACCTGCGCGCGCGCCTTCAGGCGCTGCTGCAGGCCGAACAGGCCCACGAACTGGCGGCAGGCACCTCCCTGTATGTCACGCCCAGGGTGGGCACGGTTTCGCCCTGGTCCTCCAAGGCCAGCGACATTGCGCGCAATTGCGGCCTGACCGATGTCGAGCGCCTCGAACGTTTCATCGAGTACCGCCTGGTCGGCAAGCGTGGCCTGCTTGGGGGCGCCAAGGCGCTGCCCACCGGGCATCTGGTGGCCATCGAGGCCTTGCTGCACGATCGCATGACCGAGTCGGTGTTTGCCGGCGAACCCGATGCCGCCGCCTTTTTTCAGACCTTGCCGCCGAAGCCGCTGGCACGCATTGCGGTGCTGGCAGGCGGGCGCGCGGCGCTCGTGCAAGCCAATCGCGAGCTGGGCCTGGCCTTGGCCGATGACGAGATCGATTATCTGCTGGCTGCCTTCCAGCAATTGCGGCGCGACCCCAGCGATGTCGAATTGATGATGTTCGCGCAGGCCAACTCCGAGCATTGCCGGCACAAGATCTTCAATGCCTCCTGGACCATTGATGGGCAGGAGCGTCCCGAAACCCTGTTCGGCATGATCAAGGAGACCCACAAGGCCCAGCCGCGCCATACCGTGGTCGCGTATTCGGACAATGCCTCGATCCTCGAGGGCGCGGCGGCGGTGAAGAACCTGCCTTTGGGAGCGCAGGGCCAGTATCAGGCGGTGCCGATGCTGCTGCACAGCCTGCTCAAGGTCGAGACCCACAATCATCCGACCGCGATTTCGCCCTACCCGGGTGCCTCCACCGGCTCCGGCGGCGAGATCCGCGATGAAGGGGCGACCGGCCGGGGATCCAAGCCCAAGTACGGCCTGACCGGCTTCAGTGTCTCGAACCTGCGCATCCCCGGCTACGCCCAGCCCTGGGAGCCGGCCCTGAGCGATGCGGCAGTCAAGCCGGAACGCATCGCCTCCGCCCTGCAGATCATGCTCGAAGGCCCGATCGGTGGCGCTGCCTTCAACAATGAATTCGGGCGGCCGGCCCTGCTGGGCTATTTCCGTACCTACGAGCAGGATATCGGCGGCCTGCGCCGCGGGTACCACAAGCCGATCATGATCGCGGGCGGGGTCGGCAACATCGATGCCCGATTGTCCGACAAGAAAGGCCTGGACAAGGGTGACCTGCTGATCCAGCTGGGTGGCCCGGGCATGCGCATCGGGCTGGGCGGCGGAGCGGCCTCGAGCATGGGGGCGGGCAGCAACACCGCCGACCTGGACTTCGATTCCGTGCAGCGCGACAACGCCGAGATGGAGCGGCGCTGCCAAGAGGTGATCGATGCCTGCTGGCGGCTGGGCGAGGACAACCCGATCCTGTCGATCCACGATGTCGGTGCGGGCGGGCTGTCCAATGCCTTTCCCGAGATCGTCGACGGGGCCGGCAAGTCGGCGCATTTCCAGCTTCATGCGGTACCGATCGCACAAGGTGGCCTGTCGCCGGCCGAAATCTGGTGCAATGAATCGCAGGAGCGCTATGTGCTGGCGCTGTCGCCGACGCGCCTGCAGGATTTCAACCGCATCTGTCAGCGTGAGCGGGCGCCTTTTGCGGTGGTCGGTGTCGTGACCGATGACGGGCTGCTGCGTCTGGAGGATGTCGACCATCCGCAGGCCACGCCGATCGAGATGCCCATGGAGGTGCTGCTCGGCAAGCCGCCGCGCATGCATCGCATGGGTGAGCGGGTCGCCCGTCGGCTGCCGCCGGTGGAACTGGTCGGCCTGGCGCTTGGCGAGGCGATCGAGCGCGTGCTGCGCCTGCCGGTGGTGGGCAGCAAGGAATTCCTGATCACGATCGGCGACCGCAGCGTGGGCGGGCTTTGCGCCCGTGACCCGATGGTCGGCCCCTGGCAGGTACCGGTGGCCGATTGCGCGGTCGGCCTGCTCGATCATCAAGGCCATGCCGGCGAGGCCCTCGCCATGGGCGAGCGTGCGCCGCTGGCCATCGTCAATCCAGCTGCGGCCTCGCGCATGGCGATTGCCGAAGCGATCACCAATCTGGCGGCCGCCTCGATCGACAGCATCGAGCGCGTCAAGCTGTCGGCCAACTGGATGGCCGCCTGTGGCGATGCCAGCGAGGATGCCGACCTGTTCGATGCGGTCGAGGCGGCCCGCGACCTGTGTCTGGCGCTGGGCATCTCGATCCCGGTGGGCAAGGATTCCCTGTCGATGCGCACCCGCTGGCAGGCCGAGGGCCAGTCGCACGAGGTACGCGCGCCGGTGTCGCTGGTCGTCACCGCCTGTGCCCTGGCCGAGGATGCGCGCCGCACCCTGACGCCGGAACTCAATACCGTCGATGACACGGTCCTGATCCTGATCGACCTGGGCGCCGGCAGGCAGCGCATGGGGGCCTCGGCCCTGGCCCAGGTGACGCAGCAGATCGGTGATGCGGTGCCCGACCTGGACGATCCGGCGATGCTGCGCCGTTTTTTCGAGACGGTGCAGGGCCTGAACCGCGAGGATCGCATCCTGGCCTATCACGACAAGTCCGATGGCGGCCTGCTGGCCTGCCTGTGCGAGATGGCCTTTGCCAGCCACTGCGGTCTGGCCATCAACCTGGACCTGCTCACCATCGATCCGCACGCGGCCGACTGGGGCGATTACAAGATCCGCCCGGAACAGGTGCAGGTGCAGCGCGATGAACTCACCCTGAAGGCCTTGTTCAACGAGGAGGCCGGCGCGGTGCTGCAGGTGCTGGCCAGCGACCGCGACGCCGTGATGGCGCGCCTGCGCGAGCAGGGCCTGTCGGCGCATGCCCATGTCATCGGCAAACCCAACCTGAAAAAGGATGTGATCGAGATCTATCGCGATGGCAAGTGCATCTACAGTGCCGCGCGCACCGCTTTGCAGGCCCTGTGGGCCGAGACCAGCCATCGCATCGCCTCGCTGCGCGACAACGCGAACCGCACCGCCGAGGCCTTCCAGGCCGTGCAGGCCGGCGATGACAGCCCCTTGTCGACCCGGCTGGGCCTGTCGACGGGCTTTGACCCCTTGGAGGACATCGCCGCACCCATGATCGCCCGCGGGGCGCGTCCGAAGGTGGCCATCCTGCGCGAGCAGGGCGTCAACAGCCAGCTGGAAATGGCGTCGGCCTTCATGCGGGCCGGTTTCGATGCCTACGATGTGCACATGACCGACCTGTTCGAGGGCCGGCACGATCTGGCGCAGTTCAAGGGCCTGGTGGCCTGCGGTGGCTTCTCGTATGGCGACGTGCTGGGCGCCGGGCAGGGCTGGGCCAAGTCCATCCTCTTCAACGCCCGGCTGGCCGAGCAGTTCTCGCTCTTTTTCAATCGCCCCGACAGCTTCAGCCTGGGCGTGTGCAATGGCTGCCAGATGATGTCCCAGCTCAAGGCCATCATTCCTGGTGCCGAAGCCTGGCCCCAGTTCCTGCGCAATGATTCCGAGCAGTTCGAAGCCCGTTTTGCGATGGTCGAGGTGATGGCCTCGCCCTCGCTGTTTTTCCAGGGGATGGCTGGCAGCCGCATGCCGATTGCCGTAGCCCATGGTGAAGGCCGGGTGCAGTTCAGCCGCCCGGAACATGCCGGCGTGGCCGCATCCGCGCTGCGCTTCGTCAACGGCCAGGGTGCGCCCGCCGCCAGTTACCCGGCCAATCCGAATGGCTCGGCCGGGGGCCTGACCGGCTTCACCACCCCGGATGGGCGTGCCACCATCCTCATGCCGCATCCCGAGCGGGTCTTCCGCTCGGTGCAGATGAGCTGGCGCCCGGAGCGCACCCTGCGCCAGGCCGGTCGCCGGGTGGCTGAACCCGAGGACTCGCCCTGGATGCGGATGTTCCGAAATGCGCGGGTTTGGGTGGGTTGAGACATTTCCGGCATGGGCCCATCAGGGTTATTGGCCGGACTGCTGCTAAAGTTTGAGGTTGTGCCGCGCGCCCTGCCTGCGGCGACGGGACTGGCGCTCCGGTCCCCCGAATATCAAGGAGAAGACACTCATGGATCTCGCTTACGCCCCCGCCGAGCTCGCTTTCCGCGACGAAGTGCGCAGCTGGCTCAAGGACAATCTGCCGGCCGACCTGCAGACCAAGGTCCTCAACTACGAAGAACTGAGCAAGGACGAACTGGTGCGCTGGCACAAGATCCTGGCCAAGAAGGGCTGGCTGGCGCCGTCCTGGCCCCTGGACTGGGGTGGTCAGGACTGGACCACGGTCCAGCGCTACATCTTCGAGGAAGAAATGGCGGCGGCCGGTGCTCCCGGCATCGCCCCCTTCGGTCCGACCATGTGCGCCTCGGTGCTGCACAAGTTCGGCACGCCCGAGCAGAAGAAGCGCTTCCTGCCGCGCATCTACAACGGTGACGATTTCTGGTGCCAGGGTTACTCCGAGCCGGGCTCTGGTTCGGACCTGGCGTCCCTGAAGACCCGCGCAGAGCGCCACGGCGATCACTACATCGTCAACGGCCAGAAGATCTGGACCACGCTCGGTCACTTCGGCGACTGGATCTTCTGCCTGGTGCGGACCGACCCGGCGGCCAAGATCCGTCAGGAAGGCATCTCCTTCCTGCTCATCGACATGAAGACGCCCGGCATCACGGTGCGTCCGCTGATCCTGCTCGATGAAGGCCATGAGGTCAACGAGATCTTCTTCGAGAACGTCAAGGTGCCGGCCGAAAACCTCGTCTTCGAGGAGAACAAGGGCTGGACGGTGGCCAAGTACCTGCTCGGCCATGAGCGCCTGGGCACTGGCCGCATCGGCGGCTCCAAGCGCGAGCTCAAGCGCCTCAAGGACATGGCGGCCACGACCCTCAAGAACGGCAAGCCGCTGCTCGAGGATGTGCGTTTCCGCGATCGCCTGTCGCGCGTCGAGGTCGAGCTGATGGCCCTCGAGATCACCAACCTGCGCTTTGTCGACGAACTGCGCCGCACCGGCAACATCGGTCCGGAGGTGTCCATGCTCAAGATCAAGGGCACCGAGATCCAGCAGGCCATCACCGAGATGATGATGCAGATGGCCGGTCCGCAGGCCCCGCGCTTCAAGCCGCTCGACTTCGACGGCTTCGATGAGTTCATGGGCAACATCAGCGCGCGCTATTTCAATTTCCGCAAGACCAGCATCTATGCCGGTTCGAACGAGATCCAGCGCAACATCATGTCGAAAATGGCCTTGTGTCACCGACAGGCCCATGACGAG
>JAPOKJ010000069.1 GCA_029977705.1 Burkholderiales bacterium | reverse complement strand
GCCAACGATTTGCAGGCCGGCGCCAGGCAGGGCAGCGACGGGCGGGCCAGCGACAGGGCACGAAAGATCTGGATCATGGGGTCAGGGGGTCCCGATCGGGACCCGGTCGTTTGGCGCGTGCGCCGCAGGGCGCGGGGGTGGGAGGCCGTCACTTTCGGCCGACCTCTCCTGCAAGGATTCCTGCAAGGATTCTAGGACCGGCCCTGCACTAGCGGATGCCACTGGTCGGTCGCCGCCGACCCCCGGTCGCGCCAGCCGGCGATTCCAGCAGGTGGCTGCGCAGCAGGGCCGCCGCCGGCGACAGGGGGGCGCTGCCAGTGCCGAGCAGCAACTGCCGGTTGGCCCATGCATCCTGCAGCCGGATCAGGCGCAGGCCCATGGCCGGATTCAGGCCCTGGCAGGCGCCCAGCGGCATCACGCCGATGCCCAGGTTGGCCGCAATCATCTGGCTCATGGCGTCGAAGCTTCGCACCTGAACCCTCAGCTGCATCGCCTTGCCGCAGGCCTGGGCCGCCTGCGAGGTCAGCTCCAGCAGGGAGCTGCCCCGATTCAGCCCGACGAAGTCATGCGACAGGCAGTCTTCGAAGCGCAGGGTCCGGAACCGGGCCAGGGGATGACGCCGGGCGCAGACCAGCACCAGCCGGTCATCGCGGAACCGGGCGACCTCCAGTCCGTGGGCCGGAATGTTGTCGGCAAAGATGCCGATATCGGCCAACCCGTCGACCAGTGCCCGCACGGTATCGCCGCTCAGTTGCTCCTCGATCTCGACCTGGATCCGGGGGTGGTCCAGCATGAAGCGCGCCAGGGCATCGGGCAGGAATTCGGTCAGCGCCGACATGTTGGCCCACAGGCGTACATGACCCCTGACACCGCGCGAGAAGCCATGCATCTCCTGGCCAAAGTGCTCGAAGCCCTGCGCCAGCCGGATGGCATGTTGCAAGGCGGTGTGGCCCGCTGCCGTCAGGCGTACACCCTGTGCCGAGCGCTCCAGCAGGCGGGAGCCCGCCGCCGCCTCGAAGTCGGCCAGCCGCCGGCTGGCGGCCGACAGGGCCAGGTGGCAGGCCTGGGCGCCGCGTGTGATCGATCCGGTCTGCGCCACGGCGCGAAACAGGTGCAGGGTGACGAAATCGATGCGGGCCGGATTGATCGGGTGGGGCGTCGCGGGCGGGCTGGACATGGGCGGATCAGCGGACGGTTGGCGGGGGCTTCGCAAAATGCGAAGGCTGGTATGGATTATGGCAATTCCAGCCCTGGCCGGACATCGGTAATGTGGCGCCCACTAAACTTTTTGCGCGTCTGACCATGCAAGCCCTCGCTGGACTCAAGGTGCTGGAGCTGGGCCAGCTCATCGCCGGGCCCTTTGCCGCCAAGACCCTGGCCGATTTTGGCGCGGAGGTCATCAAGATCGAACCTCCCGGCAGCGGCGACCCCTTGCGCAAATGGCGCCTGCTCAAGGAGGGCACCTCGGTGTGGTGGCAGATCCAGGCCCGCAACAAGCGTTCGGTGGCGCTGGACCTGAAGGACCTCAAGGCGCAGGCCATCGTGCGCGAACTCGCGCTCGAGGCGGATGTGCTGATCGAGAACTTCCGGCCCGGTGCCCTCGAGTCCTATGGCCTGGCCCCGGAAGACCTCATGGCGCTCAATCCGCGCCTGATCGTGCTGCGCATCAGCGGCTATGGCCAGACCGGGCCGTATCGCGACAAGCCCGGCTTTGGCGTCGTGGCCGAGGCGATGAGCGGACTGCGCCATCTCACCGCCGAGCCCGGCCGCACGCCGGTCAGGGTGGGCGTGAGCATCGGTGACACGCTGGCCGCGCTGCATGGCGTGATCGGCGTCTTGACCGCCTTGCAGGAACGCCATCGCAGCGGCCGTGGCCAGGTCGTCGATGTCGCGCTCTACGAGGCGGTGTTCAATTGCATGGAGAGCCTGCTGCCCGAGTACAGCGCCTTTGGCGCGGTACGCGAGCCGGCCGGCAGTGCACTGCCGGGCATCGCACCGAGCAATGCCTACGCCTGCAGCGACGGTTACGCCCTGATCGCCGGCAATGGCGACTCGATCTTCAAGCGCCTGATGAAGGCGATCGGCCGCAGCGATCTGGCCGATGATCCCGCGCTGGCCGACAACGCTGGCCGCGTCCAGCGCGTTGCCGAGATCGATGCCGCCATCGGTGACTGGGCCCGGCACAGGACCGTGCAGGAGGCCCTGGCGGTGATGGATGGCGCGGGCGTACCGGCCGGTCGCATCTACACCGTTGCCGACATTGCCCGCGACCCCCAGTATCAGGCACGCGGCATGCTGCAAAGCATTGCGCTCGAGGATGGCTCCCAGCTGAGCATCCCGGGGATCGTTCCCAAGCTGTCGCGCACGCCTGGCGCGCATCGCCGCAATGCGCCGGCTGTCGGCCAGGACACCGAAGCCGTGCTGGCCGAGCTGGCTGCCCGCAGGGGCAGCAGCGCATCGAAATGAACAAACCGGAGGAGAACCCATGATGTCACGTTCCTTGCAAGCGATTGCCCTGGCGGGCGCCGTCACCCTTCTGGGGGCCTGTGCAGGCCCAGGTGGCCTGAGCAGCGGCATCGATGCCCGCGAGATCGGAAGCTTCCACGTGGGAGGCCGCACCGCAACCCTGTCCGGCCTTCCCGAAAAGGAGGTGCGCTTCACGCCGACGCAGCCGCCCACCCGCCTGAATCCGAATGGCGAGTTCGAGGTCGAGCAGATGTACGTGCAGTACGTGAAGCTGAGCGATGCCAGCCGCCGTGCCGCCTACCCGCTGGTCATGATCCATGGCGGCGGTCTGGCCGGCGTCACCTGGGAGACCAAGCCCGACGGGCAGCCGGGTTGGCAGATGTATTTCCTGCGCGCCGGCCACGATGTCTATGTCGGCGATGCGGTCGAGCGGGGCCGCGCCTCCTGGGCGCGCTACCCCGAGATCTTCACCAGCGAGCCGGTGTTCCGGACCAAGAAGGAGGCCTGGGAACTGTTCCGCTTCGGGCCACGTTACGAGGTCAGCCCGCCGTTGCGCGAGGCCTGGCCCGACACCCAGTTTCCGGTGGCCAGTTTCGACCAGTTCATGAAGCAGGGGGTGCCGCGCTGGGTGACCAATGATGCGCCCACCCAGGCGGCCTACAACGCCCTGATCCAGAAGGTCTGCCCCTGCGTGCTGATGCCCCATTCGCAGGGCAGCACCTTCGCCTACGCGGCGGCGCGAGCCTACCCGCACCTGGTCAAGGCCATCGTCGGCATTGAACCATCGGGTGCGCTGGACCCTGACAAGACGGACCTTGCTCCCCTCAAGACGGTGCCGATGCTCTTTGTCTGGGGCGACAAGATCCGTGAAACCGCGCGCTGGGGGGGCATCGTCGCGCCGCTCAAGAAAATGATCACGGCCTTGCGGGCGCAAGGCGGTGTGGCCGAGGAATATGACCTGCCGATGATGGGCATCAAGGGCAACAGCCACATGATCATGATGGATCGCAATTCCGATCAGGTGGCGGCCCTGGTGCAGCAATGGCTGGTCTCCAAGGGCTTGGCCCGCTGAGCGGCGCACCGGCGTTGCTGGCATGATCCCTTCAGGATTTTCGAGGAACAGGACATGACCCGTATTCATTTCAACGAGGTGGTGACACGCGATGGTTTCCAGAACGAGCCGCACTTCGTGGCCACCGACGACAAGGTCGCGCTGATCGATGCGCTGAGCCTGTGCGGTTATGCCAAGATCGAGGTCACCTCCTTTACCTCGGCCAAAGCCATCCCGATGCTGCGTGACGCCGAAGATGTCATGGGGCGCATCCAGCGCGTCCCGGGGGTCGAGACCACGGTCCTGGTGCCCAATCTTCGCGGGGCCGAGCGGGCGCTGGAATCGCGTCCCGACGAATTCAACCTGGTCATGTCCACCTCCGAGACCCACAACCTGGCCAACCTGCGCATGTCGCGCGAGAAAAGCCATGCCGGTCTTCGTGAGGTCATCGCGATGGCCCGTGGCCGTGTCCCCGTCAATGTGTCGCTGTCCACCTGCTTTGGCTGCCCGATGGAGGGCGAGGTTGCCCAGGATGAGGTCCTGCGCTGGGCCGAGCGCTTCGCCCGCCTCGACGTGCGTGGCCTGACCCTGTGCGATACCACCGGCATGGCCCACCCCGATCAGGTGGCGCGCATGGCGCGTGCCCTGCGCGCCCACTTCGGCGGTCTGCAACTGACCCTGCATTTCCACAACACCCGCGGCATGGGACTGGCCAATGTGCTGGCCTCGGTCCAGGAGGGCATTGACCGCTTCGATGGTTCGCTGGGCGGTCTGGGGGGTTGCCCATTCGCACCGGGCGCCACCGGCAACATCTGCAGCGAGGATGCGGTCCACATGCTGGCGGCCATGGGCCATGACACCGGTATCGATCTGCCGCGCCTGCTGTCGGTGGCGCGCAGCCTGCCCGCCATCGTCGGCCATGAGGTGCCCGGCCAGGTCGCCAAGGCCGGCCTCATCACCGACCTGCACCCGGTACCGGCCCATGTGGCCGAACTTCGCGAGAAAGCCTGATGATTGATCACCTCGACCACCTCGTGCTGACCACCGCGCGTCGCCAGGACTGCATCGATTTCTACACCCGCGTGATGGGCATGCAACTGGAAACCTTCGTGGGGGGCACCCCGGCGGTGGAACGCATGGCCTTCAGGTTCGGCAACCAGAAGATCAACCTGCATGTGCAGGGGGCCGAGTTCGAGCCCAAGGCGCATCTGCCGGTGCCCGGATCGCAGGACCTGTGCTTCATCGCCTCGATCCCGCTCGATGCCGTGATTGCACGCCTGAATGAACAGCGCTGGCCGATCATCGAAGGACCGGTGATGCGTACTGGTGCGGTGCACAAGATCCGCTCGGTGTATGTCCGTGACCCGGACTTCAATCTGATCGAGATTTCCGAGCCGGCCTGAGGCTGGCGTGTTCAAGGATGCTCGGCCTTCCCATATCGAAGCACCCTCCTTTTTGAAATCCGGCGATGGCCTGACGGTGCCTTTGGCGCAGACTTGCCATCAAGCGGACGCCCCTGCCCTGTCCCTGGCGCGTCCGTCCAAGCTCAGGAGGGTCGATGGGAAAGCTTCTCGATGCATCTCAGGTGGCGGCCTATCAGCGCGATGGCTATCACTTTCCGATCCGGATTTTCTCGGCGCAGGAGGCCGGCACCCTTCGTCGGCGTCTCGAGGCTGTGGAGAGCGCCAGCGGCGGCAAGCTTCCGCCGCGCATGAACCAGAAGCCCCACCTGCTCTACACTTGGCTCAATGACCTGATCCGGCATCCGCGCATCCTCGATGCGGTCGAAGATGTCCTCGGACCGGACCTGCTGTGCTGGAGCTCCCAGTTCTTCATCAAGAATGCCGGCGATCCGGGCTACGTGTCCTGGCATCAGGACGGCACCTACTGGGGCTTGTCATCGCCTGACGTGGTCACCGCCTGGGTGGCCTTCACGCCCTCCAAGGTGGAGAGCGGTTGCATGCGCGTGGTTGCCGGCACCCAGCACCAGAAAGTGCCGCATACCGATACCTTCGCGGAAGCCAACCTGCTGTCGCGCGGCCAGGAGATCGCCGTCGAGGTGAAGGAGGGCGCAGCCGTCGACATTCAGCTAGAGCCTGGCGAAATGTCGCTGCATCACGTGCTGTTGTTTCATGCCTCCGAGCCCAACCGGTCCTCAGACCGCCGCATCGGTTTTGCCATTCGCTACATCCCGGCCAGCGTCTATCAGACCTCCGGCATCCGCGAATCGGCCACGCTGGTTCGGGGCACGGATCGATCGGGTCACTTTGACCTCGAGCAGCCCCCTGAGAGCGACATGCATCCCGATGCGGTCCGCCGCCACCAGGAGATCGTCGAGAAACAGCTCAAGGTGCTGTACGCCGGCGCCGCCAAGGCCGGCAAGCTGGGCGAGGGGATCGTCCCGCCCCGCTGAACCCGCTCGTCAGGGCCGGCCCTTGCCAAGGAGCGGCACGGGCCTGCCACCTCGACGCCCTTTTTGCCTTGCTTTGCGACACCGTCGCTTTCCTACCCAGGAGATTCCATGTCCAAACGCAGTTTCATCACCGCCGCCGCTTCCCTGGCCGCGATCTCGGCAATGCCTGCCATTGCCCAGGAAACCATCCGCATCCGCTTCGCCCATTCCCTGTCGACCAGCGAACCGGCGCACCTTGCGGCGGAGTTCTTTGCCAAGAATGTCGCCCAGCGCACCAACAACCGGGTTCAGATCCAGGTCTTTCCCAGCGAGCAGCTGGGCCCGGGCAAGGAGGTCAACGAAATGATCCGCCAGGGCGCCAATGTGATGAACATCACCGACCCCGGCTATCTCTCCGACTTTGTGCCGGACATCGGTGTGCTCAACGGGCCCTACCTCATCAAGGATCCCAAGGACTACACCAAGCTGCTGGCTTCCGATTGGTACAAGGCGACCGAAAAGAAGATGGAGGCGGCCGGCTTCAAGCTGGTGATGGCCAACGGTTTCTTCGGTCAGCGGCACCTGATCGCGGACAAGGCGGTGCGCAAGCCCGAGGACATGGCCGGCATGACCGTGCGGGTGCCTCCGAACACGATGTGGGTGGAGACCTTCAAGGCGATGGGGGCTCGTCCGACCACGGTCCAGTGGTCCGAGGTCTACAACGCCCTGCAGCAGAATGTGGTCGTCGGTGCCGAGGCACCCCTGGGTTCACTGTGGGGCTCGAAGCTGCATGAGGTTCGCAAGACCATTTCGATGACGGGCCATTTCACGGCTTTCGTCATGTGGCCCATGAATGTCAACTTCTTCAACAAGCTCCCCGCCGATGTCCAGAAGGTCCTTCTTGAAGAAGGCAAGCGCGCTGGCGATGAAATGACGCGCCTGACGCTCGAGTTGCAGAACGACTACATGAACAAGTTCAAGGCGGCCGGTGTCACCTTCGTCTCGGATGTCGATCTGGCCGCTTTCCAGAAGGCGACGGCGCCGGTCTACAAGGCCTTCCCGAAATGGACGCCCGGGCTGCATGAGACAGTCCTGTCGGCCTTGCGCAAGTAAGGCATCCGCTTGAACCGGCCAGGCTTTGCGCGGCTGCTGGACCAGTTCGAGGAAATCCTCGCGGGTCTGGCCCTGATCGGCGTGGTCCTTGCGGTCAGCTGGGGGGTGGTGACGCGCTACATCACCGAGCAGCCGGCTGCCTGGGCCAGTGAGGTGGCCACCCTGTGCTTTGCCTGGGTGGTCTTCTTTGGTGCCGCAGCCTGCGTCAAGTACCGGCTTCATCCTGCGATCGACATGCTGGTCAGCCGATTGCCGCCGGTGCTGCGCGACCTGGTGCGCGGCTTCAACCATGTACTGATCCTGGCCTTCTATGTCTTCATGGTCTGGTTCGGGGTGCGTTTCGCGATTGCCTCCTGGAGCAATCCCAGCCCGGTGCTGCGCTATCCGCTGAGCTTTCTGTACGGGCCGGTGGCTTTCAGCTTCTTCCTGATGGCAGTGCGCTACATCCAGGTGCTGCGCAAGGGGGCCTGGGAAATAGCGGGCGAAAGGGAAACGCATGTGGGTTGACTGGATCCCCGGCATCCTGATGCTGGTGCTGTTCGCGCTGGAAACGCCGATCGCGATTGCCATCGCGGTGTCGGCACTCTCGTTCTTCCTGATCGATGGCGAGGTGCCGCTCAACATCTTCGTCCAGAAGATGGTCACGGCCACAGACTCCTACCCCTTGCTGGCCATTCCCTTCTTCGTGCTGGCCGGCGCGATCATGAACAAGGCCGGCATTACCCATCGGCTGCTGGCCCTGGCCGATGCCCTGGTGGGTCACATGACCGGCGGGCTTGCCCAGATGTGCACGGTGCTGGCCACCTTGCTGGGCGGGCTGACCGCTTCATCCTCGGCCGATGCCGCGATGCTGTCCAAGGTGCTCGGCCCGGAGATGGTCCGCGCCAACTACAGCCCGGCCTTTGCTGCGGTGATCACGTCCTGCGCGGCGATCATCACCGCCCTGATCCCGCCTTCGATCGGGCTGATCATCTATGGCTACATTGCCGATGTGTCGGTGGGCCGCCTGTTCATCGGCGGCATCATTCCGGGCATTCTGCTGGCGGCCTCCCTGATGACAGTCACCTGGTGGATCGCCCGCAAGCGGGGCTACAAGCCCCTGCGCACACGGTTTGCCGGCATGCCCACGCTGGCGCGCAGTTTTCGCGATGCGCTCTGGGCCCTGTCGATTCCGGTGTTCATCATCATCGGCATCCGCTATGGCATCTTCACGCCCACCGAAGCCGGTGCGATCACCGTGCTGTACACCATTCTCGTGGGCATGTTCGCCTACAAGACCCTGAGCCTGGCGGACCTGCCCAAGGTCATCAAGGAAACAGCGCTCGACACCAGTTCGGTGATGCTGATGATCTGCGCCGCGTCGGCCTTCGGTTTTTATCTGGCCTGGGAACGCATCCCGCCCCAGATGGCGGCCTGGCTGGTGTCGCTGACCCGCGATCCGGTCAAGCTGCTGCTGCTGATCAACGTCCTGCTGATCGTGCTGGGCACGGCGGTAGAGGGCACCTCGGCCCTGATCATCCTGACGCCCATCTTCGTGCCGATCCTGGTCAAGCTCAATGTGGATCCGGTGCATTTCGGGATCGTCCTGGTCACCAATCTGACCATCGCCGGCGTCACGCCACCGGTGGGGCAGATGATGTTCATCAGTTCACAGGTGTTGCGGGTACCGATGGAGGATTACACCGTCGAGGTCCTGCCCTTCCTGGGCGCGATGCTGATCGTGCTGCTGTTGCTGACCTTGTTCCCGCAACTCACGTTGTGGTTGCCCGACCTGATGTACGGCAAGGGATAGGGGCGATGCAATTCAACGCTGCCGTATTGCATGAGGTCGACCAGCCCCTGCGGGTCGAGCGGGTCACGCTGCGCGAGCTCAAGCCCTTCGATGTCCTGGTACGGGTGCGGGCCAGTGGCCTGTGCCATACCGATCTGGAGGTGATGCAGGGAAGCCTGGCCTATCCGATGCCGATCGTGCTGGGTCACGAGGGCGCCGGTGTCGTCGAGCGTGTGGGTGCTGCGGTGACCCAGGTCAAGCCGGGCGATGCGGTGGTCTGCTCCTGGAATCCCCATTGCGGGGACTGTTTCTACTGCGATCGTGACCAGCCCATCCTGTGCGAGCCCTTCAGCCGGCACCAACCGGCAGGACACCAGATGGATGGCGAATCCCGCTACCTGCTCGAGGCCCGCAAGCTGCATCACTTTTCGGTGGTCTCGTCCCATGCCGAGTATTGTGTCGTGCCCGAATCCGGCGCCATCAAGGTGCCTGCTGAAATCCCGGCGGATCGCGCCTGCCTGATCGGCTGTGGCGTGATGACCGGCGTCGGTGCGGTGTCGCGCATGGCGAAGGTGCAAGCCGGCGCCTCGGTTGCCGTCATCGGCTGCGGGGCGGTCGGCCTGAATGCCCTGCAAGGCGCCGTGCTCGAGAATGCAGGCGTGATCATCGCGATCGACCGCGAGGCGTCGCGCCAGGCGCTGGCCGAGCGCTTCGGGGCCCATCGCTTCATCAACGCCGGGCATGCCGATGCGATCGACCAGGCCAAGGCCCTGACGGCGGGTCGCGGCGTCGACTATGTCTTCGAATGTGCCGGTGCGGAAAGTTCGCTGCAACTGGGTCTGGAGATCCTCAGGCCGGCCGGTCAGATGGTCATCCTGGGCAAGACCAACGTCCAACAAAAGGTCAGCCTCCGGTTTGGTTCCCTGATGGGTGAAAAGCGTATCGTCCGCTCCAGCTATGGCGGTGCCCGGCCGCGCCGCGATTTTCCCTGGCTGGCGCAGTGCTACCTGGACGGCAAGCTCAACCTGGATGACCTGATCTCGATGCGTCTGCCGCTGGCCCGCATCAATGAGGGCTTTGACGCGATGCGCCAGGGCCAGATCGTTCGTGCGGTCGTTGAATTTCCGGAATGACTCACCCCCCCTTTCAGGCTGGCTGGATCGATCGCCCTCATCAGATCTACGCGCCCGGTGATTTCCGCCTGGAAAGCGGCGAGGTCATCCGCGATTTTCAGTTGTCCTATGTCATCCACGGCGAACTCGATGCCGCGCGCTCGAATGCGATCCTGGCCCTGTCCGCGATTGCCAGCACCCATCACCGGCTGGACTTTCTGATCGGGCCGGGCAAGGCCTTCGATCCCTCGCGCGATGCGGTCATCGCCGTCGATGCCATCGGCAACGGTCTGAGCAGTTCACCGTCCAATTCACTTCACCAGCCGGGCCAACAGTTCCCGGCGTTCTCGATACGCGACATGGTGAACAGCCAGGCCGCCCTGCTCGATCATCTCGGCGTGAAGCGGCTGCGTGCGGTGGCGGGCGCATCCATGGGCGGCATGCAGGCCCTGCAATGGGGGGTGAGCCAGCCCGATCGCATGGCTGCGATCGTCGCGATGACCCCCATGGCCCGCACGGCCCCCTGGGCGGTGGCGATCAACGAAACCTCGCGGCGGGCGCTGATGGCCGATCCCGCTTGGGCCAGCGGTGGCGCCAGAGGGTGGTCGGCATGGGTGCCCCTGATGCACCTGCTGTCGGGGCGCACACCCGCACAGCTGGCCCAGGCCTTCAAATCACCCGACGAGGTGCGCGACTGGATCGATGCGCGTCTGCGCTGGTGGCAGGCGCAAGGCTTTGCCGCAAGCGACTGGATCGCCCAGAGTCAGGCCTATGATGGCCATGACGTCGGTCAGACGCCCGGCTTCGGAGGTGATACCCAGGCTGCGTTGGCGAGCGTCAAATGTCCGGTGCTGGTCCTGGCCCCGCCGCTGGATCTGTACAACCCGGCGGAATCGGCCGCCTGGGCTGCCCGCCAGATGCCCCTGGCCCGTTTCAGGCAGATCCCCTCCGAGTGGGGCCATCAATCGGCCTCGGCCGCAGATGAAGTGGCGGGAGACTGGATCAATGAAGAGATCAGATCATTCCTCGCCTCGCCCTGAGGCCGGGCGAATCGGGGCCGCATCGATCGGCCCGGTGCGGCACGCCACGCCCCATCACGGCAAATCAGAGATCGATCACCAGCGTGTCACTGACTGCCCTTGAGCAACAGGGGGTGAAGCAATTCCCGGCGGCCTGCTCTTCGGGCGTCAGATACATGTCCTGGTGATCCGGCTGGCCCTCGAGCACCACCGTCAGGCACGACCCGCACACCCCCTGACAGCAGGAACTGATGATGTCCACACCATGGGCGACCAGCACGTCGAGGGCGCTCTCGTCAGGGCCGACCTCCAGGGTCAGCTTGCTGCGCGCCAGTTTCAGGGTAAAGGGCTGTGCCATGCAGGGTGCTCGCCATCGGCCTTCAGTCGACCAGGTAATTGCCGGCGGTGAAGTGCACCGGGGGAGCCCCGGGGTCGAAACTCACCCCGGCCGGGTCCTGCCCGTCGCGCACAGCAGCCAACTGCTTCTCGAGCAGCCGGCGCAGCATCACCAGGCCCCGGTCACTGGTGGCCAGGTGTTCCTCGGAATGCTTCGCGATCACGCCCTGGCTGACCATGGCCTCGACATCGTTGGGATAGCGCTGGTGTTCCTCCTCGCTCATCTCCTCCCACAGTTTGCCGTTCATGCGCGTGCGCATGCGCGCCAGTTCGCCCTGCTCACGCACACGCCCGACCACATAGATGCGGAAGCTGTGGTCATCGATCGGCAACACCCAGCCGAGCGACTCGACGCGGCCGAAGCGACCCAGCTTGGGGTTGGGGATGATGCGCAGGGTCGGCAGGCCGGCCTCTGAAATCCGTCGCAGGGTGCGGCCATCGGGCAGCTTGCGCAGCGAGATCGCGCGCACGCTCATCTCCTGCGTGTCCCAGGTGACCTGCGGCATCACCGCCATCTCGGGCACGAACTGGGTGCCGCTGAAGCTGGCATGCAGGATCACCACATGGAAGGTATCGACCAGATTCTCGTAGTGCTGCAGCCAGTTGCATTCGATGATGCGCGGGCCGCCACCGCCGATGCTGTTGTCGTCGGCCTCCAGGAACTCCCCTTCATCGAGGGTCTCCAGGCATTCATAGCGGGGCAGCACCGGCTTTTTCTCGGGCGGGCCCATGTAGGCCCAGATCAGGCCGTACTGTTCCTGCACCGGATACCAGGGCTGACGCACCCGGTCGCGCGCCTTGCCGCCGCCGGGCTCGCAGGGCTGGTCCAGGCAGTGGCCCTGCACATCGAACAGCCAGCCGTGATAACAGCAGCGGATGCCTTGCTCCTCGACCTTGCCGTAGTACAGCGACGTGCCACGGTGGGCGCAGTGCGGATAGACCAGGCCCGGGCGACCCTGCTTGTCACGAAACAGGATCAGGTCCTCGCCCAGCACCCGGACCTTGCGCGGTATCTCGGTGGCATCGGCGCACAGGCCGATGGGATGCCAGTAGCGGCGCAACAGCTCGCCCATCGGCGTGCCGGCGCCGACCTCGGCCAGTTCACGCCGGTACGTCGGTGCGGGACGACCGTAGGCGGTGCCGGTGTCCACCGCGATCGGAATCACTTTGCCGGGCTGGGCATGGGCTTGTGTCATGGATGACTCCTTCAAGGGCTGGGCGATTACTCGGCGGTCACGCCGGCCGCCTTGATCAACTCGGCGATGCGCGGATAGTCGGCCCGGTAGCGGGTCATGAATTCCGCCGGGGTGCTGCCCCAGGGTTCGAAACCGAAGGCGGTCAGGCGCGCGCTGATGTCGGGCATGCGGGTGATCTCGAGCAAGGCGCTCACCCAGGCTTCGGCGATCGCCTCGGGCAGCCGCGCCGGCGCGTACAGGCCGATCCAGCTGTCGATGTCGAAGCCGGTCAGGCCCTGCTCGGCAAATGTGGCCACCTGCGGCATGATCGACACGCGCCGCGTGCCGGTGATGCCCAGCACCTTCATCTTGCCGGCCTGGGTATGGGTGCGTGCCGAGGCCGGATTGGCCCAGGCAAAGTCCAACTGCTCGCCGAACAGGTCACTGTGGGCGGTCGCCTCGGCCTTGTAGGGCACATGGACCAGGTTGGCGCCGGTCTGGCGCTGCAGCAGCTCACCGAACAGGTGCGCCGTGGAGCCGTTGCCCCAGGTGCCGTAGGTGAGCGTCTTCTGGGCCTTGGCAAAGCTGATGAATTCGCGCAGGTTCTGGTAGGGCGCGTTGGCGCGGGCCACCAGCATCGGTCCGCCAGTGGCCAGCATCGACAGGGGCGTGAAGTCGTTGACCGGGTGATACGGCAGGCGCGGCTGCAGGATCGCGTTGTTGACATGGGTCAGCGGCAGGGTGAACAGCACGGTGTGCCCGTCGGGTGGCTGCTTGGCGACAAAGTCGGCGGCGATGATGCCGCTGGCGCCCGGCTTGGGATCCACGATCACCGACTGGCCCCAGCGCTTTTGCAGTTTCTCTGCATACGCCCGCGCCAGGGCATCGATCGGACCGCCAGCCGTGCCGAAGGGGACGATACGCAGGGTGCGCGACGGGAAGGTACCCTGGGCCCTGGCCGTGCCCAGTGCAGGCAGCAGGCCGAGCATGCCCAGTCGGCTGACCAGTCTGCGGCTCGGATTCATGGCGATTCTCCTGAAGTGACGCCCATGATGCCGACAGGACGTCGGCGCCGCAATGCTTCGGTCCGCTTTCGCGGGGCTGCCTCAGAACACCTGCATCCCGGCCGGCGTGATCACGCCCTGCATCGCCACATCATGGGCCTGCACGGGCAGCTGCGGGCAGCGCTGGCACTCGTAGGCCAGCCCGATCGCCGCGATGCCGGGACCGAGCCGGTGCAGGGTGCGGTCGTAATAACCACCGCCCTGGCCCAGGCGGTGCCCTTGCCCGTCGAACCCGACCAGGGGCAGCAGGATCAGGTCGGGCTCACATTGGCTGGCCAGCGGGTTCGGCTCGAGCAGGTCATGGGCGCCGGTGACGAAAGGGGGCGACCCCTCATCGGTCCGGAACTGCAGGCCTTCGCCTTCGACGCCCGGCCAGACCAGTCGCGCGCCCAGCTGGCGCAAGGCCTGCTCCAGCGCCGTCGGGTCGATTTCACTGCCCTTGGCCTTGAAGCTGGCGATCACCGGGGTCTGCCCCGCCGCAAGTCCGGTCAGGGCCAGCAGTTCAGGGGCGTGGCGGGCCAACGCCTCGTGCTCGCGTTGCAAGGCCTCGCCCCGATGCTGTCTCACATGGGCGCTGCGGGCTTGGCGCAGTGCGCTGCGCAGGGCCTGCTTTTGCAGGGCGATGTCCGCATCAGGGGTTGCCGTCATGCCTTGATTATCGCAAGCGTGATGTTGTCCGGGGGCCGTATCAGTGCGACATCAGCACCGGTACCGTCATGGCCTCGAGGATGGTGCGCGAGGTCCCGCCCATGACCAGCTCGCGCAGGCGCGAGTGGCCGTAGCCGCCCATCACGATCAGGTCGGTGCCGACATCGGCCGCCAGGGACAGCGCGGCATTGCCGACATCGCTGGTGCTGACCTCGCGATTGACCGTGACCTTGACCCCGTGGCGTGCCAGATACAGGCCAATGTCGCTGCCCGGGGACTCCCCGTGTCCGCCGCTGCCGGGCCTGGCATCGAAGACCACCACCCGCACCTCATCGGCGGCCCGCAGCAGCGGCAGGGCGTCGCGCAGCGCGCGGGCGGCCTCGCGGGTGGCGCTCCACAGGAACATGATGCGCCGCCCCATCTGGGGAAAGTCGCCGGCATAGGGCACCAGCAGGGTCGGACAGCCGGAATTGAGCACGGCGGTCTCGGGCAACTCGCGCGGCGTGGTCAGGCTTTCCTTGCCGCGCTCGCTCTGGCCCAGCACCAGCAGGTCGGCGTAGGGGGCGTGCCTGATCAGTGCGGCCCCCGGGTCGCCGCTTTCCATGCGCGACTCGAAGGACGTCAGGGGGGTGCCGGCCACCGCCCGCTCGAAGCGGGCAATGGCGGCCTTGCCCTCCTTGAGCATGACCTCCTGCACGGCCGACACGTAGACACCGGGCGCCTCCAGGCCGTGCGGCATCAGCAGCCGGCCGGTGGTGGCCAGGCCGACCAGGTGTGCGCCCTGCGCGACGGCGAGGCTGGCTGCTAGGCTGACCCGGGTGTCACAGCGGTCGGTATTGTCCAGATGGACGAGGATGGTCTTGTAGCTCATGGCAACTCCTTGGAAGCGGTGCGCCGGGGCGGACCCGGGCGCCTGCAGTGGCGATGCATCCAGCGTGCGCCCGTCGGGCGCCGTGGATATTGATCTGCCTCAAACCGCCTGCAAAAGCCGCGACGGGATGGACCATCCCATGGTGGCGGCGGGATCTTGAGCGGAAGCGCTTACTAACTTGATGCCTTCCGGAGTTATTGCGCCGCGAGGGGGGCTGAGCTATACTAGAAGGCTTTCCAGAATCGCCGGGCAGTCCCGGGATGATCTGGATCCATTCGCTGCGAAATCCATTCAGTGTCCGGCAATCGTACCGGGCCTGTTGTGCACAACAAGGAAATTGTTTCATGCCAACCGTGAACCAGCTCGTTCGCGAGGGCCGTCAAAGCCCGGTGATCAAGAGCAAGAGCCCCGCGCTCGAGAACAGCCCGGCGCGCCGTGGCGTCTGCACGCGCGTGTACACCACGACCCCGAAGAAGCCGAACTCGGCGCTTCGCAAGGTCGCCAAGGTGCGCCTGACCAACGGCTTCGAGGTCATCAGCTACATCGGCGGTGAAGGCCACAACCTCCAGGAGCACTCGGTGGTGCTGATCCGTGGTGGTCGCGTCAAGGACCTGCCGGGTGTGCGTTATCACATCGTGCGCGGTTCGCTCGACCTGCAGGGCGTCAAAGACCGCAAGCAGTCGCGTTCCAAGTACGGCGCCAAGCGCCCCAAGGCCGGCGCGGCAGCAGCCAAGAAGAAGTAAAGCCCGCAGGGGCGGCGGCCCTGCGGTCGCCACCTGCGGCGGGTGCACCCCGGTGCGCCCCAGGTTTCAAGCCGGCATCCGTGGTTCATGGATGCCATTCCCGGGAAGCCAGCCGGATCTCGCCCCGCATGTGCGGGCATTTCCTCCGGCCAGTGCTTCCAGTAAGCGGTCCGTCCGTCACGAGGCCGTCACGTACCCAGGTCAGCCTTGCGCAGGGCCGGTGGTGCGGGCGTCCGACTGAGGTGGCGGCCCAGAGGGCAGCGGAATCGACGTCCCGTCGCCCTCAGCTGAAGTCAAGAGAGGTGTCTCATGCCCCGTCGTCGTGAAGTTCCCAAGCGCATCGTCCTGCCTGATCCCCTGTACGGCAGCGTCGATGTTTCCAAATTCGTCAACGTGCTGATGCTCGATGGCAAGAAGGCCGTCGCCGAGCGCATGCTCTACGGCGCCTTTGCGCAGATCAAGACCAAGGCCAACAAGGACCCCCTCGAGGTGTTCTCGCAGGCCCTGAACAATTGCCGCCCGGTGGTCGAGGTCAAGAGCCGTCGCGTCGGTGGTGCCAACTACCAGGTGCCGGTCGAAGTGCGCCCCTCCCGTCGTTCCGCCCTGGCCATGCGCTGGCTGCGTGAAGCCGCCAAGAAGCGCAGCGAAAAATCCATGGGGATCCGGCTGGCCAACGAAATCATCGAAGCGGCGGAAAACCGCGGCGGCGCCGTCAAGAAGCGTGACGAGGTGCACCGCATGGCCGAGGCCAACAAGGCCTTCTCGCATTTCCGTTTCTAAGACGGGCCGATAAGAAGACATCCCACAAGGACATCACATCATGGCACGTAAGACTCCCATCGAACGCTACCGCAATATCGGTATCTCCGCGCACATCGACGCCGGCAAGACCACGACGACCGAGCGCATCCTGTTCTACACCGGCGTCAATCACAAGATTGGCGAGGTGCACGACGGCGCTGCCACCATGGACTGGATGGAGCAGGAACAGGAACGCGGCATCACCATCACCTCGGCGGCCACGACCTGCTTCTGGAAGGGCATGGACATGTCCTTCCCCGAGCATCGCATCAACATCATCGACACCCCCGGGCACGTCGACTTCACCATTGAAGTCGAGCGCTCGATGCGCGTGCTCGACGGCGCCTGCATGGTGTATTGCGCCGTGGGCGGCGTCCAGCCGCAGTCGGAAACCGTCTGGCGCCAGGCCAACAAGTACGGCGTGCCGCGTCTGGCCTTCGTCAACAAGATGGACCGTACCGGTGCCAATTTCTTCAAGGTCGTCGACCAGATGAAATTGCGCCTCAAGGCCAATCCCGTTCCCATCGTGATCCCCATCGGCGCCGAAGAAAACTTCAAGGGCGTGGTCGACCTGATCAAGATGAAGGCGATCGTCTGGGACGAGGCCTCGCAGGGCATGAAGTTCACCTACGCCGACATCCCGGCCGACCTGGTGGACACCGCCAAGGAATGGCGCGAGAAGATGCTCGAAGCCGCGGCCGAGTCGAACGAAGAGCTGATGAACAAGTATCTGGAAGAGGGTGACCTCTCCGAGAAAGACGTCAAGGCCGGCCTGCGCCAGCGTACCCTGGCCGGCGAGATCCAGCCGATGCTGTGCGGTTCCGCCTTCAAGAACAAGGGCGTGCAGGCCATGCTCGACGCGGTCATCGAACTGATGCCCTCGCCGGTGGACATCCCCCCGGTCAAGGGCATGGACGACAACGAGAAGGAAGTCCTGCGCAAGGCCGACGATGGCGAGAAATTCGCTGCCCTGGCCTTCAAGCTGATGACCGACCCGTTCGTCGGCCAGCTGACCTTCATCCGCGTCTACTCGGGCGTGATGAAGTCGGGCGACACCGTCTTCAACCCGATCAAGGGCAAGAAGGACCGCGTCGGCCGTCTGTTGCAGATGCATGCCAACGAGCGTGAGGAAATCTCCGAAGTGCGCGCCGGCGACATCGCCGCCTGCGTCGGCCTGAAGGAAGTCATCACCGGCGAAACCCTGTGCGATCCGGATCACCCGGTGATCCTCGAGCGCATGGTCTTCCCCGAGCCTGTGATCTCGCAGGCAGTCGAGCCCAAGACCAAGGCTGACCAGGAAAAAATGGGTGTGGCCCTGCAGCGCCTCGCCCGCGAAGACCCCTCGTTCCGTGTCCGCTCGGACGAAGAGTCGGGCCAGACCATCATCTCGGGCATGGGCGAGTTGCACCTGGAGATCATCGTCGATCGCATGAAGCGTGAATTCGGCGTCGAGGCTTCGGTGGGCAAACCCCAGGTGGCGTATCGCGAAACCATCCGCAAGACCTGCGAAGAGATTGAAGGCAAGTTCGTCAAGCAGTCGGGCGGTCGCGGTCAGTATGGTCACGTCGTGCTGAAGATCGAGCCGCTGCCCCCGGGCGGTGCCGGCTTCGAGTTCGTCGATGCGATCAAGGGCGGTGTCGTGCCCCGTGAGTTCATCCCTGCCGTCCAGAAGGGCTGCGAGGAAACCCTCACGACCGGCGTGCTGGCCGGTTACCCGGTGGTGGATGTCAAGGTCACGCTGTTCTTCGGTTCGTACCACGATGTCGACTCCAACGAGAACGCCTTCCGCATGGCGGCCTCGATGGCCTTCAAGGACGGCATGCGCAAGGCTGCGCCGGTGCTGCTTGAGCCGATGATGGCGGTCGAAGTCGAATCGCCCGAAGACTACGCCGGCACCGTGATGGGCGACCTGTCGTCCCGCCGTGGCATGGTCCAGGGCATGGAAGACATGCCCGGCGGTGGCAAGGCGATCCGCGCCGAAGTGCCGCTGTCGGAAATGTTCGGCTACTCGACCACGTTGCGCTCGCTGACCCAGGGTCGCGCCACCTACACGATGGAGTTCAAGCAATACGCCGAAGCTCCCAGGAACGTTGCGGAAGCCATCATCACGGCCCGCAGCAAGTAATCAATTGACAAAGCATCTGGAGATTTAGAAATGGCAAAAGGCAAGTTTGAACGTACCAAGCCGCACGTGAACGTGGGCACGATTGGTCACGTGGACCATGGCAAGACGACGCTGACGGCGGCGATCACGACGGTGCTGTCCAAGCTGTTTGGCGGCGAGGCCAAGGCATATGACCAGATCGATGCGGCGCCGGAAGAGAAGGCCCGCGGCATCACGATCAACACCGCGCACGTCGAGTACGAGACCAAGACCCGTCACTACGCACACGTTGACTGCCCCGGGCACGCCGACTATGTGAAGAACATGATCACGGGTGCCGCGCAGATGGACGGCGCGATCCTGGTCGTGTCGGCTGCTGACGGCCCGATGCCGCAGACCCGCGAGCACATCCTGCTCGCCCGCCAGGTCGGCGTGCCGTACATCGTCGTGGCCCTCAACAAGGCCGACATGGTCGACGACGACGAGCTCCTCGAGCTCGTCGAGGTCGAGGTCCGGGACCTGCTCAACGAGTACGACTTCCCGGGCGACGACGTGCCGTTCATCACCGGCTCGGCGCTCAAGGCGCTCGAG
>JAPOKJ010000138.1 GCA_029977705.1 Burkholderiales bacterium | reverse complement strand
TGATGATGAAAACCACTCCCCGCTACCTTTTGCGCACGCTGGCCCTGCTGCTGCGCTACCCGGACGCCGAGCTGCGCGGCCAGTTGCCGCTGCTGGCCGGCGTGCTCGAGGCCGACACCACCCTGGGCCGTTCGCGGCGCCAGGAACTGCTGGCCCTGGTCACCCAGCTGCAGCAGATGGATCCGTATCTGAGCGAAGCCCGTTATGTCGAAACCTTCGACCGCGGCCGCAACACCTGCCTGCACCTGTTCGAGCATGTGCATGGCGACTCGCGTGAGCGCGGCCAGGCCTTGATCGATCTGATGCAGACCTACGAAAAGGCGGGCCTGTACCTGGCCGAAGGCGAGATGCCCGACCACCTGTGCGTGGCGCTGGAATTCGCCTCGACCCAGCCGGCAAAGCAGGCCCGGGATTTCCTGGCCGAGCTGACCGATATCCTGACCGCCATCTTCAGCGCCCTGCTCAAACGCGACAGCCCCTATGCCAGCGTGATCGGCGCGGTGCTCGAGCTGGCCGGCCAGCGCGCCCAGGCGGTCGCAGTACCGCTCGAGCCGGCGCTCGATGAGGCCTGGGCCGAGCCCGAGCCCTTCAATGGCTGCAGCACCCAGGGCCAGGCCCGCCCGGGTGCCGAGCAGCCGATCCACTTTGTCCGCACCACCCCCGCCGCCACCGGAGTCCGGCCATGAGTTTTCTCCATGACGCCTTGTTTGGCATCTACCCCTACATCTGCCTGACGGTCTTCCTGATCGGCAGCCTGCTGCGCTTTGACCGCGACCAGTACACCTGGAAGAGCGATTCCTCGCAGCTGCTGCGCACCGGCTCCCTGCGCTGGGGCAGCAACCTGTTCCATGTCGGCATCCTGTTCCTGTTCTTCGGCCATACCGTGGGCATGCTGACGCCGCACTTCGTGTACGAGCCCTTCATGGCGGCGGGCACCAAGCAGCTGCTGGCCATGGTGTCGGGGGGCCTGTTCGGTGTGCTCGGCTTTGCCGGCGTGTCACTCCTGCTGCACCGTCGCCTGAGCGATGTGCGCATCCGCGCCACCTCGAAAACCAGCGACATCATGCTGCTGGTGCTGCTGTGGCTGCAGTTCGCGCTCGGCCTGGCCACCATCCCGCTGTCGGCCCATCACCTGGACGGCAGCATGATGCTCAAGCTGGCCGAATGGGCGCAGCGCATCGTCACCTTCCGCGGCGGCGCAGCGGCGCTACTGGGCGATGCCAGCTGGGTCTTCAAGGCCCACATGTTCCTGGGCATGACGATCTTCCTGGTCTTCCCCTTCACCCGGCTGGTGCATGTGTGGAGTGGCTTTGGCACCGTCGCCTATCTGGTTCGCCCGTACCAGCTGGTGCGCAGCCGCAGGATGCACTGATCATGGACGCACGCCTTCCGATCTCCCAAACCGTGGCCCGGGTCAACGGGGTCGCCCTTCACCGACCCGGTGAAGCCCTGGATGCCGAAAGCCTGCACGAGCGGGCCTGCACCGAACTGCTGCGCCAGGAGGCCATCCGCCTCGGCCTGTTGCCGGCCAGCGCCCTCACGCTGAGTCCCGAGCCCGACCAGGCCTTGCAGGACATCCTGAGCAGCCTGCTCGAACAGCAGGTGCACAGCCCGAGCGCCGACCTTCAGGCTTGCCAACGTCACTACCAGGCCCACCCGGCCCGCTATACGCAAGGTCAGAAGCTGCAGCTACGCCACGTGCTGTTCGCCGTGACACCCGGCGTGGATGTGCAGGCCCTGAGCCGGCTCGCGGAGCAGGCCTTGTTCGAGATCAAGCAGTCACCGGACCAGTTCGCGGCGATTGCCGCACAGCGCTCCAATTGCCCCAGCGGAGCGCGCGGCGGCGACCTGGGCTGGCTGACGCCGCAGGATTGCGCCCCCGAGCTGATCCAGGCCCTCTTCCAGACCCCGGCAGGCCTGCTGCCGGTGGGCCTGCATCCACGTCTGATCCATTCGCGCTACGGGCTTCATATCGTCCAGGTGCTGGAGCGCGAAGAAGGCCGGCTGCAGCCCTTCGAGGCCGTGCACGAGCGCATCGCCACGCAACTGAACCTGCAATCGCGCGCCCGCGCGCTCAACCAGTACCTGATGCTGCTGGCAGGACGGGCGCAGATCGAGGGCGTCACGCTGGCGGCCGCCGCCACTGCCCTGGTGCAATGAGCCGCAGGAAGCGTCAGCCGCCGCCCCTGCCTTCGCCCGCGCGCGGCGAACCGGGGCAGGCCTGGCCGACCAATGCCGACCAGCAGTCGCCCGCGATCGTGGCGCTGGACGATGACGGCCAGTTGCTGCACCGCCTGCGCCATTTTCATTCCGACTATTTCCCGCGCCACCAGCAGCGCTTCCAGGACCTGGTGGCCGAGGGCCAGCATCCCAAGACCCTGTTCCTGGGCTGTTCGGATTCGCGGCTGGTGCCCTATCTGCTGACCGGTGCCGGTCCGGGTGAGCTGTTCATCGTGCGCAATGTCGGCGCCTTCGTGCCGCCCTACGACGGCTCGCACGGCCTGCACGGCACCATGGCCGCGATCGAGTTCGGCGTGCTCAGCCTGAAGGTGCAGCGGATCATCGTCTGCGGCCACAGCCATTGCGGCGCCATCCGCACCGCCTACGAGGGCGCCCCCGAGGAAGCCATCGCCCTGCGCGCCTGGCTGAAGCTGGCTGGCGCTGCCATCCTGCCGGTGCAGGCCAGCCCCGAGGCCTTGCGGCGCAGCGAGCAGCGCGCGGTGGTGCTGCAGCTGGAACGCCTGATGGACTATCCGATGGTGCGGCGTGCGGTGGAGGCGGGCCGCCTGACCCTGCACGGCTGGCACTATGTGATCGAGGATGGCGAGGTGCATGTCTTTGATGCCGAGCGCGGCGACTTCCTGCCGGCCTCGGTGGCATCCGGCCCTGGCACCGGGCCCTATGCGCCGTATCATGATGATGCGCCTTGAACCGGACCGCCCGCTTCGGGGCAGGTTCGATCCGGCGCCACAGGCCCCAGGCCTTGCAGCGCATTTTCACAGCCCACCATGACTTCTGCTTCGCCCAGCGAGTCGGCCCTGGCCGCCGCCACCCTGATCCAGACCCGCCAGACGGTGCTGCCCAAGTACCAGGTCGAGCCCGGGCCGCAGGGCATGGCCCTGGAGATGATCCTGGCGGCCGCAGGCCATGCACCGGACCATCGGCAGGTTCGGCCCTGGCGGCTGATCCGCGTGGCCGAGGCAGCGCGTCCAGCGCTGGGCGAGGTGTTTGCGCAGGCCCTGCTCGCGCGCGATGCGCAGGCCAGCGATATCGAACAGGCGCAGGCGCGCGACAAGGCCTTGCGCTCTCCCCTGCTCCTGCTGGCCGTGGTCGATGCCACCAAGGGCGATGCCCAGATCAGCCTGAACGAGCGGGTGATCTCGGCCGGCTGCGCCTTGCAGAACATGATGCTGATGGCCACGGCGCTGGGCTTTGCCTCGTCACTGACGACCGGCAAGGCCTTGCACGATGCCGGACTGCGGCACTTGTTCGGGCTGACGGCGGGGGAACAGGCCTTGTGCTTCCTGAGCATCGGCAGCGCCGCGAGCCGGCGCCCTTTCAAGCCCCGGCCCTCGCCTTCGGAGTACCTGAGCGTACTCGATGCGGACGGGTTGCGCCCACATCCCTGAAGCCCTGGCAGCCTGGCTGGCGCGAGGCCCTGCGGCCCCAGGCGCCCTTACTCCCAGATCACCGGCGTCTTGCTGCGCGACCAGGTCTCGAAGTGGGTGCCGTAGGCATCCTCGATCTTGTTGCGCTTGATCTTGAAGGTGGGCGTGACAAAGCCATTGTCGACCGTCCAGGCGGACTTGACCACGATGATGTGATCGAGCTGC
>JAPOKJ010000086.1 GCA_029977705.1 Burkholderiales bacterium | reverse complement strand
TTTACCTCACCAACAAGCTAATCTGACATCGGCTGCTCCAATAGTGAGAGGTCTTGCGATCCCCCTCTTTCCCCCATAGGGCGTATGCGGTATTAGCAACTCTTTCGAGTAGTTATCCCCAGCTACTGGGTACATTCCGATGCATTACTCACCCGTTCGCCACTCGCCACCAGGGTTGCCCCCGTGCTGCCGTTCGACTTGCATGTGTAAGGCATGCCGCCAGCGTTCAATCTGAGCCAGGATCAAACTCTTTAGTTTGATACTTGGTTGTTTCACTTAAGAAACTCTCATTCAGAATTAACGTCTGACAAAAACACTCAGTTGCCTGAGCATTTGCCATCATTTCATTTCTGTATGAGCATTTGCATAACTTGCTTTCGAATCGGTGAGTTGCCTCACGTCTTCGTTGCGCGTCCATTCAAACGCCCACACTTATCGACTGTTTGGTTGTTAAAGAGCGGGCTGCTGACTGGCGGTCTTTCGACCACTCTGGCTTCACTTTGCTTGGCTTGCCGTTGCCGGTTTTGCGTCGCGCTGTTTGTTTGTCAGCAGCAGAGAAACGAGATTATGGGGTAAGTTTTCAGGGTCGTCAAATCGGCCGAGCCGGAAAGTCGCTTTGGGACCCTTTTTTGCATAATAAATAAGCATCTATGCGTTATATTTAATCAAGTAAGGGAAAACTCACTTACGATTTTAATATGACGATTGCATTACTTGTTCAAAAATTTCGGCTTACGCTTCTCGACGAAGGCCCGCATCCCCTCTTTTTGGTCTTCGGTGGCAAAAAGGGCGTGAAAAACACGTCGTTCGTAGTGCACACCCTCGTTCAAAGTGGTCTCGTAGGCCCGATTGATCGCCTCTTTGGCCACCAAAAGCGAGGGAAGCGAGAACTCGGCGATCTGGGCGGCAGCCGCCAGGGCCTCCTCGAGGGTCTTTTCGGTCGCCACCACCCGCGACACCAGGCCTGCACGCTCGGCCTCGGCAGCGTCCATCATCCGGCCGGTCAGGCACAGGTCCATGGCCTTGGCCTTTGAGATCGCCCTGGGCAGGCGCTGGGTACCCCCGGCACCGGGAATGATGCCCAGCTTGATTTCCGGCTGGCCGAAGCGGGCGTTCTCGCCGGCAATCACGAAGTCGCACATCATGGCCAGCTCGCAGCCACCCCCCAGGGCAAAGCCGGTGACTGCGGCAATGACGGGCTTGCGTACCTTGCGGATGGTTTCCCAGTTGCGGGTGATGTATTCGCTCTTGAAGACATCCATGTAGGACCACTCGGCCATCGCGCCAATGTCGGCGCCGGCTGCGAAGGCCTTCTCGCTCCCGGTGATGACGATGCAGCCGATCTGCTCATCGGCATCGAAGCCGAGCAGGGCATGGCCCAGTTCATCCATCAACTGGTCATTCAGGGCATTGAGTTGCTTGGGGCGGTTCAGCGTGATCAGGCCGACGCGGCCGCGGGTCTCGCTGATGATCATCTCGTAGGGCATGGGGATCTCTCCGAATCGGGGTAAAGGGTGCTGGCGGCATTCATGTCGCCAGCGACGGGATGGCTCAGGCCCGGCCTGCAACGGCAGGGCCTGAGGGGTCCGGCCTGATTCTGCCACGGGGCTCCGGCACGCCTGCGTCGCTGTTGTAGCATTGCGCTGCAAGGAGAAGGGATGGACAAGAACAACCCGCCGCTGGCGACGGCTTCACTGATCTGGCCGCCACCCGAGCAGCCGCCGGATGCGCAGGCCGCTGCGGTGGCCGATACGCTGGCAGCGCAAGTGGCACGGACGATGTATGCCGAGGACCATTCCAGCCGGCACCTGGCTATCGAGGTGCTGGAATGCCGCGCCGGCTACGCGCGCCTGCGCATGACGATCAAGCCCGAGCACACCAACGGCCATGGCCTTTGCCATGGCGGCTACCAGTTCCTGCTCGCCGATTCGGCCTTCGCCTATGCCTGCAACAGCTTCAACCAGCGCGCCGTGGCGGCCGGTTGTGCCATCGAGTTCCTGCGCGCGGCGCATGAGGGCGACGTCCTGACCGCAGAGGCGATCCGGGTGCAGCAGGGCAAACGCACCGGTGTCTACGACATTCGTGTCACCAATGACAAGTCAGCCCTGGTGGCACTGATGCGCGGCAAGTCCGCCACCATCAAGGGAACCATACTGGAAGGAGACCCCCATGAGTGATCAGCCGCAACGACTCTCGGCAGGCGGCCTGCCGCTGGAGCCGATCGAGACGGCCAGCGTCGATGAGCTGCGCGCGCTGCAGCTGGAGCGCCTGCGTGCCAGCCTGACGCTGGCCTATGAAAAGGTGCCGCACTACCGGGCCAAGTTCAAGGCGGCCGGCGTGCACCCCTCGCAGTTGCAGCGGCTCGAGGATCTGGCCCATTTCCCGTTCACGACCAAGAGCGATCTGCGCGACACCTATCCCTTCGGCATGTTCGCGGTGCCGCGCGCCGACGTGGTCCGCATCCATGCATCGAGTGGCACCACCGGCAAGCCGACCGTGGTGGGCTACACCCAAAGGGACATCGACACCTGGGCCAATGTGGTGGCGCGATCGATCCGCGCGGCGGGCGCCAGGCGTGGTGACATGGTGCATGTCAGCTACGGCTACGGCCTGTTCACCGGTGGACTGGGCGCGCACTACGGTGCCGAGCGCCTGGGCCTGACCGTGGTGCCCTTTGGCGGCGGCCAGACCGAGAAGCAGGTGCAGCTGATCACCGACTTCAAGCCGGACATCATCATGGTCACGCCCAGCTACATGCTGGCGATCGCCGACGAGTTCGAGCGGCAGGGTCTGGATCCCAAGGCCTGCAGCCTGCGGACCGGCATCTTCGGGGCCGAGCCCTGGACCAACGAGTTGCGCCAATCGATCGAGCAGCGCCTGAGCCTGCAGGCCGTCGACATCTATGGCCTGTCCGAGGTGATGGGACCGGGCGTGGCCAATGAATGCGTCGAGACCAAGGATGGCCCCACCATCTGGGAGGACCATTTCTATCCCGAGGTGATCGATCCGGATACCGGCAAGGTGCTGCCCGAGGGCGAGTTCGGCGAACTGGTCTTCACCTCGCTGACCAAGGAGGCGCTGCCGATCGTGCGCTACCGGACGCGCGACCTGACGCGACTGCTGCCGGGTACGGCCCGCACCATGCGGCGCATGCAGAAGATCACCGGCCGCTCGGATGACATGATGATCATCCGCGGGGTCAATGTGTTTCCCTCACAGATCGAGGAGTTGATTCTCAAGCAGCCCAACCTGGCGCCGCACTACCAGTGCGTGCTGACCAAGGAGGGGCCGCTCGACGCGCTCGCGGTGCATGTCGAACCCGCGGCTGGTGCGACCGCGCAGGCCGGCGATGCGCGCGCCCTCGAGAACGACATCAAGATCTATATCGGCGTGACGGCAAAAGTGCACCTGGCCCCCGAAGGGGCCATCGAGCGTTCGATGGGCAAGGCCAAGCGGGTGGTGGACAAGCGCTGAGGGGTGAGGATCACTTCAGGCCAAAGGCGCCAGAGATGAAGCGGCCGTCGCTGGCCTTGCCGGCGAACTGGCCGACGAACTGGTCACCGGCTGCACCGATCACGACGCCGCGGAACACCCCGGTGATGCCACCGGTCATGACGCCCGAGAAGCTGCCATCGGCCGCCGTCATCACGCCGGTGAGGGTCACCGCAGCGATCGGGATCGACTGGATCACGACGGGAGGGCCGCTGATACGCTGGAAGAAATTGCTCAGGGTACCGGTGACTGCCGGTGTCGTGCCCCGGCTGATGGTCATGGCCATCGTTGCCGAGAGTGTGGCCGGGGTCAGCGTCCCGCTGGCCGCGGGCACCGAGGCATTGTAGAGGTACCAGGTGACCGCACTGCCGGTCTTGGAAAGATCGACGCCAGTGGCGAGTACGGACGACGGCGTGGCGCTGGTGCCGACGGACGGACCATAGAAGGCCCCGTAGAGCACCTCGTTGTTCTGCTTCGAACGCCCCCACAGGCCGAAGGTGCCTACCCTCGAAGCGCCATTGAGCAGCAACGACGAGTAGTCGATGATGGAGGTCTCGTCACGCGCTGGCGAGGTTGCCGCAATGAACCGGTCGACCGCGTAGGTGGCGCCGAGGTTGCCCAACTGGCTGAAGGTCGCCACGCTGTTGGGCTGGCCATTGCCGAGGACAATGGTGCCCCCCCAGTCGCTGGGGAAGGCGATACTGTAGGACGGAGCCCCACCGGATGCAGGGGGCAACTCGGTCGTGACGATGTTCTTGGTCTGGTAGACAGCCTCGTAGACTGGGGTCGACGCGGAGGGCGTGCTGCAATAGCCCAGCTCGTAGGCGGGCGAGGCAGAGACACCGGAGGTCAGGACCGGGCAGGTCCCAACGAAACCGCTGGAACTCGAACTCGAGGAGGTGCTGGAGCTGGAGGTGGAGCTCGAACTGGCACCGGAGCTGGAACTGCTCGACGTGCTTGAACTGGAGGTGGAACTGGTCGAAGAGCTGGAGGATCCCCCGCCCCCGCAGCCTCCGCTGGCTGCGATGCCCACGGCGGCAATGCCGGCGAGGAAGGCCCGAAGCGGGCGGGATTTGAACAACAGCGATACAGACATCTTGATCTCCAGGCGGATGAGCGGAAGTTTATCCCACCCAGCCGGTGCGCACCGCAGGAAAGAAATCACGTCGCCGGGTCGCAACTGTCGCGAAAAGTCAGACAAAGCAGGCATGGGCGGGCAGCAGAAGTGATAATTCGCTTCTGTACCCTGCCCTTGCAACCGCTCAATTGTCTGTATCGTGACCCAAAGCTTACTGAATCAACTCAAGCCGGTCACCCCCGGGGAAGCCGGCCGTCCCGCCGCAGCCCGCGCCTCCGAGGGGTCGGCCGCCCTGCTGCTGGCGGCTGGGCGCGGCGCCCGTTTTGATCCCAGCGGCCAGGCCAGCAAGCTGCTGCACCTGATCGATGGCCTGCCGGTGGTCTGTCATGCGGCGGCCCACCTGCTCAAGGCCTGTCCACGGGTGCTGGCCGTGGTCCGGCCCCGCAGCGGCACCCTGCGCCTGTGGCTGGAGCAGGCCGGCTGCCAGGTGACGGAATGCGCCGACGCGCACTCGGGCATGGGCCACTCGCTGGCCTGGGGCATGGCCGAGATCGAGCGCCGCTTCAACCCGGACCGGGTGGTGGTGGCGCTGGGCGATATGCCCTTCGTGGCGCCCGGGACGATCAGCGCCCTGCTGGCGAGCATCAATGGGCAGGTGCAGGCGGCGGCCCCCGAATTCATGGGCCGGCGCGGCAATCCGGTGGCCTTCGGCCCCTTGCATTTCGAGGCCCTGGGCCGTTGTCTGGGCGACCGGGGCGCGGCAGCGGTGCTCAAGAACGAGCAATTTCACCTGATCCCCGTGTCAGACCCGGGCGTGCTGCGCGACATCGATACGCGCGACGATCTGCAAACCAAGGCTTCCTGATGCCCTTTCTCACCCAGTACGAGATCAGCGTGCGCGATGCACGCGACCATTTCATCCAGGTACGGATGCATCTGGACGCCCGTGGCCCAGAGACGGTGCTGCGCATGCCGGCCTGGATTCCGGGCAGCTACATGGTGCGTGATTTCGCCCGTCATGTGCGTGGCATGCGGGCCAGCGCCGCTGTCGGCAGGCGCGGCGCCCACCTGCCCCTGCGCATCACCGAACTGGACAAGGACAGCTGGGCCCTGGACAGCTCGGCGCTGGCAGCCGGCACGGTGATCCTCGTCGACTATGAGGTCTACGCCTATGACGCCTCGGTGCGCACGGCCTGGTGCGATTCGCAGCGCTGCTTTTTCAATGCCTCCTCGGTGGCCTTTGCCGTGGTGGGGCGCGAGGCTCAAGCCTGCGAGATCACGATCCAGCCGGTGCAGGGGCTGCCCGGTGCGCGTCTGGCCACCGGTCTGAGGCCGGTGAAACGGGACCGGGCCGGTTTTGGCCGTTATCGGGCCAAGGACTATGACGAGCTGATCGATTGTCCGGTGGAGATCGCCGCCTTCGATGATTTCAGCTTCAAGGCCGGCGGTGCTGAACACCGCTTCGTGATCAGCGGCGCGCATCGCGGCGACCTGGAACGGCTGAAGGCCGATGTCACGCGCATCTGCGAGGCGCAATGCCGATTCTTCGAGCCGGACAGCGGACGCGCGCCCTTCGGGCGCTATGTGTTCATGCTTGCGGTGCTGGGCAATGGCTACGGCGGGCTGGAGCATCGCAACAGTACCGCACTGATCTGCTCGCGCGCCGACCTGGAGCCGGGCAGCGAGGGTTATGACACCTTGCTGGGCCTGATCAGCCACGAGTATTTTCACAGCTGGAACGTCAAGCGCATCAAGCCGCAGGCCTTTGCGCCCTACCCGCTGCAGCACGAGGCCTATACCCGGCTGCTGTGGGTGTTCGAGGGGCTGACCTCTTACTACGACGATCTGCTGCTGTTGCGCAGTGGCGTGTTTACCCGCGAGCAGTACCTCAAGGCCCTGGCCAAGACGATCACGCAGGTGAGCAACCAGGCAGGCCGGGCGTATCAAAGCCTGGAGTCCTCCAGTTTCTTTGCCTGGACCAAGTATTACAAGCAGGACGAGAACTCGCCCAACAGCATCGTCAGCTACTACACGAAGGGCGCCCTGGCCGGTCTGTGCCTGGACTTGCGCATCCGTCTGGCCAGTGGCCATCGCAAGAGCCTGGACGATGTGATGCGCTACCTGTGGCAACAGTATGGCCGCGACTTTGAACGTGATGGCCGCGGCCTGCCCGAGGGCGGCTTCGGCGCGGCTGTCCTGGCGGCCACCGGCCTGGACCTGAGTGAGGAAATGGCCGCCTGGACGCAGGGCACACAGGAGTTGCCCCTGGCCACGCTGCTCGAGCAGGCGGGCGTGATGCTGCAACTGGAGGCCCAGACCCATCTGGAGAGCCGTCTGGGGGCGCGCTGGCGCAGCCATCCCGCCGGAATCGAGATCGTGCAAGTGCGCAGCGACTCGGCCGCGCAGGCCAGCGGGCTGGCAGCCGGCGATCTTGTCATCGCCTGCGACGGGTTGCGCGTTGGTGAGCAGGTGCTGCTCAAGTGCCTGGAGCGGATGGAGCGGGATGCTGCCACGGACATCGAACTGCTGGCCTTCCGCCACGATGCGCTGTTGCGCCTGCAACTTTGCTCAGGCACGGCGCGACTCCAGAAGGCCCAGCTGACGGCTGCCGCAAAGCCTGCGCGTGCGGCACTGGCAGCGCGCCGAGCCTGGCTGGGCTCCTGAGTTCCCCTTCCCCAAGGACATCGAGATGAATCTGTTGCACCCGCTTCGCCGCAAGCCGCTGATCGCCCTGGTCCTGGGCCTGGCCCTGCTCTCGGGCGCTTGTTCGACCTCGACCATGACCAGCCGGCGCGCCGAAAGCCGCGAGGCGGCCCTGTTGACCCAGGGCCCGCTGCGCGCGGTCGATCTGCATGCGGTGGCATCAGTCGATGCCGCGGTCGCGGAATACGAAGTGGTCTGGCTCGATGCCGGACGCGGGCGCGTCGTGCCGGCCCATGTCTTCATGCCGGCCGGTGGCAGCGCTTCGCCCCTGCCACTGGTGGTGTTCTCGCATGGTCTGGGCGGCAGTCGCACCAGTTATTCGTCACTGGGTCGGCACTGGGCCGCCGAGGGCTTCATCAGCGTTCACCTTCAGCACGCCGGCAGTGACCGTGCGATCTGGACCGCGAGCGGGCTGGCCGTGCTCAGCGCCTTGCGGGCCGCGGCCACGCCCGAAAACGCGATCGCCAGGGCTTACGATGTGCGCTTTGCCATCGATCAGGTGCTGGCCGATCCGCGCCTGGCCGCGCGCGTGGACGCTTCGCGCATCGCCATCGCTGGTCATTCGTTTGGCGCCAATACGGCCCTGCTGGTCGCTGGCGCCCAGTTCCGGCTCGATGGCCAGATGCAGGCCTTTGGCGATGATCGGGTGCGGGCTGCGATCATCCTCTCGCCCCCCTCGCTGCCCAGCGACCAGGACCCGGTCTATGCCTACAATCCGATCCGCATTCCTACCCTGCACCTGACCGGCACCCGCGATGACACGCCGATCCCGGGCCTGAGCACGATGGCCGACCAGCGCTCGGAAGCCTTCGATGCCATGGTGGCGACCCCGCGCTATCTGGGCGTGTATCAGGACGGACGCCATTCGATGTTCCATGACCGCACCCGTGATGCGCTCAGCAGCAAGATCAAGCGCAGCGCGATGACCCTGACCACCGCTTTCCTGCGCGCCAGCCTGCTGCAGGATGCGCAGGCTGCCCAGCTGCTGGCCGGCAGCGAGCAGCGGCAGGCCGAGCCGGTGATCGCCCGCTGGGAGGCGCGCGCGCCACGCTGACCTGTGGCGGCCGCTCAGGCTCAGGCCCCGCGCGGCGACAGGTCCAGGCGGATCAGCTTGTCGGGTGCATAGCCCCCGGTCTCCTGCTTGTGCACATAGCCGCGCGGGTTGGCCACGACACGGCAATGCCCGCGCAGGTAATCGGAAGGGCAATGCAGATGGCCATGCAGCCACAGGTCGGCATGCGGCAGCAGGTCATCGTCACGGTTGCAAAAGCCGGCGGTGCCTGGCTGAAGGCCATAGCGCGGATCGGCACTGCCTGCTGACGGCGCAAAGTGGGTGATGACCACGGTGCGGGCGTACGGATGCGGGCGCTGCAGCTCGGCCTGCAACCAGGCCCGATCGACGCGCGCCAGTTCGCGCAGCATGAGGGCATCGACCGGTGCTCCGCCAAGCGTCATGCGCGCGGCCTTGATGTAGAAACTGGCAGCGCGCATCGCCTTGTCGCGCAGACCTTCGCCGAGCAGGTCGAAGTCGCACCATCGGGTGCAGCCCACGAAGCGCACCTGGGGAAAGGCCGGCAGCACCAGGGTCTGCTTGTCCAGAAGCTGCAGCCCGAGCTGATCGCATCGGGCCCGCAGCATCGGCCAGGCCAGTTCATGGTCGCGGTGATCGAATTCGTGATTGCCAGCCACCACCAGTACCGGCACCGGCCAGCGGCGGAAGTATTCAAAGCCGGCCCAACGCGCATCGATATCGCCGGCCAGCACCAGGAGGTCGGCACCGGGCAGGGGCTCGGGATGAAAGTCCTCGACCTCCAGGTGGAGGTCGGACATGAGCTGGATCGCCAGCGTCTTGGCCACGCCGCCCCCTGCCGCGACGGTCTCAGGCGAACAGCCGGGCCAGCGCTGCGCCAGGATCCGGCGCCCGCATGAAGGCCTCACCCACCAGGAAAGCATGCACCGAGGCGGCGCGCATGCGGGCCACATCCTGCGGCGTCTGGATGCCGCTCTCGGTCACGAGCAGGCGATCGGCGGGGACACGGGGCAGCAGGCCCAGGGTGTTGTCCAGCGAGACCTCGAAGCTGCGCAGGTTGCGGTTATTGATGCCGATCAGGCGGGTGCGCAGCCTCAGGGCGCGCTCCAGTTCGGCCGCATCATGGACCTCGACCAGCACATCCATGCCCAGATCGAGCGCGCAGGCTTCGAGTTCGGCCATGCGTGCATCGTCAAGCGCAGCGGCGATCAGCAGGATGCAATCGGCCCCCCACAGGCGCGCCTGCCAGACCTGATAGGGATCGATCATGAAGTCCTTGCGCAGCACCGGCAGGGCGCAGGCGGCGCGGGCAGCGCGAAGGAAATCGGGCGAGCCCTGGAAAAAGCGTTCATCGGTGAGCACCGACAGGCAGGCCGCACCGCCCTGCTCGTAGCTGCGGGCGATCTGGGGAGGATCGAAATCGGCACGGATCACACCCTTGGAGGGGCTGGCCTTCTTGATCTCGGCAATCACGCCGGCCTGGCCCTGCGCGATGCGGGCACGCAGGGCGGCCTCGAAGCCGCGGGGCCGCAGGCCCGCATCACCCGAGGCCGCCAGGGCCTGGGCCTGACGACGCAGGGAGGGCTCGTCCACGACCGCACGGGCAGCGGCCACTTCCTCGCGCTTGACGGCGAGGATCTTGTCCAGAATGTCACTCATGGTCGCTATTGTGCCGCAGGCCCGGGTCTCAGGCCGCCGCGCCCAGGCGCTGCGTGGCCTTGATGAACTGGTCCAGCTTGGCACGGGCCGCGCCGCTGGCAATGGTTTCGCGCGCCAGGCGCAGGCCGGCCGGAATGTCGGCCACGACATCGGCGGCATACAGCGCAGCAGCGGCATTGAGGATCACGATGTCACGCGGCGTGCCTTCCTTGTTCGACAAGGCCTCGATGACCATCTCCTTTGACTCGTCGGCACCATTGACCTTCAGGCCCCGGTTGCTGACCATCGACAGGCCGAAGTCCTCGGGATGGATCTCGTACTCGCGCACCGTGCCATTGACCAGTTCGCCGACCATGGTGGCAGCGCCCAGCGAGACCTCGTCCATGCCGTCCTTGCCATACACCACCAGGCCATGCCTGGCGCCCAGGTTTTGCAGTGCCCGGCTCTGGATGCCGACCAGGTCGGGGTGAAACACGCCCATCAGGATGTTGGGCGCACCGGCCGGATTGGTCAGCGGTCCCAGGATGTTGAAGATGGTGCGCACGCCCATCTCCTTGCGAACCGGTGCGACGTTCTTCATCGCCGGATGGTGGTTGGGCGCGAACATGAAGCCCAGACCGGTTTCCTCGATGCAGGCCCCCACCTTCTCGGGGCTGAGCATGATGTTGGCCCCCAGTGCCTCGAGCACATCGGCACTGCCCGACTTGGACGAGACACCACGGTTGCCATGCTTGGCCACGGTGGCGCCCGCCGCCGCCGCCACGAACATGGTGGCAGTGGAAATGTTGAAGGTGTGGGAGTGGTCGCCGCCGGTGCCGACGATGTCCAGGAAATGCGGCCGCGGCGATACCGTGACCTTGTTGGCAAATTCGCGCATGACCTGGGCAGCGGCGGTGATCTCGCCGATGGTTTCCTTCTTCACGCGCAGGCCGGTGATGATGGCCGCCGTCATGACCGGCGACATCTCGCCGCTCATGATCATGCGCATGATCTTGAGCATTTCGTCATGAAAGATCTCGCGGTGCTCGATGCAGCGTTGCAGGGCTTCCTGGGGGGTGATGGGCATGGGCTTCTCCGGATGCTTGAAAATGTTCGGCGATGGGGTTCGGAACGAGGGCCGCTTCAGGGCACGCGCTTGAGGAAATTGGCCAGCATGGCGTGGCCGTGTTCGGTGGCAATCGATTCGGGATGGAACTGCACGCCCTCGATGTCGACCTCGCGGTGGCGCACGCCCATGATCTCGCCATCACTGCTGCGTGCCGTCACCTCGAGCAGCGCAGGGCAGGTCTCGCGCTCGATCACCAGCGAGTGGTAGCGCACCACCTCAAAGGGTGAGGGCAGTCCGGCGAACACGCCCTGGCCCTCGTGCACGAGCTGGTCGGTCTTGCCATGCATCACCCGCTGGGCCCGGATGATGCGGCCGCCAAAGGCCTGGCCGATGGCCTGGTGGCCCAGGCAGACGCCCAGGATCGGCAGCTTGCCGGCAAAGTGGCGGATGGCCTCGACCGATATGCCGGCCTCGCTGGGCGTGCAGGGCCCTGGCGAGACCACGATGGCACGCGGTGCCAGGGTCTCGATCTCGCGCACGCTCAGCTGGTCGTTGCGTACGGTATGGACATCGGCCCCCAGCTCGCCCAGGTACTGCACCAGGTTGAAGGTGAAGGAGTCGTAGTTGTCGATCATCAGGATCATGTCAAAGCCCCTGCTCAACGAGCTCGGCGGCGCGGATCACGGCCCGCGCCTTGGCCTCGGTTTCCTGCCACTCGGCCTCGGGGGTCGAGTCATAGACGACACCGGCGGCCGCCTGCACATACAGGGTCTGGTTCTTGATGACCCCGGTTCGGATGGTGATGGCCAGGTCCATGTCGCCGGAATAGCTCAGGTAGCCACAGGCCCCGCCATAGATGCCGCGCTTGGTGGGCTCGAGCTCGTCGATGATCTCCATCGCACGCACCTTCGGCGCACCGGTGAGCGTGCCGGCCGGGAAGCTGGCCTTGAGCACATCGATCGCATCCAGGCCCGGCTTGAGCAGACCCTCGACGTTGGAGACGATGTGCTGCACATGGGAGTACTTCTCGATCACCATCTGGTCGGTGACCTTGACGGTGCCGGTACGGGCGATGCGGCCGATGTCGTTGCGGGCCAGGTCGATCAGCATCAGGTGCTCGGCACGCTCCTTGGGGTCGGCCAGCAGTTCGCGGGCCAGGGCCTCGTCCTGCTGCGGACTCATGCCGCGCTTGCGGGTGCCGGCCAGCGGGCGGATGGTGACGCGGTCCTGCTCCTCGGGGCTCTTGTCCTGACGCACCAGGATCTCGGGCGAGGCCCCCACCACATGGAAGTCGCCAAAGTCGTAGTAGTACATGTAGGGCGAGGGATTGAGCGAACGCAGCGCCCGGTAAAGCTGCAAAGGCTCATGGCGGAACGGCTTCTCAAGGCGCTGGCCGACCTGCACCTGCATCATGTCGCCTGCCATGATGTACTCGCGTGCCCGCTCCACGGCCTTCAGGTAGTCGGCCTTGGCAAAGGGACGGACCACGGCCGGATCGGTGTCCGAACCGGCAGGCGGGGTCGACTCGACCGGGCGCGACATGCGCGCGCGCAATTCGCGCAGGCGGCGGTTGGCCACCGAAAAGGCATCTGGCGTCGAGGGGTCGGCATAGACCATCAGGTACAGCTTGCCCATCAGGTTGTCGACGATGGCCAGTTCGTCGACCTGCAGGAACAGCATGTCCGGCGTGCCGATGGTGTCGGGCTTGCGTGAAGGCCCGAGGCGCGGCTCGATGAAGCGCACCACGTCGTAGCCGAAATAGCCGGCCAGTCCACCGCACAGGCGCGGCAGGCCCGGGCGCAGCGCCACCTTGAAACGGGCGATGTAGGTACGCACGAAATCGATCGGGTTGCCCTGGTGGCGCTCGACGACCGTGCCCTCTCGCACCACCTGGATCTCGTCGCCCGTGGCGCGCACCTGGATGCTTGCCGGCAGGCCGATGAAGGAGTAGCGGCCGAAGCGCTCGCCCCCGACCACCGACTCAAGCAGGAAGGAATGGGCACGCGCCCCCGGCTCGGTCAGCTTGAGGTACAGCGACAAGGGGGTGTCCAGGTCGGCCAGGCATTCGATCAACAGCGGGATGCGGTTGAAGCCTTGGGCGGCCAGTGCCTTGAATTCGATTTCGGTCATGGGGATGTTCCCTGGGGGCTGCACCGTAGGCGGCAACTGCCATCGGGCAGTCGGGTGAGGCGGTGTTGCAGCGGGTTGAGTCAGGAACCGCGCAGCGGGCGGATCCGCGGGAGGCAACAGGTGGCTAGCGCCACCACGAGCGGCGCCAGGCCCGCCAAGCCGGAGCGGCTTGAGAGAGCGTGAAGCGCGAATTCTCCCGGACAGACAACATCGAAAAACCCTGTGAGGTGAGGACTGCCGAATGGCCCGCCAAGGCAGGCTCAGAGCCGCTTTGCGGCCTCCAGCAAGGTCTCCACTATAGCATCGGCATCCAAAGTTTCAATCCCCTGACCCTCGTTGTAACCGTAGGGCACGGCAAACACCGGAAGGCCGGCAGCGCGCGCCGCCAGGGCATCGTTGTGCGAGTCGCCGATCGCCAGCACCTGCGCGGGGGCCAGCCCGAGACGCTGGCAGGCGGTGATCATCGGCAAGGGATCGGGCTTGCGCAGGGGCAGGCTGTCGCCGCCGAGCACGAAGGCCAGGTCCTCGAGCAGGCCCTTGGCCGAGAGCAGCTGCATCGCAAAGGCCAGCGGCTTGTTGGTCACGCAGCACAGCTGCAGGCCCTTGGCCTTCATGGCGGCCATGCCTTCGCGTACCCCCGGGTAGCACTGCGCCTGGCGCCCGTTCTCGCGCGCGTAGTGGTGCTCGAAGGCGGCCATGGCCGGACCCAGGCGATCGGGGGGCAGCACCCCGGACGGGTCGTCGGTCAGGGCGCGGTGCATCAGCTTCTCGGCGCCCTTGCCCACAAAGGTGGCAATGCGCGCGGGGGGCAGGGGCGCCAGGCCGAAGTCGCCGCGCACCGCGTTGGCGGCCGCGGCCAGATCGGCGGCGGTATCGAGCAGGGTGCCATCGAGGTCGAGAATGACCGCGCGGATGCGGCCCTGCAAGGCGGGGGTTGTCAAGCCAGCGCCCGGGTCAGACGGTGGCCAGGGCATCGCGGAAACGCCGCAGCACCTGGCCATAGGCCGACTGGCCCGCGACATCGGGGGCGCCGAACACGGCCGAGCCCGCCACGAAGGCATCGGCCCCGGCGCGCGCGATCTCGGCGATGTTGTCGACCTTGACGCCGCCATCGACCTCGAGCCGGATCGGCTGGCCACCGGCGG
>JAPOKJ010000103.1 GCA_029977705.1 Burkholderiales bacterium | reverse complement strand
GCGGGGCCAGGTTGGCGACCAGGACGGTCAACTTGCCGACGAGATCCTCGGGCTTGTAATCGCTGGCGATGCCGGAAAAGACGTTGCGCAACCGGCCCTCGCCGGCATCGAGCGTCAGTTGCAGCAGTTTGGTCGAGCCCTCGACCGCGCGGGCCTCGACGATCCGGGCAATGCGCAGGTCGACCTTGGAGAAATCGTCGATGCCGATGATGCCATCTGCGGCCGGGGCGGGCGCAGGCTTGTCCGCAGCGGGCGCTGCCTTGGCGGGCCGGGCAGCCGCCTCGGCCTTTTTCCCTGCGGCGGCCTCGCCCTTGCCGGCGTCCCTGGGGGATGAGGCGGAATCCTCGATGCCGAACAAGGCATCGAGTTGCTTGTCCTCGACCCGGCTCATCACATGCGCATAGGGCAGGATGGGATGACCGGCGGGCAGGGGAGTCCCGATGTCGGACCAGTTCAATTGGCTGATGCCCAGTTGGGCCAGGGCCTTGGCGCTGGTCTGGGGCATGATCGGAGCGAGCAGCAGGCACAGGTCCTTGAAGGCATCGAGGGCTGTGCTGCAGACCTGGTGCAGGCGCGCCTCCTGGCCAGACTGCTTGGCCAATTCCCAGGGCTTGTTCTGGTCGATGTAGAGGTTGACCGCATCAGCCAACTGCATGATCTCGCGCACCGCCTTGCCGAACTCGCGCCCCTCGAACAAGCCTGCAACCCCGTCCCGGCCGCTCCAGGCAGCATTGAAGGCCTTGCCTGCCTCGCCATCGAGCGCGCCCAGCTTGCCCTCGAAGCGCTTGTTGACGAAGCCCGAGCAGCGGCTCGCGATGTTGACGAACTTGCCGATCAGGTCGGCATTGACGCGGGCCAGGAAGTCCTCGGCCGTGAAGTCAAGGTCCTCGGTGCGGGCATTGAGCTTGGCCGCGATGTAGTAGCGCATCCAGTCGGGATTCATCCCGATGTCCAGGTAGCGCAGGGGCGAGATGCCGGTGCCGCGGCTCTTGCTCATTTTCTCGCCGCCCACGGTGATGAAGCCGTGCACATTGACCCGGTCCGGCGTCTTGCGACCGGAGAAGCGGAGCATGGCCGGCCAGAACAGCACGTGGAAGTAGGTGATGTCCTTGCCGATGAAATGGATCTGCTCCAGGTCCGGGTCGGCGATCAGCTGGTCATAGGACAGGCCATTTTTCTGGCAGTAGCCATCGAGGGAGGCCAGATAACCGATCGGCGCATCGAGCCAGACGTAGAAATACTTGCCCGGGGCGTCCGGGATGTCGATGCCGTAGTAGGGGGCATCGCGCGAGATGTCCCAGTCGGCCAGCTTGCTGTCCTCGGCGGTGCCCAGCCATTCCTGCGCCTTGGCGATGGTCTCCGGCTGCAGGCGCGGCAAGCCGTGGCGGTCGGCTCCGGACGTCCAGGCACGCAGGAAGTCGGCGCAGCGCGGATCGGACAGCTTGAAGAAATAGTGGTCCGAGGTTTTGAGCACCGGCGTGCTGCCGGTCAGGGTCGAGTACGGGTTTTTCAGGTCGGTGGGGGCATAGACCGCGCCACAGTTCTCGCAGGCATCGCCGTACTGGTCCTTGGTCCCGCATTTGGGGCATTCGCCCTTGATGAAGCGGTCGGCCAGGAACATGCCCTTGACCGGGTCGTAGAACTGCTCGACCGGGCGGGTAGTGATCAGGCCGGCATCGCGCAGCGACCGGTAGATGGCCTGGGCATGGCGGCGGTTTTCCTCGCTGTCAGTGCGGTGCCAGTGGTCGAAACTGATGTTGAAGCCGTCCAGGAAGGGCTTGCGACCCGCCGAAATGCCGTCGACGAAGGCCTTGGGGGTCGTACCTGCCTTCTCGGCTGCAATCATGATCGCCGCGCCATGGGCATCATCGGCACACACGAAATGCACGCGGGCGCCATTCATGCGCTGGAAGCGCACCCAGACATCCGCCTGGATGTACTCCATCATGTGGCCGACATGCATCGGGCCGTTGGCATAGGGCAGGGCGGTGGTGACGAACAGATGGCGCTGGCGCGCAGGGGCCTGGGCCTGGCCCTGGGGGGCGGCGATCGGGGTGGGTTGCATGGGTCAAGTTTATCAGTGACGCCCGGGCGTCGGGCGGCCGAGCGCAAGGATCGGGCCCTGCGCCAGACACTTATTGCTCGCAGCCCCCGTCCGGGTATTGCCGGGGCAGGCGCCCGATCGGCTAGACTTCGCGTCTGATTTTTGGAGTTTCGAATGACTGTCACCGTGGAACAGGTCACAGCGGCCCTGAGCCAGCTCAAGGACCCGAACACCGGCAAGGATTTTGTTGCCAGCAAGGCGGCGCGCAATATCCGCGTCAATGGCACCGAGGTGGCCGTGGACATCGAACTGGGCTATCCGGCCCGCAGCCAGGTGGAGGGCATCCGGCGCAGCGTGATCGCCGCGCTGCGGGCGCTGCCCGGTGTCGCCAATGTCAGCGCCAACGTCTACCAGAAGATCGTCTCGCATGCGGTGCAGCGCGGCGTCAAGACGCTTCCTGGCGTCAAGAACATCATCGCCGTGGCCTCCGGCAAGGGCGGGGTGGGCAAGAGCACCACGGCCGTCAACCTGGCTCTGGCGCTGGCCGCCGAGGGGGCCTCGGTCGGCATGCTCGATGCCGACATCTATGGCCCCTCGCAGCCGACCATGCTGGGCATCACCGGCAAACCGGAATCGCTCGACGGCAAGACGCTGGAGCCGATGACGGGCCACGGCATCCAGGCCTCGTCGATCGGCTTCATGATCGACGTCGACACCCCGATGGTGTGGCGCGGCCCGATGGTGACGCAGGCGCTCGAACAATTGCTGCGCGACACCAACTGGCGTGACCTGGACTACCTGGTCATCGACATGCCACCCGGTACCGGTGACATTCACCTGACCCTGTCGCAGAAGATTCCGGTCACCGGTTCGGTGATCGTCACCACGCCGCAGGACATTGCCCTGCTCGATGCCCGCAAGGGCCTCAAGATGTTCGAGAAGGTCGGCATCCCGATCCTGGGCATCGTCGAGAACATGGCGATTCACCAGTGCAGCCAGTGCGGCCACAAGGAACACATCTTCGGCTCCGGTGGCGGCGAGCGCATGGCGCGCGACTATGGGGTCGATTACCTGGGAGGCCTGCCGCTGGACATCCGCATCCGTGAGCAGACCGACTCGGGCACTCCCACGGTGGTGGCCGACCCTGATGGCGACCTGGCGCAGACCTACAAGGCGATTGCCCGCCAGGTGGCGATCCGCATCGCCAACATGTCCCGTGACATGAGCGCGAAGTTTCCCAGCATCGTGGTCCAGAACACCTGAGCCCGTTTAAGCAGCCGTCGCGGCCCGGTGCCTGTCCGCACGCTCAGACCAAGGCGGCAAAGTGGGGCTGGCCCGCGCCCCGTGGCGCTGCCGGTACGACCGCACGGGTGAACTGCTGGGCCTTGGCCTGGATGCTCTCGACCACCTCGCGGCCATTGACCCAGAAATCCATCGGCTTGGCCGGTGAGAAGTAGTAGCCCTGCGCATAGTCGATGCGCAGCGAAATCAGCAACTCGAGGGTGCGGGTGTCCTCCACCCACTCGGCCACCGATTGCATGCCCAGTTGCTGGGACAGCGTGCTCATGGTGCGCACGATCCGCTGGCATGAGGTGTCCTTGGACAGCGAGGCAATGAAGTTGCCGTCGATCTTGAGCATGTTGGCTGGAAGATCCTTCAGGTAGCCAAACGAGGTGTAGCCGGCGCCGAAATCGTCCAGCGCAAAGCGCACGCCCTTGGCAATCATCGAGTCCATGAAGCTTCGTGTGTACTTGGTGTCCAGCAGGGCCACCGTTTCGGTGATCTCCAGGATGACCCGGTCGGCCAGGTGGGCGTTGCGATCGAACAGGGCGCCGATCTCGCTCAGGAAGCGCCGGTCGTTGATCGAACTGCCGCTCAGGTTGACGGTGAAGAACAGGCTGTCGCGGCAGAACTGCGGGTGGGCATCGAGCATCTTCAGGGTGCTCTCGAGCACCCACTTGTCGAGCTGGCTCATCATGCCCTGGCGCTCGGCGATCGCAATCAGCTGGCCGGGAGGCAGCACGTGGTTGTCCTCGTCGACATAACGTACCAGGATCTCGTAGGCCAGACCGGGGCGGCCATTGAGCGGCACCAGGGGTTGGGCATAGATGCGCAGACGCTCGGTGGGCAGGTGCGAGGTCATCAGCTCCTGCAGGTGTGATTCGGTCTTCAGTTCGATCAGCAACTTGTCGCTGGCCTCGATATGCTCGACACGGCCGCGTCCGCTCTTCTTGGCCTGGCCGCAGGCGCGGTCGGCGTAGGTCAGGGCATCCTTGGGTTCCATCCCCTTGATCAGGCGCACCACGCCGATCGAGGCGCCCACGGTGAGCAACTTGTCGCGCACGGGGTAGGGGCGATTGCTGATGATGCCGCGCAACTCCTCTGCCAGGTCGCAGGCTGCCTGCAGGGAGGCATTGGGCACCAGCACGACGAATTCGTCACCGCCGATCCTTGCCACGGTGAGGTTGTTCTGGCCCATGGCCTTGGTGCGCAGGGCGATCTGCACCAGCAGTTCGTCGCCGTAGTCGTGTCCGTACAGGTCATTGACGATCTTGAAGCGGTCCAGGTCGATGAACAGGAGGCTGGCCTGGGCCTCATTGCGGTTCACAAGGGCCTGCAAGGCCCGCAGGTGCTGGTCCAGGCCGCGCCGGTTGAGCAGGCGGGTCAGCGGATCGGTGCTGACCTGATCCTCCAGCACCCGCGTCATCCGCTCCTGAGCGGTGATGTCGATAAGGGTCAGTTCAAGCGAATTGGCGGTGCGGAACAGTTTGAGTTGGCAGATCAGGTCGTTCGGGCGATGCTCGCCCTTGGGCAGATTGACGATGGCTTCGATCGAGCCCTTGGTGCGAAAGGCCTCCGCCAGGATGCCGGCGTACTGGTCCCCGACCAGGTCATCCAGGCGCAGTCGTTCCGGATGGCGCCAGTCCATGCGCGGCCATAGTTCCCGGGCCTGCAGGTTGGCGCTGACCAGACGGCCGCGGTAATTGGCCGAGAGCATCGCAATCGGGGTGTTCTCCAGCACCTCGGCCACCCGCTTCAGGCTGCTCTCGGCCTTTTTCTGGGCATCGCGCCGGATCGCCCGCTCCAGGCGGATCGCACGCGACAGCATGAAGGCGGTGAAGATGGCCCCGTACAGGGTAGGAAAGAGCAGGCTCAGGCCGGGACGCCCGACCGGCATGCCCAGCCAGGGCAGATAGGCGCCGGCGATGCTCAGGCCGGCTAGCAGCCAGGCGATTGCATGCATGGCATGACGTTGCGGCGTGCGCGTGTCGCGCAGCGCCAGCAGCGAGCGCAGGCTGCCCAGAACGCAGTAACCGGTGCCGGTGAGCAGGATCATGCCCAGCAGGAAGGCATGGGGATGGATCAGGCTGGCTGCGCCGAGCAGGCCCAGCCAGATGCTCAGCCAGCGGCGTGCCTGGACCTCGGCATGGCTTCCGATGCGTCCCTCGACCTCCATTCGCAGGCGGATCGAGACAAAACCGAACAGGGCGCTCAAGGCACCGAGCAGGGCGCCGTCCAGGTCGAGCAGGCCCAGGTTGGGCGCCAGCATGCCCAGGCTGCCCGAGGCGGTAATGCAGACACCACCCAGGGCCATCAGCCAGTAGCCGAACCACTCGATCATCCGCAGCCGGGCGAACAAGGCCACGCCGAAGCTGAACATCGACAGCAGCAGCAGGGAACTGAACAAGGCCGTGGCCATCATCCGCTGGTCATCCTGGGCCTTGGTGAAGGCTGCCCGCGGGCTCAGGTGCAGGGCCAAAGGCGTCCACAGGTCGGAGCCCAGCGTGACACGGATCTGGCGCGTGCCCTCGGGAAGGTCAAGGGCAATGAAGGCTCCCTTGCGGCTGAGCCGGCTGGCCTCGTGGACCAGCGCTGCCGTGGCTTTGGCCTGAGCAGGTTTCGCGGTGACGAATTCGATCTGCTTCAGGTCTGCCCCCAGGGGCAGGGACAGGATCATCGTCAAAGGCCCTTGCGCAGCACGGGCGTCTTCCACCGGAAAGACGCTGATCCGCTGCCTGCCGCTTTGCTCGGCTGCACCCATGGGATGAATTTCAAGTCCCTCTCCGGGCACCGCGGGCTTGAAGGTGCGGCTCAGGGGCAGGGTCAGAAGCAGGGCCAGCGCACAGATGCCCAGGGCGACCAGGGCCCAGGGCCGATCACCCGCGCTGAGGCGGTTGCGCGGCGCTTTGGGAGCTGGCGTCGGCCGTGTGATGGTCTGCTCGAACAGGGTGGGTTGATCGAGCGCCTGCATGGAGTCCAGCATGGCGCCTGACAGGGTTGTGCTGGCGCCCTGAAGCCCTGGCCCGGCGCCCGGGCGTCGCCAGGACGACGGCCACAAACCGGCAATGCTGCGCCAGGCGCGCACTTTTGCCAGGATTGTCGAGGGCCCTTTGGGAGTCATCCCCGCAGTATTCGCGAGGCCCTTCCATCCCCCTAAGCCCGCCGGATGGGCGGCGACCGGTGGCGATCCAGTGGCCTCAATATTCGGCCTTGCCGGTCGAGACGTCGGGGCTGTCGGGTTTTTGCAACTGTCAGTCGCTGGGACCCTGGATCAGTGGCTCATCGGCAGGGCGACACCCATCAGCGCAAACAGGATGCCGCAACTGCGGTTGAAGCGCTGGCCGGTGCGCTCGAGCCAGGGCCGTACCCGAGCGGCCAGCGTGGCCAGGGCACCCTCGACCAGGATCTCGATGACCGCGAAGGTGCCCGCCATCACCAGGAACTGGGGCCACAGGGCGCGCGCCGGATCGATGAACTGGGGCAGGAAGGCGCCGTAGAACAGCAGGGCCTTCGGGTTGGAAACTGCGGCAAGAAAGCCCTGCCGGGCCAGGGCCGAGGCAGGCTGGGCCGGTTGCAGGCCGGCTGGCCGAAGCACCAGGGCAGGCGAGCGCCACAACTGCAGGCCCAGCCAGACCAGATAGGCGCCACCGATCCACTTGAGCAGGGTCAGGGCCTGGCCGGAGGTCTTGAGCAGGGCGCCGATGCCGGCCATCGACAGGGCGATCAGGAGCACGAAGCCAGCCGAGCCTCCGAGGATGGTGGCCAGGGTCTTGCGCGGCCCGTACAAGGCGCCATGGGTGAGCACCAGCAGGGAATTGGGCCCGGGGGTCAGCGACAGGCCGATCGCGGCCACCAGGTAGATCAGCCAGGTATGCAGGGCCATCGCAACAAAGGCAGGGGCGTCCGGCACCGCTGGCGGGCCGGCGGCCCCGCGTCAGGGGTCACTTGCGGCCGACCAGGTAGGCCACGCCCTGGGCCCCGTAGTACTCGGCATGCGGGGTGTCGGCCGCCAGGAAAAAGACCTCGCCCGCCTTGTAGAGGCGGTCGGTCTGGCCTACATTGATGCGGATCTCGCCTTCCAGGATCAGGGCCTTGGCGGTGAAGGGATGGGTATGGATGTCGAGAGAGCCGCCAGCTTCGCGGCGTACCAGGACGGGTTCGGCGAACCCCTCGCTTCGCAAGGCTTCTGCAAAGGCCTGCGCCTGGGGGGACTGGCGCACCGGATCATCCCCGGGGATGGGCTGGTTCATGTCGGATGTCTCAAACGCGTTCGATGATGGTGGCAATACCCATGCCGCCACCGACACAAAGGGTGGCCAGGCCACGCCTGAGCTGGCGACGCTCGAGTTCGTCGAGCAGGGTGGCGATCAGGATGGCGCCCGTGGCGCCCAGGGGATGCCCCATGGCGATCGAGCCGCCGTTGACATTGACCTTCTCGGCCGGGATGTCCAGCTTTTTCATGAAGCGCAGCACCACCGAGGCGAACGCCTCGTTGCACTCGAACAGGTCGATGTCCTCGACCTTCAGGCCTGCCTTGGCCAGGGCCTTTTCGGCGGCCGGCACCGGGCCAGTCAGCATGATGGTCGGATCGGTTCCCGTGAGGGCGGTGGCCAGTACGCGGGCACGCGGCTTCAGGTTCATGCGCTGCCCGGCGGCTTCCGAGCCGACCAGCACCAGGGCCGCACCATCGACGATGCCGGATGAATTGCCGGCATGGTGCACATGGTGGATCCTTTCCACCTCGGGATATTTTTGCAGCGCAACAAAGTCGTAGCCCATCGACCCGATCTTCTCGAAGGAGGGCTTGAGCTGCGACAGGCTGTCGACCGTGGTGTCGGGGCGCACGGTCTCGTCACGATCGAGGATCAGCAGGCCGCTGGCATCGCGCACCGGCACCAGCGAGCGGTCGAAGCGGCCCGCCGCCTGTGCCGCTGCCGCCTTCTGGTGCGATTGCATGCCAAACTCGTCGACCGTGTCGCGGGTAAAGCCCTCGATGGTCGCGATCAGGTCGGCACCGATGCCTTGCGGGACGAAGCCGGTGTTGAAGTTGGTCTCCGGGTCGTGCGACCAGGCCCCGCCATCGGCACCCATCGGTACCCGGGACATCGACTCGACGCCACCGGCCACGACCAGGTCTTCCCAGCCGGAGCGCACTTTCATGGCCGCCAGGTTTACGGCCTCCAGGCCCGAGGCGCAGAAGCGGTTGATCTGCACCCCGGCGACCTTCAGGTCCCAGCCGGCGGCCAGCGCTGCCGTCTTGGCGATGACCGAGCCCTGCTCGCCGACCGGGCTGACCACGCCGAGCACCACATCCTCGATCTGCGCGGTGTCGAGTTGGTGGCGCTGCTGCATCTCGCCCATCAGCTGGGTGACCAGCCTTACCGGTTTGACTTCGTGAAGGGATCCGCTGCTCTTGCCGCGTCCACGCGGCGTGCGGATGGCGTCGTAGATGAAGGCTTCTGTCATGGCGTGAATATCCGGTACTTGTTGAACCCTTCCCCACAGTCTAATCAATTTCTTGCTATCGTCGCGGGCATCCGAATTTTTTTGAGAGGCAAAAGCATGATCGAGCGCAGTCTGTTCGGCCCCGAGCACCAGGATTTTCGTGATTCCGTGCGCCGTTTTCTGGAAGTCGAGGTGGCGCCCCATCATGCCCGTTGGGAAGAGCAGGGGTATGTCGATCGCGAGATCTGGCTCAAGGCGGGCGAGAACGGCTTTTTGTGCACCTCGATGCCCGAGCAGTACGGGGGTGCGGGCGCGGACAAGCTGTTCTCGGTGATCCTGATGGAAGAGGTCGCCCGCGCCAATGCCAGCGGACTGGGTTTTGGCCTGCATTCGGAAATCATTGCCCCCTATATCCTGCATTACGGCACCGAAGAACAAAAGGCGCGCTGGTTGCCGCGCATGGCCCGCGGCGAACTGATCGGTGCCATCGCGATGACCGAGCCGGGCGCGGGCTCGGACCTGCAGGGGGTCAAGACCACCGCGGTGCGTGAGGGCGATGCCTACCGCATCAACGGCTCCAAGACCTTCATCACCAACGGCTACCTGTCGGACCTGGTCATCACGGTGGCCAAGACCAACCCTGCGGCCGGTGCCAAGGGCACCAGCCTGATCGTGGTCGAGTGCGGCATGC
>JAPOKJ010000114.1 GCA_029977705.1 Burkholderiales bacterium | reverse complement strand
GCTGGAGAAAAGGGCCTTGGCGCGGGGCGGCCGTTTTGCCTTCGATGATTTCAAGGATGCGGTGCAGACCTGGCCCGAGGTGGTGGCCTGCTTTTCGATGAGCGGCGATGCCGATTACCTGATGCGGGTGCAGGTGCGCGACCTGAACCATTTCTCGCGCTTTGTGATGGACAAGCTGCTCAAGTATCCCGGCGTGCTCGACGTGCGCTCGGGCTTTGCGCTGGAGCGGATCAAGGACACCATCGCCGTGCCGCTCTGAGGGTCCCGGCGGCCTGACGTACCTTCCCTAAAGTTGCAGGGCCGCGAAAAGGCTGCGCATCATCGCCGAGGATTGCAGGGACTTTTCGACATAATCGTGCGCGCCGGCGTCCAGGGCGGCCGCCAGCATCTGCGCACGGGGATAGGCGCTCATCATCACCCGCCGGCTGGCCGGAAAGCGTTTCGTGAGCGCCCTCAGGCAGTGCCAGCCCTGCAGGGGCCAGGCTTGCGAGGGATCGGCCGGCGACAACTGGAAATCGACCAGCACATGGCTGATGGCTTCAGGCCGATGCAGCAGGGCGGGCTCGCAGCGGGCATACGGATGAACGACCAGCTCAGGCCGGGCCTGCATGAGCGCCAGGGATACGGACATCAGGACCAGTTCGTGGTCGTCGATCAGGATCAGTTGCATGGCACCAGTGTCGGCGCCATTGACGGTGTTGTCCGGCATACGCCGGAGCAAAGGGCTAGTCCGCGCGGCCGAGACCCTCGATCAGGGCCAGGCTAGCCCCGCCCAGCGGCTTCACAGACCCCGCTCCCAGATGTCGATCACCAGGTCGGCAAAGGCCTCGGGGCTCAGGCTGCCATCGCGACGCCACCACGCAAAAGTGAAGTTGATCGTGCCAAGCAGGGCCATGGTCACCGCGCGGCGCTGCTCGGGCACGGCCATGCGTTGCGGATGGGCCTGCACCAGCGCCCGCTGAAACACATCGATGACCTCGCGCTGGCGCTGCACCAGCGGCTCGCGCCGCGCCGGGCTGAGGAACTTGAGGTCATTGAGCAAGGCCACATGGTGATGATGCGCGTGCTGATACTCGGCCAGAAACTCGCGCACCAGTCGGCGCAGGCGCAGGCGGGCATCGGCTTCCTTCTGCTCGACCCCGGCAGCGATCTGCACCAGACGGTCCGTGTAGGCCATCAAGGCCTCATAGAGCAGTTCTTCCTTGCTGGCGAAGTAGTGATACAGGCCCGCCTTCGAGGTGCCGCAGGCCAGGGCCAGCTCACTCATCGAGGCGCTGGGAAAACCGATGCGTGCAAAGGCCTGCACCGCGCGCTCGAGAATGCGCTCGCGCTGTGCTTCGTGATCAGCGGCCCGGGTGCGCGCCATTCATCAACGCTCGTCGAAGCTGATCACCACCCTGTCGGACTTGGCCTTGGCCTGGCAGGTCAGCACAAAGCCCTTGGCCACCTCGTGCGGCTCCAGGCTGTAGTTCTTCTCCATGACCACCTCCCCTTCGAGCACCTTGGCCCGGCAGGTGCAGCACACCCCGCCCTTGCAGGCAAAGGGCAGGTCCAGCCCCTGCGCCAGCGCGACGTCGAGCACACGGGCATCGCCATAGGGCAGGCGCATCGCGCTCTGCTTGCCATCCAGGATCACGGTCAGCGCAGCGGCCGGGGCCGCATCATCGACCACCACCGGTGCGCGCTGCACCTGACCGGGGACACCGAAGCGCTCCAGATGCAGCCGCTCACGCGGCAGGCCAGCCGATTGCAGTCCGCGTTCGATCTCGTCGATCATTGAATCCGGGCCACAGATGAAGACATGATCCATGCTCGCCACCGGCATCAACTGCTCGGTGAAGGCGCGCAGCTTGGCCTGGTCGATGCGGCCATTGAACAGCTCGATTTCCTGCGGCTGGCGCGACAGCACGTGGTACACGCGCAGGCGACCGAGGTACTGGTTCTTCAAGGCCGCGATGTCCTCCAGAAACATCACCGACTCGGTCTTGCGGTTGCCATAGACCAGCGTGAAGTGGCACAGCGGATCGGCGGTCAGCCAGGTCTTCATCAAGGCCATCACCGGTGTGATGCCGCTGCCGGCGGCAAAAGCCACCAGATGGCGGGCCGCGCCAGATGGCGGGCCGCCATCGGCTGCCGTTGGCGCATCGGCTCGCAAGGCCTCGCCAAACTTGCCCTCCGGCGTCATCACCTCCAGCATCTGTCCGGCCTTCATGTCCAGCACATGATTGGAGAACAGGCCACCCTGCACCCGCTTGATGCCGACCTCGAGCAGGCCGCTGGCGGCGTACTCGGCCTCGCCACAGCAGATCGAGTAGGAGCGGCGCAGCGACTGGCCGTTCACATCCGCCTTCAAGGTCAGGTACTGGCCCGCTGCGAAGCGGTAGTCCTCGCGCAGCGCCTCGGGTACCTCGAAGCGGATGCGGGCCGCATCGCCGGCTTCGGGCAGGATGGCGCGGATCTTGAGGGAATGAAACTTGGGCGTCATGTTCAGAAAGGCTTGAAATAGTCGAAGGGCTCGCGGCAGGCCAGACAGCGGTACAAGGCCTTGCAGGGGGTGGACGCAAAGTGCGACAACTGCTCGGTCTCGGTCGAGTCGCAGCGCGGGCAGGCGACCGACACCTTGCGGCGCAGGCTCACCACCTGCTCGCGCGGTGTGGCCGAACAGGCTGGCGGCGCGATGCCATAGGCCTTGAGCTTGCGCCGGCCCTCCTCCGTGATCCAGTCGCTGGACCAGGCCGGGCTCAGGCGGATGGCCACGCGCGCCTGCGGGTGGCCGGCACGGTCCAGGGCCTCGCGCACGTCGCGGGCAATCGCCTCGGTGGCCGGGCAGCCACTGTAAGTGGGCGTGAGCGTGACCTCGATGCCGGTGTCGTCCTGATGCACCTCACGCACGATGCCCAGATCGACCAGGCTGAGCACCGGGATCTCGGGATCGGGCACAGAGGCCACCACCTCGAAGATCGAGGCGCGCAGGTCGGCTGACATGGACTCGAAGACAGGATGGTCGGGGCTGGTCGGCGTCACCACTGCGCGCCCGGATGCTGACGCGCCAGCGTCTGCATCTCGGCCAGCAGATAGCCCATCGCCTCGGAGTGCAGGCCACGCTTGCCGGTGCTCATGAATTTCGAGTCGGGCGGACGCCTGAGGCCGGCTTCGGCCAGTACATCGTCCACCAGGGCGTCGAAATCTGCCCGCAGCTGGCTGGGCAGCACACCGGTGGTGTCGCTGGCGGCCGCAACATCCCAGGCATCATCGGCAAATAGTTCCGCCACATACGGCCAGAGGCGATCCAGGGCCGCCTGGGCGCGCCGGTTGGAGGCGGCCGTGCCATCGCCCATGCGCAGCATCCACTGCGCCGCGTGGTCCCAGTGATAGCGCGTCTCCTTGACCGCCTTCGCGGCAATCTCGGCGAGCGGCGCATAAGGCGCCTGACGCAGCCGTGCCCACATCGGCAAGGCCCAGGCGCTGGTCAGGAACAGGCGTGCCAGGGCCACGGCATAGTCCTCGCGCGGGCCGCTGCTCATGGTCAGGCCATTGGGCAGCTCGAACAGGCTGGGATTGAGGAAAGCCTTCTCGTTGCGGAAGTAGGCATACCAGTCTTCATCCGGCCCCTGTGCGCCGGGCAGGGTCGACAGATGCTGGTAGATCATGCGCGCCTGACCGAGCAGGTCGAGCGAGACATTGGTCAGGGCCAGGTCTTCTTCGAGCATCGGGCCATGGCCACACCACTGCGCCGCGCGCTGCGAATGGACCAGGGCTGCATCGGCCAGACGCAGCAGGGCCACCTCGCGTGCGCCCAGCGACTCGATCGGATCTTTCAGCGGCTCGGCCAGCAAGGGCTTGGCGGGGATGGCGATATGGCTGCTCAGATTTTCGGTGTGCATGCTCGCCGCCTCACATGTGCTGGACCGCTTCGGGCAGCTGATAGAAAGTGGGGTGGCGATAGATCTTGTCGGCCATCGGATCGAACAGGCTCTCGGCATCTTCGGGGCGCGAGGCGGTGATCGCACTCGATGGCACGACCCAGATGCTCACGCCTTCCTGGCGCCGGCAGTACACATCGCGCGCCATGCGCAGCGCGCTGGCGGCGTCGGCGGCATGCAGGCTGCCGCAATGCTTGTGGTCCAGGCCCTGCTTGGAGCGCACAAAGACTTCGAACAGGGGCATCGGGACCTCGCCGGTCGGGGCGGGGGTGGACGGGTTCTGGCTCATGCGGCGCTCCGGTCGGTGCCTTGCGCGCGGGCGGCGCGTTCGGCTTGTTTCTGGCTGTAGGCAAGGGTGGCTTCACGCAGCCAGGCGCCATCGTCATGGGCCTTGACGCGCGCGGCCAGACGCTCGCGGTTGCAGGGGCCGTCACCGGCCACCACCTGCCAGAACTCGTCCCAGTTGATCGGGCCATGGTCGTAATGGCCGCGTTCCTCATTCCAGCGCAGATCAGGATCGGGCACGGTCAGGCCGAGCAGCTCGGCCTGCGGCACGGTGGCATCGATGAACTTCTGGCGCAGGTCGTCATTGGTGATGCGCTTGATGCCCCAGGCACTGGCCTGGGCGGTGTGCACCGAGTCCTTGTCGCTGGGCCCGAACATCATCACCACCGGCCACCACCAGCGGTTGAAAGCCTCCTGGGCCATCGCGCGCTGCGCCGGCGTGCCATTGCACAGGGCCAGCATGGCCTCATAGCCCTGGCGCTGATGGAAGCTTTCTTCCTTGCAGATGCGGATCATGGCGCGGGCATAGGGGCCGAAGGAGCAGCGGCACAGCGGGATCTGGTTCATGATCGCCGCGCCATCGACCAGCCAGCCGATGCACCCCATGTCGGCCCAGGTGGGCGTCGGGTAGTTGAAGATCGAGGAGTACTTGGCCTTGCCGCTGTGCAGGGCCTCGGCCATCTCCTCGCGTGAGACGCCGAGCGTCTCGGCGGCGGAGTACAGATACAGGCCGTGGCCGCCCTCGTCCTGGATCTTGGCCAGCAGGATCGCCTTGCGACGCAGGCTCGGCGCGCGGGTGATCCAGTTGCCCTCGGGCTGCATGCCGATCACCTCGGAATGGGCATGCTGGCTGATCTGGCGCACCAGGGTCTTGCGGTAGGCCTCGGGCATCCAGTCCTGGGGCTCGACCTTCTGGTCCTGGGCGATGCGGGCATTGAAGGCCGCCTCGCGGGCCTGCAGCTCGGGGCTGGTCGTGACCGGGCGCGGGCCGCCTTCGGGCTTGCCCTGGGCGGCCAGGTCGATGGCTTGGGTGTACATCGGGGGTCTCCGAAAAATCGGGGGGGATCGCACAGCGGCGATCGGGACGTGCCCTCATAATAAAGCCGACCGGTCGGTCGGTCAATAGCACCCCTGCGACGGACGCTATGCACTGGCCACACCGAGGAGGCTTGACGCGGAGATCGCTTTGAATACAATGAATACATGTAGTCAATTGCTGTTGCATCATGCCCACTTCCATCCGACTCGAACCGTCTGTAGAAAAGCGCCTGGATCTCCTTGCCGCCCAAACCGGTCGCACCAAGGCCTTTTACCTGCGCGAACTCGTGATGCGCGGCTTGGACGACCTGGAAGATTTCTATCTCGCCAGCGCCACCATGGAACGCGTGCGCAAAGGCGAAGAAGCGATCCACTCGCGCGACCAGGTCAGGAAAGATCTTGGCCTGGCAGATTGACTACACCGATACCGCCCTCAAGCAACTGCGCAAACTCGACCGCCAGGTTGCCCGGCGCATTGTCGATTTCATGGACGAACGTGTCGCGGGTACAGAAGATCCTCGTGCGTCTGGAAAGGCGCTGACCGGCCCCAGCCTGGAAAGCTATTGGCGATACCGGGTCGGTGACTTCCGGATCATTTGCGACATCCAGGATGCCCGCCTGCGCGTCCTGGTCATCGAAGTCGGGAATCGGCGCGAGATTTATCGTTGAACCGGCCAACAGCTGGAGGACACCCCATGACCAGCCCCATCCTGTCCCCCGCCATCCCCCAGCTGCCCAGCGGCAACCTTCAGCGCACCCATGAATTCTTCCGGGACCTGCTGGGTTTCGACCGGTTCAGGCTCTACGCCGAGCAAGGCCATCTCATCGTGTGCCGGGGCTAGGGCCTGTTCACACTAAGCCAGGAAGACGCGTTGCGAGACAAAAAGGTCCCAAACGAGGCACAAACCGCAGCCGGGGTAGATCCCCGGCGAGGATTTGTAACGAAGGGCTGGGACCTTTTTGGGCGCAACCCGGATGGGAAGCACCTTGTCCAGCCGTCATGCGGCGTTGCGCTCCTAGCGCTGACCCCGGTCAGGGCGTCGTCACGCGCCTTACCTGACGGCTGGACAAGGTGCTTCGCGCTTCCTGGCTTAGTGTGAACAGGCCCTAGACCGAGCTGCACTTCTGGGATGCCAAATCCGAGTCCGCCGGCAAAAAGTTCGGCAGCATCAGCAGCTGCTACATCCGGGTCCGGCACATCGACGCCCTGTTTGCCGAGTTCAAGGCCAAGGGCGTCCCTTTTGGCTACGAACTGACCCGCCAGCCCTGGGGCATGAACGAAATGCAGGTCAATGACCCCTATGGCAACGCGATCCGGTTTGGGGAGGACCTCTGAGGCTGTGGCTTTGGCCGACACACGGCAACCCAGGGCGGGCCTGCGCGATTTGACAGAATCCCTGGCCCACGCGATAATCCGAGGTTCCCTGTGGATGGGTGCCCGAGTGGCTAAAGGGGGCAGACTGTAAATCTGTTGGCTTACGCCTACGCTGGTTCGAATCCAGCCTCATCCACCACTCACCCTTTTTTGGTCAGCAAATCCTTGATTTTCAAGGATTTTTTATCGAAGACGGGCGGGTCGGCGAAGTTTGCCGAGGGAGTGCAGGAGCTGAGTTCCTAGATCAATCGAGCGGCTGGCGGGTGTAGCTCAATGGTAGAGCTGAAGCCTTCCAAGCTTAAGACGAGGGTTCGATTCCCTTCACCCGCTCCAGGAATGCGCTCTTGATGTTTATCGTGATTGGCGTTGCAGGATCGGCTTCAATC
>JAPOKJ010000129.1 GCA_029977705.1 Burkholderiales bacterium | reverse complement strand
GGCCCACTCACGACGCTTGCCCAGCGACAGCAGCCAGTCACGGCGCAACAGGTCGGACATCAGGGTCGAGCCATGCCGCTTGATGAAGGCCTGGGCGTCTGCATCGAGGGCCGAGGGATCACGGGCACCGCGATCATCGGCCAGACGAAGTCTCAAGTCCCAGTAAGGCAGGTAAGCCTGCAGCAGATGCGCCTCGGGTACGGCTGACTGCAGCGCAGCGACCCGGTCGCGCAGGCCTTTGGCGACGGCCTGGCGGGCCTGAACGATGGCCTCATCGGGCGACGGCAAGGTCTCGGCGCGCGCACGACGCTGCGCCTGGGCCTGCGGATGGAGGCCGGCCAGAAGGGCAATGAGGATCAGCGCGACGCTGATCGCGGCCCGGAGAGGCCGCGCGCGACGCGAAACATATTGGGCGGGCATGCGATGAGAAGCGGTCCGGTACAGGGGCCGGTGATGGCTGCTCGATCAGTCGCGCGAGCAGTCCGGCTCTTGCGACGAGGATAGCATGGGGCCGGGGCCTCAGCCCTTGGCCCAGTCCTGACACCACTGGATGAAGTCGCGGGAGGGCACGGCTTTGGAGTAGTGATAGCCCTGCACCATGTCGCAACCGGCTGCAGACAGCGTCTGCAGGGTCTTTTCGTCCTCGACGCCCTCGGCCAGCGCCTCCAGGCCGAAGCCATGGGCCAGATCGATCAGGGTCTTGACGATTCGAAGGTCGGCACCATCGGTGGCGCAATTGCGCACGAAGCTCTGGTCGATCTTCAACTCATCCAGGGGGAAGCGGCGCAGGTAGGCAAAGGAGGAGTAACCGGTACCGAAGTCATCGATGGCCAGGCGGCAACCGTACTTCTTGAGCTTGTTCATGAAATCGATGGCCGAGGCTTCATTCTGTACGATCGAGCTCTCGGTCAGCTCCAGCGTCAGCTGATCACCGGAGGCGCCCCAGGTCTCCAGGGCCTGCCCGACCACATCCGGGAAAATCTCGTCGCCCATGGTGACGGCCGACAGGTTGATGCTGACGCGCAGGTCCAGGGACTTGGCCTTCCACTGGGCCAGTTGGCGCAGTGAGCTGTTGAGCACGAACTGCGTCAGGTGATTCATCATGCCGCGCTCCTCGCAGATCGAGGCAATCAGGGCCGGGCTGATGTACTGGTCACCGCGCTTCCAGCGGATCAAGGCCTCTGCCGAGATGCAGCGCTGGGTCTGGATGTCGATCTGGGGCTGAAAATAGACCTCCAGCTCATTGGCCTGGATGGCCAGACGCAGATCCCGCTCCAGGGCGTTCCGCTCGACTGCCGAACTGGTGTTTTCCGCCTGCTGCACGACCACATGGTCTTCATGACCACGCGCCTTGATCAGGGCATCGGCGGCCGCGGTCACGACACTCACGGCATCGACGAAAGAACCCTTGGCCACCCAACTGCCACCGACGATGGGACGCAGGTGGACCTGCCAGGTCTGTTGCGACTCGGTCTCGACCTGGATGGGACGGGACAGGTGATCACGAAGGGTACGGGCAGCCAGCTTGGCCAGCGACTCGCTCGGCAGGTTGCTCAGCAACACCCAGACTTCGTCGGTCGACACGAAGCTGTAATAGTCGCCTGGACGCAGCACCCGCTTGAAGCGGCGCGACACCTCGGTATGGACCAGACGCGAGGCTTCGGCCTGGGCCAGGGCCTGCAGGCGATCGGAACGATGCAATTGCAGCAACAGGACCACATGACGCTGGTCGGGACGGGCCACATGGGCCTGCCCGATCTGGTGCATCAGTTCCATGACATTGACGCGCGAGGCCGTCGCCCCCATGGCCTGGCTGTTGACGAACGCCTGGGGCGCCTCAGACAAGACCGTTTGCATTGGCGAGCTCGTTTCCGTAATAGTTCCTGACCTGCAGGCCATAGGCACCGGAGGCCAGGCCCCGCACGATGCGCAAGGGTTTGCCATCCGGGGTGGTCGGCTTGTCCTTCAGGTCCCGCTCGATCGGTGTGCTCAGCGGGCGGTGGTCTGGCCAGGAAATGACCAGCACCTTGGGTTCGAGGCGGCGGGTACGGTTGTGTGACAGCACAATGGCCACTTCACCACTGGACAGTTCGACCATCGAGCCGACCGGAAAGATGCCGATCGCCTGGACGAATTGTTCGACCAGGGGTTCATGAAAGGAAGTGCCACACCATTCGTACAGGTTCATCAGCGCATCCTGCGCCGAGCTGGCGTTGGCATAGGGGCGGGTACTGACCAGGGCAGCAAAGCTGTCGGCGATCGCGGCCATGCGGCCATAGATGCCGATCTGGTCTCCGGACAAGCCGTTTGGATAACCGGTGCCGTCGAGCCGTTCATGGTGCTGCGCGATGCCGTCCACGACGGCCTTGGGCAGCGTCATGGAGGACTGCAAGAGCTGCAGGCCGATTTCGACATGGAGCTTGACCTCGGAAAACTCGTCCGCATCGAGCATGCCGGGCTTTTCCAGAATGGCGCGCGCCACCTTGGTCTTGCCAACGTCGGCCAGCAGCCCGATGGTGCCCAGATGGGCCAGATCTTCCTTGGGAAAGCCCAGATGACGACCCAGCGCCATCAGATAGATCGCGACCTTGACGCCATGCTCATAGACCTGGCCGTCTTCCTCGCGCAGCTTGGCCACCCACATCAGCGCATCGGGATTCTGGACCATGGTGTTCACCATGTCCGTTACCGCATCCTTGATCTGGTCGAGTTGCGGGATCCGGTCGTTGCGCAGATCCAGCGAGAGGGTCTCGAGCGTCTTGCGGGCACGGTTGAAACTCTTTTCGGCGCGCGGCAGGACCTGGGCGATCGGGCGCGGCTCGGCATAGCGCTTGAGGGCCACATCCTGGGGAAGGATCTTCTTGATCTCCTCCCGGTTGGCGCGGCGCGCCTTGGCCTGCGCCTGCTTGCTGGGGCGCGGCGTGATCAGGCTTTGCAACCAGGCACGGATCAGCTCCAGGAGGCTGCTCGACTCGACCGGGCTGTAGTCCACGCGCAGCATCTCGCGCAGCGCCCGGTCCTTGTAGCGACGCTCCTGACGGTCAATCGCGCGCATCGGCTTGACATCAACGGCCGCTGCCGCAAGGGCCGGCTTGCTCTTGGGGACCAAATCAGGTCCCGGGGCGCGGATGTCGGCGTCGGTCCGGGCGGGTGCGGGCTCGGCCTTCCTGGCGAACTGAAGCGGCTGAGATTCCTGGGCAGGCGCACGCGGCGTGTCGCCCGCCTGCTCCAAATCGCCGGCCGCCGACTTGCGGATCACATCCGCCAATTCCGGATGCGAAAGATTCAGATCGATATAGACATGGCGGCTGTACTTTCGCAGCGCCTCGATCTCGTCGTCGCGATCGACCAGAAACCCCTGGATCAGAAAAGGCGTGTCCAGCCATGGCCGATCCAGTTCGGCCACGAACATGCCCAGGGATATCTGGTCACTGGGAATACGAAAGCGATTGCCCTGCTGCTGCTCGGGCTCTGGCGCATGACTGCTGCGGGAGACTAAAACTTTTTCCACGCACGCAATTTAGCCTCGATCCGTCGAGCCACCAACCGTCGCGGGACAGACGGCCAGTGGGCCCTTCCAGTGGCAGTTTCAACCGATGAGCGGTCGAATCGAGGTCACGAGCGCACGCGTGGCCGCGCTCTGGTTCAGGGTGTAAAAGTGCAGTCCGGGAGCGCCACCCCGGAGCAGCCGCTCGCACAGTCCCGCGACCACTTCATGGCCAAAGGCCTGAAGGCCTGCGAGGTCATCGCCAAAGTCGGCCAGGCGCTGGCGAACCCAGCGGGGGATCTCTGCGCCGCAATTGTCCGAAAAGCGCGCCAGCTGGACATAGTTGGTGATCGGCATGATGCCGGGAACGATAGGTACCTCTACGCCCTGGGCACGGACCTGGTCACGAAAATGGAAGTAGGCATCGGCATTGAAGAAGTACTGGGTGATCGCGGAATCCGCACCGGCGCGCACCTTGTCGCAAAAGGCCTTCAGGTCGGCCGCCGCCGAACGAGCTTGCGGGTGGGTTTCCGGATAGGCTGCCACCTCGATGTGCAGGCGATCGCCATAGGTGTCGCGAAGAAAGCCCACCAATTCGCTGGCGAAGCGGAATTCACCGGGTGAGCCCATGCCCATGCCCGAGGGCATGTCGCCACGCAATGCCACGATGCGGCGGATGCCCATCGACAGGTAGACCTCGACCAGCTGCCGGATCGACTCCTTGCTCGAGCCTACACAGGAGATGTGCGGTGCCACCTGCGAGCCGGCCTGTTGCACGGCCTGCACCGCAGCCAGGGTTTTATCACGGGTGGAACCGCCGGCCCCGAAGGTCACGGAGAAAAACTCCGGCTTCAGGGCCGCCAGGTCTGCATGAACCTGGACCAGTTTCTGCGCGCCGACCTCGGTATTGGGTGGGAAAAACTCAAAACTGAGGGGCTGCACGATCAGTACCGATAGGTGTCAGGCTTGTACGGGCCCTTGACGTCGACACCGATGTAGCCCGCCTGTTCGGCGGACAGTTCGGTCAGCTGCGCGCCCAACTTCTTCAGGTGCAGGCGGGCCACCTTCTCGTCGAGCAGCTTGGGCAGGACATAGACCTTGCCGGGCTCGAAATCCTGGGGGCGGGTCCAGATCGCGATCTGGGCCATGGTCTGGTTCGAGAACGACGAGCTCATCACGAAGGACGGGTGACCGGTGGCGCAGCCCAGGTTTACCAGGCGGCCTTCGGCCAGCAGGATGATGCGACGCTCGGGCAGGCCGTTGCCGGCCGGGAATACGATGTGGTCGACCTGCGGCTTGATGTTTTCCCAGCGGTACTGCTTGAGCGAAGCGACATCGATCTCGTTGTCGAAGTGCCCGATGTTGCAGACGATCGCCTGGTCCTTCATGCGCACCATGTGATCGTGCGTGATGACGTTGTAGTTGCCGGTCGCGGTCACGAAGATGTCGGCCTTGTCGGCGGCATATTCCATGGTGACCACCTTGTAGCCTTCCATCGTGGCCTGGAGGGCATTGATGGGGTCGATCTCGGTGACCCAGACTTGGGCCGACAGGGCGCGCAAGGCCTGGGCCGAGCCCTTGCCCACATCGCCGTAGCCGGCCACGACCGCCACCTTGCCGGCGATCATCACGTCGGTGGCACGCTTGATGGCATCGACCAGCGACTCGCGGCAACCGTACAGGTTGTCGAATTTGCTCTTGGTGACAGAGTCATTGACGTTGATGGCGCGGAAGGCCAGTTCGCCCTTGCGGCTCATCTCGT
>JAPOKJ010000003.1 GCA_029977705.1 Burkholderiales bacterium | reverse complement strand
TGCGAGCGCCTGTATTCAGGAAACCTGCCGCACAGGGCGGCTGCCTTGACCCTCGATGATGGCTACGAAGAGAATTTCGACGTCGTCAATCCGATCCTGCATGAGCTGAAAATCCCTGCGGTGTATTTCATTGCCACCCGCTTCCTTGGACCTCGGCTGATGTTCAACGATCGACTGAACGAGGCGATCCGCTTGAGCCACAAGCGTGAGATCGATCTTTCGATGATGAACCTGGGCCGCTTCAGGATAGCCAGCATCGATGAAAAACGTCAGGCCCTGGCGCGCATCGTGCCCTACGTCAAATATCGCAGTCTGGCCGAGCGTGAGGAACTGGTCGGCGTGGTGGAGCGCCTGTGCGAGCCGGGCCGCCATTCCGTGCGCATGATGAGCGAATTGCAGATCCGGCAGACTGCCGGTCTCGGCATTGCGATCGGTGCGCATACCCGCAATCATCCGATTCTTCGCATGCTCGATGACAGGGATTCGGTGGATGAAATCCAGGGAAGCATTGATGACCTGGAGACCATGCTGGGTCAGCGACCGACCCTTTTTGCCTATCCCAACGGACGCTATGGGGATGATTTCGAGGACCGTCATTGCCGCATCCTCGAGGATCGCGTCCGGTATGCGTTCGCGACGGGTGGAGGCGTCAACAGCAGGTCCACAGACCGTTTGAGGCTGGCTCGGATTTCCCCCTGGGGGGAATTGAAGTGGGCGTATCAGGCCCGACTGGTCAAGGCGATGCTCGAGACGCCGGCGCCCTGATTCCGCGGGAATGGTTCTGCGGGCAGGCCACTGGCCCCGCCCTCAGCCCAACAAGCCCCCATATACCCGGTCCATCCTGTCCCATTTCGAAGTCGCCAGCAGCCGGTCGATCTTGCCCAGGTTGCTGGAAAGATTCACATAGTGGCGAAAGCGTGATTTGAGGCGCGCATCGGCGATGCGGGGCTGGTCGGGATCGATCTCCCAGGGGTGACAGTAGAAGATGGCCGCCTGCTGTTCGGCATTGATGCGGCGAAAGCCCCAGCGTGAGAGGGCCAGGGGCAGCAACCTGAAATAGCCGCCGCCAGAGGCGGGAAAGTTTCGGCCCGCGATACGGATCGAGCTGGGGGGTATTTCAATCAGGCCGCAAGGGCTGCGCCAGGCAAAGCGTGGCGCATCGGGCATGCCATAGAGGTCGGTCTTGACGGGATAGACGCTCGAGCTGTAGATGTGGCCGGTCTCGGCCAGCACCTCATGGGCCCACAGGTTGCCTGCGCCGATGGAAAAGCTCGGCGCCCGATAGCCGATGACCCGGACGCCGCCGATATCTTCGAGGATCTGGCGTGCGCTGCTGACATCCTGTCGGAATTCGTCCCGGCTCAGGCGGGTGACCTGCTGGTGGCCGTAACCGTGGTTGGCCAGTTCATGTCCGGCGGCAACGATGCGGCGGATCATGCCGGGCAGCCGTTCGGCGACCCAGCCCAGGGTGAAGAAGGTGGCGCGGGTGCCGTGCCGCTCGAGCAGGGCCAGCATCTGCTCGACATTGCGCTCGACGCGCAATTCGCGGGAGGGCCAGCTGTCGCGAGCGATGACGTCGTCGAAGGCCGCGACCTGGAAGTAGTCCTCGACATCAACCGAGAAGGCATTGACGAGGGCTTCGCGCTGCGCTGATTTGGGCGTCGGTTCGGGTTCAGTCTTGAACATGGCGGGGGTCGGGCAAAGGACCTTGCAGGGCTGTGAGTATGACCTCAAAGGGGCGCTTTGGCTGTGAAAAACGCTCCTCTTGCAGGGATTCGCGCTCAGACCAGCCATTCGCCCGCCGGCTCATGGCCGAGAAAGGCCTGCGGGCTGGCACTGGCCCCATAGGCGCCGCTACGGAAGATGGCCATCAGGTCGCCGGGCTGGGCATCTTCGAGCTCCAGATCCCGCGCGAAGCTGTCCATGGGCGTGCACAAGGGCCCGACCAGGTCGTGGTTCTCGCGCCGGGGGGTGCGTGCGGCGGGCCGGCCGCTGCTGCGGCTCAGGGCGATCGGGAAGGGGCGCTTGATGACTTGTCCGAAGTTGCCGCAGGCGGCCTGGTGATGATGCAGGCCGCCATCGAGGATCAGGTAATGCCGGCCGCGGGACCATTTCTCGTCGATGATGCGGGTCAGGTAGACACCGGCCTCGGCCACCAGGTATCGGCCCAGTTCGATACGCAGGCGTGCGCCGAGCGCGGCGACCTGCTGCGCAGCCTGCTGCAGGGCGCCGGCAATGGGTTCGAGCTCGAGCGCCTTCTCGCCAGGAAAATAGGGCACGCCCAGGCCGCCGCCGACATTGACCCAGTGCAGTGAGCCCTCGCCGAGGGCGGGCGCGACCTGGCAGGCGGTATCGGCTGCCTGCCGGATGTTTTCGGCGATCTGCCCGGCTTCGAGGTTCTGGCTGCCGGCGTACAGGTGCAGGCCGGACACCTGCAGGCCCAGGCCCTGGGCCAGCGCCACGGCCTGGCCGACTTGCTCGCTGTCGATGCCGAAGGCGGAGGCACCGCCCGCCATGCGCATGCCCGAGGCGCGCATCTGCTGGCCGGCGTTGATCCGCAGGGCCACGCTCCGGGCACCGGCGGAGGCGACCGCCTCGATCTGTCGCATCGATTCGGCGGTGACAGTGACGCCTGCCTGCCGTGCCTGATCGATTTCACTGGCCTGTTTGCCGGGACCGGCAAAGCCGATGTGCTGTGCCGCAAAGCCCGCAGCCAGCGCCAGTTGCATCTCGCCAGCGGAGGCCACATCGGCGCCATCGACCAGGCCGCGCAGGTACTGCACGAGGGGAGGATGGGGATTGGCCTTGAGGGCGTAATGCAGTTCGCAGCCAGCCGGCAGAATGTCGCGCACGCGACGCACCTGTGCTTCGATGACGTGGCGGCTGTAGAGATAGAGTGGCGTGCGTCGGCCAGCGATCCAGTCATCCACTGGTCGACCATCGAGTTGCAGGCGGCCTTCGTTCACCGACCAGCCGCTTTCGCTGTCGCCAACGGCCGGCCAGTGGCGCGGAAAGGTCACGGGTTGGGCACTCATGGATGGCTCCGGGCTTGGGCGATGATACGCGGTCGGTCCAGCTTCCCATTGTCGTTGCGAGGCAAGGCCGTGGGGCTCAGCTGGATGGTGCGTGGCTGCATGTAGGGCGGCAGTTCGGATTTCAGATGGGCCTTCAGGCTCTCGATCATTGCAGGCCGGGATGGGCCCTCGGGGGCATGCCCGATCAGTGCGATGGCCTGGCCAAGTTCGAAGTCCTCGATGCCGTAGGCGACACACTCGGTAAGCAGGCCACTTCGGTAGGCCGCCTCTTCTATTTCGGTGGGGCTGACCCGGTATCCCGAGGTCTTGATCATCTCGTCGCGTCGACCGACGAAGTAAAGAAAGCCCTCGCGATCTCTGCGGACGGTATCACCAGACCACACGGCGAGCGCGGGCCAGGGCAGGCCGGGCAGTGGTCGGGGCAAGGGCCGGAAGCGCTGCGCTGTGCGCTCCGGATCGTTCCAGTAACCCAGGGTGACGGTCGGTCCGACATGTACCAGTTCGCCCGGCTCCTCATCGTCACAGATGCTGCCATCGGGACGCAGGACCAGGACCTGGGCCTCTGGGATGGCCTTGCCGATGGACTCGGGACGCAGGCCGACCTGCGCCGGATCGAGATAGGTGGAGCGGAAGGCCTCGGTCAGCCCGTACATCAGGAAGGGCAGGGCTTGCGGGCTCTTGCCGCGCAAGGCCTGCAGCACCGGCAGGGGCATGCGGCCCCCGGTGTTGGCGAAGTAACGAAGGCTTGCGGCTGCCTCCTGCGGCCAGTCAAGGCGTGACAGCTGGATCCACAGCGGAGGCACGCCGGTCAGGCCGGTAACGCGATGCAGCGCCATGAGCCTGAGGCAGTCCTGGGGGAGCAGGTAGTGGTGCAGGATCACGGTGGCGCCACTGATCAGGCCCGTGGTGATCTGGGACAGGCCGGCGTCAAAGGACAGCGGCAGGGCCGCCAGGATGCGGTCATTCTCGTTCTGGCCCAGGTAGGAGGTGACGCTGCGTGCCCCTGCGATCAGGTTGTGATGCGACAGCACCACGCCCTTGGGAAGTCCGGTGCTGCCGGAGGTGTAGAGGATGACGGCCGGCTGCATATCGTGGCGATCAGCGGGCTCCATCGCAACGGACGTGGCTCCGGGCGCTGCCTGCAGCGGGCTCTGGCCAGAGGCCCACTGTGAGGCCGGGGGCAACTGTCGGGCCTGGCAGTCGCGCAGGATATGGGCGACCTGTTCAGGCTTGAGACCAGGGTTGAGGGGAACCACGATGGCGCCCAGGCGCCAGAGGGCCAGGAAGGCTGCGACGGTCGCGATGTCCTTGTCGGCGCGCAGGGCTGCGCGCTGGCCCGGGGCGATGCCGGCGGCGCGCAATGGCAGGAGCAGCCGATCGACCTCGCGATCGAGTTCGGTGAACGTTGCCTGCCCGTGGCGGTCGATCAGGGCCGTGCGTGCCCCATGCTGCCGGGCAGCGGCGCTCAGCAGTTCATCGGCAAGGACGGCGGGCCTGCTCATGCTTTCAGGCTCGCCAGCAGGCCCAGCATGGTGCGCCTGTTGTAGGCTGTCAGGGTCTCGCGGCTGCGGCGCTGACTCATCCAGTCTTTTTTGTAGGGGTCATCGCCCGAGCCAAAGTCGATGAGTGCGACGCGATCGACATCGAAGGCATGCCGCATCATCTCGGTGGTGAGCAGCAGGCCGACCGAGAAGGCGTCAAGGCGCGGGTGGTGGGCCAGCTTGTAGATCAGACTGGTGTCTCCATCACGAAGCCAGACCTGGGCCGCCGCCGCTTGGCCGTCGATATCGACGAGGCCCAGACGCAACTGGCCCTGTCGGGCGGCCAGCCGGATCAGTGCCGGCATGAAGCCGGGGTTTTGTTCGGGTGGCTTCCAACTGCTGCCATAGATGGCGAGATAGTCGGCGATGCCCTTCTCGAGTGCCGCATCGTCGTGCTCCAGCAGCCGGAACTGCCAGCGGTGCTGTTTCTCGAGCGCGCGCCGCTTGCGCTCATGGGTGTTGCGAAGCGCCGAGGGGCGGGCGGCGAAATAGGTCTCGAAGGCGCGGCCCTGTGTCGGTTCGATCCAGTTGCCGAAGGCCTCGCTGACCTGAACCGAGAACCCATTCGTTCGCAGGGCCTCGGCCAGGGCATTGCAGGTCCCGTCCTCGCCCGCAAAGGGGCCCAGCCGAAGGACCGGGAAGGGCAGGCTGGCGATCGATCCGGCCAGTGCCTGAAGGTCTTCGGTGCGCGTCGATCCAATGACCTTGTAGTACATTGAGTAGTAGTTGCTCAGCGCCTCGATGCTGCTGAACGATAATCCGAGGCGACGCTCCGGCCTGCGATGGACCGCCAGGGCACTGAAATGTGCCCCCGAACGGGCATTGTCCAGCAGCAGGGCCTCGCCTTGCACGGCGGTACGGGCGAGCAGCTCGAACCACTGCCGCGAGCAAAACAGCGCCGCCTGCGGTTCCGGGAACGGCGAGTGCGCCGGGTCCAGATCCTTCAGGGGATACAGGCAGCGGGGCGACGGGCTCGACATGGACTTGAGCAGGAACACCGATTGAACATCTTGGCAGAAAAGAACGCAGGCAGGACCGATTGATGGAGCAGACTCACAAGGATTTCCTGCGCGCCATCGTGGCCAGTGCCATTGGGGAGCGTGCCATGCCGGCCTCCTGGAAACCGGACACGCCCTTGCTGGGCTCTCTCGCCGAGTTGGACTCCATGGCGCTTCTGGCGATTCTCACCCGGATTGAAGAGGATTTCGGCGTATTAGTCGACGATTCAGAGATAAGCGCAGACATTTTCGAGTCGGTCGGCAGTCTGGAACAGTTCGTCGGCGCCAAGCTCGCCCGCTGAGCGGTCACGCAGGCACCCCGCCGCACAGGCCGCTTATGCCGGCGGGCACCCCGCCGCACAGGCCGCTTATGCCGGCGGGCACAACTGGCGGGCCAGGCGGGGCGTCAACTGATCCAGGGCCGCGCCGGTCGCCTCGCCAAGCAGTCGCGCACTGCGCGCGGCACGGGTAGCGTTGTCCGGGTTCTCGCCGCCCAGGGGCAGCTGGACCTGGGCGCTCAGGGGTTCGGCGCTGCGGCTGCCCTTGGCCGCCATGCCGTTGTCATCCAGGCGCAGGACATTGAGCTGCAGGCTCAGGCTGTAGGCTTTTTCGCCATGACTGATGCGGGTGATTTCCGGGATCAGGATCCAGTCCGGCCGCTCGGCCTGGCGCACCGGATAGGGCATCAGGCTGGCCCCCTTGAGGCGGTCCTGAACGCCCTGGGCGAGCAGCCGTGTCAGTTCGCGGCTCAGGGGCGAGGCCCACAAATGCTGGGCACTGACTTCCACCAGGCTGCCATTGAGGCCCAACAGGACTTCATGGCGGTCCAGGTAGCCCGGCAGACGTATCTCACGCAGGGCAAAGCGCAGGCCGCTGCAGGACTGGACACCGCGCGATGCGCCCAGATCGACGCTGTACAGGCGTGCAGGGGGCGAGTCGGGGAATACCGTGCATGCGCTGACGAGCAGGGCGGCCAGCAGGGGCAGGGTCTTACTTGCTTTCATCCTTGTTCCCGAACAGCAGCGAGCTGGGCTTGCGGTTGATGGCCTCGACGCTTTGGCGCAAGGCCTTGGCCGTGGCGGAGACTTCCTCGAGGCTGCGTGCCAGACCCTGGCCGATGGCGGCATCGTCCGACAGCGCGAACTGGATCTGGCCCAGGGTGCGTTCGGCGCTCCCGACGCCCTTGTCCAGCGTGCTCAGGCTCTGGTCCATGCGCGCCAGTGACCCTTCGACCTTGGTCAGCGCGCGGTCGAAAACGGCCAGGCTCTGCTGGACGCGCTGGGTCAGCTGGTTGAAGTCGCGGGCGCCGCCCTCGAAGGCGGTGCCCACGCCATCGACGCGGGTGCTGATCTTGCTGCTGGCCTGGGCAAACTGCGCGAGGGCCTCGCGGGCACCTGCCAGGGTCTCACGGGTTTCCTTGGTGGTGGCGACCAGTTCGTTGCTCAGCAGGGGGACCCGCGTGTTGACCGACTGGGTCAGGGTATTGAGCTGCTTGAGCAGTTGCGGCAGGGGCCCGGGGTTGCCCTGGGCATCGACCATCAGCCGGTTGATGTTGCCAATGACCTGACGGCTTTCGACCACGATCTCGCGCACCGGCAATTCCTTGAAGGTCTCGACGATGCTCTCGCTCGGTGACAGGGTGGTCGGGATCTCGAGCAGGTCAGGCTCGATCCGGGCAAAGACCGGTTCCTTGTTTTCCTCGAAGTCGAGCATGATCATCTGCTGACCCGTGACAAAGCTCTTGGTCTGCAGGGAGGCGCGCAGGCCCCGCTGCACCATGCCGGAGAGCCAGGCATCCCGGACCCCAGGGGCGTCGGAGCTCTTTTCATAGCCCGGCACTTCGATGGTGCCGGTGAACTCGGCGTAGACCGGAAACAGCACCTGCCGGTCGGTGGGGTTGTAGATGGTGCGTACCCGTTTGACTTCGCCGATCTTCATGCCGCGAAACTGCACCGGTGTGCCCACCTCGAGGCCGGTGACGTTGCCGCGAAAGACCATCAGCGCGCGCGACTTGGTCTTGCCCAGGGAGCCGCCGAAAAACAGCGCCGAGGCGATCGCGACGATGATCAGTGCCCCGATGAGAAAGGCGCCGATGAGGGTGTAGCGGTTGCTCTTCATGCCTTGGCTTGGGAGGATTCGGGCGTTGGGGAGGCCATCGGCGCAGCGGCGTTGGCGGCAGGGGCGTCGCTGCTCGAATCGCTGCGGCTCAGGAACCTGCGTACTTTATCACTGCGCGCATGCTCGGCCATCCAGCGCGGCGGGCCATTCTCGAGCATGGTGCGGGTGTCGGAGTCCAGGAAAATGGCATCCGTGCCGATCGCAAAGATGCTGGCCAGTTCGTGGGTGACGATGACAAAGGTGACACCCAGGCTTTCATTGAGCTCGAGGATGAGTTCATCGAGCAGTCGCGAGGACAGCGGATCCAGGCCCGCCGAGGGCTCGTCGAGGAACAGGACCTTGGGATCGAGTGCCATGGCGCGTGCCAGGCCGGCCCGCTTTCTCATGCCGCCGCTCAGCTCGGAGGGGTAGTAGTCACCGAAACCGTCGAGTCCCACCAGAGCCAGCTTGAGCGAGACCAGCTCGTTGGTCTCGCGCTCGGACAGGCCGGTGTATTGCGAGATGGGCAGGGCGATGTTCTGCGCCAGTGTCATCGAGCTCCACAGGGCCCCGCTCTGGTAGAGCACCCCGAACTGGCGGCACAGGCCGGAGCGCTGGTCATCGGACAGGGCCCAGACATCCTGGCCTTCGAACCAGACCTGGCCCTGCGCCGGGCGCTTGAGTCCGATGATGTGCTTGAGCAGAGTGCTCTTGCCGCAGCCCGAGTCGCCCATGATGATGAAGCGCGAGCCGCGCCGGATGTCGAAATCCAGGTCGTGCTGGATGACGCGGTCGCCATAGGCCATGGTGAGGTGGCTGACGCGCACCTGAGGCTGGGCCTCTGCCGGGACGGACCTGGTGGGCTGTGCCTGGGTAGAGGGTGTCGGCGGCGCAGGCTGCGAGGCGGGGTCGTGCGGGTTCATGCTCAGATCATCCCGTCGTAGACGAAGTAGAGCACGGTCAGGAAGGCATCGGCCAGCACGATCAGGACGATGGAGGTGACTACCGCCGAGGTGGTGGCACGGCCCACGGCCTGGGCACTGCGGCCGCACTCGATGCCGCGCAGACAGCCCGCGAAGGAGACCACCAGGCCGAAGGCGGTGGCCTTGATCAGGCCCTTCATGGCATCGGACACATGGACCGCGGTCGCCATTTCGGTGAAGAAGGTGGGGGGCGAAAGATCGAGCATCGTCCAAGCCACGGCAGCCCCGCCCAGAATGCCCATCAGGTCGGCATACAGGGTCAGCAGGGGCGCCATCAGGGTCAGGGCCAGCATGCGCGGCATGACCAGGAACTCAACCGGATCGAATCCCAGCGTCTGCAGCGCATCGACCTCTTCGTTGGTCTGCATCGTGCCGATGGCCGCTGCGAAGGACGCGCCCGCCCGACCCGCCATGATGATGCCGGTCATCAAGGCGCCCATCTCCAGGAGCATGCCCATGCCGACCAGGTCGGCCATGTAGATTTCAGCGCCGAAGATGCGCAACTGCACCACGCCGACGAAGGCCAGGATGCCGCCGATCAGGAATGAAAGCAGGGTGACGATGCCCAGCGCGCGCGGTCCGCACTCGATGATCTGGTCGAGCACATCGGTGATGGGGACGCGCTGGCGCCGGGTGAGCAGTCGCACCAGGGCGGCAAAGCTCATGCCGGCCAGGCGTGCCCAGGCGGCGCAGCGGTCCGCCTGGTGAAGCACAAAGCCGCCCAGGCGCTCGATCAGGGGCCGCCGGCGCGGCGCGCCTGGCGCGGGGGCCTTGCTGTTGCGCACCAGACTCATCAGGCGGGCCAGGCCCTTGGGCATGGGGCCGAGAGACATCTGTACGCTGCGCTCGGCCAGGGCCTTTTCGAGGTAGCGCAGGAAGGCCGCCAGGGTGGTGTCCCAGGCCAGCACCTGCCGGCCATCGATTTCAAGGTGCCGCAATTCGCTGGGCAGTCTCCCGATCAGGGTGCGTGCGTCGGGGATGCCGTCAGCCTGGCGCCAGTTGCCGCGCAGGCAAAGGACGGGGGTGCTGCCGCTGGTGTCCAGGCTGATGCGATCGTCGGTGCGGGCTTCTGTCATGGGTGAAGGCAAGCGCGTCGTGGCGCGCGGGGACACCGGTGGGCGTCCCGGTCCATTCTAACCGAGCAAGCGCGGCTCCGGACGATTCCACAAAACCCCTGTCCCCCACATTGCGGGCCGGTTCTGGACTATCTTTCAGGCTGCAGGCGATCCTTGCCCCCTGTGCCTGCCCACCTTCTCAAGGAGATCGCATGGATAAGCGCCCCAGGGATTCCGCTGCGCCCAGCCCTTCAGAGCAGCAAGCCGACGCGCCGCAAACGCCTTGTGGGGCGTCAGTGCAGCATGCCCGCAGACGATGGTCCGGTGCCCTGGCCGGTCTTGGTCTGGGAGGGCTGCTGGGGCGGGCCACGTCCGTCCACGCACAGGGCGCGGGCGACTACCCCAACCGGCCGATCCGCATGATCGTCCCCTATCCGCCCGGGGGAGGTACCGACGTTATCGCGCGCATCGTCTACCAGAAGATGGCCGAGATGCTGGGCCAGCCGGTGGTCATCGAGAACCGCGGCGGTGCCGGCGGCTCGGTGGGTACGGCGGTGGTGGCCAAGGCACCGGCCGATGGCTACACGGTGCTGTTCACGCTCAGCTCGCACACCATCAATCCGGCGATCTATCCGCGCATGGCTTTCGATACGGCGGCCGATTTCGAGCCGGTGGGGATGGTGGCCTCGCTGCCGCAGATCCTGGCGGCGCACCCTACTGCCCCGTACAAGGACCTGACCGAGTACCTTTCCCATGCCAGGGCCAACCCAGTGAGCTATGCGTCGGTGGGCAATGGCTCGCCCAGTCACCTGGCGGGCGAGTTGCTTGCCCTGCGCTCCGGCATTGCGTTGACGCATGTGCCTTACCGGGGGGCCGGGCCGGCGGTGACCGACATGCTGGGCAACCAGATCACCAATGGCTGGATGTCGATTCCTGCGGCCGCCCAGCACATCAAGAACGGCAAGCTCAAGGGCATTGCCGTCTCCACGCTCAAGCGGGCAGCGGCCTTCCCCGAGATCAGGACGGTAGCGGAACAGGGCTTCGCCGATTTCGAGGTGGACTCGTGGTTCGCGATCTTCATGCCGGCCGGCGTCGGCGCGCCCATCGTTCGCAAGTGGAACAAGGCGCTCAATGATGTGCTGGCAATGCCTGACATCCGCGAAAAGCTGTTGCAGCAGGGAGCCGAAGCTGTGGGCGGTGCGCCCTCGGTGCTCGCGAACGTGGTGGCCAGGGAACTGCCCAAGTGGGCTAAACTGGTCAAGGACGCAAACATCAAACCGGATTGAACATGGTGCCATCGAATGTGACGCCGCTGCGTGCGGGCGGGGCCGGCGGCCCGACCGCCGAAGTGCAAGCCCAGGTCGGCGAACTGATCGCGCGTGCGCGCGCGGCCCAGGCGATTGCCGCCGGTTATGACCAGGCGCGCATCGACGAACTGGTGGCGGCGGCGGGCTGGGCGATTCTCGAACCCGGCCGCAACCGCGCCCTGGCCGAGCTCGCGGTGGCCGATACCGGGCTGGGCAATGTGCCCGACAAGATCCTCAAGAATCACCGCAAGACTTTCGGCCTGCTGCGCGACCTGAAAGGGCGCAAGACGGTGGGCATCCTGAGCGAGGATCCGGCCACCGGCATCACGGAAATCGGCCGGCCGGTGGGTGTGGTGGCAGCGATCACCCCGTCCACCAATCCCGGGGCCACGCCGGCCAACAAGATCATCAACGCCCTGAAGGCGGGCAATGCAGTGATCGTTGCCCCATCCCCCAAGGGCTGGAGCACCTGCGCCCGCCTGCTCGAGTTCATCCATGCCCAGTTCGATCGCATCGGCGCGCCGCGCGACCTGGTGCAGTGCCTGCCCCACCCGGTCTCCAAGGAATCGACCCTGCTGCTCATGAAGATGTCCGACCTGGTGGTGGCCACCGGCTCGCAGGCCAACATCCGTCTGGCCCAGACCTGTGGCACCCCGGCCTTCGGGGTGGGTGCCGGCAATGTGGCGGCCATCGTTGACGAGAGTGCCGACGTCGAGGAAGCCGCGCGCAAGATCCTGCAATCCAAGACCTTCGACAATGCCACCAGTTGTTCCTCCGAGAACAGTGTCATCGTCGTCGAGTCGGTCAAGCCGGCGCTGCTCAAGGCGTTTGCGGGCCTGGGCATGATGTTGATGGATGCCGACCAGAAGGCGCGTCTGCAGGCCCTGGTCTTTCCGCAGGGCAAGCTGTCGGCGGCGGCGATCGGGCAATCGGCCCGGGTGATTGCAGAGCGAGCCGGCCTGGGCGAGGTTGCCCTACAGGATCCACGCGCACTGGTGGTCGAGGAATCAGGCTTTGGTGCCGGGCATCCTTTTTCCGGCGAGAAACTGTCGCCGGTGCTGGCCTTGTACACCGCACGCGATTTTGACGACGCCCAGTCCATCGTGGGCCGCATCTACGAGTACCAGGGTGCCGGTCACTCGGTGTCGCTGCATACGCGGCAGCTGGAGCGGGCGACGCAACTGGGTCTGGCGCTGCCGGTGTCACGGGTGATCGTCAACCAGGTGCACAGTGCGGCAACCGGCGGCTTTTTCAACAATGGCCTGCCCTTTTCGCTGTCCATGGGCTGCGGCACCTGGGGGGGCAACAGTTTTTCGGACAACATGAACGTGCGCCACTACATGAACATCACCCGGGTGGTGCGCACCATTGCCGAAGTCGTGCCCACCGAGGAGGACCTCCTGGGCGACTTCTTCGGTCGCTACGGGCGGGCCTGAAGGCCGGGTCATGAAGGAAGTCACTTACCGCGTCCGGGTCGAATTTGGTGATTGCGATCCGGCACGCATCGTCTGGTTCCCCAATTTTTTCCGCTGGATCGATGCCGCCTCGCGCGAGTTCTTTGTGGTCTGCGGCGTGCCGCCCTGGCATGAACTGGAACGCACGCGCGGCATCATCGGCACCCCGATCGTCAACACCGAGGCCCGTTTCGTCAGCACTGCCAGTTATGGCGATACCCTCGAGGTCCGCGCAAGCGTGCCCGAATGGCGTGACAAGAGTTTCGTGCAGGCCTACCGGATCCTGTGCGGCGAACGCCTGGTGCTCGAGTGCAAGGAGGTGCGTATCTTTGCCGCCCGCCGTGAGGACAAGCCCGGCGCGATCAGGGCCTTGCCGATCCCCGAGGACATCAGGGCGCTGTGCAGTTGAGGCCCTGGCCCGCAAGCCTCGCCCGACCCCGGGCGGGTTGCGGCGCGGCGCCTTAGCCTGCCCGGGTGGCGCGCGACCAGTTCAGCAAATGCGAGCCACTGAAGTAGGTGGGCTTTGCTGCCTGCTCGATAACGTGGCGATCATGCGCATCGACCAGGGCCAGGCTGGTTTGCGGGCCGAAGCTGATCAGGAAGCGATCCCCGTCCAGACTCAGGTCGACGCCGCGCGGGCGGGGCAGGCTCAGTTGCCCGAGGGGCGATGCGTCGGAAAGTGACCAGAAGCTGACCAGGTCGGCGCCCGGATGGGTGACCGCGAAGACGCCGTGGCGCGGGCTGACCGCCACGCTCAGGGCTTCACCTACCATGTGACTGACCAGGTCCTGGGGTTGGCTCAGGCTGCTCCATGGACGCTGCGCCAGCCGCACGCTGATGCCGCCCAGGTCCTGCTCGCCCAGGCCCTGTGCCGGCGCCGAGACGGCCACGAGCCGGCGCTGCGGCAGCATCTGCAGGTGCCCGGCGTTCAGACGCTTGTTCGGGATGGGCAGCTTTTCGATCAGGCGTTGCCGGGCCACATCGATCAGGCTTACCGAGCCTTCGCCATTGGCCACCGCCAGCACCTGGCCGTCCTCGATCAGCTGGCAGTCATGGGGGCTGTCGCCGTGGCTCGGGAACTCGCCCAGGTAGTTCAGGGTGCTGGCGTCGCGAATCGCAATCAGGCCGCGCCGGGTCGCCTCGTCGCGCTCGGTGCTCAGCAACCACTTGCCGTCACGGGTGAAGACGCCGTGCCCGTAGAACTGCTGTTGTCCCTTGGGCGCGATACGGGTGAGGACCCGGCCACTGGCCAGATCGATCAGGGCAGCCCCCGGTCCGATTTTCTGGAAGCTGGCCACCCGGGTGTTCTGGCGCGGATCGATGGCAAAGCCGTGCGGGAAGAAGTCGGTGTCGATCAGTTGCGGCTGTCGGTTTTGAAGGCTCATCAGCACGAGGGCACGCCGCATGCGCCCGCCCTCGCCCGGCACTGCGAACTGGCTGCCTCCGATGAGCCACTCCTGCGCCGGATCAAGGACTGTGGCGCCAGTGGCTTGCCGCGCCGGCAGCCCGAGGGCTGCCGCCAGGCCCAGACCGAGCGTCGTGAAGTGTGACGGCGTGCGTGCGGACGCAGCCAGGGCTGGCAGGCGCAAGGCCAGGGACCGGAAAAAGGCGCGACGAAGGTTCAGGCGGGGCATGATGGGGGTGCGGTTTGTACCGGAATGCTAATACGTCCGGCGGGCAAGGGTCCGCCAGACCGGCGGTCGCCCGCGGGCACGCCCCCCGCCGAAAGCGTTGCATTGCACCATCATGCCAGCTCGTATTTCGCCCTGTGCGCTTTGGAACGAATCGATCCGTTTTTTCGATTGGGGTGCCGAGCGCAGCCAGGGGGCTCGGCTAGTATCGGCTGGAAAGTCGTCGCAATGAACAAGCCCGTCAGTCCCGCCCTGCTGCAAAATGCCCAGCCCGCCGATGCCGAATTCGGCGCAGCCGGCAGTGGCAATGTGGCGGCGCTCGAGCGAGGCATTTCGGTGCTGCGCTGCTTCGACGATAACACGCTGGGCCTGAGCAATCAGCAACTGTCCCAGCGCACTGGCATCCCGAAGCCGACCCTCACGCGTCTGACCGCCACCCTGGTCAATCTCGGGCTGCTCAAGCAGGACGAAACAAGCGACCGCTTCACGCTCGGGCCCGGCATCATGCCGATCGCCCGTGCCTTCCTGTCGACGCTCGATTTCAGGGCCTGTGCCCGCCCGCTGATGCAGGAGTTTGCCGAGCGCAATGATGGCGGATCGGTCCTGCTGGCGATCCATGACGAGACCAGCGACCCGCTCAACATGGTGATCGTCGAGGCCTGCCGGGCCCGCCGGTCGATGGTGGCTGCCCGCATCGAGGTGGGCTCGCGCACGCCGGTGATCAATTCGGCGCTGGGCCGGGCCTTCCTGCTGCTGTGCGAGCCCTCCGAGCGCGAACGCATCCTGCGCGAGATCCGGACCCGGGAGCCCTTGCAGTGGCAGCAGCACGAGGCCGGTCTGATGCGATCGCTGAGATTGGGCGAACAGGATGGCTATTGCATGTCGTTGGGCGAGTGGCACCGCGAGATCAACTCGGTGTCGATCGCCTTTCGCAATGCCGAGGGCCAGATCCTGTCGATGAACAGTGGTGGGCCCACCTACGTCTTTCCGGAAGAGCGGCTGCGCTGGGACATCGCGCCCAAGCTCCATGAACTGGCATCGCGCATCGCGTCGCAGATCGGCGGCTTTCCGCCCCTGCCCCTCCAGCGCAACGACTGACCCCCGCGGCGGGGGCTACAATCGTCGCCACAACATTCCCCCATCAAAGGCAGAAGGAGACCCTCATGAAAACCTCTCAGCAACGTCGTCAGGTAATTGCAGGTGCCGGTGCACTGGGGGCCAGTGCCCTGTTGCCGGGTGTCGCCAGCGCCCAGGGCGCCTGGCCCAACCGGCCGGTGACGATCGTCTGTCCCTGGGGTGCCGGTGGTGGCACCGACGCCACGGCGCGCATCATCGCCAGCCTGCTCGAGAAAGACCTGGGTCAGCCCTTCAATGTGGTCAACCGCACCGGCGGCTCTGGCGTGGTCGGGCATTCCGCGATTGCCACCGCACCGGCCGACGGCTACACGCTGGGCATGATCACGGTCGAGATCTCGATGATGCACTGGCAAAAGCTCACCGAGCTGAACCCGACCAGCTACACCCCGCTGGCGCTGATGAACGAAGACCCGCCCGGCGTCACGGTCGCCGCCAACTCGCCCTATCAGAACATCAAGGCACTGGCCGATGCGATCAAGGCTGCGCCTGCCGGCAAGTTCAAGGCCTCCGGCACTGGTCAGGGCGGCATCTGGCATCTGGCCCTGATTGGCTGGCTGCAGGCGATGGGCTTGAAGCCGGACCATGTGGCCTGGGTACCTTCCAACGGCGCTGGTCCCGCGATGCAGGACCTGGCCGCCAATGGTCTGGACATCGTCACCTGCTCGATCCCCGAGGCCCGCGCCATGGTCGAGGCCGGCAAGGCCCGGAGCCTGGCCATCATGGCCTCCGAGCGCAATCCGATCTTCGGCAATGTGCCTACCCTCAAGGAAGGCGCCGGAGTCGACTACTCGGTGGGTGCCTGGCGCGGCATTGCCGGTCCCAAGGGGTTGCCGGCCGATGTCAGTGCCAAGATCGTGGCTGCGCTCAAGAAGGCCAACGAGTCGAAGGAATTCCGGGACTTCATGAACAACCGCGGCTTTGGCATCAAGTGGGCCGACCCCGCCGGTTTCGCCAAGTTCATGGCCGCCGGTGATGCGGCGATGGGCGTGGCCATGAAGGCCGCCGGCCTGTCCAAGTAAGCTGCGCGATGAAGCTGTCTGATCGCCTCACTGGCGCCATGCTCCTGGTGCTGGGGGCGCTGGCCTGGTGGGGCGGCTCCAAGTTGCCGCCGGTGCCTGGCCAGCAGGTCGGCCCCGATGTCTTTCCGATGGTGATCGGGATCGGACTGATGCTGTGTGGCTTGCTGATCATCCTGGGTATCGGCAAGGGATTCGAGGAAGACGAAAAGATCATCGCCAGCGAAAGCGGTGAGGTGGCCGAGGCCTTGCCCGAGGCCGATGCCCCGGGGGGGCTGCGGGGCCTGTTGTCGGGCTGGAAAGCCTTGTTGCCGCCAGCCGCCCTGTTCTTCTATTACTTCGCCTCGGAGCGGCTCGGCTTCTGGCTCACCGCCACCCTGATGGTGCTGGTGCTGGCCCGCTCGCAGGGGGCGCGCTGGAAGGGCGGCATCCTGCTGGCCTTGCTGGCGCCGCCGCTCGTGCACCTGGTGTTCTACAAGTTGCTGCGCGTGCCGCTGCCGCCCGGCCTGCTCAATCTTCCCTGGGCCTGAGCATGAACAACCTGATCCAGGGCTTCCAGATGGTGATGCAGTTCGATGTGCTGCTCACCATCCTGCTGGCATCGATCTACGGACTGATCGTCGGTTCGCTGCCGGGCCTGTCGGCGACCATGGCCACGGCCCTGCTGGTGCCGGTCACGTTCTACATGTCGCCGATTGCAGCGGTGTCGGCCATCATCGCAGCCTCCGCGATGGCCATCTTCTCCGGTGACATTCCCGGTTGCCTGCTGCGCATCCCGGGCACGCCAGCCTCGGCGGCCTACACCGACGAGGCCTTCGCCATGACCCGCAAGGGGCAGCCCGAACTGGCACTGGGCATCTGCCTGTGGTTTTCCGCCATTGGCGGCATCATCGGCACCCTCTCGCTGATCGCGCTGGCGCCGGCGCTGGCCGAGATGGCCTTCAAGTTCTCCACCTTCGAGTACTTCTGGCTGGCCTTGCTCGGGCTGATGTGTGCCACCATGGTGGCGCGCTCCTCGCCGATCAAGGCGATCGCAGCCATGTTCCTGGGCCTGCTGATCACCTGCGTGGGCATCGAGAATCCGGCTGGCGCGCAGCGCTTCACCTTCGGCCTGCCCGACCTGCTCGGTGGCATCGAGATCATTCCGGTGCTGGTCGGCGTGTTTGCCGTCTCCGAGGTGATGCGGGCCTATCAGGCAAAGGATGTCCATGTGACACCGCCGCGCAAGTTCGGCAGCATCCTCAAGGGCCAGTGGGCCCTGACCAAGTCGCACCCGCGCCAGCAGGTACGCGGCAATATCGTCGGCATCATCATCGGCGTGCTGCCGGGCGCGGGGGCCGACATGGCGGCCTGGATCAGCTACGCCATGTCCAAGCGTTTTTCAAAGACCCCCGAGAAATTCGGCACCGGTCACCCCGAAGGCCTGATCGAGGCGGGGGCCAGCAACAATGCCAGCCTGGCCTCGGGTTGGGTGCCCTCGCTGCTGTTCGGCATTCCCGGCGACACCATCACGGCGATCGCGATCGGCGTGCTGTACATGAAGGGCCTGAATCCGGGTCCGACCCTGTTCACCGAGAAAGCCTCGAGCATGTACGCCTTGTATATCGTGTTCATGCTCTCGAACATCATCATGATTCCGTTGGGCATCATGATGATCCGCTCGGCGCGCTATGTGCTGTTCGTGCCGCGTGCCCTGGTGATGCCGGTCATCATCCTGCTGTGCGCGGTCGGCTCGTTTGCCACCGGCAACAACCTGGCCCTGGTCTTCACAGTGGCGGTGTTCGGCCTGATCGGCTACTTCATGGACAAGAACGGCTATCCGGTAGCGGCACTGGTACTGGGTGCGGTGATGGGAACGATGGTCGAACAGAATTTCGTGACCTCGCTGATCAAGTCGGACGGCAGCCTGCTGCCCTTCTTCTCGCGGCCGGTTGCCGCGGTGCTGGCCTTCATGACCCTGGCCGCTGTCCTCTGGCCCCTGGCGGTCTGGTTGCGGCGCCCCAGGGCCGCAAGGGCCTGACCGGTCGCGGCCTGCCGGCCGTGCCTCAGTGGCCGGCGGCGTGCGCCATGGCCGTGCCCAGGCGTACCGGCGCGCCCGCAATCCATGCGGCATCGAAGCGCAGCGTTTTTCGCGGCCACAGCAGCACCACGGTCGAGCCGAGCAGGAAACGACCCATCTCGTCCGATTGCCTGAGCGCGACCGCGCCGTCCTGGTAGGTCCAGCGCCGCAGCTGGCCGGTGCGGGGCGGATTGACCAAGCCATGCCAGGCGGTGGCCATGCTGCCGACGATGGTGGCACCGACCAGGCACAGCACCATCGGGCCATGGGGAGTGTCAAAGACGCAGACCACGCGCTCGTTGCGGGCGAACAGGCCTGGAATGCTGCGTGCCGTCAGGGGATTGACCGAGTACAGGGCACCGGGCACATGGATCATCTCGCGCAGCACGCCATCGCAGGGCATGTGGATGCGGTGGTAGTCGCGCGGGCTCAGGTAGATGGTGGCAAAGGCACCGTCCTCGAACTGCTGCGCCAGCGTCGCATCGCCGCCGACCAGGGCCGTGGTGCTGTAGTGGTGTCCCTTGGCCTGAAAGATCTGGTCCTTGCTGATCGGACCGAACTGGCTGATTGCTCCGTCTACGGGGCAGCGCCAGGCGGCCGGGGCCAGGGGGCGTGCTTCGGCGCGCAGCGGGCGCGTGAAGAACTGGTTGAAGCTGGCGTAATGGGTAATGTCCGGGTCGGCCGCCTCGCCCATGTCGACGCGATAGCGCTGCACGAAGCGCCGGATCACCGCATGGGTCAGGGCGCCACCCTCAAGGCCGGCCAGCCAGCCCATGCACCGTGTGAGGGCCTGCTTGGGCAGGGCATGCTGGGCCGCCATGAACAGACGGTCACCAAGGCTTCGGGGGGCATCATCCATGGCGCGATTCTAAGGCAAGCCCGATGGGCCCCCGGACCCCGGGCCGCGCGGGTCGGTGGCAAAATCCGTCAGCGGCTGCTGCGCATGATGCGCGCGGGCCGCACCTGCCCTTTTTCCGGAGTGCCCGCCATGAACCATCCCCAAGACCTCAAAGCTCTCGAAGATCCCGTGGCCCGGCTCAAGTCGGACAACGCCCGCTACCTGTGGCATCCGATGGCGCATCCCAAGGCAATGCAGGCCCAGCGCCCCGACATCATTGCCCGTGGCCAGGGCTGCTGGATCTGGGACGTCGATGGGCACAAGATGCTCGATGGCGTGGCCGGCCTGTGGAGTTCCAACCTGGGCCACAGCAACCGCGAGGTGCGCGATGCCATCGTGGCGCAACTGGACGAGTTGCCGTTCTTCAATACCTTCCGCGGCACCACCCACCCGCGCGCCATCGAACTGTCGACCGACCTGGTACGACTGATGGCACCAGATGGTGTCGAGGCGGTGATGTTCTCCAATGGCGGCTCCGATGCCGTCGAAAGTGCGTTGAAGGTTGCACGCCAGTTTCACAAGCTGCGCGGGCAGGGCGATCGCACCAAGTTCATCAGTCTCCGCCAGGGCTATCACGGCGTGCATTTCGGTGGCGCCAGTGTCAATGGCAACAGCAACTTCCGGCGGGCCTACGAACCCTTGCTGCCGGGGTGCTTCCATGTCGAGACGCCCTGGCTTTACCGCAATCCCTTTACCCAGGATCCCGAGGAACTGGCACGGCTCTGTGCCGAGCTGGTCGAGCGGGAAATCGTGTTTCAGGGGCCCGATACGGTGGCCGCCTTCATTGCCGAGCCGGTGCAGGGCGCCGGCGGCGTGATCGTTCCGCCGGCCAGCTATTGGCCGCGCATCCGCGAGATCTGCGACCGCCATGGCGTGCTCCTGATCGCCGACGAGGTGGTGACCGGCTTTGGCCGCACCGGCGCCCTGTTCGGCACCCGGCTGTGGGGCGTGAAGGCTGACCTGTGGTGCCTGGCCAAGGGCATCTCGTCCGGCTATGTGCCGCTTGGGGCCACCGCCATCGGCGCCCGGGTGGCCGAGACGTTCATGAACGATGCCGGCGGCGCTGGTTCGATTGCCCATGGCTATACCTACAGCGCGCATCCGGTGGCTGCCGCCGCCGCCGTGGCCACGCTCAGGATCCTCGAGCGCGACGACATTCCTGGCCATGCAGGCCGGGTCGGTGCGCACTTCCAGCAGCGGCTGGCGGTCCTGAAGGAACGTTGTTCGTTTGTCGGTGATGTGCGCGGCGTGGGCCTGATGCTGTGCATCGACATGGTGGCCGACAAGCGTACGCGCACCCCCCTGCCCAAGAGCTCGGACCTGCCTGCACGCGTGGCGCGGCGGGCCTATGAGCTGGGCCTGATGGTACGCATCTCGGGCAACAACATGATCTTGTCGCCGCCGCTGATCATCACGTCCGGCGAAGTCGATTTTCTGTGCGACACCCTCGAGGCCGCCTTTGCCGATGTCGATCGTTCCCGCTGAGCCGGCATGAGCGCGCCCGATGCCACGGTGCTGCTCATCGGCACGGCCGATACCAAGAGCGACGAGTTGCGTTTTCTGCGTGATTGCCTGATAGCCCAGCAGGTGGCGGTACAGGTGATGGATGTGGGTGTACTGGCGCAGGGCCATTGTCCGGTGGACATCGACCAGGACGAGGTGGTCCGTCATGCCGGCAGCACCCTAGAGGCTGTGCGGGCCCTGGGCGACGAAAACGAGGCCATGCAGATCATGGCGAAGGGCGCCGCAAGCCTGGCCTGGGCCCTGCAGCAGGCCGGTGCCATCCAGGGCGTGCTGGTGCTGGGCGGAACCATGGGGACCGATCTGGCCCTGGAGGTGGCGCAGGCCCTGCCGCTCGGTGTGCCCAAGGTGGTGTTGTCGACAGTGGCGCATTCGCATCTGATCGCGCCGGGTCGCATCGCACCGGACCTGATCATGGTGCTGTGGGCTGGCGGCCTGTACGGACTGAATGAGCTGTGTCGCGCCGCCTTGTCCCAGGCAGCAGGTGCCTGCGCCGGAGCAGTACGCGCGGTGGTGCGGCCACGGGCCACCCGCCCGCTGATTGGCATGACCTCGCTGGGCAAGAGTTGCCTGAGCTATATGGTGCGCCTCAAGCCTGCGCTGGAGCAGCGGGGTTTCGAGGTGGTCGTGTTCCACAGCACCGGCATGGGCGGGCGGGCCTTTGAATCGCTTGCCGCACAGGGCCGCTTTGTTGCCGTGCTCGACCTGTGCCTGCAGGAGTTGGCCAACCATGTGGGCGGCTCCAGTGTCACCTCCGGTGCCGACCGGTTGAGCAATGCCGGCCTGGCCGGCGTGCCCCAGATCGTGGCGCCAGGCGCGGCCGACATGATCGATTTTTCGGCCTGGCAGCCAGTGCCTGAAGGCCTGAGCGGGCGCGCCGTGCATGTCCATAATCGCCTGATCGCTTCGGCAACCTCGGGCCCGGCCCTGCGCCGCCAGGTGGCCGAAGCAATCCTGCAGCGCCTGTCCGCCACGCGCGGCCCCTGCCACTTGCTGCTGCCGCTCAAGGGCGTTCAGGCCTGGGACCTGCCCGGTCAGCCCCTGCATGATCCCGAAGGTCAGCGTGCCTTCTTCGAGGCCCTGCAGGCCGGCGCAGCGGCGGCGACCGAAGCCTCGGCGGGCAGACTTTGCGTCGAGGAGCTGCCCGCTCATATCAACGAGGAGGCCTTCGCTGATCGGGTGCTGGCCATCATCGACGACTGGATGGCCGATGGCACACTGGCCCGACCCTTTCCGCCGGATCAGTCGGGTTCGCAGGCTGGGTCCAGCCAGCAGGCGGAGCCGCGGGAGCCCTCATGAAAAAAGCCCTGATCCTGGATTTTGGCGGCGTCATCAGCCGGACCCTGTTCGAAACCCATGCCACCACCGAAGCAGCCCTGGGGCTCACGCCCGGGACCCTGCGCTGGCGCGGTCCCTTCGATCGGGCCAGTGATCCGCTCTGGGCGGACATGCAGGCCGGAAAGCTGTCCGAGCGCGACTACTGGCTTGCCCGCAGCCGCGAGGTCGGGGCCTTGCTGGGGGAGCGCTGGGACAAGATGGAAACCTTCGTGCAGCGCGCCAGAGGCGCGGATCCCGATGCGGTCGTGCGGCCGCAGACCCGAGCACTGATTGAACAGGCTCACGATGCCGGGCTGAAGCTGGCGATCCTGTCCAATGAGCTGGACCTGTTCTACGGAGCGGGTTTTCGCGGCCGCCTGTCACTGCTGGCCCGCTTCGAGGTGATCGTCGATGCCAGTCACACCGGAATCCTCAAGCCGGATCCCCGCGCCTACCGGCGCTGCCTGACCGAGTTGGGCATGCGCGCCCCCGACTGCGTATTTGTCGATGACCAGCGCAAGAACCATGAGGGCGCGCTGGCGCTGGGCATCGCCTCGGTATTGTTTGACGTCATGGACCCGCAACGCAGCTGCGACGAGGCGCGTGCTGCCCTGGGCCTGGGTTGAGGGCCTGCACCAGGCGTTGCCTTGCACCGGGCCTCACCCTGCGCCGGGATCTACCCCCTGCGAAAGCGCTGGATGGCGTAGGGTCTGGCGTCGAAGATCGAAGGTCCGCCGCGAATCAGGTCGGCCAGCAGGCGTGCGCTGGCGGGCGCACTGGCCAGGCCCACATGGCCATGACCGAAGGCATGAAAAACCCCGCGGGTGCCCTGCGAGGGCCCCAGGACCGGCAGGCCATCGGGGGTCGAGGGTCGGTGGCCCATCCAGCGTTTCAAGCCCTTGGGCAGATGGGTGCCATCGATACGGGCCGTGTGATCGGCATTGCCGGCAAGCGCCGGAAAGTGGTTCAGCGCGAAGCGGCGCAGCAGCTCGGCGCGTCCCCAATCGGGTGCCGCGCCGATGGTGGCCAGTTCGACCTGACCCGAGACCCGGAAGCCCCGGGTGGTGGAGGTGATCGCCATCTTGGCATCGCCGGGCATGAGGGGGGGCGTGACCTCGAAGCCAGGTTGCTCGAAGACCACGTGATAGCCGCGCTCGCTCTCGAGAAAGACACGGTCTCCGGCGGCCTGGGCCAGCGCGCGGGAATGCACGCCAGCGGCGATGATCGCGAGATCGCAGTCGATCCGTCCCTGATCGGTGAGAACGGCTTCCAGCGCGCCTGAAGGCGCCGCGCCGGCACGCGCAAAGTCCAGTGCTCGGGCCTGCTTGAGCGCGACCCCGCGTGCCTGCAGGAAGGTGGCGATCGCCGCCACATAGTCACCCGGATTGGTGCAGTTGCCGCCCGCCGGCACATGAATGCCGAAGCGGTAATGGGGCCCCAGATCCGGCGCCAGTGCCCGCAGCCGCTCCCCTTCGACCTCTTCCCAGACGATGCCGTTCTCGCGCCGCAGTTGCCAGGCCAGGGCCTCGGCCAGGAAGCTGTCGCGCGTCGGATAGGGGTAAAGAAGGCCGGCCTTGCGGATCAGTTCCGGCCGTCCCACCGCATCGGCGAGCACCCGGTGACGCTCGGGCGCATCGTGCAGCAACTGGCTGAGCGCGCGCGCCGTCACCTGCACCTGTGCCTTGCTGCGCCCGGCGAGCAGGAAGCGCAGCAGCCAGGGGGCCAGCATCGGCAGGGCCCACCAGCGCAGGCGCAGCGGGCTGTCGGCATTGAACAGGTAGCCGGGGATTTTTTTCCACAGGCCGGGCATCGACATCGGAACGACCGATGAGGGGCTGAGCCAGGCGCCATTGCCGTAGCTGGCCGCCTGTTCCCCGCCCGGGCTTGCGTGTTCCACCAGGGTGACACGGTAGCCATCGCGCCACAACTCGTAGGCACAACAGACACCGACGATGCCGGCGCCAATGACGACGGCATGGCGGGTCGGGGAAGAAGAAGACATGGTCGGCCGATCAAGGGGAATGCGCCATTTTAGGCGCTTGTGGTCTCCCTCATTGGAGGGGGCTTCTGTCGGAAAATTTTACAGTACGGTGCGTCGCCAAGGGCTGGCCCCCTTGGAGCGCCCATCCTTTCGGATGGGAAAAAAAACGAAACAAATGCACTCGATTTCATGCATTTGAAGGACGTGGCGACATGGCAACGAATTAGCGAAAATACTGATGCGTGGATGTGACAGATTTCACTTAAAGATCGGAAAAGCTGACAGAAAGGGCGGCTTTTTGGCATTCCGATGATCAAAAAGGCCTCCCCCGTTTGGAGGGCAGGGCTGGAAAGCCGCATGAACAGGGCGTTTGCGGGCAGTGGCACGGCGTTTGCGCTTACCCGGGTCGGGATACTTGTTTCCCGATTCGTCAAAGCAACAGAGGTCACAAAATGCTCAAATCACTCGTCCTGGTCGGGACGCTGGCGGTCACGCCGGCTTTCGCCCAGTCGTCGTTCCTGAATGGGGGCTTTGAGGATGGCAACCTGGGGTCCTGGACCTCCGGGGGAGGCTATCGAGGCTTTACCGACAACACCACCCTGCAGGCCTCCAACCTCCTGCCGGGCGGGTCGCTGTATGACCCCGCCAATGCGGGCCAGGTCTCCATCGTCACGCCCGGCGCCGATCCCTACGTCGCCTCGCTGAATAGGGTCTTCGCGGGCAATTATTCGGCACGGGTGGGCGACACCACGCTCGGGGGCTATGCCGGAGCGATCACCCAGTCGGTCTCCAACTACGGTGCAACCACGCTGAACTTTTCCTGGGCGGCGGTACTCGAGCCTTCCCACTCGAGCACGGATGCGCCGCTGTTCCGGGTATCGGTGACGGACCTGACCACCAGCGCCCAGGTCTACAACACGACCTTTGCGGCTTACCCGGGAGCGCCGACCCAGAACCTGTTCCAGGCCGATGCGTCAGGCTACGTGTATGCCCCGTGGCAGAGCGTCTCGGTCAATACCGTGATCGGCCATGGCTACAAGATCGAGTTGCTGGCAGCAGACTGTGAGCCCACCGGACACCTGGGCTATGCCTATCTGGACGGCTTTGGTTCGGTGACGGGCGGTGGGGGTGACAACGGCACGATTGGCGGTGGTGGGACCGTGCCGCTGCCCGGCACCCTGGCCTTGATGGGACTGGGCTTTGCCGCCCTGCGCCTGCGCCGCAAGGGATGATGCCTGCGCGGGACTTGAGGATTCGCTCCTCAGGACTTGCGCGGACTGCGGCCCGGTGGGCCGCAGTCCTGCTACTGGCTGCCTGCTCGACCAAAGTCGATGATGCGGCCCTGGGCAGGCAGGCGGCTGCGCGAAGCGACTTCAAGACGGCGCTGATCCACTACAAGAATGCCCTGGAAGCATCCGGCGCCGACCCGGGCCTGCGCCTGGCTTATGCCGAGGTGCTTGAAAAAAGCGGCGACTTTCCGGCAGCCGAGCAGCAATTGCGCCGTGCCGTGGAACTGGGCGCCAGCAGGGACGAGTGGCTGCCCCGCATCGCGATGTGGCAACTGGATCGCGGCGATGTCAGGGTATTGGTTCGCGACTTCCAGAACATCGAATTGAAGGCGCCTGCTGCCAACCGGCGGCTGCACGCCCTGCTGGCCCTGGCCTGGTTGCAGCAGGGGCGCGTCGCTGATGCGGAAAAAGCCTTGCTGGGCAGCGATGCCCCGGATGCAGCCACGCAATTGGCACGCACCCAGATACTGGGCCTCAAACGGGACCTGCCTGCCATGGCGGTGGCGGCCCGCGAGGTTCGAACCCTGCTCGAGCGCGACCCCGACCCGGGCGCGAACTGGTGGATCTGGCGCGGCCTGGCACGGCTGTCGCTGACCCAGGGCAAGGCCGATCAGGCGATCGAGGATTTCAAGAAGGCACGCCAGGCCATGCCCTCCCACTTCGGCATCGTGGGCGAGATGGGCGAGGCTTATCTGGCGCTCGGGCGCATCGATGAGGCACGCCGGGAGCAGGTCAGCCTGAGCGCGATGGCGCCGACCTATTACCGCACCGTGCTGCTCGATGCGATGCTCAAGGCTCACGATGGTGATTGGGACGGTGCCTACGAGCGCGCGGTCAAGGTGCTGGCGCGCGTGCCGGAATCCCCTGCGGCTGGTTTGCTCGCGGCCAGCATCGACATTCGGCGCAACAACCTGGCGACCGCCGAGGGCCGTCTTGCCCAGGTGATCAAGGAGCAACCGTCCTCGGTTGAGGCGCTGCGCCTGCTGGCCAGCGTGGCGGCTCGGCGCGGGGACTTCGTGGCGGCTGATCGCATCCTGGCGAGCGCCCTGAATCGGGCGCCCGACCAGTCCGGCTTGCTGATCGACAGCGCCGAACTGGACGCTTCGCAAGGGCAGTGGACGCGGGCCCGTGAAAGAGCGCTGCGTGCCCTGAGCCTGAATCCACGTTCGGTTCGCATGCATGCCTTGCTGGCGGATCTGGAGGCGCGCTCGAACAAGGGCGAATCAGCCCGGCTTCATTTCGACCGGGCCCTGGACAACCTGGACGCTGAACCGGCGATGGCCGACCAGCTCTTTCGGCAGGCCCTGCGCCTGAAGCTGGCTGACCGGGCCGAGTTGCTGATCAGGCGCGAGAGCGCCAAGCGGCCCGATGACCCGATGCCGATCCTGTGGCGCGCCATCGCGGCGCGCGACAAGGGTGATGTGGCCAAAGGCACCCAGCTGGTCCTGCAGGCCCTGGACAAGAAGAAGGACTTCTACCCGGCCCTGAGCATCCTGCGCGGCATTCATGCCGGAGCCGGACTCGAGAAGGTCTACGGGGACCGCCTGCAGGCCGCCTTGTCGGCCCGCACCCGCGATGAGCGGATTGCCCTGGACATGATCCACTTCCAGCAGGCCAAGGGCGCCGCTCCCGACAAGGTGCTGGATCTTGCGCGCGACCTGCTGGCCGACTTTCCTGATTCGGTCCGTCTGCGCCAGGCCCTGTCGGAGCGGCTGCTCGCCATGGGCAAGCCCGGCCAGGCCGATGAGGTGATCAATCGCGGCCTGAGTGATTTTTCCAGGACACCGGGCATGCAGGCGCTGGGGGCTGCCTGGGCGGAGCGGACTGGCAAGTCGGGACTGGCCCTGGATCGCTACACGGCCCTGAGTGCCGCGTATCCCGAAAACGCAGCCTTCCTCGTCAAGCGTTCGCAATTGCTGGTGCTCGATCGCAGACCCGATGAGGCCATCAAGGTGCTGGAGCAGGCGCTCAAGCTGCGTCCGGAGGATGAAAGCATCAACCGCGAGTTGGCCCTGCTGTTGCGCGTCAACGCCCGCCTGCCCGATGCCCTGAAGCTGGCCGATCAGTGGGCCGCACTGCCCAACCGTGAGATCGATGGCCTGCTGCTCAAGGCCGATCTGTATGCCCTGGCCGGCAAGTTCGCCGAGGCGGAGCAGGTGATTGCGCAGGTCCAGCGCAAGGGAGGGGGAGAGCGGGCCGTGTATGCCCAGGTGGCGCTGCTCGACGCTCGCAACCGGCAGGCCGATGCCGACAAGCTCATCACCGCCTGGCTGGCCAGGAATCCCCGCTCGTCCCTGGTGCTCAACCAGGCGCTGGTACGTGCCATGCGCTCGGGGCAGGGCAGCGCCGCGCTGGGCTATCTCGAGACGATGCTGCAATCGCGGCCGGGTGACCCCATCCTGCTGAACGAGAAGGCCCTGCTGCTGGCCCGCCTCAGGCAGCCCGGCGCCTCGGAGACCGCGCGGCGTGCCCTGGAGGCCATGCCTGACCAGCCGCGCATCCTGGACACGCTGGCCTTCAGCCTGCGCCAGGAGGGCCGGATCCCTGAGGCCATCCTCACCTACCGTCAGGCCCTGGCGCTGGCGCCCGCCATGAATGGAACGCGCATGGATCTGGCCCAGACCCTGATCGAGCATAATGAGCGCTCGCAAGCCGGTCAGGTGCTGGCTGCCATCGATGCGGCCAGCCTGAAGGGCGCGGCGGCTGAAAGACTGAAGGTGCTACGCGCCCAGACCCAGTGATCCAACCCTTGCAGGAGTAGGCGTGCTCGATGATCCGGTAGTGCAGAACATGATCCGGAACTGGTCGCAGGTGCCGGCCGCTGCCCTGCGCATCGCGCTCATCCTGGTGCTGGCCTGGATCCTGCACCTGCTCGTTCAGCGCGTGCTGCGTGGCCTGCGCAGCTATCTGGTCTCGCGTGCGGCCACCAGCGAAGAAGGCAAGCGCATCGAGACGCTCGGCGGCGTGGCCAAGCGGGTCTCCAGCATGGTGATCGTTGCGCTCACCTCGATGCTGGTGCTCAGCGTGGTGGGCATTTCAATCGCGCCGATCCTGGGCGCTGCCGGGGTGGTGGGCATTGCTGTCGGCTTTGCCGCCCAAAGCCTCATCAAGGACTATTTCCATGGCTTTTTCCTGTTGGTGGAAAACCAGTTGCGCATCGGTGACATCGTCGAACTGGGTGGCAAGTCCGGCGTGGTCGAGGAAATCACGCTGCGCTTTGTCAGGTTGCGCAGTGAAGAAGGCACGATCCATTTCGTGCCCAACAGCCTGGTCACCACACTGAGCAATCGCTCGCTGCGACCGGCCACCGTGTTCATCGATGTGGGCCTGAAGCCGGACACCGATCCGCTTCTGGCGCAGGCGGCCCTCGAGCATGCCGTGGCCGAGTGCGCCGGGCATGCCGAGCTGAAAGACAGGCTCGTCGAGGCGCCACGGGTGCTGGGCATCCACAGCATCGGCGAGCATGTCACCCACTGGCGCGTCCAGTTCCGCTTGCCAGTGGCCCATGTGGCCTTGGCGCGGCGCGAGTTCTTCGCGCTGCTGTCGCGCATCCTGGCCGACAAGGGCGTCAGCCTGGCCGATCCGCTGCGCGCGGTGCTGGCCAGCTGATCCTGCCGGGCGCCCGGCACGCCTCAGTGCCGGCCTTGTTCCTCGCGCCAGCGCCGCAGCCAGCCCAGGCCATCGTGGGTGCCGGATGCCACCGCACCGCGGGCCGGCAGGTACTCGCAGCCGACCCAGCCCTGCCAGCCGCACTGGGCCGAGACCTCGTCGATCACCTTGAACAGGTAGGGATAGTTCATCTCGCCGACATCGGGCTCGTGGCGTTCGGGTACGCCGGCAATCTGGAAATGACCGACCCGGCCAGTGGGCAGGTACTGGCGGATCTTCATCGCCACATCGCCCTCGACGATCTGGCAGTGGTACAGGTCGAACTGCACCTTGACGTTGGGCAAGCCGATCTCCGCGATCAGCGCGTGGGCGTCATCCTGGCGATTGAGGAAAAACCCCGGTATGTTGCGGGTGTTGATCGGCTCCATCAGCAGATCGACCCCTGCTGCAGCGGCCTTCTCGCCGGCGCGGCGCAGCTTGGCGACATAGCCCGCACGCAGCGAGGCGCGGGTCTGGTCCTGCGGCACCAGACCGGCCATCACATGGATGCGGGGGCAGGCCAGCGCCTGCGCATAGCGCAGCGCCAGATCGATGCTGGCATCGAAGTCCTGATCGTGGCCAGGCAGGCAGGCCATGCCCTTGTAGCCGGCTTCCCAGGCCTTGGCGATGCTGTCCCGGTCCCGGCCTCCGGGCGGGGCGTTGAACAGGACCTGCTGCAGCCCATTGCCCTTGAGGCGGGCGGCCAGCTCGCCGGCATCCCAGGCATAGGGAAACAGGTACTCGACCGCCTTGAAACCGTCGCGGGCGGCGGCCTCGAAGCGGTCCAGGAAGTCCAGTTCGGCATACATCATCGACAGGTTGGCAGCAAATTGCGGCATGGGGTCACCATTGGGCGCCAAAGTGCTGGCGCAGTTCTTCGATCCGGTCTTGCGACAGGGCTTGCGGACGCGGTTGGGTCATCAGCCAGAGGCGCGCGGTTTCCTCGAGTTCCTCGAGTGTGGCCATGGCGACCGCAGGTGTGCCGTGCCAGACGTTGGGGCCCAGCCGGGCGAGCATGACCGCCTGGATGGGATGGCCGGCGCGGGCATGGGCCTCGATGCGGGCCACGCAGGCTGCCGCAGCCTCGGGCGCGCCTGGACGGTGGTAGGGGATCAGCGGCACATGGCCGACCTTCATCACGAAATACGGGGTGATCGGCGGCAGCAGCTCGGTGTCCTCGCGGATGTCGTTGCCGAACGCCAGACTCAGGGCCACGCAATGGGTGCTGTGGGTATGGATCACGCAGTGCGTCTCGCGCCCGATACGGGCATTGGCCTGGTAGATGGCCCGGTGCACCGCAATCGTCTTGCTGGCGCGCTCGCCGCTGATCTGGCGGCCCTGGGCATCGAGCAGCGCCAGTTGCGCCGGATCGAGAAAGCCCAGGCAGGCATCGGTGGGCGTGATCAGGAAGCCGGCATCGTCGGGCAGCCGGATGCTGATGTTGCCCGCACTGGCATGCACGTAGCCGCGCGCAAACAGGCTGGCGCCGATCCGGCAGATTTCCTCGCGCGCCTGGTGCTCTTTCATGGCCTGCCCTGGGGTGTCGGCATCGGGATTCGCCCTGCGCTCAGGCCAGCAGGCCGAAGGCCTTGCGGAAAAAGTCGTCACTGCCGAAGTTGCCGGACTTGAGGGCCAGGTGCAGGCCCACCTCGCCGCTCAGGGGCGAGCGTGCATGACACCAGGGCACACCGGGGTCGATCTGGGCGCCGATGCGCAGCTGCGCGATGCCCAGCGCCTGCACGCAGGCACCGGAGGTCTCGCCACCGGCTACGATCAGCTGCCGCACCCCGTTGGCGACCAGGCCGGCGGCCACGCCGGACAGGCAGTGCTCCATCAGCGCACCGGCAGCGTCGACCCCCAGTTCGGTCTGGATCGCCTTGACGCGGCTGCTCTCGGCAGTGGAGTAGACCAGCACCGGACCGTCCCCGAGACGTGGCCGGGCCCAGGCCAGTGCGGCTTGCACCGGATCGCGGCCCTCGGCCTGATCGCGGGCCACCTGCAGCGGATCGAGGGCCAGGGCGGCACCGCCACCGGCGATGAAGTCCTGCACCTGGCGGTTGGTGGCCAGCGAGCAGCTGCCCGAGATGATTGCCTGCGCCCCGGTGGGTGAAGGCAGTGCGGCCACCCCGGCCGAGGGCGCCAGGCCGAAGTTGCCGGGCAGGCCGATGGCCACGCCTGAACCGGCGGTCACGAGCGGCATGCCCGACAGGGCCGGGCCCAGGCGCAGCAGGTCGGCATTGTCGAGGGCATCGACGATCGCGACCGAGACGCCCTCCTGGCGCAGGGCACGGATGCGTTCGATGATGGCCGCACTGCCGGCCGCCACACAGCGATGGTCGATCAGTCCGACCTTGCCCTGGCATTGGGCCTGCATCACGCGCACCAGGTTGGCATCACGCATCGGCGTCAGGGGATGGTGTTGCATGCCGCTCTCGCTCAGCAGGGTGTCACCGACGAACAGGTGACCCTTGAACACGCTGCGGCCGTTGTCCGGGAAGGCGGGCGTGGCAATCGTGAAGTCGGTGCCCAGTGCCGCCATCAGGGCCTCGGTGACCGGACCGATGTTGCCGCGCCGCTCGCCCTCGTAGAGGCTGTCGAAGGTGGAGCAGTACTTGAAGTAGATCTGCTGCGCGCCTTGCCGGCGCAGCCAGGCCAGCGCCTGCAGTGACTGCTGAACCGCTTCCTCAGCCGGGCTCGTGCGTGACTTGAGGGCCACCACCACTGCGTCGACTGCTTCATCGAGCGGCCCCTTGGGCACGCCAATGGTCTGCACCGCCCGCATGCCGGCCCGGACCAGGTTGTTGGCCAGGTCGGTGGCTCCCGTGAAATCGTCGGCAATGCAGCCCAGCTTCAGGCTCATTCGGACCCCATGGTCATTTGAAGCCCATCACATGCGGCAGCCAGTTGCTCAGCGCCGGAATGAAGGTGATGATGATCAGCACGACACCATGCGCCCACAGGAAGGGCTTGAGCTCGCGGGTCAATTCCGACAGGGGCACGCGCGACACATTCGAGGTGACAAAGAGCAGCCCCCCGACCGGCGGCGTGATCATGCCCAGGGTCAGGTTGTAGATCACGATCATGGCAAAGTGGATCGGCTCGATGCCCACCTTCATGGCCACTGGCGCCAGGATCGGCACCAGCACCATCACCCCGGGCAGCGGCTCGATGAAGATGCCGAACACCAGCAGGAACAAATTGATGACGATCAGGAACATCCAGGGCGACAGGTTCATCGAGATGATCCAGTTGGCCACGGCCTGTGGCACGCCCTCGATGGTCAGGACCCAGGCAAAGGAGGCCGACATGCCGATGATCAGGAGCACCGATGCGGTCAGCAGCGCCGAGCGTGACAGGATGTCGGGCACCGCCTTCCACTCGAGCGTGCGGTAAACGTACTTGCCGCAGATCAGGGCATAAAAGACCGCCACCACCGAGGCCTCGGTGGGGGTGAACCAGCCGGCGCGCATGCCGCCCAGGATGAGCACCGGCAGAAGGATCGCGGGCAGCGCACGCCAGGTGGTGCGCCACTTGTCGGCCGCCGTCAGTTGCGCATCCTCGCCGCGGTAGTTGCGTTTTTTCGAGATGTGCCAGTTGACCACGCACATCGCCACCGCGATCAGCAGGCCGGGCAGCAGGCCGGCGACGAAGAGCGCCCCCACCGACACATTGTCGTCGGCCAGGGCATAGATGATCATGATGATCGAGGGCGGGATGATCGGACCGACAATTGCAGTCGATGCCGTCAGGGCGGCGGCATAGGCGCGGCTGTAGCCTGCCTTGTCCATCATGCGGATCATCATCGATCCCGGGCCGGCGGCGTCGGCCAGGGCCGAGCCTGAGATGCCCGAGAAGAAGGTCAGCGACACCACGTTGGTGTAGCCCAGTCCGCCGCGCTTGTGGCCGACGAATTGCCCGGCAAAGCGCAACAGCACTTCGGTGAGCGAACCGCCGCTCATCAATTCGGCGGCGAGGATAAAGAAGGGCACGGCCATCAGCGGAAAGCTGTCGATGCCGGTGAAGGTCTCCTTCAGGATCACGATCAGCGGGAAAGTCCCCGCCAGGCTCAGCGCCGTGATCGTGGCCAGCCCCAGGGCAAAGGCCACCGGTACGCCGATGGCCAGATAAATGCATACGGAGATCAGCAGGATCGCACTGGCGCTCATGGTCGGACTCTTTTCGGCTCGGGGTCGGTGGTTCGGTTCAGAGCGATGCGCTGGCGGTGGCGTCGAAGTGATCGTCGGAGGCGAACTTGCGCGCCATCACATAGTCGCGCACGATCAGCAGCCAGTGAACGAAGGTCAGCGCGCAGCCGATCGGCAATGCGGCGTAGACGTAGGAGAACGGAATCTGCGTGGCTGGCGTCTGCTGGTACTGCGTGCGTTCCATGTACTGCAGCCCGAACCAGACCAGGGCCGCCAGCAGGGCCAGCAGCATGATGGCGATGACGGCGCGCAGCGCCACCGCGACCGGCCGGGGCAGGGCGTCCTGGAGGTTTTCAACCGCAATGTGGCCGCCATAGCGCAAGACCGGCCCGCAGCCCAGGAAGGTGAGCCAGATCATCAGGTGGCGAGACACTTCCTCGGCCCATGAAATCGAGATCCCGGTGGTGTAGCGCAGCACCACGTTGACAAAGATCACCACCGACATCACTGCCAGGATCAGGATCAGGATCCAGCGATTGGCGGACAGGAAATAGCGTTCGAAGGTTTTCATGCGGTGGCCTTCAGCCGGGGGAGGGGCATGCAGGCGGGCAGCGTGTGCTGGCACCGCCCGACCGGCAGGCGGGGGCCCTGTCGGGAACCCGCCTGCCTGGGGGCTGCTTACTTGACGTCCTGGATGCGACGGATGTTGTCGGCACCGAACTCGCGCGCGTAGGCGGCGTAGGTGTCACGCAGGGCATCGCGGAAGGCCTGTCCATCGACGCGGCGCACCACGGTCATGCCGTCCTTCTCGAGTTGTGCGATGCCGGTGTTCTCGTCATCGTTGACGCGCTTGCGCTGGGCGATCGCAGCCTTCTTGGCCGCTTCATAGGCGACTTTCTTGTCGGCCTCGGAGAACTTGGCCATCACGCGCGGCGAAGTGATCAGCAGGGCCGGCGAGTAGACATGACCGGTCAGCGACAGGTGTTTTTGCACCTGCGAGAACTTGCTGGCCAGAATCACCGGGATCGGATTTTCCTGACCATCGACGGTGCCTTGCTGCAGGGCGCCATAGACCTCCGGGAAGGCCATCGGGGTGGGCTGGATGCCGAAGGCCTTGTAGCCGTCCATGTGCACCTTGTTTTCCATGGTGCGCATCTTCAGGCCCGAGGCATCGCCCGGCTTGACGATCTGGCGCTTGTTGTTGGTCATGTGACGGAAACCGTTCTCGGCCCAGGCCAGGGCGACCAGGCCCTTGGAGGGGAACTTGCCGAGCAGGTCCTGGCCGATCGGGCCATCGAGGACCTTGCGCGCATGGTCGTAGTCGCGGAACAGGAAGGGGATGTCGACGATCTTGACCTCGGGTACGAAGTTGCCCACCGGACCGGTCGAGGTGTTGACGATGTCGAGCGTGCCCAGTTGCACCGCTTCGATCATCTCGCGCTCGCCACCCAGGGCGCCGGCCGGGAAGTGCTGGCACTTGTAGCGGCCGCTGGTGCCTTTCTCAAGCTCTTCGCAGAACACATTGGCGCCGACGCCGTAGTGCGAATTGGTGGGCACGGCATAGCCGATCTTCAGCACGGTCTGGGCCTGGGCCAGACCGGTGCCGGCCAGGGCCAGCAGGCTGGCGAGCAGGAACTTGCGGGGCATTGCTTTCATGTAGGTCTCCTTCTGGGTCTTCGAATTCGGTGAATGCTCAAAGGGCGGCAGTCGCCCCGGCGTGACCGGCCGGGTGATGCGGCCAGGCCGGTGGCGCGCCGTCAGGCTTTGTATCACATTCGCTGGCCTCGCGCAGGGTGATCCCTGCTGCTTCAATCCCGTTGCCCGGGCAGGGTGATGCCCGGGAAAATCTTGATCACCGCGCTGTCATCTTCGCGGCCGTGACCGGCGCTGGAGGCCTGCATGAACATCTGGTGCGCGGTACTCGACAGCGGCAGGGGAAACTTGCTGCCACGGGCCATGTCGAGCACCAGGCCCAGATCCTTGACGAAGATGTCGACCGCCGACAGCGGCGTATAGTCGCCGGCCAGCACATGGGCCATGCGGTTCTCGAACATCCAGCTGTTGCCGGCGCTGTTCGTGATGACCTCGTACAAGGCCTCGGCAGGGACCCCCTCGCGCAGGCCCAGGGCCATGGCCTCGGCGGCGGCGGCGATGTGCACGCCGGCCAGCAACTGGTTGATGATCTTGACCTTGCTGCCGGCACCGGCGCGATCGCCCAGCCGGTAGACCTTGGCGGCCATGGCTTCGAGCACGCCTTCGCAGGCCGCATAGGCGGACGGTTTGCCTGCGGTCATCATCGTCATCTGGCCGCTGGCGGCCCTGGCGGCGCCGCCCGAGATCGGCGCGTCCAGGTAGTGCAGGCCGAGGGCTTCCAGGCGCGTCTCAAGCGCCACCGATGCCTGCGGATCGACGGTCGAGCACATCACGAAGACGCTGCCCGGCTTCATCGAGGCGGCGCAGCCGGCCTGGTCTGCGCCATTGCCGAAAAGCACTGTCTCGGTCTGGGAGGCATTGACCACCACCGAGATCACCACCTCGCAGGCGGCACCCAGCTCGGCCAGGCTGGTACAGGCCTCGCCGCCATCGCGGGCAAAGGCTTGCGCCTGCTCCGGGCGGATGTCGTAGACCGACAGTGCGTGGCCCGCACGTCGCAGCGACGATGCCATGCCCATGCCCATGGCGCCCAGTCCGATCACCCCGATATTTCGACCCATGGGCCTCTCCTGCCTGTGTTTGCGATGGGCCGGGATCATACGCCGGAACGAACGGCGCGGACGACCCGCTGAGTCGCACCGGGTTGGTGCAACAAGAGGCGTTTGGGAGGCCGTGCAATTGTTCCTTCGACCGTTCGTCGGCCGGCAGCATCCTTTCGTCCGGGCCGGCGCGCGGTGTGGCGGCCCCGTCCTGAGTCCTGCCGCCTGTGAAATCCCTGCAATCCCTGCGTCGCCAACTCCTGCAATCGGCTTCGGTCGCGGCGCTGGGCTTTGGTGCCTGGCAAGCGCCGGGTGCCCAGGTGCAGACCGGGCGGGTCCTGCCGGCGCAGGCGGTCCCGGACATCGCGCTGACCCTTCACGATGGCCGCAAGATGCCACTGGGTCAGGTGCTCTCTGGCAAGACCACGGCCGTGCAACTGATGCAGGTGGCCTGCGCCAGTGATTGCCGGCAGTTGGGCGAGGTGTTCAGCCGGACACAGGAGCGTCTTGCCGGGCAGGCCGGATTCCAGCTGTTGTCGATCTCGATCGATCCGCTGGAGGATGGGCCGTTGGCGATGAGTCAATGGCTGCGCCGGCAGGGGGCCGGTGCGGCATGGTTGGGCGCCACGCCGCGTCTGGGCCAGGTTCATGAACTGACGCGTTTTCTCGGCGCCGGCAGTGTGACGAAGGACCGGCACGGTCCCCGGACCTATGTCTTCGATCCGCTGAGCCGCCTGGCCTTTCGCACCGGCGACTTTCCCGAGCCGGATGAAGTCACCCGCCGCCTGATGATGATCTCGTCGATGTCGCACCGCGTCGTTTAAGGAAGGTACCCAAAACCTCTCGCGCCCGCGGCAGATCGCCCGCAACGGCCCGCACCCTTGCACGATCGACCGCTGCGGCGCCACCGGAACGGCCGTCACCTTTGCGGCGGGCTTCAGCTAGTCTGCGTCCATGAATCTGGCTGAACCTGAATCCGGAACGGAGGCCAAGCCCGTTGCCGCGGCTGCTCCCGCACCGCCTGGCAACCCTTTGCTGACGGCACCGCTGTTGCCCACCCTGGTCCGCTTCGCGATTCCCAACATGGTGGCCATGTTCGCCAGCGCAGCGGCCGCGGTGGCCGAGACCAGTTATGTGGGCCAGCTCGGTGTACCGGCCCTGGCCGGCATGGCCCTGGTGTTTCCCTTCGTGATGCTGCAGGGCATGCTCTCCAACGGTGCCATGGGCGGCGGCGTTTCCTCGGCCGTCAGCCGCGCCCTGGGGGCGGGTCAGCCAGAGCGGGCCAATGCGCTGGCGGTCCATGCCTTCTGGATTGCGGTCAGTGCCGGTCTGCTCTACATGCTGCTGCTGCTCAGCCTGGGGCCGACGCTGTTTCGGGCGCTGGGGGGCCGGGACGAGGCGCTCGCACAGGCCAGCGCCTACGCCGGGGTGGCCTTTGTCGGGTCCGTCGGCGTGTGGCTGCTCAACACGTTTTCCTCGGTCATCCGCGGCTCCGGCAACATGATGGTGCCGGCCACCACCACCTTCGTGGTGGCCATCACCCAGGTGCTGGTCGGCGGCGCACTGGGGCTGGGCTGGGGCCCGTTTCCCCGCTGGGGCATGCCGGGCGTGGCCCTGGGCCAGGTGGCGGCCTATGCGCTCGGCTCGGCCGTCCTGTATGGCTTCCTTCGCTTCGGTCGCCTGCGCATCCGGCTGCGCATTGTCGGCACGCGCCTGCAGCGCGACCTGCTGCTCGACATCCTGCGCGTCGGGGCCCTGGCCTGCATCTCGCCCTTCCAGACAGTGGCCACGATGCTGATCCTGACTTGGCTGGTGGCCAAGTTCGGCACCACGGCCCTGGCCGGCTATGGCATTGGCATCCGGCTCGAGTTTCTGCTCATTCCGTTGTCCTTTGCGATCGGCGTGGCCTCGGTGCCGCTGGTGGGCATGGCCATCGGTGTGGGCAACATTGCGCGGGCCCGCCGGGCCGCCTGGACTGCCGCCGGCCTGTCGGCCAGCCTGCTCGGCGTGCTGGGCCTGTTGCTGGCCGTGGCTCCGGACCTGTGGACACACCGCTTCACCGATCACGAGGAAGTGATTGCGGCCGCCGCCATCTATTTCCACTGGGCCGGTCCGCTTTACGGCCTGCTGGGCCTGGGCATGTCCCTTTATTTTTCGTCGCTGGGGGCAGGCAAGGCTGGCGGCCCGGTCATCGCGGGTGGCGTCCGGCTATTGGTGATCGCGGTCGGGGGCTGGTTTCTGGTGCAGGCCCAGGCACCGACCTGGAGTATTTACGCGCTGGCTTCAGCCGCGATGGCGGCCTATGGACTGACCATGGTGTGGATGGTCAGGCGCTCGCACTGGGGCCCTGCTACTGCGAGCAACCCTTCACAAGCAAGAAAAGGAGACTGACATGACAAGCACCCTGCAACGCTTCGCCGCACTCGGCGCCGTGGCGGCCCTCACCGGGCTGACGGCGCCGGTGCAGGCCGCAGACCCCTTGCCGCTGCCGCGCGGCAATCCGGCGGCGCTCGGCTTTTCCGCAGAAGGACTGGCGCACCTGGACGCATTCTTTGATCGCGAGATCAAGGCCGAGCGCGTTCCCGGCGCGGTCCTGGCCATCGCCCGTGACGGGCAACTGGTCTACTACAAGGCACATGGCTTCCAGGACAAGGCCAAGGGCGTGCCGATGCGCACCGATGCGATCTTCGGCCTGGCCTCGATGACCAAGATCATGACCAGCGTTGCCGCCATGAAGCTGAACCAGGAGGGTCGCCTGCCGCTCAAGAGCCCGCTGGCGCAGTACTACCCGGATTTTGCAAAGATGCAGGTGGCCCTGCCGCAGCCCGATGGCAGCCTGCGCTTTGAGCCGCAGAAGCGGCCGATCTTCATTCAGGACCTGATGCGCCACACCTCGGGACTGACCTATGGCGGGCGCGGTGATCATCCGGTGGCCAAGCTCTACCCGGGCGGCACGACCCCGGCGATGGAGGGCGATACCGAGGCCTTCATCAAGCGCATCACGCAACTGCCCCTGGTGCATCAGCCGGGCGCGCAATTCGAGTACAGCTTCTCCACCGATGTGCTCGGTGCCGTGGTCGAGAAGGTCTCCGGACAGCGTCTCGGCCAGTACCTGCAGACCCAGGTCTGGCAGCCGCTGGGCATGGTCGATACCACCTTCGCCGTCCCGCAGGAAAAGCGCGCACGGCTGGCCCGTCCCTTTGCCAACGATCCGCTCACCGGCAAGCCCCAGTCGGTGGTGGTGCTCGACCAGCAGTCCCAGCATGACTGTGGCGGTGCCTGCGCCTTCGGCACGGTGCCGGACTACCTGCGCTTTGGGCAGATGCTGCTCAACGGTGGCGCATTGGGCAAGCAGCGCGTCCTGAGCCCGAAGATCGTGGCCCTGATGACCACCAATCATCTTGGCCCGGACATCCGCAACATGGTGGCTGCGGTCGAGCCGCATCGCGAGGGCTATGGCTTCGGTCTCGGTGTGGCGGTGCGCCAGCAGGCCGGCCTGGCGGCAGTCCCCGGCAATCCGGGCGAATACTCCTGGAACGGGGCCTATGGCACGGCCTTCTTTGCCGATCCCAAGGAGCGGCTGGTGGTGGTGCTGGGCACGGCAGCGCCGGGTGACCTGCGCAAGTACTACCGCGAGCAGGTGCAGGCCCTGGTCTATGGCGCAATGACGCGCTGAACCCTGGGCCGGGTCGCGGGCTCGTCATGTTATTCGACCTTGTCCGATCCCGCCTGCGCTTATACTTTCGGCAGGCCGGCCAGCGCCGGCGCCGTGCATCCACGCTTTGCGCGAGTCGGCCAGTGCTGGCGCCTTGCATTCACCCTGAAGCCCTTGCCGTTTCGCCATGACCACCCTCCAGACTGTACAGAGTGCCCCGCGCCAGGCCTTGTTCCACCTTGCCTTCCCGGTTCGCGACCTTCAGGAGGCTCGCGCCTTCTACGGCGGGCTGCTCGGCTGCGGTGAGGGTCGCAGCTCTGATGAATGGGTGGATTTCGACTTCTACGGACACCAGATCGTGGCCCACCTGGCGCCCGATGAATGCGGGCACCGCAGCCAGAATCAGGTCGATGGCCATGGGGTGCCGGTGCGACACTTCGGGGGCATCCTGCCCATGGCTGAGTGGCAGGCCCTGGCCGACCGGCTGACGGCGGCCGGCACGACCTTCATCATCGAACCTTATATCCGCTTCAAGGGGCAGGTGGGCGAACAGGCGACGATGTTCTTTCTCGACCCCTCCGGCAATGCCCTCGAGTTCAAGGCCTTCGGCGACCTGTCGCAACTGTTTGCCAAATGATGGCCTGCCTCGCGGGCTGTTGTTCGGCCCTTGCCGATGGGCGCCTCGCGCGGCCCTCCGAACCCTTTGAACAGGTGCTTCATGACGATTGACTGGACCCATTTCACACCGGGCGCCTCGCTGGCAGGCGGCCTGCTGCTGGGGCTTTGCTCGGTGATCTACCTGCTGCTCAATGGCCGCATCCTGGGCGCCAGCGGCATCCTGGCCGGCCTGTTGCCGGCCCGTCCGGCCGATGCCCTGTGGCGCCTGTGCTTTCTGGCCGGCGTGCTGCTGGCACCGTGGGTGTGGATGGCCGGGGGAGGGCGCCTTCTGATGCGCATCGAGGCCTCCAACCTGCTGCTCATTGCGGGCGGTCTGCTGGTCGGCATCGGCACCCGGCTGGCGGGAGGATGCACCAGTGGCCATGGGGTGTGCGGGCTGTCTCGGCGCTCGCCCCGATCGCTCGTGGCAACACTTTGTTTCATGGCGACCGGCTTCGCGGCGGGCTTCATTCTTCGTCACCTGATCAAGGCCTGAGGCAAACCCATGTTACGACGCGCGGTGGACTTTCTGGCCGGTCTCGGTTTCGGGCTCGCCCTGATCCTGGCGGGCATGGCCGACCCGGGCAAGGTGATCGGCTTTCTGGATCTGGCGGGTGCCTGGGATCCCTCGTTGGCCCTGGTCATGGGGGGCGCAGTCCTGATCGGCCTGGTGGGCTTTGCGCTCGTCTACCGGCGCGGTTCTGCGGTGCTGGGCGGGCCGCTCGAGACGCCGGCCGAACGCCGCATCGACATGCGCCTGATCGGCGGCAGCCTGTTGTTCGGGGCCGGCTGGGGCATGACCGGATTCTGCCCAGGTCCCGCCCTGGTGGCCCTGGGGGCAGGCCAGACGCAGGCCGCCCTGTTCGTGCTGGCGATGTGTGCCGGCATGGCCCTGGTGGCGTTGCTGCGCCGAAGCGGCGGGCGGCCAAGCGCTTGAATGGCCGGCTGCCAGCTTGATGGGGGTGCCTGACTGATGGGCTTGCCTTGCTGATGAGCCTGCCTGACTGGCTCAAATCCTACCGTCGTGACGACCTGGCCGGCGACCTGATCGCCGGCTTCGTGGTCGCGGTGATGCTGATCCCCCAGAGTCTGGCCTATGCCTTGATGGCGGGCCTGCCTGCCCAGGTCGGCCTGTATGCCAGCGTGTTGCCGATCATGGCGTATGCCGCCTTCGGCTCGAGCATGAGCCTGGCAGTGGGCCCGGTTGCCGTGCTGTCGCTGATGACCGCCAGCGCCCTGCACGGCCTGGCCCCGCCAGGGTCTGCGCAATACCTGGCCCTGGCCGCAGGCCTGGCCGCGCTTTCGGGCGCCATGCTGCTGTTGTTCGGCCTGCTGCGCTTCGGCTTTCTGGCCCACCTGCTCAGTCACCCGGTCATCAGCGGCTTCATCAGTGGTTCAGCCGTTCTCATCCTGCTGGGCCAGCTCAAGCCCCTGCTCGGCCTGAACCTGCAGGGACAGGGCGGACTCGGCCTGCTCCTGCATCTGGCCCAGGCCTTGCCGACCGCCCATGGCGCGACCGCCCTGATCGGCCTGTCCAGCCTGTTGCTGCTGGCATTGGCGCGGCGTCATCTGGCCCCCTTGTTGCGTGCTTTCGGCCTGCCATCCAAACCCTCCGATCTGCTGGCCCGCCTGGCGCCGATGCTGGTGGTGATCACTGCGATCCTGGTGGTGCGCTTCTGGTCCCTGGACGGCCCGGGCGGCGTGTCGGTGGTCGGGCCGGTGCCCGCAGGCCTGCCGGGGTGGCCCGGGCAATGGCCAGCGCTGGCGCAGTGGTCCGAACTGCTGCTGCCGGCCGCCCTTCTGGCCCTGGTGGGCTTTGTCGAGAGCGTCTCGGTGGCCCAGTCGCTGGCGCTGCGCAAGCAGCAGCGCATCGATCCCGATCGCGAACTGCTCGGATTGGGGGCTGCCAATCTGGCCAGTGCCCTGTCGGGCGGCTACCCGGTGACCGGGGGCTTTGCCCGTTCGGTGGTCAATGATGCCGCCGGGGCGCGAACGCCGCTGGCTGGCGTGATGGCGGCCGTGCTGATGCTGGTGGTGGTGCTGTTCCTGACGCCCTGGTTCCGGCCGCTGCCCCATGCGGTGCTGGCGGCCACGATCATGATCGCAGTCAGCAGCCTGATCGACGTGCAGACCCTGCGCCAGGCCTGGCACTATGACCGTGCTGACGCGCTGTCCCTGATCGGCACCTTTTTGGGCGTGCTGCTCATCGGTGTCGAAGCAGGCATCCTGATCGGCGTGGTGCTCTCGCTGGGTGCCCTGGTCTGGCGCAGCACGCGACCCCACATGGCGGTGGTCGGGCGGCTTGCCGGCAGCGAGCACTTTCGCAACATCGCGCGCCATCGGGTCGAGACCCTGCCGGGCCTGATCGCACTGCGCATTGACGAAAGCCTGTTCTTTGCCAACGCCAGTGTGGTGGAAGCGCGCATCGAGAGCCTGTTGCAGGCCCAGCCGCAGACGCGGATCTTCCTGATCATTGGCTCGGCGATCAACCAGATCGATGCCACCGCCCTGGCCATGCTCACCGAGCTCGAGCGCAGCCTGGGCCAGCGCGGCATCCTCCTGTGGCTGGCCGAAATCAAGGGACCGGTGATGGACCGCTTGCGCGGCACCGGTCTGGGCGAGCGTCTCGAGGGGCGGGTCTTCCTGAGCACCCACGAGGCCTTCCTGGCTGCACAAGAGCGCCTGCACGCGCGACAAGATGCGCCCATCGGTACAACAGGAGACGCATGACATGAACATGCCTGCCAAGACACGGGTCGCCATTGCCGGGCTGGGTGCCATCGGCAAGGTACTGGCGCGCGAATTGGCGCAGGGGCGCATCGAGGGGCTGCAACTGGTGGCCGTCTCGGCCCGGGACCAGGCCCGTGCAGCAGACTTTGCCGCCGCCTTGCCGGGTGGCGTGCAGGTGGTGCCGATCGATCAGCTCGAGCCGCTTGCCGATCTCGTCATCGAGTGTGCGCCGGCCGCCTTGTTGCCGGACATCGTCACGCCTTTCCTGCAGGCGGGCAAGACGGCGGTGGTGCTGTCGGTGGGCGGGCTGCTGCGTCGACCGGATCTGATCGAACAGGCGCGCGCCAGTGGCGGCACGCTGCAGGTGCCCAGCGGAGCCTTGCTCGGCCTCGATGCCATCCTGGCCTGTGCCGAGGGCGCGATCCATGAGGTGCAGATGTCCAGTCGCAAGCCCCCGCAGGGCTTTGCCGGTGCGCCCTATCTGGTGCGTCAGGGCATCAGCCTCGAGGGGCTGCGCGAACCGCTGAAGATCTTTTCCGGCAACGCGCTGGAGGCGGTGGAAGGCTTTCCCGCCAATGTCAATGTGGTCGCGGCCTTGTCCCTGGCAGGGGTGGGAGCGCTGCGCACCCGGGTCGAGTTGTGGGCCGATCCGGGCATCACCCGCAACATGCATGCGATCACCGTGGATGCCGAGGCGGCCCGCTTTACGGTGAGCATCGAGAACATTCCTTCGGACAACCCGCGCACCAGCCGCATCGTTGTGATGAGTGTGCTGGCCCTGTTGAGAAAGCGCACCGCGGCCCTCAGGATCGGTACCTGAAGCACCCGCTCCAGCGCCGCCCGCGGGGGACGCTCGCCGGGCTCAGGTTTCAGGCCTGGAACTGATCGGCATGGCGACCCTTGAAGGGCGCGTAGAAGGCCTTGATGGCGACCATGTCCTGCTCGATGTTGCCGCTGGGCACAAACACCGGGCCGAGTCCGGAGCGCCGTTCGCTGTAGTCCATGTAGGCCATCACGATCGGCACGCCGGCCTGCAGCGCGATGTAGTAGAACCCGGTCTTCCAGTAGCGCGTCCTGCTGCGTGTGCCTTCCGGAGGCACGATCAGCTGGAAGGCCTGCGGGGCCTCGCGCAAGGCCCGGGCAGACGCCGCCACCAGGTTGTTGGACTGGCTGCGATCCACCGCGATGCCGCCCAGCCAGCGCATGACCGGGCCGAAGGGGGCGCGAAACAGGGAGGCCTTGCCCATCCACCGGATGTTCAGGCCCAGCGCGAAGGCCACCATCAAGGTGTAGGGCAGGTCCCAGTTGCTGGTGTGCGGGGCGGCGATCAGCACGGCCCGTTGTCCGTCGGCGGGCAACGAGCCCTCGACGCGCCAGCCCTTGAGCTTGAGGAACAGCAGCGAGCCGGTCCGCAGCAAGGTCTTGATGAGCGGCGTGGTGAAGAGAGTGAGAGCCATGAGGGATTGTCGTCGATTTGCTCTCGACACTGACCCGGTGCACCGAAATCAGTCGCCCAAAGAAAACGCCGCGATCAGGCCTGGTGCCCAATCGCGGCGCGGTGCCTTGCGTTCAGGGGGAAGGATCACTCGCCCCCTGGCGTCCGGGATGCCTTCAGGCCTGCTTGCGGCGCATGCCGGCCAGCCCCAGCAAGCCAATCGCGAATAGCGCCAGCGTGGCCGGCGTAGGCACTGCCTTGAGCGCCGTCTGGGCGATCAGTGCATGGGCGGCCGAGGTGGGATGGAAGTCGTCGGAGAAGAAGTAGGTCCGGCAGTCCTGCAGGGTGGCCGTGGTGGCGCTGACGAAGCAGGTGTCCGTCGTATTGGTGAAGCCCAGGGCCGCGTAATAGGCCGGGCTTTGGGTGGCCAGTCCATACAGGTCGAGGACATCGACATCGATACCGGGAATGCCAGACATCGACAGCACCAGGCTGTTGAAGTTGGTGTTCCAGGCATTGACCACCGCGTTGACCGCACCGACCGTGGCAGGGCCTTGCAGCCGTACATTCGGGGTTGCGCCGACATCGGGCATGTTGGCGATCAGGAAGTGGCGGCCGCCATCGGCATAAAGGGTGTTGACCGCGTTCAGGATGTTGGTCAGACCGCTGGTCACGCCGGTGGCCACGGCACCCGCGAAGGCCAGGTTGGCCTGGGAGGGGGTTCCGCCACCGCCAAGCACGGCTGCGGCAGCGTTGCCAGCGTCGGTGGCAATCGGCTTGACGTCATTGCCGCCGATCATGATCACGAACAGGTCGTTGGCGCGCGAGGTGCCCGGCAGGCTGAGGTAGGCCCCGACCTGCTGGTCCAGGCCCGGCACGCCTCCGGCAAAGCTGTAGGAGCGAGCGCCCGCCCAGGCGAAGTTGCCCCCGCCCAGCAGGGAGGCCCGGCTGTCGATGGATGAACCGTAGACCGCTGCGAACTGGGCGGACCACACGCCGCCGCCCTGGTTGTCCGTCCACTGGCCGGGCGCGTAAGGCGTGCCCGGGGTAATGGTCGGAAGCGCGCCGCCAAAGTAGGTGGAGGTGTTGCCGGTATCCGACAAGCTGTCACCGAAGAAATACAGTCCACCGGCATGGGCGCTGGCACTCAGGCTCAGCGCGATTGCGGCCACGAAACGGGCTGCTTTGATCATTGAAGGTCTCCTCTGTTTGTAGGAGGTCGCCTATGCAATTTGTGAGCCAGATTAAAAAAATGTTACCAAGTGCCTGTTTCCACAGTGATTTTTATCACGAAGGAAATTCTTTTGCCCTTCTATGTAAAAAAATCCGACAAAAACAGGTTTACTCCCCCAAAAGGTTGAGGGCGGCCAGCTCGTCCAAGTTGCGCTGCAGCATCGGTGCCGGCTCGAACAAGGGCGACAGGTCCGGCTCTGCTCGGGCCGCCAACGGGTCGCGTGGCAGCAGACGGTGCCGCAGCACCAGTTGGGCCAGCAGCATGCGGCGCAGCGATCCGGTGCGGCTGGCTTCCCAGGCCAGGGCGATGGCGGTGCTCAGGTGATACAGGGCCGAGGCCGATTGCCGGGCCAGGGCCTCGTTGCCCCGCGCTGACGCGTGCTGCGCCAGCGCGGCGACACGGTCGATGCAGCCCGCCAGCAGCGGGCGCAGTTCGGGATGCCAGGCGCTGTCGGCGACCTGCCGGCTGACATGATCCTGCCAGACCGGCAGGGATCCTTCGCGCTGGATGGCCCGCATCACGTCGAGCGCCACGATATTGCTGGTGCCCTCCCAGATCGACCCCAGGTGGGCATCGCGCAGCACCCGGGCATCGCTCCATTCCTCGATGTAGCCGCAACCGCCGCGCACCTCCATCGCATCCCCGGTCACGCGCCGTGCATCGCGGCAGGCCCGGAACTTGATCAGCGGGGTGAACAGGCGGGCCAGCGGGTAGGCCTGGGGCTCGCCGGCGTCCGAGCGGCGCAGGGCCTCGGCGGTCTGGAACATCATGGTCCGGGCCTGCTCGGCCGGCATCAGGATCTTGGCCAATTGACGGCGCATCAGCGGCATCTCGATCAGGGGCTTGCCGAAGGCCTGGCGATGTCGGGCGATGTAGAGGGCCTCGGCGCTGGCCCGGCGCATCAGTCCGGCCGCGCGCATGCCGTTGGACAGCCGCGAGTTGTTGACCATGTCGGCCATCTGCACGAAGCCTCGCCCCGGCTCCCCCACCAGCCAGGCCTTGGCGCCCTCGAAACGGATCTCGCCGCTGGCCATCGAGCGGGTGCCCAGCTTGTCTTTCAGTCGGATGATGCGATAGTGGTTCGGTGTGCCATCGGGCAGCACCCGTGGCAGCAGGAACAGCGAGACCCCCTTCATGCCCTGTGGTCCGCCTTCGGTGCGGGCCAGGACCATGGCCAGGGCAGCATCGGGGTTGGAGCAGAACCACTTGTCGCCATGCAGGCGCCAGGTCTTGCCGGGTTCGCTGTCGTCGGGGACCGCCAGGGTGGCGGTGGCGGCCACATCGGAACCGGCTCCCTGCTCGGTCATGAACATGGCACCCTGGCTGAGCCGGTCGAGGTCCTGGCTGGTCAGGTCGCCCAGGTAGCGATCGACCAGGGCCTGGTCACCATACTTGCGCAGGGTGCGTGCCAGCGAATCGGTCATCGACAGCGGACAGCACAGGCCGAATTCGGCCTGCACGAACAGATAGGTCAGGGTGTACTTGACCACTGCCGGCAGTGCCGTGGGCCAGTCCAGCACGCCACCCCGGTGCGACATCGCGGCCAGGCCGAATTCCGAGAAGGCCAGCCGCTCGAGTTCGACATAGGCCGGATGCTTGTGGATCGACTGTTCATCCAGTCCGCGCCGGGAACGATGCTGCAGCGTCGGCGGATGGGTGTCCGCCAGCCGCGCCAGCTCGTCCATCGGCCCGCCCACCCACTCGCCCAGTTGCCGGTAGCGCGGCAGCAGGTGCCTGTAAAGCTCGCCCGGCAGGTACAGGCGCAGCAGCGGATCGAGTTCGGCATCCTCGTCGAAGGCGTTGACGCCGGCGCGATCGGGGACGGGGTGCTCCTGCGCCGCCTGGAGCGGGGCCGGGATTCGGGCATTCATGTCGGGGACTCCTGAAGCCGGACCAAAAGAAACCGTTGCAGGGGGTCCGGACTGAATTCGCGCATTATTGGGGCCGCGCAGGGGTTTGTCGAATCGACCGATCGAAAGCCCCGCGCATGGTCCCGATCCCTGAATTGAGGAAGAACATGTCCCTGTTGCGTTATGAAGTCCTGGACGGCGTGGCCCGCATCACGCTGGACAGCCCGCCGGTCAATGCCATGGGCGAGGCGATGCTCGATGCCTTGCTGGCGGCGCTGGCCCGTGCCCGCGAGGACGATGCGGTGCGGGTCGTGATGCTGCGCAGTGACAATCCGAAGATCTTCTGTGCCGGCCTCGACCTGGCGGCGCTGCGCCAGGGCTCACCCTCGCAGATGCGGCATGTGCTCGACAAGCTTTATCCGCAGCTGTGCGATGCCCAGTATCACCTGGGCAAGCCCTCGATCGCGGTGGTCGGTGGCGCCGCCCGCGGCGGCGGGATGACGCTGTCGATCTCCTGCGACATCATCATCGCTGCCGACACGGCCACCTTCGGCTATCCGGAGATCGATGTGGGCGTGCCCCCGGCCATCCATTTCACCCATCTGCCGCGCATCATCGGTCGCCATCGCGCCTTTGACTTGCTCTTTACCGGCCGCAGTTTCCCGGCCCAGGAGGCCTGGCGACTGGGCCTGGTCAGCCAGGTGTTTCCGGCGGCCGAACTGCAGGCGGGTGCCGATGCACTGGCCCGGACCCTGGCCGGCAAATCGGCGCAGATCACGCGGCTGGCCCGCGAGGCCTTCATGCGCGCCAACGACCTGGACTACCGGCGGGGCGTCGGCGGTGCCGTGGAGACCTTCTGCAACATTGCGATGAGCGAGGATGCCCGCGAGGGGCTGGCCGCCTTTGTGGAAAAGCGCCGGCCGGTGTGGGGTCAGGACCGGAAGTCGTGACGCGCACCATCGCGGCGCATCGGGCGTGGTCCGGCCTTTCCAGATCCGGGCTGCCGCCGGCCATCTGGCCGCGCCGCTTCACGTATATTGAATCCCCCTCTGGTGTTCCGAGTCACTAGGCCGACCCCCCATGTCCATGGTTTCGCTGGCGCTGCGCCGCCCCTACACCTTCATCGTGATGGCGATGCTGATTGTCCTGGCGACGCCCTTCGTGCTGCGCAACATGGCGACGGACATCTTCCCCGAGATCAACATCCCGGTGGTCAGCATCATCTGGAACTACAACGGCCTGCCGGCCCAGGAAATGGGCCAGCGCATTGCCTCCACCACCGAGCGCGGCCTGACCACCGTGGTCAGCGACATCGAGCATATCGAATCGACCTCCTTGCCGGGTGTCACGGTGGTCAAGGTGTTCTTCCAGCCCAATGCCAATATCCAGACGGCGATTTCGCAGGTGGTGGCTTCGGTGCAGACCCAGGTGCGCCAGTTGCCCCCCGGCATCACGCCGCCGCTGGTCATCAAGTATTCGGCCTCTAGCATTCCGGTCATCCAGCTGGCCCTGTCCAGCCCGACGCTGCCCGAGCAGACGCTGTTCGACAATGCGGTCAACGTGCTGCGGCCGCGTCTGGTCACCATTCCCGGCGTGGCGATTCCCTTCCCCTATGGCGGCAAGATCAAGGTGATCTCCGTCGACCTCGATACGCAGGCCCTGCAGGCGCGGGGCCTGGCGCCGGCAGACGTGGTCAATGCCGTCAACGCCCAGAACCTGATCCTGCCCTCCGGTACCGCCAAGCTGGGTGAGACCGAATATGTCGTGCGCATGAACGGCTCGCCTGATCGCATCGCCGGCCTGAACGACCTGCCGGTGCGCACCACCAATGGCACCACCACCTATCTGCGCGAGGTGGCCCAGGTGCGCGATGGCTTCAACCCGCAGACCAACATCGTGCGTCAGGACGGCTCGCGCGGGGTGCTGCTCTCGGTGCTCAAGAATGGCGGGGCCTCGACCCTCGACATCGTGGCCAACCTGAAGGAGATGCTGCCCAAGGCGGCCGCCGCACTGCCCCAGGACATCAAGATCGCGATGCTCTTTGACCAGTCCCTGTTCGTGTCGGCAGCGGTGCAGGGGGTGATCTTCGAGGCACTGATCGCTGCCGGCCTGACCGCCCTGATGGTGCTGCTGTTCCTGGGCAACTGGCGCTCGACCCTGATCATCGCGCTGACCATTCCGCTGTCGATCCTGGCCTCGATCATGGCCTTGTATGCGCTGGGCGAGACCCTGAACCTGATGACCCTGGGGGGCCTGGCGCTGTCGGTGGGCATCCTCGTGGACCAGGCCATCGTCACCATCGAAAATATCGAACGGCACATGCAGCTGGGCAAGCCGCTGCTCGAGGCGATCGAGGTCGGCGCCGGTGAGATCGGCGTGCCGGCCTTCGTCTCGACGCTGTGCATCTGCATCGTGTTCGTGCCGATGTTCTTCCTGTCCGGTGTGGCGCGCTTCCTGTTCGTGCCGATGGCCGAGGCGGTGGTGTTCGCGATGCTCTCCTCCTACTTCCTGTCGCGAAGCCTGGTGCCCACCCTGGTGATGCTGATGATGGGTGGTCACCATGACGAGGCCGCCAAGCCAAGCCTGCTGCAACGCGTTTACAAGGGCTTTGACCGGCAGTTCGAGCGCATGCGCCGGGCCTACTCGCTTTATCTGTCCTCGCTGCTGACACGCCGGCGCAGTTTCGCGCTGGTGTTCCTGGGCTTTTGCATTGCTTCCTGTGCGCTCTTTCCCTTCCTGGGGCGTGACTTCTTTCCGGCGGTGGATGCCGGCCAGATCCGCCTGCACCTGCGCACCGCCACCGGCACGCGCATCGAGGAGACGGCGCGGGTGGCCGATGCCGTCGAGCAGGTGATCCGCTAACTGATCCCCGAGAACGAGCTCGAGACCATTCTCGACAACCTGGGCGTGCCCAACTCCGGCATCAACCTGTCCTACAGCAATGCCGGAACCATCGGCACGCTGGACGGCGAATTGTTGTTGTCCCTGCGGCATGGCCACCGCCCGACCAGCGACCTGGTGAGCTTGCTGCGAAGGGAATTGCCGGCGCGCTTTCCGGGCGTCGAGTTTTTCTTCCAGCCTGCCGATATCGTCACCCAGATCCTGAACTTTGGCCTGCCGGCGGCCATCGATGTGCAGTTCTCGGGTGCGGACCTGGCCGGCAATGCCTTGCTGGCGGGCGAGCTCACGCGCGCCATCCGGAAAATCCCCGGAGCGGTCGATGCGCATGTGCACCAGAGGCTGGACGGGCCCAGCCTGATGCTGCAGATGGATCGCTCGCGGCTGCAGCAGGTCGGCCTTAATGCCAACAACGTGGGACAGAACGTGCTGATTGCCTTGTCCGGCAGTTCGCAGACCTCGCCGGCCTTCTGGCTCAATCCCGACAATGGCGTGGTCTACAACGTCGTCATCCAGGCCCCGCAGTACAAGCTCGATTCGCTCGATGCGCTGATGGGCATACCGGTCGGAACCGGGACCGCCACTGGTGCGCCGCCGCAGTTGCTGGGCAACCTCGTCGACCCCCTGCCGGCGCGTCAGTTGCCGATCGTCTCGCGTTACAACATCGCGCCGGCGATCGATGTCTATGTCAGTGTCCAGGGCACTGACCTGGCCAGTGTCGCCAACCAGGTGCAGCTGGAAATCGACAAGATCCGGCCCCGTCTGGCGCGTGGCAATTCGATCGTGATGCGGGGTCAGGTCGAGACCATGCAGAATTCCTTCATCGGTCTCGGAGTGGGTCTGGCGATGGCGATCGTGCTGGTCTACCTGCTGATCGTGGTCAATTTCCAGTCCTGGATCGACGCCCTGATCATCATTGCGGCGCTGCCCGCGGCCCTTGCGGGGATCGCCTGGATGCTGTTCCTGACCGGTACGACGCTCAGTGTGCCGGCCCTCACGGGGGCGATCATGACCATGGGTGTGGCGACTGCCAATTCGATCCTGGTGATCTCCTTTGCCCGTCAGCAGCGTGAGCAGGGCTCGGCACCCCTGGCGGCCGCGCTCGAGGCCGGCACCACCCGGATCCGGCCGGTGCTGATGACGGCGCTGGCCATGATCATCGGCATGATTCCGATGGCACTGGGCATCGGCGAGGGCGGTGAGCAGAATGCGCCGCTGGGCCGCGCCGTGATCGGTGGCCTGCTGTTTGCCACCGTGTCCACGCTGTTTTTCGTGCCGGTGGTGTTTGCCTCGGTTCACCAGCGTCTGGTGCGGCGTCAGGCCGCACGCGAGAAGGCGCTTTCTTCCTCAACGATTGCTCAACAGGGCTGAACGCATGTCGCGACAAACCCATGCCGAACTGGCCATCCATCCGGTCATGGCCGATGGCAGCCATGAACTCATCCATCGCCAGCAGGTCGTGCGACGGGTTCGCATCCTGACCTTGCTGATCCTGGTGCTGATGGCCTTGGGAGCAGCCCGCACCGTCTTCAGCCGCATCGAAAATGCCAAGACACTGAAGGCGCAGAGCGAGGAGGCAGCAGCCCAGTACGTCAAGGCGGCCACGGCGCGGCGCATCGAAGCGGGCCAGAAGGTCGAGCTGCCGGGCACCCTGCAAGGCTATGTCCAGGCGCCGGTGGCCGCCCGTGCAGGCGGCTACCTGAAGCGCTGGACCAAGGACATCGGCAGCCGCGTGGCCAAGGGCGAACTGTTGGCGGAAATCGAAACCCCGGAACTCGACCAGCAATTGGGCCAGGCTCTGGCTGCCCGGCAGCAGGCGGCGGCCAGTCTCGACCTGACACGCACGACCATGGATCGCTGGGAAGCCCTGCGCAAGCGCGATGCCGTCTCGCAGCAGGAACTGGAGGAAAAGCGCAGCGGTTTCACCCAGGCCCAGGCCAATCTGGCCGCCGCCGATGCCAACGTCGAACGACTGCGCCAGTTGATTGGCTTCAAGCGGGTGGTGGCGCCTTTTGCGGGTGTGATCACGCGCCGCAACGTCGACATCGGCGATCTGATCGACGGTACCGGCAAGCCCTTGTTCCTGCTGTCCCAGACCGATCCATTGCGGGTCTTCGTGAATGTGCCGCAAGCCTATGCGCCAGGCATCAAGGCTGGCCAGAGCGCGGTGGTCACCCAAAGCGAACTGGGTTCGCGCAGCTTCAAGGGTGAGGTGGTGCGCACGGCTGCTTCCATCGACACCGCCAGCCGGACCATGCAGGTCGAGGTCAATCTGCCGAACAAGGACGGGACCCTGCTGCCCGGTTCCTTTGTCCAGGTTGCCCTCACCTTGACGCCCAGCCAGAACATCAGCGTGCCCTCGGCCGCCCTGATGTTCCGCAAGGACGGCACCAAGGTGGCCGTCATCGATGCCAAGGGCAGCGTCCACCTGCAGCCCGTCAAGCTGGGACGCAACTACGGCGAAACCGTTGAGGTGCTCACTGGCCTTGCGGGGCAGGAACAGGTCGTGCTCAACCCGGCCGATTCGCTCAACGAGGGCGACAAGGTCAAGGTGGTGGCTGACAAGAAGCCCGCCGACGCCAAGGGCGCCGGAACCAAGGGCGCCGATGCCAAGGCCCCTGATGCCAAGGCCAAGCCCTGACATGGCCGGCTCGATATCCCTGATCAAGCGGCTGGCCGGCATCGGCCTGGCGATCCTGCTGGCGGCCTGCACTGTGCCCCAGCCTTATCGCAAGCCAGTGGTCGAGTTGCCAACCCAGTGGAAGCTCGAGGCGCCGTGGCGGGCCATCGCCCCCAACGATGCGGCGCCCAGGGGGCCCTGGTGGTCGCGCTACCAGGACGCCACGCTCGATGCCTTGCAGACCCAGGCGCTGGCCGGCAGTCCCACCCTGGCGATTGCGGCCGCACGTGTCACCCAGGCCCGTGCCGGTGTCGATGCTGCCCGCGCGGGGCTGTTTCCCCAGGTGTCGCTGGCCACCCGCGAAGCGCGTCTGCGCATTGCCGCCAATCGGCCCCTGACCAATTACAACGCGCCCAACTTCACGACCATCCAGAGCGACTATCAGTTCACCTTCAACGTCAACTACGAGCTCGACATGTGGGGCAGGGTACGCACCCAGGTGGAGTCTGCGCGGGTGGGGGCTGAGCAATCGCAGGCCGACCTGGAGAATGTGCGCCTCGTGCTGACGGCCGATCTGGCCGCCAACTATTTCAACCTGCGCCAGATCGATATCGAACTGGATGTGCTCGATCGCTCGATCCGCCTGCAGCAGCGTGCGCTCGAGCTGGCCAAGGCGCGTCATGAACTGGGCGTGGCCTCTGGCATCGATGTGGCGCAGCAGCAGGCCTTGATCGACAATACCCTGACCCAGGTGGAGATCCTGCGTCGCCAGCGCAGCCAATTCGAAAACGCCATCGCCACCCTGATGGGCCTGCCCGCATCCTCGTTCACGCTGGCGACCGATATCCGGCCGCGCCAGGCACCGCAGGTGCCGGCCGGCCTGCCTTCCGACCTTCTCGAGCGCCGTCCCGATGTAGCCTCGGCCGAGCGGGCCGTGATGGCGGCCAACGCGCAACTGGGCATTGCCCGGACCGCCTATTACCCCAGTTTCAACCTCGGATCCCTCTATGGCATGGACAGCCGGAATCTGGCCACGGTGCTGCAGACGCCGAGCATGATCTGGTCGCTCGGGCTGGCATTGGCGCAACCCCTGTTCGATGGCGGCCGCATGGATGCCAATGTGGCGGCAGCCCGTGCCGGCTACGAGGCGACGGTGTCGAACTACCGCCGCGTCGTGCTCACGGCCGTGCAGGAGGTCGAGGACGGCATGCTGGGCAGTGTCGCGCTCGACCGCGCCCATGCCCAGGCGGAAAAGGCGGCCCAGAGCGCTGCCAAAGTGCTGCAGTTGGCCAATGACCGTTATGAAGGCGGTGTCGCCAACTACCTGGAGGTGATCACCGCCCAGCAAGCCCTGCTCAATGCCCAGCGCCAGGTCTCGCAACTGCTCGGCCAGCGATTGCTGGTGTCGGTGTTCCTGGTCAAGGCGCTGGGCGGCGACTGGCAGGGCATGCCTGCAGCGGCCAAGCCCTGAGCCAGCATCGCGCCTGCTCGAGGTGGCCGCGCTCGCCTGGCCGGATCGAAGCTGGGGCTAGAGGTTGCCGCGCTGCCTGAGCGCTTCGATGTCGAGCACCATGATGGTCGAGTAGCTCTGGCTGATCAGCCCTTCCTGCTTCATGGTCTTGAGGGCGCTGTTCACGCGCTGGCGACTGACGCCGAGCCAGTCGGCCAGATCCAGCTGCGAAATTTTTTCCTTGAGCAGGATGCCCTCCGGTCGCGGCAGGCCATACAGGCGCGACAGCATCACGAGCAGTTGCGCCAGCCGCGCCTCCAGCGGCAGCGACAGGTCGGCGGCCAGCCTTTCATGCAGCAGCCGGGTGCGAAAGGCCAGCAATTTCTCAAAGGCCTGTCCGATGCTTGGGTCGAAGGCCCGAGCCCGGCGCACGGCCTCACCCGGAACAACGAACAAGGTGGTATCGCCATGGCGCGAGATCATGTCATTGGTGCTGGCGATGCCATCGACCAGGTTGATGATCCCGATGAAGTCGCCGGTCTGAAGAAAATAGATGAGATGGCGATGCCCGTTCCTGCGTAACAGGCTGGCCTCGACCGACCCGGCCAGCACCAGCATCAGCCGATCCAGTTTCTCTCCGGTGCGCGAGACGAATTCGCCCTTGGCAAAACGACGGATGCTGCCGGCATCGAGCAGCTGTTCGACGACGGCGGGCGGGCAATCGCAAAAGCCGATGGCGCGGGCGAACAGGGCGCGGGCCACCGGCAGCCACTGTGCCTTGTGGCCATCGCCACTGCTGCGGGGCGTGCCGCCGGCCGGGGCCGGGGGCGCGAGACCTTCCATCGACATGTCCATGCCATGATTGGACCACATGCGGTGCCGGTGCAGGGCGAAATCCTTCTCGAAAGCACGCCCTGGTCAATATGTGAAACCGCACCGTGTCTGGCCTGGCGCCCGAGTCAATACCGCTACACTGGCAGGCCTGGATGCAAGCCAAGGAACCTGCCATGATCGACCCTCGCCGGCTCTTCTCTTTACTGCTCATGCCTGTGCTTCCCGAGGGCCAGGCCCGGCCCACGCCCTTGCATGTGCTCTCCTCCAAGGCCACCCAGGAGGTGCTTGAGCGCCTGTGCGCCGATCACCAGCGCAGCACCGGTCAACCGGTGCATCCCGAGTCGATCGGAGGAGTCGATGCCGCCCGCAGGGTGCGCAGCGGCGAGCCCCTCGAGGTGGTGGTGCTGGCCGCTGCCACCATCGATGCGCTGATCGCCGAGGGGCATCTGCTCGAGGGCAGCCGTGTCGACCTGGTGCGCTCGGGCATCGCCGTGGCGGTGCAGGCCGGGGCCGCACGGCCTGCGCTGGGGTCCGCCGAGCAGGTGCGCGCCGCCGTGCTGGCAGCGCCCAGCCTGAGTTATTCGACCGGGCCGAGCGGTGTCTACCTCGAGCAGCTGTTTACCCGCTGGGGCATCTTTGACAGCATCCGTCCCCGCATCGTCCAGGCCCCGCCGGGTGTGCCGGTGGGAAAGCTGGTTGCCCAGGGCGATGCGGCACTGGGATTTCAGCAGTATGCCGAGCTGATACGCTTGCCCGGCATCGATCTTCTCGGGCCCCTGCCTGCGGATATCCAGTTGATCACGACCTTTTCGGCCGGCCTCTCGGTGCATTGCAGGCGGCCCGATGTGGCGCGGGCCTTGCTGCGCGATCTGGCCGGTCCGCAGGCCGAGGCGGTCAAGCTTGATTGCGGCATGGAAGGTGTGCCACAGGGGTCCGGGTTCACCGCCTCATGACTTGCCCATCAGTGCATCATCAAAGATCGCCACGGCACGGGTCCACCCCGCCGAGGCGCCGCGGATCTTGTGCGGAAAGCAGCTGATGATGAAGCCGTCCGCCGGCAGGCTTTCGAGGTTGTTGAGCTTTTCGATGTGGCAATAGCCGATGTCGCGGCCGGCCTTGTGTCCTTCCCAGATCAGTGAGGCATCCTTGCTCTCGCCGTATTTCCTGGCGGTGTGCACGAAAGGCGCATCCCAGCTCCAGGCGTCGGTACCGGTGAGCCGCACGCCCCGCTCCAGCAGGTACATGGTGGCTTCATAGCCCATGCCGCAACCGGCCGAGACGTAGTCGGAGTGGCCGTAGCGCGAGCCAGCCCGGGTATTGACCACCACGATCTCCAGCGGTGCAATGCTGTGGCCAATGCGCTTGAGTTCGGCCTCGACATCAGCGGCAGTGACCACATAGCCATCCTCGAAGTGGCGGAAATCCAGCTTCACGGCCGGCTGGAAGCACCATTCGAGCGGCACCTCATGGATCGCGATGGCACGCTCCTTGTGGCCCAGCTTCTTGTTCATCGTCGAGTGGAAGTGGTAGGGCGCATCCAGGTGGGTGCCGTTGTGGGTGGACAACTGCACCCGCTCGACTGCCCAGCCTTCGCCATCGGGCAGGTCTTCCTTGCGCAGGCCGGGAAAGAAGGGGGCGATCTGCGCGTAGGTGTTTTCGTGCGTGAAATAGTCGATCTTGGGCGCGAACGCCGGTGGATCGGACATCACGTCGTTTTCCAGATAGATCGAAAGGTCAACAAAGCGTCGGGGCATGGCGAACTCCGCAGGGCATTGACCTTCAGTGTAATCATGAAGCGCGGGCGCTGCGGGCGCGATTCCGCGTGCCCGCCACCCCGCGAACAGATTCAGACGGCGATTCCTTCTACTGTGTACTGCACACGAAGCTGGAGGCCTGCTTCGGATCACCGCCTGAGTAGCGCGCGTAGGCCGGATGCTTGCACATCGGGCGGGTCGCCAGGGTCTGGCCGTTGTTGTCGATCTGCGCGTGCACGATGCCTTGCCGCGAGGGGGCTGTGCCCTGCTCCGTCCAGGTCACCAGTGCTTTCATCAGGTCCACCCGATCCGGGCCCGGCCCGCCAAAGCAGTGACCGACGCCAGGTGCCAGGAACAACTCGACGGTCTCGTCTGCCGCAGGCTGTCCCATCTTCTGTACCACCGCGTCGTAATAGCGCGCCGTGTCCTTGGCGCTGACCGCGGTGTCCATCTGCCCGTTCCATAGGATCAGGCGCCCGCCCCGAGCACGCAGGCCGCTCAGGTCGGGATTGAAAGCATTGAAGGTGCTGCCCATCAAGTGCAGGGCGGCGCGCCATTCGTCCGGATTGAAGCGCATCGGGTCATAGGCCGGGTCGCGGGTGATGAAGGACCGTATGAAGCCATCCGAGAACAGATGTGCGAGCGGTCGTCCATCGAAGGGTGCAGGCGCGATGGGCCACAGATATTCTCCCCAGCCTTTGCCCGCGTTGTCCTCGCCTCCCCAGTTCACGCCGGGATGCGACCAGGCGCCATCGGCCGTGCGAAACCCCTGGGTGGCCTTGCGTACCGTCTGGATCTGGGCGTCGGAAAGACATTGCTCGCCGCTGTCCGCACCTCCCGGGCACCGCATCGAGGCGGGGTCGAAGTCACAGGCGGCAGGCTTGGAGACAATGCCATCGGCCAGGCCGTCCATGGCATCGCAGCGCTGCAGCACCGCTTTGGCCAGGGCCGATCGCTTGCCTGGGCTCAGGCCTGCGCCAGGCATCTGCAGTGTTCTGGCATGCTGATTGAACTGCAGGAACAGGCCCATGAAATTGCCGGCCGGCGCACGCGCCACGATGCCGTCGAAATCGCCGGGAAAGCGCTGCGACAGCATCATCCCCTCGTGTCCTCCGGCGGAACAGCCCTCGAAATATTGGCGAGCAGCGGGACGGCCGTAGAAGCGGCTGACCAACTCCTTGCCGAAGGGCAGGGAACGATGGATGGACAGATGGGTGTAGTCGGCCAGCTTGACCGGATCGTAGGCAAACTCGGCCCTGAAGTAGCCGGCATCACGGCCCGGATAGTCGTACCCGCCATTGGTGGCAAAGGTGGCGTATCGCTCGTTGATGATCGAGGGGCTGAAAAACGGACGGTTGGGCGGGAAGGCCTCGCCCTTGAAACCACCGCCGCCCAAGGCCACCAGCTTGCCATTCCAGCCGGCCAGGGGCAGACGAGCCTCGATACGCAGGCCTGAATCATTGAGGGCGACATCGACCGCGCAATGGCCAGGGATGCCGGGTGCATCGGGAATGGCGCGGGCCTGGCGGATGGTGGCCTGCTGTTGTCCCAGCTGCTGGCCTGCCAGCGCTGCACAGGCCAGCGAAGGATCGGCGGGTTGGCGCGGGGTGGTACAGGCGGCCACCAGGGACAGGCCCAGGACTGGCAGGACCAGGCGCCGCGCGATGGGCGCCTGAAAACGGGGTGCGGACATCGAGCCTCCTTCGAGCGCCCGACGGGCCGGGCCTGAGCGGCCGGGGACGGGATGCCCAGGGCCTGAGGTCATTGTAGGTGGCAAGCCCCACTCTTCATGGCTGACGTTTCGTGCACAAGCCGAAGGCCTCCTGGACGTTGGCCAGCGGGAAGCGCCCGCCATTCAGGACTGGCGGATCCGGCCCACAGACCAGCGCCTCAGCCCGCTGCCGCCAGCGGAGCCGGGAAGCCGTTGCGACCCGGAAACTCCGGGGCCAGCGACCGTGCATTGGGCATTTTCAGCCACAACCTGAGCATCTTGCGTCGCAGGGCGGGTTCCTCGTGGTCCTGGAAGGCAGTGCGCGAGTGAAGCACCGCATAGTTGTTGGCCAATTGCAGGTCGCCCGGCTCGAGCATCATGTCCAGCCGCAGGTCGGGTCGGTGCATGAGGGAATCAAACAGGTCCAGGGCCTCGATCTCCACCCGCGAAAGCGGCAGGGCGCGGATGTCGTGGCCCAACTCGATGTACTGGCGCAGGTAGCGGCAACTGAGCTTGCCCTGATGAAAGCTGAAAATCGGTGACAGGCTGGGCTGGGGTTCGCACAGGTGGGCGAAGTACAGGGGCCGGTAGAAAAGGCCGAGAAATTCCGGGTGATGGGCCAGGATCTCGTTGTAGATCGCGGCCACGCTCACCAGGCTGCTCAGGCCCCCTTCGCGGGCCTTGCGCAGGCACAGCAAGCCCACCACATCCGAGGGATCGGAGTGATAGGGAAGGTACAGGTTGGTCTCGTAGACACGGGTATTCCTGTCGTTCAGGTCGCCAACGTTCTGTACCGCGCCGAGCAGGTCGCCGCGTGGGTTCTGGCATACGGGAATGCCCAGGTGAAGGCCCAGCCCGTAGTAGAGGATCTCGATGTCCGATTCGCTGTAGCGTTCGACCGGAAGGCCTCGCAGCAGCATGAAGCCGCGTCCGTCCTCGAGGGCCTTGGCATGTTCCTGCAGGTCATGCGCCAGGCCGGGCAAGGGAAAGTCGTCCTTGCCGAAATTCGGGAAGCGCTTGCCCAGGTGCCGCACCCGGGCAAGGGCCGCATCGATCTCGCCGACAGCGGCTGGCGACAGGACATGAAGCCAGGCAGGGTCGGCAGCGATGTCGCAGCCCTTCCAGGCGGCAGGGCTGGTTATCGGCGTCTTGAGGATCAGGGTCATGGCAATGCCTGGGGTGTGCCGCGGACAGGTGCGCGGGGTGGATGGTGGGATGGTGGCCCAGCCTGTGTGCCGCGCCAGCGCGGGCGCTGGGTCCGCAGGCGATAGTTGCGCCGGTAGGCGCCGGGCAGGTGGCCGGTGTGTTTGAGAAAGACGCGACGGAAGGTGCTCGGGCTGGGCAGGCCGCTGGCCCGACCGATCTCCTCGACCGGGACATAGGTGGTCTGCAGAAGCAGGCAGGCTCGCTCGACCCGCAGGCGCTCGAGATACTGGTACGGACTGACCCCATGCGTCGCGGCGAAATGACGCGCCAGCGTGCGCGGACTGGTGGCCGCAGCGCGAGCCAGCGCCGGCAGGTCAAAGCTGTCTTCGAGATGCTGCAGCAGCCACTGGCGTGCTCGCTCGACGATGCCATCGGGCACCCGGTTGCGCTCCAGGCTGGACCCTGCGGAACGCGCATGGGCCACCGCCACGCCCTGGCGCAGCGGTGCTGGCAGGAGCACATCCTGCGCCGAGGCAGCCAGTTCGGCAAACGGGGTGCAGCCGATCAGGTCGAGCACCGCCTGGGTGGTGGCGACCGGCGAGGCGCAGGTCCACACACAATCGTCGCTGATCCAGTCATGGGCATCCGACCAGTCGATGGTGGCGCTCTCGTCGCTGTGGGAGGCGCTGGCATGACGCATCAGTGACACAAAGTAGGGCCATGGCGCGGCAAAGCGGCGTTGCCGCAGGCAACCGGCTGCAGCCAGCAGCGATACGCCGGTGAACACCCCGAGCAGGGCACCGCCCTGGGCCAGTGTTTCCTGCAGGCGCGGGATCAGGGGGCCGCAACGGGAGATCCAGCGGTCCACCTCCGGTCCGTCGCCGGCCATCCAGCCGGGTACGACGAGCACATCGGCGACCGAGCGGTAACGGGCCGGCATCCGGCCTGCGCTGATCAGTGCGCCCTCACTGGCCGGGATCTGTGCCAGTGCCGGCATGGCGACCGGCCGGCCATCGCATCCGATCCAGCGCCAGCGCAGCGGCGTCGTTGGACGGGCACCTTTCAGGGCGGCCAGGCGATTGATCAGACGCAATGCATCGACCACTGCGTACGCGCCGCTGCCCAGGCTGCCGGGTGCCCAGACGATCTCGAAGACGAGCTCGTCCTGTGGCATTGAATGACGTACCGTTGGCATCCAATGAACTATACCAGTGGCCGGGCATGACCTATAGTTCGAGGCCCAAAGGCATATTTCTTGCCCTTTGCAATGGAGGCGGGTCATGGCAATCGATGAGGCTTTTTCCCCAGGGCCTGGAGTGGCCGATGGCAGCCCGCGCCGGACGGGACGATTGACCGTCAGCGGGGCTCAAATCCATTACGAGGTCAGCGGGCAGGGGCCGGTGATCGTGTTTGCGCACGGCCTGGGCGGCAACCACATGTCCTGGTGGCAGCAGGTGGCCCACTTTGCAAGCCGATACACCTGCGTCACATTTGCCCATCGCGGATTCGCTCCGTCTTCCGTCGATGGCGGACAGCCCGATCCCCTCCTGTATGCCGATGACCTGTCGGCCCTGATCGATCACCTGCAACTCGGAAAGGTCCATCTGGTCGGCCAGTCGATGGGCGGCTGGACGATGGTCGAGTACTGCCTGCGCCATCCCGGGCGCGTCAGCAGCTTGGTCCTGTCGGCCACCACAGGTTCGATCGACCCGATGCGCTCGGCCGGCGTCGATCAGGCGGCGCTGGAGGCCTGGAAGCGCGATGCCCCGACCACGGTTGCCCGCTGTCGCAACGACGGTGTGCATCCTGCCGCCGGTCCACGGATGGCCAAGGAGCAGCCCGCCTTGCACCTTCTTTACCAACAGATAGATGAACTGTCCCGTGGCCTGGACAAGGAAGTCCTGCGCGGCCGCCTCCAGGCCATGCGGGTACGGCCCGTTTCGGACCTCGCCGCCACACAGGTGCCGTTGCTGCTGGTCTCGCCCCAGGAGGATCTCGTGATTCCCCCGCCGGCCCTGCGCGCGCTGGCCGCCGGGGTGAGCGGCGCGCGGCTCGTTCCCATTGCGCAGGCCGGTCACTCCCCTTATTTCGAGAGGGCGTCGGACTTCAACCGCAGCCTGGATGAATTCTTCAACCACCTGGGACGCGACCGGCATGACGAGTGACACCACGCCCTGCCATTGGCTGCACCGGGATCGCCAAGGAGCTTTTCATGAACGTTGAACGCCCCCTCTCTGGAAGGGGTCTGACCGGCCTTTTGCTGCTGTTGGTGACCTTGATGCCTGGTGGCTTCAGGTTCGCCCAGGCCCAGGGCAGCGAACAGTTCCCCAGCCGCAGCATCACCCTGGTCGTGCCCTTTCCGGTTGGCAGCGGGACCGACATCGGCGCGCGCCTGTTGGCCAAGAACATGACCGAACAACTTGGTCAGGCGGTGGTGGTCGACAACCGGCCGGGGGCCAATGGGGCCCTGGGTTCGCAAGTAGTGGCGCGGGCGCGTCCCGATGGCTACACCCTGATCGTCGGTGCCGCCACCACGCACGCGGCCAACTATGCCTTCTATCCGGGCAAGCTCGGCTATGAAGCCTCTTCGTTCGAGATCGTTGCGGGTGTGGGTATGGTGCCGCTGTCCCTGTTTGTGGCAGCCGATGCACCCTGGAAAACGCTGGCCGACCTGGTCGCCGATGCCAGGAAGCAGCCCGGCCGACTCGTTTGCGGCAGTGGCACGACGGTGTCGCAATTGGCCTGCGAGGTGGTCAAGCGCCGGGCCAGCATCGACTTGCTGAATGTGCCCTACAAAGGCAATCCGCCGGCCTTGAATGATCTGATGGGAGGCCAGATCCAGGCGGTCTTCTCGGATGGTGCCAGTGCCGCGCCCTATGTCGAGCAAAAGCGCCTGCGCGTGCTGGCAACGGCGGCCGGGCGTCGCCTGTCTTACTGGCCCCAGGTGCCCACCTTCGTTGAACTGGGCATGACCGATCTCGAAATCACTTCATGGAGCGCGGTGTTTGCGCCGGCCGGGACCCCCGAGGCCGTGCTGCAGAAACTGCATGCGGCGGTCAATCGTGCATCGGCCTCCCCCGAATCGGTGGCCACGCGTCAGCGCATCGGCTCCTTGCCGATGGTGATGTCCAGGGATGAGGGGCGGCGCTTCATTGCTTCCGAAATCGAGCGCTGGGCCCGGTTCGTGAAAGATACCGGCCTCAAGCCCGAGTAATCGCCCTTCAGGACCCCCTTCATGAACCTTGCGCCTCTCCACTCCCAGAGCGTCGGTATCGCAGGCCTGGGCACCATCGGCAAGTCGCTGGCCCGCGCGCTCGACGGTGGCGGCCTGCCCGGTCTGCATCTGGGGGCCGTGGCTGTCCAGGATCCCGCCAAGGCTCGCCAATGGATGCAACAGCATTTGTCTGCACCGGTCGATTGCCTCGATTTCGAAGCGCTGGCTGAACGCTGCGACTGGGTGGTCGAATGTGCACCATCGAGGCTGCTGCGCGCGATCGGCGAGCCGGCCTTGCGTCGCGGCCGGCGTCTGGTGGTGCTCAGTGCCGGCGCCTTGCTCGATGCACCTGAGATGGTCGAGCTGGCCCGTGCGCATGGGGCTCAGATCATCGTGCCCACCGGTGCACTGATCGGCCTGGATGCGGTAAGCGCTGCGCGCGAGGGCGAGATCCACTCCGTCACCTTGATCACGCGCAAGCCGGTGGCCGGTTTGCTCGGGGCCCCCTTGCTCGCCGAACAGGGCATCGACCTGACCGACCTGAAGGCGCCGCTGTGCCTGTATCGCGGCAGTGCACGCGGTGCCGTGCGCGGTTTTCCGGCCAATGTCAATGTCGGGGTGGCGCTTTCTCTGGCGGGGATTGGTGCCGACCGCACACAGGTCGAGGTCTGGGCGGACCCGACCGTGGTGCGCAACACCCACACGATCGAGGTTGATGCCGACAGCGCCTCGTTCAGCATGACGATCGCGAATCTGCCTTCCGAGAATCCGAAGACAGGACGCATCACGGCGCTCAGCCTGATCGCCTGCCTGCGCAAGGTGCATGCGCCAATAAGGGTGGGCACATGAGGCGGCCCGTTCGCCAGGCACTTGACAGCGCGCAGGCGCTGTCTCGTGTCCGGGCTCACCCTGTCGGTCGGGAGTGGGCCTGTGTTTCTTGGTGGAGACGAGGAGGATCGAACTCCCGACCTTCGCATTGCGAACGCGACGCTCTCCCAGCTGAGCTACGTCCCCGGTGGACAGGAATTCTAGCGCAATCCCGGAAGGGCAGGGGAGCGGGCCGGCGGGCGGTGGACGGGTACACTGGCTGCCATGGGCTATACCTTCACCTCGGCCACGATCCTGCTGTTGCTGATCACCGACCCCTTCGGCAACATCCCGATCTTCGTCAACGCCTTGCGTGGCGTGTCGCCGGCACGCCGGCGCATCGTGATCATCCGCGAGGTGGCGATCGCCTTTGCGGTGCTGCTGTTCTTCATGCTGGCCGGCGAGACCTTCCTGCGGGTCATGAACCTGAGCGATCTGTCCCTGCAACTGGCCGGTGCGGTGGTGCTGTTCCTGATCGCGCTGCGCATGATCTTTCCGCCGCCCGCGCCCGCAGTGCCGCTCGACGAGCCTCAGGGCGAGCCCCTGATCGTGCCGCTGGCGATTCCGGCGGTGGCCGGTCCCTCCGCGATGGCCACCGTGATGCTGCTGGTCAGCCAGGCGCCCGAGCGGCGCCTGGAATGGATCGCCGCGCTGAGCCTGACGATGCTGCTGTGCGCCCTGGTCCTGGTGCTGGCCGAGAGCATCCAGCGCCGCCTGGGCGATCGCCTCGTGGTGGCGGTCGAGCGCCTGATGGGGCTGATCCTGGTGGCGGTCTCGGTCGAGATGCTGATCCGGGGCCTGAAGGCGCTGGCGCCGATGCTGCGCTAGCCTTCTCGCATCGCCTGCCCGGGCTCGCCAGGGCACCGCTTGTTCAGCGCCGCACGTCGATGACCTTGACCCGTACCTTGCGCTCCTGCTTGCCATCGCGCAGAACCGTCAGCTCGACCGTGCTGTCGATCCCGGCCTTGTCGAGCGCTCCCACGAAGCTGGTCAGGCTGTCGACCGGTTTGCCATTGAGCGCGACGATCACATCGCCCAGGCTGCCGGTCTTGGGATTGTAGGGAATCAATCCGGCCTGGCCCGCCGGGCCCTTGGCATCGACCTGGGCGAGCACGACGCCGGAAATGCCTGCGCGCGCAACCAGTTCAGGCCGCACCGGATTGATGCCGATGCCGGGCAAGGGGGCTCGGCCGCGAGCGATCAGTGCCGGCACGATGCGGTTGACCAGGTCGGCCGGTATCGAAAAGCCGATGCCGGCTGAACTGCCACTGGCCGAGCGGATCGCCGAGTTCACGCCGATCAGTCGACCGGCCGAGTCGAGCAAGGGGCCCCCGGAGTTGCCAGGATTGATGGCGGCATCGGTCTGGATCACGCCGGCGACCTCGCGGTAGTCGGTGGTGGGCAGCTCACGGTCCAGGGCCGACACGATGCCGGTGGTCAGGGTGCGCTGAAGCCCGAAGGGATTGCCGATCGCGTAGACGGTCTGGCCAATGCGCAGGCTGTGGCTGTCACCCAGCGGAATCGGCCGGATGTTGGCGGGGACCCGCGAAAGCTGGATCACCGCCAGGTCGTACTCGGGCGCCGCACCGATCACCCTGCCCTCGATCGGCTGGCCGGCATCGAGTTGCACGAAGACACGGCGGGCATTCTCGATCACATGGTTGTTGGTGATGACATGGCCCTGGCTGTCCCAGACAAAGCCGCTGCCCGCCCCTTGCGATACCTCGGCGCGTCGCCACGAATCCATCTGCACCACCTCGGTGGTGATGTAGGCCACCGAGGGTGCGGCCTGCTCGAACAGGTTGACCACCCGCTGTTCCTCTGGCTGCAAGGGCCCGCGCGGGGTGACGGCCCGGGGAGCGGCAGCGGCCGCGCCGCCGGCACTGGTGGCCGGCGCCTTGGCGGGCTGGGCAGCAGTCAATGGCATGAGCCTGGGCAAAAGGCTCGCAAGGCCCAGGCCCAGGGCCACGGCCAGGACCGGCAGGGATCGATGGCGATGCAGCGCCCGACTCCCGGCTTGCCGGCCGTTGCTCGGCGGGTGCTCGGTCGGAGCCGGGGTCGAAGCGGCGGGAGCAGGACCGAAAGGCGTGTCACTCATGGGGCTGAAGGTAGGGGCGGGCGAAAGGCTTTCAAGGTGGCCGGGCGTCCTCGCCCGGACGCAGGTCATCGGCGGCATTGGCTGGCAACGGGATGAAATAGACCAGGGCCAGGGTATTGATCAGGGCCAGTGCCAGAAAGCCGGGCCAAAAGTCGGCCGCCGACAGCTGCGTGGCGCCACGCCATTGCATCGCCATGTTGAGCAGCAGCACCGCCAGGGCCACGCCCAGTGCATTGGACACCTGCTGGCTCATCGTCGAGAGCGCGGTGGCATAGCTCATGCGGGGCTTGGGAATGTCGGCATAGCCCATGGTGTTCATGCTGACCATGAGCATGCCGCGCGAAGCGCCGCTGAGCAGCAGCAAGGGCACCAGCAGCCCATACGGGATGCCAGGTCGCAGCAGCGCAAAGGCCAGGTACACCAGGCTGGTGACCGCAGTGGTGCCAATCAGCATGGTCCGAAACCCATAGCGTGCGATCGCCCCGTTCAGTACCGGGCGCGTCAGCAAGGACCCCAGGGCCCAGATGAAGATCAGGCTGCCGGCGCTCACCGGACTCAGGCCAAAGCCAAGCTGGAATAGCAGCGGCAGCATGAACGGCGCCGCCCCCTGACCAACGCGCACGCCAAAGCCGCCCAGGATCGAGGCCTTGAAGGTGCCAAAGCGCAGCAGGCTGAAGTCCATCACCGGATGGGCAACCCTGCGTGCATGGCGCAGGTACAGCAGGCTCAGCCCGACACCGGCCACCACCAGGGTGACGGCCACCGCCGGCGCCAGCAGGCCCTTGCCGCTGCCGGACAGGCCCGACATCATCGCCAGCAAGGCCAGGGCCATCAGGCCATAGCTGCCCAGATCCAGCGGTTGCCGATGGCCGGGTGCGTCTTTCTCGAGGAGCCTGAGCGCCATGACGCAGGCAAGCAGCGCGATCGGAACATTGATCAGGAACAACCACTGCCAGCTCAGCCAGGTGACGATGGCGCCCCCGATCAGCGGACCCAGGGTGGATCCGACCACGGGTGGCACGGTGTACCAGATGGTGGCCTTGACGATTTCCTCGGGCGGGATGCTGCGCAGGAGGATGAGGCGGCCGACCGGCAGCATCATCGCGCCGCCAATGCCCTGCAACACGCGCGAGGCTGCCAGATGCCACAGCGTCTGGCTCAGCGCTGCCAGTACCGAGCCCATCGCAAAGATGACCAGCGCGGTGCAGAACAGTCGCCTTGCACCGACGCGTTCGGCCATCCATGCGGCCAGCGGCAGAGCAACGGCCACGCTCAGCAGATACAGGGTGATGGCCAGGTTCAGGTGAAGCACATCGGACTGCAGGGCCTGTGCAATCGAGGGCAGGGCAGTGGCCAGCACCGAGGCGGTGAGGTTCTGGAGAAACAGCGGGGCCGCGACCACGAGCGGAATCAGACGCCGGGCCGAGGGGCCTGGCAGGGCTTGAGCGGGGGTGGTCACAGGAGCGTCAGACAGGAGGGGATGGGTCGAGTTTACCGGAGGATGGGCCATGCCTGAACCGCATGGCGGTCCATCGGTTATGCTCAGTCATTGTTGGTCCTGTCAGTGCGCCGGTCTTTTCTCATGGATCTGAAACAGCTCGAGTCTTTTGTTCGGGTGGCCGAATTGGGCAGCTTCACGCGTGCCGCGATCGAGTTGCGCATCGCCCAGCCGGCGCTGTCGCGGCAGGTGCGTCAACTCGAGGTCGAGTTGCACCAGCATCTGCTCAAACGCAATGGCCGCGGGGCCGTCGTCACCGAGGCGGGGCAACTGCTGCTGCAGCATGCCCGCGGGATCCTGCACCAGGTCGAGCGGGCCCGCGAGGCGATGGGACAGGCACAAGGAGCCCTGGCGGGCCGCGTGGCCCTGGGCCTGCCACCGAGCGTGGCACGCTCCCTGACTGTCCCTCTAGTGCATGCCTTTCGCGAGCGCATGCCAGCTGCCTCGCTGTCGATCAGCGAAGACCTGTCGGTGGGCATGCGCGAAGATCTCCTGCAGGGGCGCCTGGATCTGGCGGTGCTCTACAACCCGGGCTTTTCGCCCGACATCGCCCTGACGCCCCTGGTCGAGCAGGCCTTGTTTCTGGTCGAGCCGTGCGCAGGCCCGCGCGTGCGTCGCAGTGCGCCCCTGGTGCCGCTGGGCGAGATCGCCGAGCATCCGCTGGTGATGCCGCGCCGGCCCAACGCCATCCGCATGCTGATCGAGTCCGAGCTGGCCCGGCTGGGAAAAAAGCCGCAGGTGGTCCTCGAGATCGATGGGGTGGGTGCCATTCTCGATCTCGTGGCCGACGGTGCCGGCTGCGCGATCCTGTCGCGCGATGCGGTCGACAAGTCGGCCCGCCCAAGTGCCTATGTGTTGCGGCCGATCAACCGGCCGGCCCTGCGCATTCCGGTGATGCTGGCGCACAGCGTGCACCGTCCGCAAAGCGCCACCCAGCAACTGGCCGCCTCTCTGGTCCGCGAGACCCTGGTGCGGCTCAATGGCGGTGCAAGGCCTGCGGCCGGGACGAAGGCCGGAGGGCGCAGTGGCTGATCCTGTCCCCATCCGCATCCCTGGCCGGAGCGATTCCGCCAGGCCGGTGCCATCGACCGGCCATGCCGCCTCACGTACCCGCCGGCAGGTCATCGCTGCTGCTGCTGCGGGCCTCTGGCTGACCCGTCTGCAGGCGCAGGAACTGGCGCCCCGTCCCCTGCGCCTGGTCGTTCCCTTCACGCCGGGCGGCTCGACCGACATCCTGGCCCGCGCCATTGCCGGTGAAATGGCCAGGGACCTGGGCCAGCCGGTGGTGATCGACAATGTACCTGGCGCCGGTGGCTCGATCGGTGCCGAGCGCGTGGCGCGGGCCCCGCCTGACGGCCTGACCTTGCTGATGGGTCATATCGGGACGCTGGCCGTCAATCCGGCGATCTATCCGCAACTGGGCTATGACCCGGTCAGGAGCTTTGCCGCCGTGGCCTGGGTGGCCCGCGTGCCCAATGTGCTGGCGGTACCGGCCGACCTGCCGGTGCGTGACCTGAAGGCCCTGGTGGCGCTGGCGCGCAGCAAGCCCGGGGCGCTGAATTATGGCTCCGGGGGCAACGGCAGCGCCGCCCACCTGGCAATGGAGTATCTCAAGCTGCAGGCCCGTTTTCCGATGGTGCACATTCCCTATCGGGGCACCGTCCCGGCGGTGACCGACCTGGTGGCAGGCGTGCTGCAGGCGGTGTTCACCGGGGTACCGGCCCTGTTGCCCCACCTGCGTTCGGGACGCCTTCGGGCGCTGGCGGTGTCGAGCCCCTCGCGCATCGCGCTGCTGCCCGAGGTGCCCTCCATCGCGGAGAGCGGCGTTCCGGGCACGGCGGGCTTCGAGGCCGACCAGTGGTACGGCGTGGTGGCGCCGGCAGGCACACCTGCGGGCATCGTGCGTCAACTCAACCAGTCGATCAACAAGGCCCTGGCCAGCCCCGAGGTCAGGACACGACTGGCTTCCGAGGGCGCCGAGCCGATGGCGACCACCGCCGAGGCGTTCGCGCGCCTGATTGCTGCCGAGGTCAGGCGCTGGGCCGAGCCGGTGCGCCGCGCCCGCATCCAGCCAGACTAGGTGTGAAGGTCCGCAAAACCTGGCGGGCGCGAGAGGTTTTGCGGACCTTCCCCAGGCCTCGCCACGCTGAGCCGACCGGGGCACGCCGAGCTACTTGAGGGCCTGACCGCTTGCCAGTCCGAGCAGCGTCATGGCCAGCGAGCCCAGCACATGCACCGCGATCGCGCCGAAGGCCCACATCAGACGGCCCTGCTGCAACAGGCTGGTCACCTCGGCAGAGAAGGTCGAGAAGGTGGTCAGTCCGCCCAGAAAGCCGGTGATGATGAACAGGCGCACCTCGGGCGGCAACTGCGGCTGTGCACTGAACACTGCCAGGGCCAGACCGATCAGGTAGCCGCCGATCAGGTTGGCGCTCAGGGTGCCGAGCGGAATCAGCGGGAACAAGGCATTGAGCCCCAGACCGAGCAGCCAGCGCATCACCGCGCCGAGTGCGGCGCCGAGGCTGATGGCCAGGAGGGACGAAATCATGGTGCGAATCGTGTGGCAGGTGGCGCAAGTGTAAGCCAAGGCCGGGCCCTTATGCCGAGGGTTGCGCTGCGTCCGGAAAGGGCTGGAGAGGTATGCCCGATGAGGTCGAAGTGAACCCGCAGTGAAGCGACAGTGAACCCGCAGTGAACCCGCAGGCGCCCTCCTGCCGGGGCCCGCATTACACTCGGTCGGACAGGGTCTTCAGGCCCACGACTTCAGGAGACGAACATGTCCAGTGTCACCGAGAATACCGCCGTGCAGGCCGCTGCGCGCGAGCGTGCGATGAGCCTGCCGCTGTCGCAGATCGATCCGGCCAATGCCGACTACTTCGTCGACGACACGGTGGGCCATTACTTCGAGCGGCTGCGCCGTGATGCACCGGTGCACCGCGCCGAAAGCCCGGTCTTCGGGCCCTACTGGTCGGTGACCCGCTACCAGGACATCATGTCGGTGGACACCAATCATGCGGTCTTCTCCTCCGACTGGGCCAAGGGCGGCATCAACCTGTTCGACCGGCCGATGGACCAGCGCCGGCCCAGCTTCATCTCGATGGATCCACCGGTGCATGACCAGCAGCGTCTGGCGGTCAGCCATATCGTGGCGCCCATGAACCTGAAGAACATGGAGTTGCTGATCCGCGAGCGTACCTGCAAGGTGCTCGATGAGCTGCCGCGCGACCAGCCTTTCAATTGGGTCGACAAGGTCTCGATCGAGTTGACCACGCTGATGCTGGCCACGCTTTTTGACTTCCCGCTCGAGGACCGGCATCTGCTGACCTACTGGTCCGATGTCATTACCTCGACCAAGGCAGTCGACCCCAATGCCCTGAGCGACGAGGATCGCCTGAAGGAGCTGGGCAACATGCTCGACTATTTCATGCGCCTGTGGAACGAGCGGGTCAATGCGCCGCCGCGCACCGACCTGGTCTCGATGCTGGCCCATGGCGCTGCCACCCGCAACATGAGTCCTGAAACTTATCAGGGCAATCTCGGCCTGCTGATCGTTGGTGGCAATGACACCACCCGCAATTCCATGACCGGTGGCTTGATCGCGATGGACCGCAACCCGGGCGAATGGGCCAAGCTGCGTGCCAACCCGGCGCTGGTCGACAGCCTGGTGCCCGAGATCATCCGCTGGCAAACGCCGCTGGCGCACATGCGCCGCACCGCTGTGGCCGACTTCGAGCTGGCCGGCCAGACGATCCGCGAGGGCGACAAGGTCGCCATGTGGTATCTGTCGGGCAACCGGGACGGCCAGGCGATCGAGGATCCCGACCGTTTCATCATCGACCGGGCCAGGCCGCGTCAGCACCTGTCCTTTGGCTTTGGCATCCATCGCTGCGTGGGCAATCGTCTGGCCGAGATGCAGCTGAAGATCCTCTGGGAGGAAATCCTCAAGCGCTTTGCGCGCATCGAGGTGCTGTCGGCTCCGGTGCGGGTGCGTTCGGTGTTCGTGCGCGGCTACTCCGAGCTGATGGTGCGCATTCCTTCCTGATCTGCATGGCCACGACCATTCGCAGATCCCGGGCGCGCCCGGCGCGGGCAAGGGCCGAGGCCTCTCCCGGCCGGGAAACTGCTGCGCGTGGGTATGTGTTGCGTGAGCACCGCATCGGCGACATCGGCTGGGTCATCCGCCGCCAGGGCATGCTGTATGCCCAGGAGTACGGCTGGGATGGCCGCTTCGAGGCCCTGGTGGCCGAGATTGCCGCGCGCTTCATCCAGCGCTTCAAGCCCGAGTGGGAACGCGCCTGGATCGCCGAGATCGATGGCGAGATCGTCGGCTCGGTTTTTCTCGTGCGCAAGTCGCCCCGTGTGGCGCAGTTGCGCATGCTCTATGTCGAGCCCAAGGCGCGCGGCCTCGGGATCGGCGCCCGCCTGACCGATGAATGCATCCAGTGGGCCCGCGCCAGGGGCTACCGCAGACTGACCCTTTGGACCAACGATGTGCTGGTCTCGGCGCGCCGCATCTATGTGGCGGCCGGCTTCAAGCTGATCGGGGAAGAGCCCCATCACTCTTTCGGCCATGACATGGTCGGACAGTATTGGGACCTGACCCTTTGAGGGCAGGGGTCCGGGAATCACGTCGGCCCTCTCAGCCTGCGCTGTGGCCGTGCTCCTTGGCCTGATGGTGGCCAGCGGCGTGGTGATGCCCATGATGATGCGGCCGCGACAGCAGTGACCCCACCAGCATGCCGACTCCGGCCATCAGCACGCCGGCCAGCGGTGCCGGCACCTCCTGTCCGATCGGGGTCAGCAGGCACAGCAGCCAGGTACCGATGCCGCAGGCGATCGAGGCCAGGGCACCCTGCCGGGTGGCACGCTTCCAGTACAGCCCGCAGGTCAGCGGCACGAAGGCCGACACCAGGGTCACCTGGTAGGCGCTGGAGACCATCTCGTAAATGGGCGTGCCGCGCATCACGATGGCATAGACGAGCACCGAGCAGGTGAACACGAACAGGGCAATCCGAAAGGCATTGAGCTCGACCTTGTCACTCATCTTGCCGCGCAGGTTCTTGTAGATGTTCTCGACGAAGCTGGTCGAGGGGGCCAGCAGCGTGGCCGAGGCGCAGGACTGGATGGCCGACAGCAGGGCACCGAAGAAGATCACCTGGGCTGCAAAGGGCATGGTCTTGATGATCAGTGTGGGCAGCACCTTTTGCGGGTCGGAGGCGAGCAGGGCCTTGGCTTCCTCGGGCATGATCAGGACTGCGCAGACGACGGTGAACATCGGCACGAAGGCGAAGGCGAGGTAGCACAAGCCCCCGATGACGGCCCCGCGCTGGGCCGTCTGCACGTTCTTGGCCGACATCACACGCTGGAAGACGTCCTGCTGCGGGATCGAGCCGAGCATCATGGTGATGGCGGCCGCGACAAAGAAGAGCACATCCTTGGCCTGGGGCTCGGGCAGCAGGCGGAACAAGTCCTTGTCCTGGGCATGGGCCATCACCTTGGCAAAGCCGCCGGCATTGCCGCTGGCGATCCAGGCGATCACCGACAGGCCGACCACCAGGGTGATCATCTGGATGAAGTCGGTCCAGGCCACCGCCATCATGCCGCCGAAGGTGACGTACATCAGGATCGACAAGGTGCCGATCGTCATGCCCATCTCGGGGCTGATGGCGCCATTGCTGACGATGTTGAAGACCAGCCCCAGCGCCGTGATCTGCGCGGCCACCCAGCCCAGGTACGACAGGATGATCGCGATCGAGCACAGTACCTCGACACTCTTGCCGTAGCGCTGGCGGTAGAAGTCGCCGATGGTCAGCAGGTTCATCTTGTAGAGCTTGCCCGCGAAGAACAGGCCTACGAAGATCAGGCAGGTCGAGGCGCCGAAGGGATCCTCGACCACGCTGTTCAGGCCGCCCTGCACAAACTTCGCACTGATGCCCAGCACGGTTTCGGCACCGAACCAGGTCGCGAAGGTGGTGGTGATGACCATGGCCAGGGGCAGGCTGCGGCCGGCCAGGGCAAAGTCGCGGGTGTTGTTGACCCGGGTGCCGGCATACACGCCGATGAGCAGGGTGCCGATCAGGTAGGCGATGACGAAACCGAGCAGTGCAGTCACGATGGATGGGCAATGGCGGGTGGTTTGAAGCGGGCAGTTTATCAAGCCCGGGCGGGGCCGGGCGCCTTGGCCCGATGCCGCGTCAGGCTTGTGGCCGCCCGCATCGATTATGCTGGCGGACTTTGCACCGCGCCGGAAATTCCTTGTCTCCTTCCGCCAACGGGGCCGCACCCGGCTCGTCCCCGCCATCTGCTCCCCCTGCCTCCTTTCTGGTGCTGATCGCGCTGGGTCTGGCCACCCAGCCGATCGCAACCGACCTGTACATGCCGGCACTGCCGGCAGTCACCCGCGAACTGGCACCCGGCCAGCCCGGAGTGATCGGCCTGAGCATGACCCTGCTGGTGCTGTGCTTTGGCCTGGGACAACTGGTCAGCGGGCCCCTGGCGGACCGCCACGGGCGACGGCCCTGTCTTCTCGCAGGCCTGTGGCTGCTATGCCTGGGCGGCCTGGGCTGCACATTGGCGGCCAGTGCCTGGCAACTGAATCTGGCGCGCGCGCTGCAGGGCTTTGCATTGGCCCCGATCCTGGTGTCCTGCCGCGCTGCGGTTCGCGACCGCTTCACGCCTGCCGAAGGGCCGGTGATCATGTCCCGGGCCCTGACCGGGCTGGGCGCGGTGGCCCTGTTCTCGCCAGTGCTGGGCGCCTGGGTGACGCAGCACCTGGGCTGGCGCTGGTCCCTGGGCCTGACCATGCTCTATGCCGGTGGGCTCGCGCTGGCGGCCCACCGTTACTTCGGGGAAAGCCTGGCGCCGCGGGGAGCAGCGACTGCAGCAGGAGCGGTGCCGACCGGGCGTGCCGACCGGGACAAGGCCGCACAGTCTCTGGCCCTGGTGTTCAGGGATGCCCACTTCCGGGCCTGGACCGGTGTGGTCAGCGCCACCTGGATCGGCCTGTTCTGCTTTCTGCTGCTCTCGCCCCTGGTCTACATCGATCACCTGGGCCTGTCGACGGCCGCTTATGGCTGGATCCCGGCGGCCGGATCGCTGGTCTACATCCTGGGCGGACGCTGGTGCCAGCGCCGTCTTCGCGATCTGGGGCCCGCCCGCCTGGTGCGGCAGGCGGCCCTGATCAGCCTGGCCGGGGGGCTCACCCAGGCCGCCGGGGTGTTGATCCGGCCGGATCCGCTGTGGTGGCTGCTGGCCGGCCATTTCATGTACGCCTGGGCCCACGCCTCGCACCAGGCCTGTGGCCAGGCCGGGGTGATCAGCCACTTGCCCCAGGCTGCGGGAAAGGGTTCGGCCTGGTCCGGGTTCCTGATGATGCTGTCGGCCTTTGTCGTGGGGCAATTGGCCGCGGCCTTCATCCGCCCGGGTCACCCCCATGGGGCCTGGCCGATGGTGCTGCCGATGCTGGCCAGCGGTGTGGCCCTGGTGCTGCTCGCCTTCGGGCCGGTTGCCCGGTTGCGGGATCCCGGGTCGGCGCTGCATCGGGCGGCTGATGCAGCGGGGACCGATGGCCTGCGGACCGATACAATGCCCCGATGAAGCACAAATTCCTGTGGTGGGCGCTGCCTGCCGCGCTGCTGGTGGCGGCCTTGAGTGTCTGGTGGGCACGTCCCCCTGCCCGCGCGGTCGTTCCTGTCACTGAATCGGCGCTGTCCCAGGTGCTGGTGTTTTCCGGGCGCGTGGCCTCGGTGGTGCGGGTCGAGTTGGGAGCAACGGTCACCGGACGCGTACTCGAGGTGCGGGTGCGCGAATCCGACCGGGTCGTGGCCGGTCAGGTGCTGGCCCTGCTCGACGGGGAAGAGTTGCGCGCGCAACTGAATCAGGCCCAGGCGGCACTGGCCTCGGCGCGGGCGCGGCTCGAAGGGCAACAGGAACTGGCCCTGCCCACCAGCCAGGCGGCTCTGGCCCAGGCGACGGCCAACCTCGAGGCCGCCGAAGCCGAGCACCGCCGCAACCGCGAACTGTTCGGCAAGGGCTTCGTCGCCCAGGCCCGCATCGACGAGACCGAGCGCGCCGTACAGGTGGCTCGTGCCCAGCTCGAGGCCGCCAGGGTCGCCCAGAAGGCCAACAGCAGCCGCGGCAACGAGGCCCTTCAGGCGCAGTTGCGGGTACGCGAGGCTGAGACGGCGGTGGCCCTGGCCCAGACCCGGCTGGCCCAGACCCGCATCCTGGCGCCTGCAGCCGGGCGCGTGGTGTTGCGCAGTGTCGACCCGGGCCAGATCGTCCAGCCCGGCAAGGTGTTGTTCCAGTTCGCGGCCGACGGTCCTGCCCAGCTGATCGGTCTGGCCGACGAAAAATTCCTCAACCAGCTGGCACGCGGCCAGCAGGCCAAGGTGGTGGTCGATGCCTTCCCGGGCAAGCCCTTCGAGGCGCGCCTGTTCTCGATCGCACCGGGCATCGATGCCGCGCGCGGCACGGTCGAGGTCAAGTTCCAGGTGGCCCGGCCCCCGGATTTCCTGCGTGAGGACATGACCTTGTCGCTGCAGGTCCAGGTCGGAGAAAAGGACAAGGCCCTGGTTCTGCCAGCGGCATCGGTGATCGGTCCGGGACAGGAGGGCAAGGTCCGCCGCGTCATCGAGGGCCGGGTCGTGGAGGTACCGGTGCGGCTGGGATTGCGGACCCTGGAACGGGTCGAGGTCCTCTCCGGGCTGAAGGCGGGCGACGAGGTGCTCAGTGCGCCCCTGCAGGCCGAGCCTGGCAGCCGGGCCCGCGCCCAGCCGGCGCCCTGAGGGCAGGCCGATGGGCTTTTCCTGGCGCATCGCCGTCCGCTTCCTCAGTGAGGGGCGTTTCCAGACCTTGCTGGTGATCGTGGGCGTGGCCTTTGGCGTGTCGGTGGTGGCCTACATCACGGCCCTGGTCACCGGCCTGCAGGCCAACACCATCCAGCGCACGCTCGGCGTCCAGCCCCACATCACGGTCCGGCCGGTCAAGGACGTGCCGCTCGCCGCCCGCCTGCCGATCGAGGGGGCCGCCGCCATGACCACCGAGCAGCCGCGTGCCCAGCGTACCCGCTCGATCGAGAATTGGGCCAGCCTGATGGACACGCTCGAGAAGGTGCCCGGCGTGGCGGCGGTGTCACCGATGGCCAATGGTGCGGCGCTGGCCCAGCGCGGCGAGGGCAGCCGTGCCATTGCCCTGGTGGGGATCGAACTGGAGCGCTACGACCGGATCGCACTGTTGAGCGAGAAGATCATTGCCGGGCGCTTCCAATTGGCCGCCGGCGAGGCCATCATCGGCAAGGAACTGGCCGAGGACCTGGGGGTGCAATTGGGTGACCGGCTCATCATCAGCCCGGGCCGCGGCAACAGCGATGCGGTCCGCGCGGTGGCGATCTACGATGCCGGGGTGCGCGATGTCAATCGCCGCAACGTCTATGTGCCGCTGCGCAGTGCCCAGAGCCTGCTTGGCATCACCGGTGGCGTCACCAATCTGGACATCACGGTCAAGGATGTCTTCAAGGCCGACCAGGTGGCCCGGGCCCTGACGGCGCGGCTGCCCTACGACATCGAGAGCTGGATGCAGAGCAATGCGCAGTTGCTCTCGGCCCTCGATGCCCAGGGCATGTCGACCCGCCTGATCCGGCTGACCGTGCTGCTCGTGGTGGTTCTCGGCATTGCCAGTGTGCTGGCGGTGTCGGTGGTGCAAAAGCGCAAGGAGATCGGCATTCTTCGCGCCATGGGAGCCACGCGCGGCAACATGACCCAGGTGTTCCTGATCCAGGGCGCCATCGTCGGGGCCTTGGGTTCACTGCTCGGCGCCGGCCTGGCCTGGCTGATGATCGAACTGTTCATGGCCCTGGTCAAGGGCGCCGATGGCAAGGCCTTGTTTCCGATCGTGCTCGACATGAACGTCTTCGTGTCGGTGGGCCTGCTGGCCACCGGTTGCGGCATCCTTGCGGCGATCGCACCAGCCCGGCGTGCGGCGCGCCTTGACCCGGCACAGGCGATCAGGCTATGAGCGAGACGCGTGTGGCTGCCTTGCCCGAAGGACAGGCGCTGGTCCGCCTGCAGGGCGTTCGCAAGACCTACAACGCCGGCACGCCGATCGAGACCGAGGTCCTGCACGGCATCGACCTGAGCCTGGCAGCGGGGGAGTTTGCCGCCTTGATCGGTCCCTCCGGCTCGGGCAAGAGCACCCTGCTCAACATCATCGGCCTGCTCGAGCCGGCCAGTGCCGGCAGCTATCAGTTGGCTGGCCGGGAGGTCTCGGCGCTCGACGATGCCGTGCTGACGCGCGAGCGGCTCGATCGCCTGGGCTTCATCTTTCAGTTCCATCACCTGTTGCCCGCCTTCACCGCGCTCGAGAATGTCAGCATGCCAGCCTTGATCCGCTCCGGTCGCGTCGATGCCGCAGGCCGGGAACGCGCGGCCCACCTGCTGCGTGAGGTGGGGCTCGAGAAGGCGATGGACAAGAAATCCTCGGCCTTGTCAGGCGGCATGCAGCAGCGTGTGGCGATTGCGCGGGCCCTGATGCTCAACCCGCCCCTGGTACTGGCCGATGAACCCACCGGCAACCTCGACACCGCCAGCTCGAGCGCGATCTTCGAGATGATGCGCCGCTTCAACCGCGAGGCGGGCACCGCCTTCCTGATCGTCACGCATGACCCGCGCATCGCCGATCGTTGCGACCGCGTCATCGAACTGATCGACGGGCAACTGGCTCAGGTCTGACCGAGGCGCTGCAGCAGCAGGGCGTTCAGCGCCTCGGGCCGCTCGTATTGCAGCCAATGACCGGCCTGCGGCAGAAAGTCCAGGCTTTGCAGATTGCGGGCCACCTGCAGCGCCGTGCGCAGGCCGTCCAGGCGGTTGCGATACAGGATGTCATGCTCGCCCCAGATGGCATGCACCGGGGTTGCGAGCGTGGCCAGCTTGCGGATCATGATGTCGGTACTGGACAGGCGCCTCCTCTTGAGACGGTCGCGGGTCAGGTTGCCATCATGGATGCGCACGGCCAGTTCATCGATGGCGGTGGGGTCGGCGAGCATCAGCACGCCCAGGTTGTGGCGATGGATGCGATCCCGTTCCGGACCAGGGGGTGTGCCGAGCCAGCTGCGCAGCGCGAACTGGCGTCCTCCCGGCACCCCCATGGCCGGTGCACCCAGTATCACCAGACGCCCGACACGTGCCGGCCATTGTTCGGCGATAAAGGTGCCCACCATGCTGCCAAATGAAAAGCCGGCAATGTCGAAACCGGCAGACGCACCGATCAACTGATCGAGGGCTGCCATGAGCGGCTCGGGCAATGCGTCCGCATCCTGGCCCTTTTCCGGTGCCGTCGAGTCACCGAAGCCCGGCAGGTCGGGGATCCACAATTGGCGCCCCGCCGCCACCAGGCCCGCGATATTTCGGCACCAGTGGTTCCAACTGCCCGAACCACCGTGAAGCAGCAGCAGCGGTCGGCCCTGGCCCCAGCTGTGCCAGACCATCTGCCCCTTGTTGAAGGGCAGGACGTGACGCGTACCGGCATTGGCCAGGGCCTGAAGGTCACCCAGGCTGTCGATGCGGGCGGGCAGGGCGGACGGTGGACTGGACATGGGCTCGGGGCCTGCGGCCGTGACAGAATGAACAGGCTGCCATCATAGTCAATGCGGGGGGTTGAGCAGCCCATCCGGTCCGCCTGCCCCCTGCTGGAAAGTTCCATGAGCCTTGCCCCCATCCTCGGTCATTCCCCCGAACTCGAAGCCTTGCGCCTGAAGGTCGAACGCTACGTCGACGAGGTGGCGATCCCGCTCGAGACGCCCGACCTGGGCTACGACGTGCAGGCCCATGACGAGCGGGCCGTCGTCCTTCGTGCCAAGGCCCGTGAGGCCGGCATCTATCTGCCGCAGCTGCCCGTCTCCCATGGCGGACTCGGCCTGAACTGGAAGGAGCGCGCCGTCATCCTCGAGGAGGCCGGGCGCAGCGCGCTGGCCCCGATTGGCATGAACTGCGCGCCGCCCGACCAGCCCAACATGATCAACCTGATCGATCTGGGCACCCCGGCGCAAAAGGCCCGCTACCTCGAGCCGCTCATGGCCGGACAGGTGCGCTCCTGCTTTGCAATGACCGAACCGCATCCGGGGGCCGGTTCCGATCCGTCCATGCTCAGGACCTTCGCCCGCCGCCGCAGCGGTGGCTGGGTCATCGATGGCCACAAGTGGTTTGCCAGCGGCGCAGTCGGTGCTGCCTTTGCCATTGTCCTGGCGCAAACCGAGGAAGGCGCCACGCTCTTTCTGGTTGATGCCGACAACCCGGGCTACCGTTTCAAGCGCGATGTGCGCAGCATGGATGGCTTCGGCGGCGGCGGTCACGGCGAACTGGTGTTCGAGTCCTGCGAAGTGGCCGATGATGCGGTCCTGGGCGAGGTCGGCAAGGGCTTTGCCTATGCCCAGATGCGCCTGGAGCCGGCCCGCATCTCGCACTGCATGCGCTTTATCGGCCGCACCGGCCGTGCGCTCCAGATCGCCCAGGACTACGTCAACCGGCGCAGCTCCTTTGGCAATCCGCTGTCCGAGTTGCAGCAGATCCAGGCCATGGTGGCCGACTCGCACATCGAGATGCATGCCTGCCGCCTGATGGTCTGGCATGTGGCGGCCAAGATGGACCTGGGCGAATCGGTCAAGCACGAATCGGCGATGACCAAGGTCTTTGTGTCGGAAGCCCTGTATCGCATTGCTGACCGGGCGGCCCAGATGATGGGCGCCCTGGGCATGTCCGAGGACGCTCCGGTGTCGCGCATCCTGCGCGAGTTGCGTCCGTTCCGGATCTATGACGGCGCCTCTGAGCTGCACCGGGCCACGATTGCCCGCCGGGTCTTGCGCTCGGGGCAGCGCCCCTGATCGCCCGGAGCCTGATAGTGGCGGGCGCGGGACGCCGGCCGGATCAGGCCTTGCCGGCCGAGGCCGCCGACACGGCGGCCCGCAGGCCGAGCAGGTAGCTCTCGACGCCGAAGCCGCAGATCTGGCCGCGCACGATGTCGGACAGGACCGAGACGTGCCGGAAGGCCTCGCGGGCATGCACGTTGGACATGTGGACCTCGACGATCGGGCACTTGAGGATCGCCAGGGCATCGCGGATGCCGTAGCTGTAGTGGGTCCATGCGCCGGCATTGATCACCACCGCCGCGGTGCCGTCGGAATGGGCCAGGTGGATGCGCTCGACCATGGCGCCTTCGAAATTGGTCTGCATGCACTCGACCGTGGCCCCCAGTTCGCGACCCAGGGCCTGCACCTGGTCATCGATCTGGGCCAATGTGGCGGTGCCGTACTGGGCCGGGTCGCGCTTGCCGAACATGTTCAGGTTCAGGCCGTGAAGGACGAGGATTTTCATGGTCGGGTCATCCGCTGGGATTCATCGGGCGGGCGGGGCCGCGCTGCCCTTTGCACGGATTCTAACCGCTGTGCCGGCGCAAGGCTGGTCGCGCGTAAGGCGCAGGCGCGGGGGCTCGACTACAATGATCCGCAGGTGCGGGGGCTTGCCAGCCCCAGGCCTGAGAAGGGCCCGAGGGCCCGAGGGCCCGAACCCCGGACATGCCCGCCGCACTGCGCCTTTTTGTGTTCCACCCTGCCTGCGAGATTCTTCGTGCACGCCACCCTTCCCCTGCTGCAAGTCACCGATTTTCCTGCCTTGCAGCGCAGGGCTCTGTCGACCTTGCAGATCAACATCGGCTACCAGTGCAACCAGTCCTGCCTGCATTGCCATGTCAATGCCGGACCGAACCGCAAGGAGATGATGTCGGACCAGACGCTGGCCCTGATTCCCCAGGTGATCCAGGCGCGCGGTATACAGGTGCTCGACATCACGGGCGGGGCGCCCGAGCTGCATGCAGGTTTCCGGCACTTGGTGAGCACGGTGCGTGCGATGGGTGTGAAGGTCATCGACCGCTGCAACCTGACGATCCTGTTCGAGCCGGGCCAGGAGGACACGGCCGAGTTTCTCGCCCGCCACCAGGTCGAGGTGGTGGCCTCGCTGCCCTGCTACTCCCTGGAGAACGTCGACCGTCAGCGGGGCGAGGGCGTGTTCGACAAGAGCATCGCCGGCCTCAAGCGACTCAACGCGCTGGGTTATGGACACGAAGGCACGGGCCTGATGCTCGATCTGGTCTACAACCCGCAGGGCCCCTCGCTGCCGCCCGATCAGCAGCAGCTGCAGGCCGACTACAAGCGCGAGCTGGGTCAGCACTTTGGCATCGTCTTCAATCAGCTGTTCGCGCTGGCCAACATGCCGATCCAGCGCTTCGGTTCGACCCTGGTATCCAAGGGCCAGTTCCAGACCTACATGAACCTGCTCAAGACCCATTTCAACCCGGCCACCCTGCCGCAACTGATGTGCCGCAGCCTGGTCAGTGTCGACTGGCAGGGCTATCTGTACGACTGCGACTTCAATCAGCAGCTGGGCTTGCCGCTGGCACCGCTGCAAACGGGTCGCGCCCGCGCCCATCTTGAAGACCTGCTCGCCGTCGATCCGGATCAGCAGGAGATCCGCGTTGCCGATCATTGCTATGGCTGTACCGCCGGTGCCGGCTCCAGCTGCGGTGGTGCCCTCAGCTGAAGCGTCCGTGAAGCTGTCGGTCATCATCCCGATGCTCAACGAGGCGGCGGGTCTGGCCCGCCAGCGCGATGAGTGGCAGAAGCTGCAGCAGGCGGGTGCCCAGGTGCTGCTGGTCGATGGCGGCAGTGAGGATGGCAGTGCCGAACGCGCACAGGCGGCCGGTTTCGAGGTCATGTTGGCCGACCGCGGCCGGGCCCGCCAGATGAATGCCGGCGCCCGCGCCGCCAGCGCAGAGGTCCTGCTGTTCCTGCATGCCGACACCGTGCTGCCTGCGCAGGCCCTGAGCCTGATCGGCGCGGCCATGCAGGACCCGGCCGTACACTGGGGACGATTCGATGTCGATATCGAGGGCCGATCCCGTGGCCTGGCCATGGTCGCCTTCATGATGAACCTGCGTTCGCGGCTGAGCGGCATTGCCACTGGCGACCAGGCCATCTTCATGCGAGCCAGCGCCTTCCGGGCCATTGGCGGGTTTCCGGATCAGCCCCTGATGGAAGACATCGAGGCCTCGCGCCGGCTCAAGCGCCTGTCGGCCCCCTCGTGCCTGCGCGCGCGGGTGCGCACCTCGGGACGGCGCTGGGATCATCGCGGCCTGTGGCGAACCATCCTGCTGATGTGGCGGCTGCGGCTGGCCTATTGGCTTGGCGTCAGTCCCGAGCGACTGGCGCGGGCCTACCGCTGATGCCCGGGCGGCACTCAGGGGCTGCGCAGCCAGGCCTCGCGCCTGAGGGCAGGGTGCGCCTGATCGTGTTTGCCAAGTGGCCTGAGCCCGGCAAGGTCAAGACCCGGCTGGTACCGGTGCTGGGCGAGCAGGGTGCGGCGCAACTGGCGCAGCGCCTGCTGCTGCACAGCCTGCAGCAGGCGGCCGCGGCGGGCTGCGCGCAGATCGAACTGTGCCTGGCGCCGGACGATGCCTGTGCACGGGCCCGGCGCTGGCTGGATGAGCAGGCCGCACTGCCGGCCCGCGTCGAGGTACAGGCCCAGGGCGAAGGGGATCTGGGTGAGCGCATGGGCCGCGCCTGCCAGCGCGCGCTGGCAGAGGCCTTCAAACCCCTGTTGATCGGCACTGATTGTCCGGAGTGCGGCGCAGCCGATCTTCAGGCGATGGCGGCCGCACTGGCCAGCCATGATGCAGTGATCGCCCCTGCTGCCGATGGTGGCTATCCGGCCATCGGCCTGTCGGTCTGGAACTCGCGGGTCTTCGAGCAGGTGGCCTGGAGTACGCCCTGGGTATTCGCGCAGACCGAGGCCCGCATGGCCGAACTGGGCTGGTCAGTGGGACGTCACAGGCTGTTGCACGACATCGACGAACCCGCCGACCTGGTCTGGTTGCCGGACGGCTGGCCGGAGCGCGACAAGGCCTGATCGGGCAGGAAGTCCGGTCCCTGGCAGATGCGTTCGAAATACGACTCATAGGCATCCGAGCCCGGCGGCCAGGCGCGCAGGAAATGCTGCTGCCAGGCCTGGGCATCGAAGTCCACCGCCATCGCGTCGATATGCACCTGACCGATCCGCATGCCGTACCGGGCGGGCCGGGGCGGCGGCGTGGTGGCGATGCGCGTGATCAGGCCCTGGGTGCTGCCCCGGAAATTGGGCATGCCTGCCGAGCCATTGTTGATGATGCAGCGGGGCGTCTGGCCCGCCGGAACCTGTTGCAGGGCCGGCAGGCAGGTATGGGTGCAGGCAAAGACCGACACGCCCGCCTGATCGAACAGGTCCGCCAGCAAGGACTGCCGGGAAGGCTCCTGCAGGGCCTGCACATCGAAGTCCCAGCCCGACAGGGAGTGAGCATCGCCGTGCACGACCCCGATCGCCAGGTCACCTACCTGATAGCGGGCCACCATGGGCAGCGCCGCGATGCGTGCCCGCAGGGCCGGATGGGCAGCGGCTGTCTGCTTGAGGCGGGCATGGATCCGGTTCGAGCGGGTGACCACCTCATCCGGCACATGATCGGGGTAGGCACAGCCGCATCCGGCCTCACCCGCTTGGCCATCCAGTTCGGCCTCGACATTGCCGAGCAGCGCATCATGCGCCAGCACGCGCCGGTTGAGGTCGGCAAAGTCCTGATCCTCGACATCGAACCAGTTGAAATCACCGTTGAAGCACAGGGTGGCCGGCGAAGCCTCGCACGCGGCCAGGGCCTCGATGGCGTCCAGCGCAAAGCGGTTGCCATACAGGCCACCGATCACATACAGGGTCTGGGCCTGGCGCAGCGGTGCTGCGGCGATGGCTGCAGGTCCGTAGCGGTAGCGCAAGGGGCAGGATCGGCCGGGAGCGTCGTTCATGTCATGCACGGGTCAAAGGGGAGAATGTATCCGAAGGCGGCTGTCCGGGGTCCCGGGCCGCTGCCTTCACAGTCCTTGACGCTGACGATGGCAAGGCCACAATGGTGGATGAATGTCACTGCAAGGAGACTGCCCGTGAATCATCAGCACCTGCACATTCCCGAGCGCCGGCAAGGCCTGAAGACGATATGCCTGGGTCTGCTCGGGGGCATGGTCCTTTCAACCCTGGCCATTGGCGCCGAGACCCCGGTGTCCAGGGGAACGGCCCTGTATGCCTCCGCCTGCGCCAGTTGTCATGGCGCCAATCCAGCCTTGGGACAACTGAACATCCTGAAGGGACGCAAGGATGGCGCCCTGATTCTCAAGGTCATCAAGGAGAACAAGGGCGGCATGGGCTATCTGTCGGGCAGCATCCAGGCCGCCCAGGCGGCCGACATCGCCGCCTATCTCGGCGGCTTCTGATCCCGAGGCTGGTGGAGCGCAGGCATGATGCGCGGTGAATGATCCGGCAACGGATGGCCGCAGGGCCCGCCGCGCGCATCAGGACTACACTGCCGTGATGAACGATCCCGCCAGCCCCGCGCCTTCCCCAGCCGCCCCACCGGCAGCCGTCAGTCTCCGGCAGGCCTTCTGGTACTGGCTCAAGCTGGGCTTCATCAGCTTTGGCGGCCCGGCTGGTCAGATTGCGATCATGCATCAGGACCTGGTCGAGCGTCGCCGCTGGATCTCCGAAAAGCGTTTCCTGCATGCCCTGAATTACTGCATGGTCCTGCCAGGGCCCGAGGCCCAGCAGTTGGCGACCTACATCGGCTGGTTGATGCACCGACGCTGGGGCGGCGTGATTGCCGGCGCCCTGTTCGTGCTGCCCTCGCTGCTGATCCTGATCATCCTGTCCTGGATCTACATCGCCTTTGGCGACATGCCGCTGATCGCCGGGCTGTTCTACGGCATCAAGCCGGCGGTCGCTGCCATCGTCTTGCAGGCGGCCCATCGCATCGGTTCCCGGGCGCTCAGGAACGCCTGGCTCTGGTCGATTGCGGGTGCCTCCTTCGTCGCGATTTTTGCCCTGCAGGTTCCCTTTCCGCTGATCGTGCTGGCCGCCGGCCTGATCGGCTATCTCGGGGGAAGATTCAAGCCCGAGCGTTTTCGCGCCGGTGCAGGCCATGGCGGGGCCGTCAAGCACTATGGCCCCGCCCTGATCGATGACCATACCCCGACCCCGCCGCATGCCCGTTACACCCATGCGGGTCTGCTCAAGGTGGTGCTGGCAGGCCTGCTGCTGTGGGGTTTGCCGATGGCCTTGCTGGTGCTGCGGCTGGGCTGGGACCATACCCTGACGCAGATGGGCTGGTTTTTCACCAAGGCGGCCCTGCTCACCTTCGGCGGCGCCTATGCGGTGTTGCCCTATGTCTACCAGGGAGCGGTCGGCCATTTCGGCTGGCTCAGCGGTCGCCAGATGATCGATGGCCTGGCACTGGGCGAGACTACACCGGGCCCTCTCATCATGGTGGTGGCCTTCGTCGGCTTCGTGGGCGGCTGGCAAAGTACCGAACTGAAGGCCCTGATGTCGGGCCAGGCCTTCGCGGCGGGAGCAGTGGCGGCCTGTCTGGTCACCTGGTTCACCTTCCTGCCCTCCTTCCTGTTCATCATGGCCGGTGGCCCGCTGGTCGAGACCACCCATGACGAGGTGCGCCTGACCGCCCCCCTGACCGCGATCACGGCCGCGGTGGTCGGCGTGATCCTGAACCTGGCCCTGTTCTTTCTCTACCACGTGCTGTGGCCCGATGGCTTCCAGGGACGATTCGATGCGATCGCGGTGCTCATCGCGCTGGCGGCGGCCATCGCCCTTTTTCGCTTCAAGCGCAGCGTGATCCAGGTGATTCTGGCCTGTGCCCTGGCCGGACTGGTGTTGCGTCTGGTTCAGGGATAATCCGGGCCTGTCCTTCAGGAGATTCCCATGACCCAGCCGGTCTACGGTCGCCGCGGCATCGCGGTGGCACCCCATGCCCTGGCCGCCGAGTCGGCGATCGCGGTGCTTCGCGAAGGGGGCAACGCCCTTGAAGCGATGATCGCGGCGGCCGCCACCATCGCGGTGGTGTATCCCCACATGAACTCGATCGGCGGCGATGGCTTCTGGGTCATCAACGGGCCGGACAACCGCGCCGGTGGCATCGAGGCCTGTGGCGCCAGTGCCGCCCTGGCCACCCGTGATTGGTACGCGCAACAAGGGGTGAGCGGCGCGCTGCCCGCCCGCGGGGGCCTGGCTGCACTGACGGTGGCCGGTACGGTGTCGGGCTGGGGTGCTGCCCAGCGCCTGTCGCAGCAGGCCCTGGGGGGACGATTGCCCCTGACACGCCTGCTCGACGATGCCATCGAACTGGCCCGGCACGGCATGCCGGTCACGCGCGGGCAGTCGCAGCTGACGCAGACCAAGCTGGCCGACCTGAAGGACCGTCCCGGCTTTGCCGACACCTTCCTGAGCGCTGGCCAGGTGCCGCAGGCAGGGCAGTGGCTGCGTCAGCCACGCCTGGCCGACACCCTCAGCCAGATCGCGCGCCGCGGCACCGACAGCTTCTATCGCGGGGCGCTGGCGCGTCAGATGGCCGCTGAACTGGAAGCCGTGGGCAGTCCCCTGCGACTGTCCGACCTGCAGGCCCATCAGGCCCGCCTGGTCGATCCGCTCAGCCTGCGCTGCACCGGTGCCCGCCTGCACAACATGATCCCGCCGACGCAGGGGCTGGTCTCGCTGCTGATCCTGGCGATCATGGACCGCATCAAGGCCAGTGGACAGGATCCCGAGGGGCCGGCCTTCGTACATGCCCAGGTCGAGGCCACCAAGCTTGCCTTCGCGGTGCGCGATGCCCACCTCACGGATCCGGCCTTCATGAAGGTGACGGCCGCCGACCTGCTCGATCCGGCCCATATCGATGCACTGGCCGCCCGCTTCCAAGCGGACCGGGCAGCGCCCTGGGGCCGGCGCAGCGATCCGGGCGACACGATCTGGATGGGTGTGATCGATCGCAATGGGCTGGCGGTATCCTTCATCCAGAGCATCTATCACGAGTACGGCTCCGGGGTCGTGCTGCCTGGCAGTGGCGTCAACTGGCAGAACCGCGGATGCAGTTTCTCGCTCGATGCCGGCCATGTGAACACCCTTGAGCCCGGCAAGAAGCCCTTCCACACGCTCAATCCGGCGATGGCGCAGTGTGATGATGGCCGCAGCATGGTCTACGGCACCATGGGCGGTGATGGCCAGCCGCAGACCCAGGCCACCATCTACACCCGCAACACCTTGTTCGGCGATGATCCGCAGCAGGCCATCGAGCGGCCACGCTGGCTGCTGGGCCGCACCTGGGGCAATGCTTCCGACACACTCAAGCTGGAAGCACGCTTTCCCGCGGCCACCGTGCAGACCTTGCAGTCCATGGGCCATGAGGTCGAAATGCTGGGCCCCTGGGACGATGCCGTCGGGCATGCCGGCATGCTCGTGCGCCATGCCAATGGCGTGCTCGAGGGGGGCTTTGATCCGCGCTCCAATGGCGCGGTGGTGGCCTTCTGAACGACGCTGCAAGCATGGCCGCCGCCCCGCATCGTCCCTCTCCCGGAGCGGCTGGACATCCGCCGGTCAGCAAGTCCCTGCCTGCCGAGGCTCGAACCATCGATAAAGCACCGGCAGCAGGATCAGGGTCAGGGCCGTCGAGGACAGCAATCCGCCGATCACCACCACGGCCAGTGGTCGCGTGACCTCCGATCCCGGACCGGTCGAGAACAGCATCGGAATCAGCGCCAGCAGGGCGACCGATGCGGTCATCATCACCGGGCGGAAGCGATGCACGCAGCCATCGCGGATGGCCTCGAGCGAGGGCATGCCTGCTTCACGCTGCTGGCGGATGTAGCTGACCAGCACCACCCCGTTGAGCACGGCAATGCCCCACAGGTTGATGAAGCCGACCGCCGCCGGGACCGAGAGATATTCGCCGCTCAGCCACAACCCGGCAATGCCCCCGATCGAGGCCAGCGGCAGCACGGTGATGATCAGGGTCGCAAACCGCGCCGAGTTGAACAGCACGAACAGCAGGAAGAAGATCGCGGCCACGGTGAGGGGAACGATCACCATCAGGCGGTCCATGGCCCGCTGCATGTTCTCGAACTGCCCGCCCCAGGACAGCTCATAGCCTGCGGGCAGGGGGACCTCGGCCGCGATGCGGGCCTGCGCCTCGGCAACGAAGCCGCCCAGGTCGCGGCCCTGCACATTGGCGCCGATCACCAGGCGGCGCTTGCCACTCTCGCGGCTGATCTGGGCCGGGCCATCGGCCAGCTTGATGCGGGCCACGTCCTTGAGCGTGACCTGAGCCCCCGAGGGAGAACGTAGCGGGATGTCAGCGATAGCATCGATGTTGTTGCGATAGCCCGCAGGGAAGCGGACCGTGGCGGCGTAGCGTCGCTCGCCCTCGTAGATGATGGTGGCATCGCGCCCCTTGATGGCGATTTCAATCAGGTCATTGACGTCCTCCACGTTCAGGCCCAGGCGCGCGATGGCGGTTCGATCGATCTCGATCCCCAGGTAGTCCTGCCCGGAGACGCGTTCGACACGCAGGTCGGTGGCGCCCTTGATGCCGGAGAGCACCTTGGCGATGGCATCGCCCTTGTCACGCAGGATGGCCAGATCCTCGCCGAACAGCTTGATGGCCACCTGCGAGCGCACTCCCGAGACCATCTCGTCGACGCGCGCGGCAATCGGCTGGCTGATCGAGATCTCGACGCCGGGCAGGCCCTTGAGCTTGTCGCGGATGGCCGCCTCGAAGTCATCCTGCGTCCAGCCCTTGGGCCAGTCCTTGCGAGGCTTGAGGGTCACGATCGGATCCGACTCGTGCGGTTGCCCCGGATCGGTCGCAGATTCGCCCCGTCCCAGCCGAGAGACCACCATCTGCACGCCTGGAATCTGCGCGATCGCCTTCATCGCCGTGCTCTCCATGCGGATCGATTCCTCGAGCGAGATCTTGGGTACCCGAACGATCACCGGCGTGATCGAACCCTCCTTCATGGTCGGGATGAAGGCGGTACCCAGCATCGGCACCAGGGCCAGGCTGGCGAGCAGGGCGAGCACGGCGCCCGCCACCACCTTGCGCCCGTTGCCCAGGCTCCAGTCCAGCGCGGCCAGATAGGGCCGCTTGATACGCGCCAGAAGCCAGGTGTCGTGCTCGGCGCCACCCTTGAGGATGAAGGCGCACAGCACTGGCGAGAGGGTGAAGGACAGGAGCAGTGAAATCGTCAGCGCGATGGCAATCGTCAGGGCCAGCGGACCGAACATCTTGCCCTCCATGCCGGTGAGCGACAGCAGGGGCAGGAACACCAGGATGATGATGCCGACGCCATACAGCACCGGCTTGCCGACCTCCCTTGCCGCCGCCAGGATCAGTTCGTTGCGGGATGGACCTCCCGGCTGTTGTGCTCCCAACCGGGCGAAGGCGTTTTCCACCACCACGACGGCACCGTCGACCATCAGGCCGATCGCGATCGCCAAACCGCCCAGGGACATCAGGTTGGCTGACAGCCCCAGCCGGTTCATCACCATGAAGGTGAGCAAGGGCGTCAGGATCAGGGTGGCCACCACGATCAGGCTGGAGCGCACGTCGCCGAGAAAGACGAACAGGATGATGATCACCAGCACCACACCCTCGAGCAGGACCTTGGCCACCGTCGAGAGGGCCGAGTTGACCAGGTCGCTGCGGTCGTAGAAGGCCACCACCTGAAGTCCGCCGGGCAACAGGTTCTTCTTGTTGATCTCGTCGACCTTGGCCTTGATGCGCGTCACCACCTCACGGGCATTGCCCCCGCGCAGCATCTGGACGATGCCGGCCACCGCTTCGGTGTCGCCATTCTTGATGATCGCGCCCTGCCGGACCTCGGAGCCGATCTGCACATCTGCGACATCGCGCAGATAGACCGGCGTGGCATTGACCTCCTTGAGCATGATGTTTCTCAAGTCATCGGCCGAGCTGATCAAGCCGGTGCCGCGGATCAGATACTGCTCGGCGTAATGCGGCAGCACGCCGCCCGAGCTGTTGGCATTGTTGCGCGCGATGGCCCCATGCACCTCCTTGATGCCCAGGCCGAAGTAGCGCAGGCGGTCGGGATTGACGAGGACCTGATACTGCTTGACAAAGCCGCCCTGCGAGTTGATTTCCGCCACGCCCGGGATGCTGCGCAGCATGGGGCGCAGCACCCAGTCCTGGACCGTGCGCCGCTCCATCAGCTCGTTGGGCGTCAGGGTGCGCAGGCGTCCATCGGGCAGGCGGTCGGAGGGATGTTCCAGGGTGTATTGGTAGATTTCCCCCAGCCCGGTCGAGACCGGGCCCAGCACCGGGGTGATGCCCGGGGGCATGTTGCCCGTGACCTCGATCAGACGCTCGAGCACGAGTTGCCGGGCGAAGTAGACGTTGGTGCTCTCGGTGAAGACCAGGGTGATCACCGAGATGCCATTGCGATTGAGCGAACGCATCTCGGTCAGGCCCGGCAGGCCGGTCATCGCCATCTCGATCGGGACGGTGATGAAGCGCTCGACCTCGGTCGGAGGACGGCCGGGGGCCTCGGTGGCCACCTGAACCTGAACGTTGGTGACGTCCGGGAAGGCATCGACCGACAGCTTGCGAACGGCAAAGGCTCCGGCGATGCACAGGGCGGCGGCGAGCACCGCCACGACGATCCTTTGCGTCAGCGACCAGCGGATCAGGGCCTCGATCATGATGACCCCTTGGCACCGGATGCCTTGTCTGCGGGTGGCACCTTGCCGCCCGTCTCGATGTTGCGTTTCTGGCGCTCGTTGTTCAGGTGAAAGCTGCCCTCACTGACAATGCGCGTGCCAGCGGGCAAGGCCTCCAGCACCGGCCGGACACCGTCCTTTTCGACGCCAAGGCGGACTCGGCGCAGGGTGTAACGGGACGGGGCTGTCTCGACGAACAGATGATCCTGGTCATTGTCCCGGATCACGGCTGAGGCCGGCACCACGGTCCGGGCACTGCTTCGACCATCGATGAGCATCGTGATGAGCATCTGGGGCTTGAGCATCTTGTCGGGGTTGTCCAGGTCGACGCCGATACGGACGGTCCGGGTTTCCGGGTTGACCACGTCGGCCACGACCACGATGTTGCCGGTCAGTCGCGCGTTGCCCAGCGCAGGAATTTCGAGGGCCACTTTCTGGCCTCGGCGCACCTGCAGGGCTTCCTGCTCGGGCACTTCGGCTGTGGCCCAGACCGAGCGCAGGTCCGAGATGACGAACAAGGCATCCGAGGGCTGGACCACCTGGCCATTGGCGATCTTGCGTTCGATGATGGTTCCGCTTTGGCTGGCGGTGATCGGCGCCGCGGCGATCAAGCGTCCGGTGGTCTCGAGTTGCTCGACCGCGCGAGACGATATGCCCAGCACCCGCAACTGGTCGGCCGAGGCTCGCTTTTCCGCGCGCGCAACGGTCAGCTCATTCTGGCGTCGCTGGACCTCGGCCGAGCCGATGACATCGGAGGCCAGCAGCAGGTCGGCCCGCTCGACCGCGCGCTGGGCCAGCTGCTCGGCCGAGTGCGCCTTCAGAAAGGCCAACTGGGCTGCCGTCAGTTCCTGACTGTTGATCTCTGCCAGGGTGTCCCCCTGGCGGACCTCCTGTCCGATCAGGGCGCGCACCTCGGTGATGCGGCCGGTCACCGGCGCGCCGATGCGCGAGGTCTTGTAGCCATTGAGCTCGAGCCGCCCGGCAATGCGCAACTGCTCGTTGACTTCGGCCTGTTGCAAGGCCACCACCTTGATCATGCCGGCCAGTTCAGGCCCCACCGAGATACTCAGCGGATCTCCGGGTTGTGTGGCGATGCTGGCGCTGCCGGCCGGCGCTGTCGAGTCGGCTGGGGCGTTCCCGGATTTTTCACAACCGGCAAGGGTCATCAGACCGATCAGCAGCAAGCCTGCGCGGCCCGGCCAACCATGCCCGGCTGCTGTGGAGGTGCGCCCCCGAACGCCAGGGAAGGTCCGGAAAATCCCTCGCGGGCCCGGAAGGTTCTGCGAACCTTCCCCGGGCCGTGGGGATGCTTGGAGTTGTTTTTTCATGATGTTCAGGGTGTTTTGCGCAGGGGCGCGGCGGCCAGGCGTTCAAGCTCGGTCACCGCCAGTTGCAATTCAAAGCGCGCCTGGATCAGGTCCGCGCGCAGGGCGCGAAACTGGCGACGGGCGTCCAGGTACTCGAGGATGCCCCGCTCGCCCAGCCGGTAAGCCGCTTCCGCGATCGTCACCACCTGGCGCGAGCGCTGCAGCAAGCCGGTCTCGATGGTCTCGACGGCCCTCAGGCTGGCCTGGTACTGCTGCCAGGCTGCGTTCAGCGTCTGTTCGATGTCAAATCGCAGCAGTTCACCCTCATGGCGACTGCGTGCGGCCTGGGCACGTGCCTCTGCGATCGGGCCGCTGCGCTTGTCCAGCAAAGGCAGGGAGAGCGTGACGCCGAGCCGTGTGCTGCTCACATCGGTTTCCCGGTCGTGGCTCATGCGCAGGGCAAGACCCGGCATGACCGAGGCCTGCTCGAATTGCACCCGCTTGTCGGCCCGGGCGATGTCCAGCGTGCTGCGCTGAACCTCGGGATTATTGCCCAGGGCGCGGGCCATCAAGGCGGGAAAGTCCTGCTCGCTGAGCAGGCGTGAGTCGGTATTGCGCAGCCGGAAGTTGTCGGGCAGGGTCGCGCCAACCGCTTGTCGCAGCAGCGTGCGCGCCTCGGTTAGACGGCTCCGTATCCGGGCCACTTCCTTGTCGGCCAGGGCAACCTCGGCCTCGGCCCGCAACAGGTCGAAGCGCGCCCCCTCGCCGCTCCTGAAGCGCACATTCACCCGCTCCCGAATCTGCTCGGTCAGTTGCAATTCCTCTTGTGCGGCGATCAGTTCCTCTTCACGCTTGAGGACCTCAAAATAACGTGCCTTGATGAGGGCGCTCAGGTTGTTCTCGACCACCTGCACCTGCAACTGGGCACCTTGTTCCCCCAGACGTGCGACATCGAGGCGCGTGCTGCGCAGCGCGGTACTCTCGATCCTTTGCGTCAGGCTCAGGCTGGCTCCGGTCCCGGTGCCGCCAGGACGCGCGCGCGAGGGGCCCGCGCTCCAGTCCAGTTCCGGGTTGGGGCGGGTCACCGCAGTGATCACCGCTGCGGAAGCCGCATCGACCTGGGCGCGGGCGGCCTTCAGGCCGAGTCCGTCGCGGCGCGCCAGTTCGATCAGATCCTCGACGCCATAGGCCTCGGGGCTGCTCGCCATGTCCGCCGGGGAAAGGCTCCCGTTGGCCGCCGCGGGCAAGGCCCGCAGCAGCAGGGTCAGCAGCATCAGGAAGGTCATGACCTTCATGATCTGCGCCAGGACGGCGCCAGGCAGGCCTGCATCTGTTCGAGCCATGATGTCCGCTGGTGTCATCAGTCGGCGATCAGGGCGATCAGGGCCGCACTGGCGCCAGCGGGCAGGACCCAGCGCGAGAAAAACGAGGCTTGCCCGTCGATGACGATCTCCACCGGCACCGGTGAGCGGCTGAGCAGACGGGCGCTGACCGAGTGGCTCAGCAGCCGGCTCAGCGCCGAGCTGCGGCGGCTGCCGATCAGGATGCGGCTGCAGTCGCGCTGTTTTGCGGTGGCCAGAATGGTGCCTACCACCGAATCCGAGGTCTTGACCTCGGCACCGAAGGGGATCCCGGCGGTCTCGAGCAGCTTGGCGGCAGGTTCGATCGAGGCAATGGCGCGTTCCGCGACGAAGCGGGCGCGGGCCCCCTTGGGCAGAAAGCGCGTGATGTGCCTGGACAGACGCGGTGTCACGTGCAGCAGATGGACCTGGGTGTTGCGTCCAGCCCCGCTGGTGATCAGGCTGCGTACCGCCGCCAGCGATTGGGGCGTGTCATCAACCGGGATGAGAACGGCAGGACGGGCTTGACTGTCGATTGAGTGTTCCATGACGGAGGTCTCCTTGACCAAGGGGGTTGAAACTGAAGGGTTTGAGAGGACGGGGCTGACATCGAGCACCGGTTGTTGGCCGGACATCGAGGACATCATTGCGCTGAGCGAGGCTGCTGCCGCTGCACTGCTTGCCGCCGAGACCGCGACGATCTCGTCGGGCGAACTGAGCAGTGCGGTGGGCATGTGGCTGCGGGCAGCGATCGGAGCGACACCGCTCGGGTCGAGGGCTGGCAGGTCCTGCGACCCTTGGGCGCGTGCCTCTCCTGCTTGTCCGGCATCGCCAGAGGCGCTGCGCGAGAGCCAGTGGCCCACGGCCAGGGTCGCGGCAACGATCGCGCCGATCAAGGGCCAGGTCAGGGCCTTGAAGTCGGCCAGCCAGGGCTGGACCAGGGGCTCGCCGAGCATCATCTTGGCTGCGGTGAAGGCCAGTACGCCAGCACCCAGATACACGATGATCGGGAAGCGCTCGACCCACTTGAGAATCAGCGTGCTGCCCCAGACCACGATCGGGATGCTGATCAGAAGACCGAGGACGACCAGCAGGAAGCTGCCATGCGAGGCGCCCGCCACGGCCAGGACGTTGTCCAGTCCCATGACCGCGTCGGCGATGACGATGGTCTTCATCGCCCCCCAGAAGTTGTCGGCGGCCTTGCCATGGCCGTCCTCCAGGTTCTTGTCATTGGGCTTGAGCAGCTTGACCGCGATCCACAGCAGCAGGGCGCCACCCGCCAGCTGCAGGCCCGGGATCTTGAGCAGGCCGACCACTGCGACCGTCATCAGGGCCCGAACGACGATGGCGCCGGCCGTGCCCCAAAGGATGGCTCTTTTCTGCTGGTCCACCGGCAGCTTTCGCGCTGCCAGCGCGATGACGATGGCGTTGTCGCCGGCAAGCACCAGGTCGATCAGGATGATCGTGCCCAGCGCGTAAAGAAATTGAAGCGAAAAAATGTCCATGAAAAGTCTCGGGCGCGTTCAGTGGTTGCACTGACCGACCGGCTGTGAACATGGACAAGCGCGAACGCAAGAACGCTTGCCGGCTGATCGCAGCCGTCAAGGTCTTGCTCGCTCGGGATGGGGCTTGACGCCCTGACATCTCTTGCTGCTGGGTCCGGGAACCATCGGTCCCGAAATGACGAACCCAGCGCGGGGCTGTCGCTGAAAGACGCAACCCCGGAGCTACTCCCCTTGAAATCCTACCGGCGTAACCGTCAGGATTCGGAATATGTATAGATAATATCGAATGAAAAAACGATTGTCAATCTATTTTTGTGATTTTTTCGGCAAAGCCTTGCGTTCGCCCCCCGCCGCGGCTGCAGGATCCAGCGAGTTACCCAGGAAGCCCAGGAAGCTTCGGCACACCGCTGACAGCCGTTTGCCCTTGGGATAGACCAGGTGCCACTTCTCATAGAGCGGAAAGCCCTGCACGTCGAGAATGCAGAGGCGATCATGGGCGGGATTGGCGTCGATCGCATAGCGCGACAGCACCGAAATGCCCAGGCCGCCGGCCACAGCATGTTTGATGGCCTCGTTGCTGCCCATCTCCATCCGCACGCGCGGCACGAAGCCATGCTGCCCGAAGTGGTTCTCCATGATCTCGCGGGTGCCTGAACCGTTCTCGCGCAGGATGAAGCGCTCCGGCGCAAGGCTGGCAAGATCGATATCCCGCCGACCCGACAGGGGGTGACGCATCGAGGCAACCACCACCAGGGCGTTCTCCTGGAAGGGCAGGTCCTCGACTTCGATGTCCTCCGGCGGCAGCGAGGTGATGTAGACATCATCCAGGTTGGCCCGCATGCGGTTGAACAGGGTGTCGCGGTTGGCGATCTCCAGCCTCACCTCCACCTCGGGATACCGCTCGCAAAAAGCGCCGAGCAATTCCGGCGCGAAGTACTTGGCGGTGGTGACGCAGGCCAGCTTCAGGGTACCGCGGGTCAGTCCCTGCAGTCCGGCGATGTTGGCCTCGAAATCGCTCCAGGTGCTGCGCACGGCTTGTGCCGCCACCAGCAATTCCTTGCCGGCATCGGTCAGATAGACCGTCTTGCCCAATTGCTCGAACAGCGGCATGCCGATCTCGTCGGACAGTTGCCGGACCTGGGTCGATACCGTCGGCTGGGACAGGCCCAGCTCCTCGGCGGCTCGCGTGAAGCTGAGTCTGCGCGCCACGCATTCGAAGACCTCGAGCTGATGGAACGTGACTTTCAATGCAGCGGATGAAGAGGGAGGAGGGTGGCGTCGATTGTAGCGATTTACAATCCCCGCCTCTTCGTAGTTTCCCTAAGACTGGATGCCCATGCTGCCCGAAACCCCTTTCCTGGTCGTTGACGAGTCTCGCGTGCGGGCCAATGCTGCCCGCATGCGCGCACGCATGGAATCCCTCAAGGTCAGCCTGCGACCCCACGTCAAGACGGCCAAATGCCTGGAGGCGGCGCTGATCTGCAGCGGCGGTGTGCCCGGCCCGATCACCGTGTCGACCCTCAAGGAAGCCGAGCAGTTTGCCAGCCATGGCTTTCGCGACATCCTCTATGCCGTCGGCATGGTGCCCGCCAAGCTGGACCATGCGCTGCAGCTGGTCAGGCAGGGGATTTCACTCAAGCTGGTCACCGACAATGTGATGGCCGCTCAGGCCATCGCGCAGGCGGCCCGGCAGCAGGGACTGGCCCTGCCGACCCTGATCGAGATCGATGTCGATGGCCACCGCTCAGGCGTCAAGCCGGATGATCGCGAGCGCCTGCTGGCAATCGGGGGGGCGCTGGGCCCGCAGTTGAGCGGCGTGATGACCCATGCGGGCGGCTCTTACAACTCACGCAGCATCGACGAGATCCGTGCAGCCGCTGCGGCGGAGCGCGAAGGGGTGGTGAAGGCGGCCTCGACCCTCCGCCAGGCGGGCATGAACTGCCCGATCGTCTCGGTGGGCTCGTCGCCGACCGCCACCTATGGCGAGCATTTCGAGGGGGTGACCGAGGTGCGCGCCGGTGTCTATGTGTTCTTCGACCTGGTGATGGCGGGCATCCAGGTGTGCAAGCTCGACGACATTGCGCTGTCGGTGGCCTGCAGCGTGATCGGTCACCGTCCCGATACCGGCTGGCTGATTACCGACGGCGGCTGGATGGCGATGTCACGTGATCGCGGCACGGCACGCCAAGCCGTCGATCAGGGCTATGGGGTGGTCTGCAATGCCGCAGGCCAGCCGCTGGAGCAGCTCATCGTCAGTGATGCCAATCAGGAGCATGGTGTGATCTCCCATCGCGAGGGCAAGCCCCTGACCGAAGCGGAGTTTCCGGTCGGGACCCTGCTGCGCGTGCTGCCCAACCACGCCTGCGCGACCGCAGCCCAGTTTGACAGTTATCAGCTGGCCGCGCCCGGCGAAGCGCTGCGCATCACCGGCAACTGGTCGCGTTTTCGAGGCTGGTGATGGGCGGCTGGTGAGTGCGGCGCCGGATCAGGGGATCAACAGGATTGCGCCGGTGGTGGCGCGGCTTTCGGCCGCGCGATGGGCCTGGGCGGCCTGATCGAGGGCAAAGCGGGCTCCGATGCTGGCCTTGAAATGGCCGGCAGCCATGGCCTCGAACACCTCGGCTGCATTGGCGCGGAACGTGGCCGGATCAGCATTGTGCGGAAACACCGAGGGCCGGGTCAGAAACAGGCAGCCCTTCTTGTTGAGCAATTCCGGATCGATCGAAGGCGCCGGACCCGAGGCTGCGCCATACAGCACCACCAGGCCAAAGGCCGCCGTGCAATCGAGTGAGCCCATGAAGGTGTGGGCTGCCACCGAGTCGTACACCACCCTTGCCTTGCGGCCACCACTGGCGGCAATCACCTGCTGCACCCAGTCGCTCTGGCTGTAGTCGATGGCCGCATCGCAGCCTGCCTGGCGCGCGATGGCGCACTTGGCGGCCGAGCCGGCGGTACCGATCACGGTGGCGCCCAGCGCCTTGGCCCAACTGGACAGGATCTGGCCCACACCGCCCGCTGCCGCGTGTACCAGCACGATGTCGCCGGCACTGACCCGGTGTGTCTTTCTCACCAGGTACTGGGCGGTCATCGCCTTGAAGAAGATGGCGGCTGCATCCTCGGTGCTGACTGCATCGGGCAATTTGACCAGGCGCTGGGCCGCCACGTTGCGATGCGAGGCATAGGCGCCGAGGCCGGCATTCATGTACACCACGCGATCACCAGCCTTCAGGTCGGTGACGCCGGCTCCTACGGCTTCTACCACGCCGGCCGCCTCGTGTCCCAGGCCGGTCGGCGTCGGCAGCGGATACTTGCCCGAGCGCTGGTATACGTCGATGTAGTTGAAGCCGATGGCCTGTTGTGCGACCCGGACCTCGCCCTCGCCGGGGACGGGAAGATCGTGACTGATGAGGCGCATGACCTCGGGGGCTCCGAATTCGGTCAACTGGATGCTGCGGGCTTGGCTCATGGGAAGGTTCCTAGACATTATGGTCGGGTCAGGCTCAGGATCTGGTCGCCGTATTCTTTCAGCTTGCGGGCTCCGATGCCCGGTATTTCAGCCAGCGCGGCCAGGCTGTCGGGCTGCCCCTGCGCAATGGCACGCAGCGTGGCGTCGTGAAAGATCAGATAAGCCGGCAGGTTGCGCTCGCGCGCCTGCGCCGCGCGCCAGTCACGCAAGGCCTGCAGGCGCAATTGGGCTTGCGGCGCGAGCACCTCGTCGGCGGCCGAATGGGGAGAAGGGCGGCCGGCGGTGCGCGTCGCCTTGCGTCCTCGTGGCCGCTTCTCGCCCAGCACCGCCGAGGCCCGGAAGGCCAGTTGGCGCTCGCCCTTGAGGACCGGTCGCGCGGCCTCGGTGAGCCTGAGGGCACCGAATTGCGCATGATCGACGGCAATCAGGTCGGCAGCGATGCATTGCCGGATCAAATTGCGCCAGGCGCGGTCATCCAGATCGCTGCCGATGCCGAACACGCTGGTCTGTTCGTGGCCGAAACGCCGCACCTTGTCATTGGACTGGCCGCGCAGCACGTCGATCAGATGCATCGCACCGAAGCGCTGGCCGGTGCGGTAGCAGGCCGACAGCAGCTTGCGCACCGACTCGGTGGCATCGAAGGTGGCGGGAGGTGACTCGCAGTTGTCGCAGTGACCGCACTGCCAGGGGGCGCCGTCGCGGCCGGCGGGCAGGGCCTCGCCAAAATAGCTGAGCAGCCTGGCACGGCGACACGAAGCGGTCTCGCACAGGCCCAGCAGGGCATCGAGTTTGGCGCTCAGGATGCGCTTGTGGGTGTCATCGGCCTCGGACTGGTCGATCATGCGCTTTTGCTGGACCACGTCCTGCAGGCCGTACACCATCCAGGCAACGGCAGGCTCGCCGTCGCGGCCGGCGCGACCGGTTTCCTGGTAGTAACCCTCGATGCTCTTGGGAGCGTCCAGGTGGGCGACGAAGCGGACATCGGGTTTGTCGATGCCCATGCCGAAGGCAATCGTGGCGACGATGATGATGCCGTCCTCGCGCAGGAAGCGGGCCTGGTGACGGGCCCGGTCCTCGTGCGACATGCCGGCGTGATAGGGCAGGGCATCCAGACCCTTGCTGCACAGGAAGGCAGCGGTCTCCTCGACCTTGTTGCGTGACAGGCAGTAGACGATGCCGGCCTCGCCCTCGTGATCATCCTGGATGAAGCGCAGCAGTTGCGCCCGGGCATCGCTTTTCTCGGTGATGGTGTAGTGGATGTTGGGCCGGTCAAAGCTCGACACGAAGCGCCGCGCATCGGGCATGGCCAGCTTGTCGAGAATCTCCTCGCGGGTCTGCTCATCGGCGGTGGCGGTCAGCGCAATGCGGGGCACGCCGGGGTAACGGCTGCGCAGCAGGGACAGCTGCGCATACTCGGGGCGAAAGTCATGGCCCCACTGCGACACGCAGTGCGCCTCGTCGATGGCGAACAGGGCGATCCGGCACTCATCGAGCAGGCTCAGGCAGCGATCGGTCAGCAGACGCTCGGGGGCGACATACACCAGGTCGAGTTCGCCCTTGCGCAGCCGCCGTTCGACGTCGAAGGCTTCGCGACCGCTCTGGCTCGAGTTCATGAAGGCGGCGCGCAGCCCGACCGCCTCCAGCGCCGAGACCTGATCCTGCATCAGGGCGATCAGCGGCGAGATCACCACGCCAGTGCCCTCGCGCAGCAGCGCTGGAATCTGGTAGCACACGGATTTGCCGCCGCCGGTGGGCATCAGCACCAGGCAGTCGCTTCCCTGGACCACGGTGTCGATGATCGCCGCCTGGTGACCCCGGAAGGCGCGATGCCCGAAATGCTCGCGCAAGGCCACCAGGGCGGCGTCGGCAAGGGGGGCGGTATTCGGCGGCATGGCGGCAGGGGACGGGTCCGGAGGCAAGGGCGGTGAGGGTTGGCGGCTTGCGCCGTGAACGCACGCCGGGTGCGATAATACGATGATGGACGCCGCCGACTTCCCCGAAGACCCCGAGGACAGCCCCTTCACCCCGGCACAGCGGGCGGCAGCGGCCTCGCGCAGCACCTGGGTCAGCGTGATCGTCAACCTGCTGCTTGCCAGCGTCCAGATCGTCATCGGCATCTGGTCACGCTCGCAAGGCCTGATTGCCGACGGCATCCATTCCCTCTCCGACCTGTTCTCCGACTTCGTGGTCCTGCTGGCCGGCAGCCAGAGCCGCAAGGATGCCGACGAAGACCACCCCTACGGCCATCAGCGCTTCGAGACGGCGGCCTCGCTCGTGCTCGGGCTGTTGCTGCTGGCCGTGGGCATCGGCATGCTGTGGTCGGCGTTCCTGAAGCTGGAATCACCCGACAAGGTGCAGGCGGTGCACGCCAGTGCCCTGTGGGTGGCGGGCGCAGCGCTGGTGGTCAAGGAGGCGCTTTTCCGCTACATGCTGAACGTGGCCAAGAAGGTCAAGTCCAGCATGCTGGTGGCCAATGCCTGGCATGCACGAAGCGATGCCGCCTCATCCCTGGTCGTGGGCATCGGGATCGCGGGCAACCTGCTGGGTTATCCGATCCTCGACCCGATCGCTGCCATCATTGTCGGTTTCATGGTGGCCCGGATGGGCTGGTCCTTCGGCTGGGACGCCATGCACGACCTGATGGACCGTGCCGTGGACGAGGCCGAGGTGGCCGCCATCCGTGAAACCCTGGCCGGCACGTCCGGCGTGATCCAGGTCCATGATGTGCGTACCCGCAAGATGGGCGACATGATCGTGGTCGATGCCCATCTCGAGGTCGATGCCGAGATCTCCGTGGAGGCGGGCCACGATATCGCGGTCGAGGCCCGCAACCGTGTGATGCAGCGTCACCGGGTGCTCAACCTGATGACCCACGTCGATCCCTGGAAGCGTCCGGACCTGGACCACCAGCCGCCGCCGCTGCCCCGTCAATCGCCAGCCTGAGCGGGGGCCTCCTGGAAGCCTTTCTCATCGCCACCGGCATCGTGGCTCTCGCCGAGATCGGCGACAAGACGCAGTTGCTGGCCTTCATCCTGGCGGCCCGCTTTCGCAGGCCCTGGCCGATCATCGCCGGCATCCTGATCGCGACCCTGGCCAACCATGCCTTTGCCGGAGCCCTGGGCGCCTGGATCACCACGGTGATCGGACCGGTCTGGTTGCGCTGGATCCTCGGCCTGGGCTTCATCGCGATGGCCTTGTGGACGCTGATCCCGGACAAATTCGAGGAGGGCGACGCACGGATGGACCGCTTCGGTGTCTTCGGCACCACGCTGGTGGCTTTCTTCATTGCCGAAATGGGCGACAAGACCCAGATCGCCACCGTCGCGCTGGCGGCGCAGTACAAGGCCTTTTTACCGGTGGTGGCCGGCACGACGCTGGGCATGATGATTGCCAACGCGCCCGCCGTGCTGCTGGGTGACCGCATCGCACACCGCATGCCTGTGACGCTGGTGCATCGCGTGGCGGCGGTGATCTTTGCCGTGCTCGGTGTCGCCACCTTGCTCGGTGCCGGCAAGGCGCTCGGGTTCTAGGGAAGATCCGCAAGACCTGTCGTGCCCGCGAGAGGTTTTGCGGTCCTTCCCCAAGCAGAGGCCCCGCCGCGCAGCGCGTGGGGGCCCACGCCTGGTTTACGGCACCAGCACCACCCGTCCCACCACCTTGCCGTCTTTCAGGCTCATCAAGGCATCGTTGGCCTCATCGAGCGGACGACGCGTCACCTTCACCGGTTTGAGCTTGCCGGCAAGCGCAAGCGCCACCAGTTCGCGCAATTCCTTGAGATTGCCCACGTAGCTGCCGCGCAGGCCGATCGGGCGCAGGGGCAGGTAGGGGATCGGTACCGTCACTTCGCCACCGAACAGGCCGACGATGACGATGTCGGTGCCCTTGGTGGCCACCGCCAGGCCCAGGTTCACGGTGGCCGGTGCGCCAACCAGGTCGAGCACCATGCGGGCACCGCCGCCGGTCGCATTCAGGATCTGCTGGGCGGCGTCCGGCGCCGTGCCATCGATGGCCTGCAGGGCGCCCGCCTCGAGGGCGGCCGTGCGCTTGGCCGGATCGATGTCGACCACGATCGCCCCCTTGGCATCCATCGCCTTGAGCATCGCGATCGCCATGTGTCCCAGGCCGCCCGCGCCCATGATGACCACGGCTTCATCCTTGATCGCCGGTCCGAACTTCTTGATCGCGCTGTAGGTAGTCACGCCCGAGCAGGCCAGCGGCGCTGTCTGGGCCGGATCCAGCCCGCCCATGTCGACACAGTACTTGGACCGCGGCACCAGCACGTACTGGGCATAGCCGCCTTCCTGGAACACGCCCATCGAGCGGGTATTCAGGCAGTAGTTCTCCTCGTCACGCAGGCAGGTCGGGCACTTGCCGCAGCCGATCCAGGGATAGACCACCACCGACTTGCCGATCGCCGTGTCCTTGACGTCGGGACCGACCGCGACCACCTCACCGGCGATCTCATGACCCATGGTCAAAGGCAGCTTGATGCCGCGGTCGCGCAGGTTCATCTTCTTGCCACCGCCGATGTCGTACTCGCCCTCCCAGATGTGGATGTCGCTGTGGCAGACGCCGGCGGCGGTCATGCGCACCAGGACTTCATCGCCCTTGGGCGTAGGCACTTCCGCCTCGCAGCGCTCCAGGGGCGCGTGGTTGCGGGTCAGGCAATAACAGGTGTATTTCATCAGACGTCTCCTTTGCTGCTGTCGTTTTGCTTGCGCAGATGGCGGGCCACCCAGCCCGGTACATGGTCCATGCGCCACTGCCACCAGCGCGGGATGGTGCTCTCGTAGGCGCGATCGACATAGTAAGGCACCATCGGCTCCCACCAGTTCCACAGGCGGCGCAGTTCGGCCTCCGGCTCATCGTGCAGGTCGACACGCAGGTCGACGATCGGGAAGGTATGTGCGCCGTAGACCTGCAGCGCTGCCGAATTCTGCCCCTCCGGCTGGCCGCCCGCGTCACGTCCGGCTTCGACGGCCCGCACCAGGCGCTCGGCCAGGGACTGCTCTGCAGCGGCCTCGAAGGCCTGAGCCATCGCCTTGACCACCTGCTCACCGGCCAGCACATTGCCGGCGGCAGCATAGCCCTTGCCCACATGGTGGCCGCACCACTTCGGATTGGTTTCGCCAGTGACGGCATGGGCATTGCCATAGATGTCGACCACCAGGAACTGGCGCCGCTCCGGGGTCGGATCGCTGCTGAGCAACTCGGCAATCACCTTGTGCGCCGACAGGCCGCGGGCCAGCAGCTCGCGCGCCAGGGGCAGCAGCACCGGATTGGCCACGGCCTGCAGGCAGGCGGCGCCACGCTGCGGGACCACGATCGGACAGCGCGCGCCGACATTGGGGGAATAGGTGGCCACGGCGGTGCCGAACTGGCCGGTACGCGGGCAGCGCGCGACAATCGAAAACGTCATCGGGTTTACTCCATCTTGATATTGGCTTCGGTGGCGATGCGACGATAAAGGCTGTGCTCCTCCATCGTCAGCTTCTCCAGATCGGCAGGGCTGCCGGGATTCAGGGTCGAGCCGGTGGCCTCGATGCGCTTGCGCACCTCCGGCTTGGCCAGGATCTTGTTCAGTTCGCTGTTCAGGCGCTCGATGATGGCCTTGGGCGTGCCGGCCGGGGCGTACAGGGCATTCCAGCTGTCCAGGTTCAGGCCTTTCAGGCCCTGCTCCTCGAGGGTCGGGATTTCTGGGGCAAAGGGGGCACGGCGTGGCGAGGCCATGCCGATGGCCTTCATCTGCCCAGCGCGCACATACTGGATCTGGGTGGGCAGCGTGCCGAAATACAGTTGCACGCGATTGGCCAGCAGATCGATGTTCAGCGGAGGCGCGCCCTTGTAGCCGACATCGGCCATCTGCACGCCGATCATCTTGGCAAAGCGCAGGCAGGCCAGGTGGTTGCCCGAGCCCACCCCGTGGTGGGCGCAGTTGAGGCTGCCCTGGTGCGCCTTCACGTAGTCCAGGAATTCCTTGAGGTTGCTGCCCTGCACCGAGGGGTGGACCACCAGCACGATCGGCAGACCGGCCACGTAGCCGATGGCCTCGAAGTCCTTGGGGCCGTAGCTGACGCTGCGGTTCAGGGCCGGCACGATCGCGGTGGGGGCGCTCCCGCCCATCACCAGGGTATAGCCATCGGCAGGGGCCTTGGCGACCGAGGTGAGCGCCACCGCGCCGCTGGCGCCGAGCCGGTTCTCGACCACCACGTTCTGGCCCAGGGACTTGCTCAGCTCCTCGGCCACGATGCGCGACAACAGGTCAGTGATGCCGCCGGCAGGAAAGGGCGACACCAGCGTGATGGCGCGGCTGGGCCAGGCCTGGGAGAAGGCGGTAGCCGGGGCCAAGACCAGCAGGAAGAGCCAGGGCAGGCAGGCCCAAAGCCTGTGCCGAGCGAAGCGTTTGAGCAAAGTCCCCCTCATGCCGATCTCCTGGCGCTGTGTCGAATCCGGCGATCTTGCACCAGAACCGGCTCGAACCGGTGAACCGATGCCGGTTTCATGGAAACATGACGCGGTGCCGACCCAATCGAATCGGGCGATTCGTTGAAACCGGAGGCAGATCAATGCGATGATCGCCTTTCACCCTCTTCAAGGACTTGCCGATGATTTACGAAATGCGCGTCTACCACTGTGTTCCGGGCCGGCTGCCCGCCTTGAACAAACGCTTTGAAACCATCACCCTCAAGATCTGGAAGAAGATGGGCATTCGCCCGGTGGGCTTCTTCACCGATCTGATCGGTGAAAACTGCAACAACAAGTTGACCTACATCCTGGAGTGGAAGAGCCTGGCTGAACGCGAGGAAAAGTGGAACCGGTTCGCCAGCGATCCTGCCTGGCTGGCCGCTCGGGCGGAGACTGAGAAGGACGGACCGATCGTGGCCCGCCTGGAGAACTCCATTCTCGCGCCCACCGCTTTTTCGAAAATGAAATAGCGCCTTGTGCCCACCCAAGGTCCTGAGACAACACAGGGAGTCGAGCCCATGAAACCTTCTTCCGCGAATGTCACCGGCACGGCGCGTGCCGGACGTCGCCATGTACTGACGGGGGCCCTGGGCCTGGCCAGTGCCGCAAGCCTGATGCCCGCGCGCCAGGCGGGCGCACAGGCCGTCCCGTCCCCGTCGGCCTATCCGGTCAAGCCGGTTCGCGTGCTGGTGCCCTACAGTGCCGGCGGATCGGCCGACAACGCGGCGCGGCTCATGGCCGAAAAACTCGCCGCAGCCCTCGGACAGAACTTCGTCATCGACAATCGCCCGGGCGCCTCGGGCACCATCGCGGCGCAGGCGCTGGCGGCCGCGCCGGGCGATGGCTACACCTTGATGGTGGCGCCCACGGCCGTCGCTGCCATCACACCGGTGACCCGCAAGACGCCCTATGATCCCCTGAAAGACTTCACGGCCGTGGCCAAGCTGTCGGGCTCGCTGGGCATGCTGTCCGTGTCGCCCGCCATCCCGGCGAAAACCTGGCCGGAGCTGCTCAAGCTGGCGCGCGAGAACCCCGGCAAGCTGGCCTTTGGTAGCTCCGGTGTAGGTACCATCACCCATCTGACCGGTGAGGTGCTTCAGCAGGCGGCGGGCATCAAGCTCCTGCATGTGCCCTACAAGAGCATCGTCGATGGCGTCGGCGATCTCCTCTCGGGCCGGGTGGCGATGGTCTTCGATCCTTTCATCCTGCCGCAGGTTCGGGCCGGCAAGGTCTTCGCGGTGGCAGCGCTGGGCGGGCGCAGGCATCCCGAATTTCCAGATGTGCCCACCATCGAGGAGCGGGGCATCGACATGCAGGGATTCTTTGCCAGGAGCTGGTTCGGCATGTTCGGCCCCAGGGACATGCCGCGCGAGGTCGTCGAGAAACTCAACGCCGAAATCGAAAAGGCAGGCCGGGATCCTGAGCTGGTCCGGAAAATGCAGGGCCTGGGCCTGTATCCCGACTTCGTGCCTTCTGCCAGCTTCACCGCCCAGCTGAACAGCGATCTTGCCTTTTTTGCCGCACTGCTCAAGCAGCTCGACATCAGGCTCGAGAGCTAGTGTGGTGTGCCGTAAATAACTTGTCCAAGGATTCGATCATGCGGGCCACACCCGCAGCAGCCAGGGAACAAGCCAGGGCATCAGCCAGGGAATCACCAAGGCGCCGAGCACGCCATGCAGGCCCATCGCCAGACTGGCATAGGCGCCGGCCTCCTGGCTGACACTGAAGGCGCGCGACGTACCGATGCCGTGTGCGGCGACCCCGATCGCAAAGCCCCGTTGCCACCAGGCACGGCTGCCGCAGCGGTCCAGCACGAAGCGCGCCAGCACCGCGCCCAGCACGCCGGTGCTGACCGCAAACACCGCTGTCAGCGTGGGTGAAGCGCCAATCCGTTCGGCCACGCCCATGGCGATGGGCGCGGTCACCGATTTGGCATACAGGCCCTGGGTCAATGCGGTATCGACCCCAGTCAGGCGGGCCACCGCGACGGCTGACAGGATGGAAGTGAGGGACCCGCCGAGCAGGGCGGCCGCCATCGGCAGGACGCGGCTGCGCAGATCGGGCACCGCGCGCAGCCCGCGATAGATCGGCACCGCCAGTGAGACGGTCGCGGTGCCAAGCAGGAAGTGGACGAACTGGGCGCCTTCGAAATAACGTGCATAAGGCATGTCCAGCACACTGATGGCGATGGCCACGCACAGCACTGCGATTGCCACTGGATTGGCCAGTGGATGACGGCCGCTTCGTTCGTAGACCAGCAGGCCGAGCTGGTAGCCGGCCAGCGTCAGGATCAGGGCCAGCAGCGGACTGCCCGAGAGGTAGACCCAGATCTCGGCGATCGGCAGGCGCTGGGCGCTGTTCATCGCGGTCCCTCGCGGCCGTTCATGGCCGTTCCTCGTGGGACGAGAGCAGGCGCAGCAGCAGGGCGGTGACCGCGATGGTGGCCGCCACGCTGATGACCAGGGCCGCCGCCACGCCCAGCCAGTGCGTGCGCAATTGCGGCAGGAACAGCACCACGCCCACCGCCGCCGGCACGAAGAGCAAGCCCAGGTGCTGGCTCAAGGCATCGGACACGGTGCCCAGGGCAGGACTGACCTGGCCGCGCAGGAACAGCCAGGCCAGCAGGCCGATCAGGCCCAGCACCGGGCCGGGAATGGCCGGCAACAGGAACTTCGAGGCCAGTTCGCCCAGGCCCTGGAACAGCAGGATAAGCATGAGGCCGGGGATCATCGGTGGATGGTATCAGGCGGTTCCGCTTCCCGGAAGCCGCCGCTCGAGAGGGCTCGCCGATGGGTTATCTTGACTGCATCAGCACAGCCCCAGGACCGATCATGCCCACCCAACTCACTCCCGAGCAGCGCGCTGCGTATGAACGCGACGGCTTCATCATCTTGCGCGGATTCTTCGATCCGGTCGAGGCGCAACTGCTGCGCGAGGCGATGGAAAAGGATCCGGCCATCCGCAGTCATTTCTATGACCGCAAGGATGCCTCAGGTGCCGCCACCCGTATGGCGCTATGGAATCACCCGGGCGACAGTGTCTATGGTCTGGCCGCGCGCAGCACCCGCATGGTGGACACCATGGAGGACCTGATCGGAGGCGAGGTCTACCACTACCATTCCAAGCTCACCGCCAAGGAGCCCTACGAGGGCGGCGCTTGGGAATGGCATCAGGATTACGGTTACTGGTATCACAACGGTTGCCTGTACCCGGACATGGCCTCGGCCATGATCGCCCTGGATCGTTGCACTGCCGACAACGGCTGCCTGCAGGTGCTGCGCGGCTCGCACCGCATGGGTCGCATCGAGCACGGACTGATGGAAGGCGAGCAGGTGGGGGCCAACAGCAGCCGCATCGAGCATGCGATCGCACGCCATGAGCGGGTCTATTGCGAAATGGAGCCGGGCGATGTGGTGTTCTTCCATTGCAATACCTTGCATCGCTCCGACCAGAACCGGTCGGCGGCGCGGCGCTGGACCCTGATCTGCTGCTACAACGCCGCCAGCAACAACCCGGTGCTCGAGCACCATCATCCCTTCTATACGCCGCTGGCCAAGGTCCCGGACAGCGCCCTGCGCGAGGCGGGCCTGCGTTTTGCGGCGGCCGAGGATGATGCGGCCTTCCTGCGCCGCGCGGCGGCTCCGGCCGAATTGAAAGAGCAGATCAAGGCCTGAGCCTTGGAAATTCAGGTGCCCCTCAGCGGCCGCTGAGGGCCGGTGCCTGCAGGCCGCCGCCGGCTGGCCCCTCAGCGGTCGATGCCGGCGGGGCCTTGCCCAGGCTCCAGCCCGAGAAAGCCACCGCTTTGCCGTGCCCACAGGCGGGCATACAGGCCGCCCCGCTCGAGCAGTTCGGCGTGGCTGCCGGTCTCGACGATGCGGCCCTCATCCATCACGATCAGCCGGTCCATGGCCGCGATGGTGGACAGCCGGTGGGCAATCGCCAGCACCGTCTTGCCCGCCATCAGACGGCCCAGGCTTTCCTGGATGGCCGATTCGACCTCGCTGTCCAGGGCGCTGGTGGCCTCATCCAGCACCAGGATCGGCGCATTCTTGAGCATGACGCGGGCGATCGCGATGCGCTGGCGCTGTCCGCCGCTGAGCTTGACACCACGCTCGCCGACATGGGCCGCATAGCCACTGCGACCGTCGGGGTCACGCATGTCCAGGATGAAGGCTTCAGCGGCAGCATCCCGTGCGGCCTGTTGCAAGGCCTCGTCGCTGGCGTCAGGACGCCCGTAGCGCAGGTTCTCCGCAATGGAGCGATGCAGCAGCGAGGTGTCCTGGGTCACCATCGCGATATGGCCCTGCAGGCTGTCCAGCGTCACCTGGCGGATGTCCTGCCCGTCGATCAGCACGCGGCCCGAGTCGACGTCGTAGAGGCGCAGCAGCAGGTTGGTCAGGGTGCTCTTGCCTGCACCCGAGGGGCCGACCAGGGCCAGCTTTTCGCCGGGGCGGATGACCAGGTCCAGATCCTTGATGATGGGCTGATCCTTGCGGTAACCGAAACAGACCTGCTCGAAGCGGATCTCGCCCTGGCGTACGGCCAGGGGCCGGGCATCGGGCGCATCGACCACGCCCAGCGCCTGCGACAGCGTGGCCATGCCGTCCTTGACGATGCCGATGTTCTCGAAGAGCGTCGAGAACTCCCACATCACCCATTGCGCGATCCCGTTCAGGCGCATCGCCATCGCGGTTGCAGCCGCCACCGCCCCGGGGCCGACTTCGCCCCGGCTCCAGGCCCACAGCACCAGGCCCGCGGTGCTGATGATCAGCAGCATCGACAGCAGGTGGTTGAGCACCTCGAACTGGGTGGCCAGGCGCATCTGCGGATAGGCGGTGCCGAGAAATTCGCGCATCGCCTCGCGCGAGTAGGCCGCCTCGCGGGCGTGATGCGAGAACAGCTTGACCGTGGCAATGTTGCTGTAGGCATCGGCGATGCGCCCGGTCATCGTGCTGCGCGCGTCGGCCTGCAACTTGCCGACTTCGCCGATGCGCGGGATGAAGTGGCGCAGCAGGCCCAGGTAGCACAGCAGCCAGATCGCAAAGGGCAGCAGCAGCCACCAGCGAAAGCCACCCACCAGTCCGATCATGGTCACGAAGTAGATGACCAGGAAGACCACCAGGTCACAGCAGGTGGCCAGGACGGCGCGTACCGCCAGGGCGGTCTGCATCACCTTGGTGGCCACGCGTCCGGCGAACTCGTCCTGGTAGAAGGACAGGCTTTGCGACAGCATCCAGCGATGGAAGTTCCAGCGCATGCGCATCGGGAAGTTGCTGAACAGGCCCTGGTACTTGATCAGGGACTGCAGGATGACCAGCAGGGTGCTGCCGGCGAGCACCAGGGCCAGGATCAGCAGGTCATGTCCGCGCTCGCTCCACAGCCGCTCGGGGGCCACCATGGCGATCCAGTCCACGAGGCGCCCCATGTAGGCAAAGAGCAGGGCCTCGAAGGCTGCGATGCCGGCCGTGAACAGGGCGACCCCGGCAAACAGCCCGCGCGCACCCCGGCTTGCGTCCCAGAGAAAGTCGCGCAGGCGCGGGGGAACCGCGTGCGCCGGCTCGTCGGGAAAGGGGTCGAGCAGCCGCTCGAAAAAAGCGAACACGCGTGCCGTGAAACCGGACAGGGGATGGCTCAGTAGAGCACCACGCCGCGGATCGATTCACCTCGCTTCATCAGGTCGAAGCCCTCGTTGATCTTGTCCAGGGGCATGGTGTGGGTGATCAGGTCGTCGATGTTGATCTTGCCCTCCATGTACCAGTCGACGATCTTCGGCACGTCGGTGCGACCGCGTGCGCCGCCAAAGGCCGAACCCAGCCAGCGCCGCCCGGTGACGAGCTGGAAGGGACGGGTGCTGATCTCGGCGCCAGCGGCCGCCACGCCGATGATGACGCTCTGTCCCCAGCCCTTGTGGGTGCATTCGAGGGCCTGACGCATCACCTGGGTATTGCCGATGCACTCGAAGCTGTAGTCGGCGCCGCCATCGGTCAGTTGCACGATGGCATCGACCACGTTCTCGACGTTCTTGGGGTTGATGAAATGGGTCATCCCGAACTTGCGGGCCATTGCCTCGCGGGCCGGGTTGATGTCGACGCCGATGATCTTGTCGGCCCCCACCATCTTCGCGCCCTGGATCACATTCAGGCCGATGCCGCCCAGGCCGAACACCACCACATTGGCGCCTGCCTCCACCTTGGCGGTAAAGATCACGGCGCCGATACCGGTGGTCACGCCACAGCCGATATAGCAGACCTTGTCGAAGGGGGCGTCGGGACGGATCCTGGCCATCGAGATCTCGGGGGCCACGGTGTAATTCGAGAAGGTCGACGTGCCCATGTAGTGGAAGATCGGCTTGCCGTCGATCGAAAAACGGCTGGTCGCATCGGGCATCAGGCCCTTGCCCTGGGTGGTGCGGATCTGCTGGCACAGGTTGGTCTTGCGCGACAGGCAGAACTTGCAGCTGCGGCACTCGGGCGTGTACAGCGGAATGACATGGTCGCCCTTCTTGAGCGTGGTTACACCCGGGCCGACATCGACCACGATGCCAGCGCCCTCATGGCCGAGGATGGCCGGAAAGATGCCCTCCGGATCAGCGCCCGAGAGCGTGTAGTAGTCGGTATGGCAAATGCCGGTGGCCTTGATCTCGACCAGCACTTCGCCCGCCTTCGGGCCATCCAGGTCGACGGTTTCAATGCTCAGGGGAGCGCCCGATTTCCAGGCAACGGCGGCTTTGGTTTTCATGGGGATGAGTCGTGGGTGGGGACGTTCCCTGCATTGTAAGCCGCAGGCGTGGGCGTGCCTGCGCCGTCCCCAATCCTTGGGATGCGCGAGGCCGATCCGGCCCCTACGCTTGGCAGGTCCCGATTTCGGGTCACTACCACTACATCAGGGAGCCCCGCCATGAACCGATCAAGAACACCGATTCCATCCATCCCCTCCAGGCACCTCGCCCGCATGGGCAGTGCCTGCGCCATGACAGTCCTGCTGACCTCGGGGCTACTCGCCTGTGGCGGCGGCTCGGGCTCGAGCAGTCCCGAGGCCGCAGCACCGGCACCCGCGCCCGCACCGACCACGATCAGCGGGGTGGTGGCCACCGGCGCCGCCGTCCCCGGTGCCACCGTCACCGTCAAGGATGCCGACCCGGCGACCGCGGATGTCACGCGCACCGCCGATGACCAGGGGGCCTACACCATCGACGTCTCCTCGCTCAAGCCGCCGCTGGTCATCAGCGCCAGCGGCACCCAGAACGGGGAGGCGGTCACCGTGGTGGCCGTGGTGCCGACGCTGAGCAGCAATGCCTCCAACACCGCCAATGTGACCAGCCTGACCAATGCCATTGCCGCGCTGATCGCCCCTGGCGGTGACCTCAATGCCCTGAGCACCCCGGCGACCCTGGCCAGCGCGGCCACGCCAGCCAAGGTGGTCAATGCCTCTGCACTGGTGGTCAATACCCTCAAATCTGATACCCACTTCAGCAGCCTGCTGGGCAAGGACTTCGATCCCCTCACCACGCCCTTCAAGCCGGATGGCACTGGCATCGATGCAGTGCTCGACAAGGTCGTGGTTCAGGCCAGTGCCACCGGGGTCTCGATCGCCAACCTGGCTGCGCCCACCACCGACAGCGGGGCGGCTGCGCCGGTGGTGCTGACGGCGGCCCAGACGGCCACGCCAACGGCTGCGCCCAGCCTGCCAGCGAGCGTCGCCCCTTCCAGCCTGCCCAGCGCTGCCGATATGGCGGCCCTGGCCCGCAAGTATGAAGACTGCCTGGCCTTGCCGGTGAGCAAGCGGGTGACCGTCGACGCCGACAAGTTGCCCACCGCGGTCTCGGCGACCTGCAACTTCGGGCCTGCGATGTGGCGCAGCGGCGGCGGCAACTGGGTCGAGCGGGTTGGCTATGACCTTCGTGAGGAATCCATCACCGGTGCCAAGGCCGGCACGCCCGTGATTTCCCTGGTCATGTCGCCTGCCAACCTCAGCAGCCCGTACTTTCAGCATCCAGTCTGCAACACCGCCACCTGCGTCATCATGAGCATTCCGATGACCTCTGCCAGTGGCAAACCCTTCCGGGCGGACTGGTATGTCGGAAAACTCGGCGACAAATGGGATTTCGTGGGCAATCAGCTGCCGTATTCCATGGGGCCCGAGATGCGCATGAACCGCAAGGTGGCCGTCAACACGGTCTTGCGTGATGCCAACCCGACCAATTATTTCGTGCAGGACCGGATCGAGAGCGTCGTGCGACTGAACTTCAATCCCGGCCGTTCTCCCAACAGTGACCGCGTCCGGGCAGTGCGCTGGAAGGGGCCGGGCCTGCCGGCGGCCGGTGTGGTGACGATTCGCTCGCAGCGTTGTGGCACGGGGGATCGCTTCGCGATCACCAATCAGGAAGGATCGCTTACGGTCAACAACTCGTCCATCGCGCAGTACTGGACCAGTGCCGCCGGCAATGATTTCCTGCTCGATGCGGCGACCTTGAATGGCTCGGCGATGGCCTTGCCGACCGTGACGGGCAATTGGGCGACCAATCCCTCGCCCGCCAACCAGGATGTGGCCCCGACAGCCTTCAAGGGCAGCATCCCCGCCTGGTCGGTGTACACCGCCGAGTTGTTCTATTTCACCAATACCAGCGACACACCGGACGAAATCATCCCAGTGCGTGTGACCACCGGCTTCGAGCCAGCGGCAAACGGAGCTGGCAAGAACTGGCCGGTGCCGACAGCCAGCTTCATCGACCAGTATCTCAAGCCCACCGGCAGTGGCGCCGGGTCGATCACCAATGATGCTCCCGTGCTGAACTGGACCAATGCGCCGGACAGCTACGTGTCTTTTGGCTACCTGTTTTCCCAGAACCGGGTCAGCCAGACCAATTCGCAGGGTGAGACGGCCAATTACTGGAAGCGCGGCAACCTGTACTTCCGTCTGGCCAGCCTGGGCGATGCCTCGGCGCGTGCCTATGAGTTTGCTGATCAGCGCTCCGGGACCGAATTGTCGGTGTCTACCGCGACCACTGGCACAAATCCGAACCCTCGTTGCGGGGCGGAGGAGTTGGTGCCGCTCGATGCCAACAGCAACCTGTCCTCGTACCGTGAGGTGGGCCTGCAGATGCGCGGTGCAGATCGCAAGCTCTACCAGTCGATCCAGTTCTGGAGCAATTGAAGTCCTTGTGGCACACTCAAACGGCGCACTGCGGTGCGCCGTTTGTTTTTGGAGAGCTCCATGGTCCACACTGGCAAGCCTGTTTCGCCCGACGCCTTTGAACAGGCCCCGCGGCCGCAGGCGACTGGCCGGCGCAGGTTCCTGGCAACCAGCGGGCGCATCGCCCTGTCAGCCGGTGGCGCCCTGCTGGCGCCCGCTGCAAGGGCCCAGGCCTGGCCGAGCCGTGCGATCCGCCTGGTGGTCACCTTCCCGCCGGGAGGCTCCTCGGACATCGTCGCGCGCCTGCTCGCGCCCTCGCTGAGTACCGCCCTGGGCCAATCGGTGATCGTGGACAACAAGCCGGGTGCGGGTGCCACCATCGGCGCCGCCGAGGTCGCACGGGCCGCGCCGGACGGACACACCCTGATGCTGTCGAATACGGCGCCGATCAGCCTGTCCCCGTTCATGCTGGACAAGCCACCCTATGACCCGGTGACCGGTTTCACCCATGTCGCCTACATCGGCTCGGTGGCCAATTGTTTCGTGGTCCATCCCTCGGTGCCCGCGCGCACCCTTCCCGAGTTCATCGTCTGGGCCCGGCAGCAAAAGGATCCGGTCAACTATGGCAGTGGCGGTGTCGGCTCCATTGGCCATATCGTCGGCGAGATGCTCAAGGCCCAGGCCGGCATCCGTCTCGAGCACGTCGGTTACAAGGGTTCGGCGCCGATGCACAATGACCTGGTGGGAGGCACCATCAAGTTCGCCATCGACACCCTGCCGCAGAACATCCCCTTCATGCAGGCCGGCAAGCTGCGCGGCCTGGCGGTTACCTCGCCTGCCCGTTCAGCGATGGCCCCCGATCTGGCCAGCGTCAGCGAGGTCGGGATGGCCTCCCTGGTGGCGGAGAACTTCTTTGGCATCAGCGGGCCGGCGGGTTTGCCGGCCAGCGTGGTGGAGACCTTGCACCGCCAGGTCGGTGCAACGCTCAAGGAGCCGCGCGTGCTCAAAACCCTAGAGGAGGGCGGTATCGCCACCCGCCCGATGACCACTGCCGAGTTCAAGGCCTTCGTGGCCCGCCAGGTGGCCGACTGGGGCCCGGCCGTCAAAGCCTCCGGTGCCCGTCTGGGCTGACCGCGGTGCGGGGCGGCAGCCTCCCATGCGGTCCACGCCGCTGTCCTGGCGGGGTCATTGGGTCCTGGCAGGCCTTGGACGGGTAGAATCCGCGAAGCCCAAAGGCTGATGCCCCATGTCGACCGCCTCCCCTGTCCTTCAGGACGTCTCTCTCTTTCCCCGTGACGCCAAGCCCCTGACCGCTTATCGCAAGTTCTGGGCGGCGCGCTTCGGCACGGCCCCATTCCTGCCGATGAGCCGTCGCGAAATGGAGGCGCTGGGCTGGGACAGTTGCGACATCATCATCGTCACCGGCGATGCCTACGTCGACCATCCCAGCTTCGGCATGGCCGTGATCGGCCGCATGCTCGAGCACCAGGGTTTCCGTGTCGGCATCATTGCCCAGCCTGAGTGGCAGAGCGCGGACCCCTTCAAGGTGCTGGGCAAACCGAACCTGTTCTTCGGTATCACGGCCGGCAACATGGATTCGATGATCAACCGCTACACCGCCGATCGCAAGATCCGCAGCGATGACGCCTACACCCCAGGCAATGTGGCCGGCAAGCGCCCGGATCGCGCCGCCATCGTCTACAGCCAGCGTTGCCGCGAAGCCTATCCCGATGTCCCGATCGTGCTCGGCGGCATCGAAGGGTCCTTGCGCCGCATCGCGCACTACGACTACTGGCAGGACAAGGTGCGCCGCTCGATCGTGGTCGATGCCAAGAGCGACCTGCTGCTTTATGGCAATGCCGAGCGTGCCATCGTCGAGATTGCCCACCGGCTGGCGGCCCGCGAACCGGTCCAGCACATCACCGATGTGCGCGGCACCGCCTTTGTCCGCCGCCCCGACGACCCCACCCGGCTGGGCTGGTTCGAGATCGACTCGACCGAGGTCGACACACCCGGCCGCATCGAGGACCATGTCAACCCCTACATGACCACGGCCGAACTTGCCCGCTCCAAGGGAGCGACCTGTGAGCAGGACGATGCACCCGCCCCGGACCAGGGGCAGGTGATCCGCTTCGAGCCGGGTGCCCTGCGCGGCAAGGGCCGGCACAAGGTGCCGCCGCGCGAGCACAGTGTCATCCGCCTGCCGTCCTACGAACAGGTACGGGCCGATCCGGTGCTCTATGCCCATGCCAACCGTGTCCTGCACCTGGAGACCAATCCGGGCAATGCCCGTGCCCTGGTCCAGGCCCACGGCGAAGGCGCCACCGCGCGGGACGTCTGGATCACGCCGCCGCCGATTCCGCTGACCACCGAAGAGATGGACCTGGTCTTTGGCCTGCCTTATGCGCGCTCGCCGCATCCGGCCTATGCCGATGCCCTGGGCAGCCATGACGGCGAGACCAAGATTCCCGCCTGGGAAATGATCCGTCACTCGGTCAACATCATGCGCGGCTGCTTTGGCGGTTGCACCTTCTGCTCGATCACCGAGCACGAGGGCCGCATCATCCAGAGCCGTTCCGAGGATTCGGTGATCCGGGAGATCGAGGAGATCCGCGACAAGCAGAAAAGTTTCACCGGCGTCATCTCCGACCTGGGCGGCCCGACCGCCAACATGTATCGCATTGGCTGCAAGAGCCCCGAGATCGAGGCGGCCTGCCGCAAGCCCAGTTGCGTCTATCCGGACATCTGCCAGAACCTGAATACCGACCACAGCGCCCTGATCCACATGTACCGGCGGGCCCGCAAGATCCCGGGGGTCAAGAAGATCCTCATCGGTTCGGGCCTGCGCTATGACCTGGCGGTGCGCTCGCCCGAGTATGTGAAGGAACTGGTGCAGCACCATGTCGGCGGCTACCTGAAGATCGCGCCCGAGCATACCGAGGCCGGTCCGTTGTCCAGGATGATGAAGCCGGGCATCGGCAGTTACGACCGCTTCAAGCAGCTGTTCGACAAGTACAGCGCCGAGGTCGGCAAGAAGCAATTCCTGATCCCTTACTTCATCGCCGCTCATCCCGGCACCAGCGATGAGGACATGATGAACCTGGCCTTGTGGCTCAAGCGCAACGGCTTTCGCGCGGACCAGGTGCAGACCTTCTATCCCTCGCCGATGGCCACCGCGACCGCGATGTACCACAGCGGCCGCAACCCCTTGCGTCGGGTCGGCCGTCAGTCCGAAACCGTGGACATCGTTCGCGGCGAGCGCCGGCGACGCCTGCACAAGGCCTTCCTGCGCTACCACGACCCCAACAACTGGCCGCTGCTGCGTGAGGCCCTCAAGGCGATGGGGCGTGCCGACCTGGTCGGCAATGGCAAGCATCACCTGGTGCCCACCTGGCAGCCGGTCACCGACGGTACCTATCAAAGCGCCCGGCGCAGCAATTCGAGCGGCCCGGCCGGCGGGCCCGCCCGCAAGGGCCAGGTCCTGACCCAGCACACCGGCCTGCCGCCGCGCGCCGGGATCGGCCGAACAACTGCCGGGTCACCGGCCCCCGGCCGCGCCCCCGCGGCGGCTCGCCCGCCTGCGGCGCGGCCTGCCAGCGGTGCACCGGCCAACCGGCCGGTGCTGTCAAACCCCGCCACCGGTCGCACGGCAGCGGGTCGTTCGGCCTTGGCCAGACCAGGTTCGCGCGCCGCTGGCGCCAACCAGGCCGGCCTGAAGGGCGGGGGCATCAAGGGCGGCGGTGGCAAGCGTTGAGGCGGGCGTTGTCGCACGGCAATCACGTCGTCAGGCTGATGTCATTCAAACTCAAGTAAAATCGGCGCAGCGCCTACAACCTCCTTTTCTATGACCTCCGAGTCCCCGGTTTCCGCGAAAGCCTCTCCCGCCAACGACCTGAACCCCGTTGCTCCTGATGCACAGATGCCTCACCGCAAGGTGATCCGCACCTGGCTGATTCCGCTGTCGCAGCGGGTCACGGCCCTGCCGATCATCATGCTCATCGTCGATTACCTGATCCTGTTCTCGCTGCTGGCGGGCACCGTGCTGGTCGGGCACTGGGCCCTCAAGCTGCTCTGTGGCCTGGCCGCCGGCTTCATGATCGGGCGCATCTTCATCATCGGTCATGACGGCTGCCATCAGAGCCTGACCCCCAACCGGACCCTCAACAAGGTGCTCGGGCGCATTGCCTTCCTGTGTTCGCTCACGCCCTACAGCCTGTGGGACATCGGCCACAACGTCGTCCACCACGGCTACACCAACCTCAAGGGCGTGGACTTTGTCTGGGCCCCCCTGACTGCCGGCGAATTCAAGTCGCTGTCGCCGGGCCGCCGCCTGCTCGAGCGCATGTACCGCAGCGGTTGGGCGCCGGGTCTTTACTACATGCTCGAGATCTGGTGGAACAAGATGTTTTTCCCGAACAGCAAGAACATGCCCACCCGTCGCAGCATCTTCATCTGGGACAACCTGCTGATCACCCTGTACGGCATTGCCTGGGTCGCCGTGCTCTGGGTGGCAGCCGTTCAGACCGGCCAGTCGGTTGCCCTGGTGCTGCTGACCGGCTTCGTCGTGCCCTTCCTGTTCTGGTGCGCGATGATCGGCTTCGTGGTCTATGTGCATCACACCCATGTCAAGGTGTCCTGGCATGAGGAACGCACGGCCTGGGCCAAGGCGGCGCCGTTTGTCTCGACGACCGTGCACCTGACCTTCCCGTTCCGGATGGGGGCCATGATGCATCACATCATGGAGCACACCGCCCACCATGTGGACATGAGCATCCCCCTGTATCGCCTCAAGCAGGCCCAGGCCAAGCTCGAGGAAATGCTGCCCCAGCGCATCGTGATCCAGCAATTCTCGTGGCGCTGGTATTTCGAGACCGCGCGCAAGTGCAAGCTGTACGATTTCACGCAGCGTTGCTGGACCGACTTCAAGGGTCGCCCCACCGCGCAGGCCGCCCCGGTCTGATCCGCGCTGCCGGGCAGCGCGTCGCCCGGCCTCAATGCGCCAGTTCTGCCTGGACTTCGCTCACGTCGAAGATCGGCGGCTTGGGATGCGATTGCCACGCGAGCATGTCGCGGTCCCTTTGCGCAAAGGCCGCAGGTCTGCTGGCAAAGCCCGGGGTGCGCAGCCACAGGCGCAGCAGGTGACGCTTGCGTGAAGGCTCAGGATGGTCCTCGTACTGGGTGCGCGAATGGACCAGGGCGTGGTTGCAGACGAACTGGATGTCGCCCACAGCCAGCTCCATTTCAAGGCAGAAGCGGGGGTCCTGGCAGAGCCGCGACAAGGTCTCCATGGCCTCGATCTGCAAGGGTGTCAGGCGGGGCACCTCAGGAAAGCGCTGCGCCGACTCGACATAGCTTCGATTGAACTTGGTGAACACCCGACCCTCGTGTCGCGCAAAGAAACTCGTCTCGAAAAACGGCGGCTCACCCTGCGGCTGTTCGCCGCGCCTATCCTGGCAGAAGGTGCCGTAGAGGGCCTGGGCAAGATCCGGACGGGTGCTCACCAGTTCGTTGTGAATGGCCAGGGCACTGGCAACCCTTGATTGGCCGCCTGCCTTGGCCACTTGCAGGCACAGCAGGCCGACGACATCGGTCGAATCGTTATGGAAGGGCAGCAATTCCCGGGTCTGGTAGCCTCGGGCCTTGGGGTCGCTGCGACTGGCGCCCAGGTCCCGTACATGGCCGAGCACATCGCCTTGCATGTTCTGCGCAAAGGCCGGTCCGATATGCGCCCCCATTCCCCAGTACATCAGGGCGATGTCGGCGCGCGAATAACGGGTGACCGGCATGCCGTGCAGCAGTACCAGGCCGACGCCATTTTCCAGGCGCGAGCGGATATCTGCCAGGCGCCGCGCGAGCCGGTCGAGCGGGAAATCCTTGGCCGTGCATTCGGGAATCCAGATGCCTGCCCGATTGGCATGTCTGACGGCTGCATCCAGTTCCTCGAGCTCCTCTGGGGTGAGGGTCATTTCCCAGTCGCGCTGGTGGCGCAGCTGGTCGGCCTGCCAGGCACTGGGATGTTCGAAGCGTTCAATGGTGCTCATGTCGGTCTCCTAATTCGTGATGGGGGTCGCAGGCCCCCCCAGGCGTCGGGTGATGGCGGCCGCAGCCTCGCGAAGGGCGGGAAGCAGTTGTTCGATCCTGGCCTTGCTCATGTCCTTGATCGGACCGGTAATGCCGACCGCTGCGGCGACCGTGCCCTGGGCATCACGAACCGGCATGGCGACCGAATTGATCAGTTCCCGCCACTCGCCCCGGTTGGTGGCGTAGCCTTGCTTGCGGATCCGGGCGAACTCGGCCTTCAGCGACGGGGCTGCGGTGATGGTCTTGTCGGTGAAGGCCTGAGGCTTGATCAAGGCCTGCGCCTGAATCTCCTCGGGGGCATGGGCGAGCAGCACCTTGCCGGTGGCCAGGGCGTGCGCGGGCACCCGCATGCCGACGTATCCGGCCCGCGTGGGCTGCCCGTGCTCCAGTCGCTCGATGAAGATCACATGGATGCCATCGCGGATGGCCAGGTTCACGACCATGCCGCAGTGCCGGGCCAGGGCCAGCAGGTGCGGCTCGGCGAAGTCGCGCAGATCGAGTCGGGACAATACCCTCGTCCCCAGCTCCCACAGTTTCAGGCTGGCCTGGTAGCGGCCTGTTTCCGGATCCTGCTGCGCGAAGCCGTTAATGACCAGGGTTTGCAGCAGCCGATGGGCATTGCTCTTCTGAAGTCCGAGGTCGCGGGCCAGTTCCGTCACGCCACGCGGGCGGCCGGAACGCGCAAGGTCCTCGAGTACGGCCAAACCCTTGCTGAAGCTTTTGTCCATTCCTGCTCGATCGGTGCCTTGCGGTTCTTGATGAGGCCAGTCCGCGCCCTCGTTTGCGGGGTACCGGCTTGACGGTTCAACCGCCATTGTCCCAGAATAATCATGTATTTGGAACAGCGTTCCATATTATAGAACAATAAGGCAGCAAGCCTTCCGACTTTCAGGAGACACCGATGCTGGTACATGGCGTGCGTCAGACCCCGATCACCGACAAGAGCGCCTGGATGCGCAGTGATGTCGAGCAGGATCGTCGCTGGTTGTTCGAACTCAAGCCCGCCTGGGTCGATGAGATCGATGCCGCCGTGCGCAACCTGCGGCGTCGCGGACTGAGCCTCGACACCATGACCCGTGAGGACTTTCCCCTGCCGACGCTGGCGGTGGAGTTGAACCGCCGCATCTGGAGCGAGCTGGCCTGCGGTCTTGGCTTCAATGTGATGCGAGGTGTGCCGGTGGAGCGCTACAGCGATGCCGAGGTTGCCATGATCGTATGGGGCCTGGGGATGCATATCGGACAGGGCATCTCCCAGAATGCCATGGGGGACAAGCTCGGCCATGTCTACAACATGGGCAAGGACTATGAGGCGCGCAATGTGCGCGGCTATCAGACCAGTCACCAGTTGAAGTTTCATACCGACCTGGGCGATGTGCTGGGCCTGATGTGCCTGCGCAAGGCCCGGCAGGGAGGCTTGTCCTCGATCGCGAGCTCGAGCACGGTGTTCAACCTGCTGCTCAAGGAGCATCCGGAATACCTGCCCGTCCTGTTCGGTGGCTTCGAGTTTGACCGGCGCGGTGAGGAGACGCCTTTTCAGTCCGAGGTCAGCGAGAAACTTCCGATCTATGCCGAGAGCGACGGGGATGTGTCGATGCGCTATGTCCGCCAGGCGATCAAGACGGCCCGTGTCAAGACCGGTGTGCCCTTCAGCGAGCTGGAAATGGCAACGCTCGACGGCGTCGATGCCCTGGCCAGTCGCGCCGATGTCCGTCTGGACATGATGCTCGAGCCAGGGGACATGCAGTGGGTGAACAACCATGTGATCATGCACTCGCGGACCGAATACGAGGATTGGCCCGAGCCGGGCCGTGAGCGGCACATGCTGAGGCTCTGGCTGAAGGTTCACGGCTTTCGCAAGCTCGATCCCCGCCAGATCGATGTCGATCCGCGCAGCGGCTGGAGCCGGCGTGACGGTGTGATGCCCAAAAGCCTTGCTGCGCGATTGCTCGAGGCGGCGGCGTGAAGGCTGGCAGCAAGGCCTGGCTTGAATTTCTGGGCCGGTTCAGCGCGCTCGCCTTTCTGAGACTGCTCGCGCATGGCGGCTTTGTGGGCCTCGCCCTGGCATCCTGGCCATCGGCTGTCCCGGCAACAGAGCCGGCCTGGCCGAACCGGCCGATCAGGCTGGTCGTGCCGTTTCCGCCGGGCGGCGGCAGCGACAACATCGCCCGGCTGGTCGGCAAGGCGATGACGGAGGGACTAGGGCAGCCGGTGGTGGTCGAGAACCGACCAGGGGCCGCGGCGACCCTGGGGGCAAGATTGGTGTCCAAGGCGGCGCCGGACGGCTACACGCTGCTGATCGGCAATGCCGCGGTCATCACCATGACGCCGCAGCTGCGCGACGCAGGCTTCGATCCGGTGAGCGGCTTTGCACCGGTGGCCACGCTGTCAGGATCGTATGCGGTCGTGGCGGTACGAAAGGACTTTCCCGCGACCGATTTCAAGGGCTTCGTCGCCCACGCCCGTGCGCAACCGGGCAAGGTCACCTGCGGCACCTCAGGCGCCGGAGGTGCGACCCATCTGGGCTGCGCCATCCTTGCCGACAAGCTGGGGATCGACCTGCGCGCGGTGCATTACAAGGGCTCAGCGCCGGCGGCCAATGATCTCGTGGCGGGCGTGATCGACCTGATCATCGATCCTGCGGCCGTCCCACATGTCAAGGCAGGTCGCATCCGCGCCCTTGCGGCGCGCGGGATGAACGATGGGCAGATCGCCGAGTTGCCGGGTGTTCCGGGATTGGCCGAACTGGGCGCGCCGATGGGCACCGAGACATGGTTCGGCGTGCTCGCCCCACCGGGGACGCCGCCTGCCATCATCAACCGCATTGCGGCGGTGATCGAGAAATTGACGCGGTCACCTGACTTCGGGACCAGCATGGCGGCGATGAGCATGTACCCGTTGTTTCAGGGTCCGCGTGCCTTTGCCGAGCGCATTCCCCGCGATTCCACGCTGTATCGGGACATCATCCAGAAGACCGGCATCAAGGCCGACTGAGCGGCCTGCCCCTGCGTTTCCGGGATTACTTCCCGCCCGTTGCCTCGGCAATCAGGCGATGGTAGAAGCGGATCGCATCCGCATAGTTGCGGATGCTCAGCCGCTCATTGGTGCCATGGAAGCGTTTCAGGTCCTCATTGTTGGCACGCACCGGCGAGAACTTGAAGATGTGGTCGCTGATCGCGCCGTAGTGAATCGAGTCGGTGCCAGCCACCATCAGGCCGGGCGCCACCAGCACATCCGGAAAAATCTCGCGCACGGTCTTGACCAGGCTGAGGTACTGCGGCGAGTCGGTGGGGGCGACCTTTGACGCATCCACCCCGCCGGGCAGGGGGGCCAGTTCGAACTTGTCGGCGGGTATGATCGCTGTCACCTTGCTGCGCATGTGCTCGAGCACGCCTTCCTTGCTGTCGCCTGGCAGGATCCTGAAGTTCACGGTGGCTCCGGCGCGCCCGGGCAGCACGTTTTCCTTGTTGCCGGCATTGACGATGGTCAGCGCGGTGGTGGTGCGCAGCATCGCGTTGGTGCTGGCAGCCCCCTCGAGCTGGCGTCGCACCACGGGCCCGAACAGCCACAGGTTGGACAGGGCCACCCGTGAAAAGCCGTTCATCTCGGGCGCCAGGATGTCGAACATCTCGCGGGCGACACCGCTGATCGAGGCGGGCATCTGTTCGTTCTCGATACGGTTCAGGGCCGCCGCCATCATCGCGATCGCGCTGCTGCCGGCCTTGGGCGGCATCGAAGAATGTCCAGGGGTGGCGGTGACCTTCAGCTCGACGGACAGGTAGCCCTTCTCGGCCACGCCGATCAGGGCGACCGGCTTGCTCAGACCGGGCATCACGCCATCGAGTACCAGCAGGCCCTCGTCGAGTACGAACGCCAGCCGTACGCCCCTTTCCTTGAGCAGGGTGGCGATGCGTGCTGCACCCCGTGCGCCGGAGGCTTCCTCGTCGGCACCGAAGGCGAGGTAGAGCGTACGGGTCGGCCTGTAGCCGCTGGCGAGCAGCATTTCCACCGCCTCCAGCTGCGACATCAGGTTGCCCTTGTCGTCCCATGAGCCACGGCCCCAAACGAAGCCGTCGCGCACCTGGCCAGCAAAGGGCGGCACCTGCCAGTCGCCCTCGGTACCCGGTGCGATGGGCACGACATCCTGGTGGGCCATCAGCATGATCGGCTGCGCCTTGGGGTCAGTGCCCTCCCAGGTGTAGAGAAGGCTCAGTTCGTTGACCACCTCCCGCTTGAGCGTGGCATGCAGTTTCGGAAAGCGCGCCTGAAGCAGGGCGTGCAGGGCCTTGAACTGATCGGCATTGAGCGTCGCATCCTCGCGCGAGGACAGGGTCTTGAAGCGCACCGCCTCGGCGAGCCGGCTGGCGGCGCCCGCCTCATCGACGGCCACTGGAGCCAGGGGCGGGACCTGCATCTGCCGCGAGCCCTTGCGCCAGGTGTTCAGTGCGATGACAGTCAGGAGGGTGACGAGCAGGAGCAACAGCAGTTTCAGGGCGGTCTTGATCATGGGACGAAGCGCGGGCGTGGATCAGTGTCGTATGGCTGGTGTGGTGTGCCGCACCAGCGACGCTCAAGTTTTTTCAGAAGCAGCCGAAAACATCGTACAGGATCCTTCCGTCTTATATGTACGGGTTTTAAATTTCCTTTGAAATCAATGATTTGAAGCCGTAGAATGGGCGCTTCAATCAATTGGCACTCCCGCGCGAAAGGCGGGTTCGCAAAGCCACCGGTCTAAGGCCCTCAGGGGTGATGACAGCGGGGTTGCCATGGAACGGCAGGGCCGTCCCATGCAGGCTGCAATGAGGGGTGGTGACACCTCTGGCGGCCTACCCGATGCGGTGTGCTGGCAAACCTTCCCGATGCGCATGCCTGTGCGACAACCTCGAGAGGCTTTCATGCATCGGTCGATCTCACGCCTTCCCTCCCTCGCTTCACGGCATGTGCTGGGCACGGCCCTTATGTGCGCCGCCCTCGCGTTGCAGGCTTGCGGCAGTGGCGGTGGCAGCAATCTTGCCAGCCCAGACAACCCTGGCGCCAGCGCGGCGGCCGATGGCGGCAGCGCCGCGCAGGAATCGGTGGTCAAGGCCTTGTCCAGTTTCGAGCCGCTCGATCAGTCTGAGACCAGTCTGAAGGCGGTCGCCAAGTGGGTGGGGACCGGTTATGGCGCGACCCTGAGCCCGAAGGACATCCGGGCACACTACAACATGCCGGCCAGCCTGAACGGCACTGGGCAGACGATCGCGATCGTCAATGCCCCGGGCAGTGGCGATATTGCCAGCGACCTGAACGCCTTCAGTGCCTACTATGGTCTGCCCCAGTGCAATACGGCCAATCCCTGTTTCCGCAAGCTCGACCTGAGCAAGGGGGCGGCCGTGTCGGCCACCAATGACTGGGCCGTGGAGATTGCCCTGGATGTGGAATGGGCGCATGCCGTGGCCCCTGCAGCCAATATCGTGCTGGTGGTGGCGGCCAGTTCATCGATGACCGACATGTTCAATGCGGTGAGGACGGCGGCCACGCTGCCGGGCGTCACGGCGGTGTCGATGAGCTGGGGTGCCCTCGAGTACAGTGCCGAGACGACAGCGCGCTTTGACGGCCTGTTTGCCAGCTATCCGTCGGTGATCTTTTTCGCCGCCTCGGGCGATTCGGGCAACAACGGATCCAACCAGAACTATCCGGCGGCTTCTCCCTACGTGACCGCAGTGGGCGGAACCAGTATCAGGAACCTGAGCCTGACCTCCAGCACCAGCGAAACCGCCTGGGCCCTGGGCGGGGGCGGTGCCAGCATTTACGAGACAATGCCGCGCTATCAGGTCTCCTACCTGAGCGGCACCAAGATCCTGAGCCTGAACCGGGGCCGGCGTGCGATTCCGGATGTGGCCTACAACGCGGACAATGCGACCAGCCCATTCGGCGTGGTGTCAAAGGGGCGCTGGTATGCGGTCGGAGGCACCAGTGCAGGTGCGCCGCAGTGGGCGGCCATCACCGCCTTGATGGGGCAATACCTCCAGGCCAAGGGCGTATCCCTGTCGTCGCTGCTGCAGGGCAATGGCGGCTTCAACAGCCTGATCTATCAGGCCAAGCTGCAACAGGCGAACAGCCTGAGCTTCTTTGATGTCACCACCGGATCGGACAACACCGGCCGCGGGGTTTGTGCGCTGTGCAATGCCGGTCCGGGCTACGATGATGTGACCGGCCTTGGCGTACCCAATGTAGGCAACTTCCTGGGCTATTTTTGAGGCCCGGGCCCGGGCTGCCTGGTCCGGGTCTGATGCTTCATGTCACTGGCTCGTCCCGAACACCTCGGTATCGACCTCGCGGTTGTTCTGCTCGTTGTAGCGATTGCCCGCCACAGTCCCTTCGTGCACCAGTGCATCCAGCCGCCTGAGCAGGTCTGCTGAAAGGCGTACATCGACGGCGGCCAGGTCTTCGAGCAGGTGATCCACGCGCGTGGTGCCGGGGATCGGAATGATGTGCCCGCCCTGGTGCAGCAGCCAGGCCAGGCACAGCTGCGCGGGTGTGCAGCCCGCCTCGGCTGCCAGCGCCCGGAAGGGCGGCAGCAGGGACAGGTTTTTCGCGAAATTGTCGGGCGCAAAGCGCGGCATGGCGCGCCGGATGTCCTTGGCATCGAGCGTGGCGACATCCTCGAGACCGCCACACAGAAAGCCGCGGGTGACCGGACTGAAGGCCACGAAGGCTGCGCCGATCTCCTTGCAGGCCTGCAGCACGGCAATCTCTGCATTTCGGCTCCACAGCGAATACTCGGTCTGCACCGCAGCGATCGGGTGTACCGCGTGCGCCTTGCGCAAGGTGCTGGCCGATACCTCGGACAGACCAATGCTGCGGATCTTGCCCGCCCGCACCAGGTCGGCCAGGGCGCCGACGCTGTCCTCGATCGGGACCTTCTTGTCCCAGCGGTGCAGGTAGTACAGGTCGATGACATCGGTCTGCAGGCGCTTGAGCGATTGTTCGCAGACGCTGCGGATCGTCTCGGGGCGGCCGTCGATGACCCGCACCAGTTTGCCATCGCCGTTCAGGTCCACGCCCTGGATGCCGCACTTGCTGGCCAGGGTAAAGCGCTGCCGATGCCTGCCCAGCACGCGTCCGACCAGGGTCTCATTGGCTCCGAAGCCATAAAGGGCTGCGGTGTCGAACATCGTCACGCCGGCATCGAGTGCGGCCAGCAGCACCTTCTCGGCCTGCTCGGGGCTGGGCGGCGTGCCATAGGCATGGCTCAGGTTCATGCAACCCAGGCTGATCGCCGAGACTTCAAAGGGGCCGAGAGTGCGTGTTTTCATGTTGTTGGGGCCGAAGGGGTGGTGCGGGGTGTCGATCGGGCAAGCCTTGCTCGATGATACCGCCGCCCGGCGGGCCCGCTGCAGTCCGTGCTGCGCGGGGCCCGCTCCATATTGCGCAGGCCGGTGCGATGCGTCTGCGGCCGCAGCGTTATGCTGGTGACACCAGTGCGGCACACCACACCAGGCATCTGCCTGGCCCAGGAGAATCGAATGAGAGTGATCAGGTTGCAGGCCCCCGGCGGGCTCGACAGGTTGCAGTTGTCGCAGGAGCCGGTCCGTGATCCCGGGCCGGGCGAAGTGCGGGGGCGGCTGCATGCCAGTTCGCTGAACTATCACGACTTGCTGGTGGTCCAGGGCAAGATCCCCTGTGCGGATGGCCGCATCCCGATGTCCGACGGCGCGGGTGAAATCGAGGCCATCGGCGAAGGCGTTGACAGCTTCAAGCCCGGCGATGCCGTGGTCAGCACGTTCTGGCCCTACTGGCTGTCGGGCGACCTGGTGCCGGCCATCAAGCGGGTCGTGCCCGGGGATTCGATGGACGGTTATGCGCGTGACAGTGTCTGCATGCCGGCCCATGCCTTCACACGCGCCCCTGCAGGCCTGTCCCATGCCGAGGCAGCGACGCTGACCTGTGCCGGTGTCACCGCCTGGCGCGGCCTTGTGACCTGTGGGCAGGTCCGGCCGGGCGATACGGTGCTGGTCCAGGGCACCGGTGGCGTCTCGCTGTTCGCACTGCAGTTTGCCAAGGCAGCCGGGGCACGCGTCATCGCCACCTCGTCCTCGGATGCCAAGCTGGACAAGCTCAGGGCGTTGGGTGCCGATGAACTCATCAACTATCGCAGCGAACCCCAGTGGGGACGAAAGGCCAGGGCCATGACCGACGGGCGGGGCGTCGACCATGTCATCGAGGTGGGCGGGCCCGGTACGCTCAAGCAGTCGATTGCAGCTTGCCGAACTGGCGGACATATCGCCTTGGTCGGCGTGCTCACCGGCATGGCGGGCGAGGTCTCGATCCCGGCAGTCTTCTCGAGCCAGTTGCGCATCAGCGGCATCTCGGTGGGCAGCCGCACCGATCAGGAGGACATGATCCGGGCCATCACCGTCAATCGCATCCGGCCGGTGATTGATCGTCACTACGGTCTGGAAGACATCGCGCAGGCCTTTGCCTACTTCGAGTCCCAGCAGCACTTTGGCAAGGTCTGCCTGCAGTATTCCTGAAACCTCCCTTGGGAGTTCATCGATGAATCGTCGTCTCTTTGCCCGCACCGGTATCGGTCTTGCCGCCCTCACAGCGCTTCAGGCGGCCAAGGCTGACGCCTACCCAAGCCGTCCTGTCCACCTCTATGTGCCCTACGCCGCCGGCGGCGGCCCGGATGTGCAGGTACGGCAGGCGTCGCGAAAGATGGCCGAGGCCCTGGGCCAGCCGGTGGTGATCGAGAACAAGGTCGGGGCCGGGGGCGTACTCGGGGCCCAACTGGCGGCGAAGGCCGCGCCCGATGGCTATACCGTGCTGGTTGGATCGAATACCCACCTGATCCAGAAGATCATGTCCCCGGAACTGCGCTTCGATCCGCTGGGCGATTTCGTGCCGGTGAGCAATCTGGCCGCATCGCCGACCGTGCTGGTGGTCCTTGAAGGCAGCCCGATCAAATCGGTGCAGGACCTGAGCGCTGCGCTGCGTGCCAGTGCCGGCAAGATGAACTACGCCTCGGGCGGCATCGGTTCCTCCGCGCATCTGGCAGCGGCCACCCTGGTCTCGCTGCTCGGCGCGCAGGCCACGCATATCCCGCTCAAGGGCTCGGTGGAAATCCTGGCCTCGCTGGTTCGCGGGGACGTCGACTTTGCCTGCCCGATTGCCGGCACCGGTGTGCCACTGGTCAAGGCCGGCAAGCTGCGGGCCCTGGCGGTCACCAGCGCCAGCCGGCTGAAGGACTGGCCGGAGGTGCCGACCCTGCGCGAGGCGCTGCGCAACGACCTGGCGGTTCAGGAATCCTGGTTCGGTTTCTGGGCCCCCCTGAACACCCCTGCCGAGGCGGTCAACCGCCTGCATGCCGCCGTGACCGCAGCCTTGCAGGAGCCGGCGCTGCGCGCCTCGTTCGAGCTGGCCGGCAGCGCGGCCGCACCGAGCGACAGCCCGCAGGCCTTCGCCGGGTTCGTGCGCAGCGAATATCGCAAATGGGCCGAGATCGTGCGCCTGACCGGGGTCAGGCCGGTCTGATCACGGAGCCGGAGGCCGCTCAGCCAGCCACCGCGAGCTGCTTTTCCAGATCGTGCAGGACCTGGTAGCAGGCAAAGACCCGGGCCACGCTGGCATTGGGCTCGCGTCCCTCCCGGATGGCGGCGAAGAATTCGCGGTCCTGCAGTTCGATGCCGTTCATCGAGACATCCACCTGGCTGACATCGATCTTTTCGTCCTTGCCATTGAACAGGTCATCGTAGCGGGCCAGGTAGGTGGCGCTGTCTCCGATGTAGCGGAAGAAGGTGCCCAGCGGTACGTCATTGTTGAAGGACAGGCTCAGCGTGCAGATGGCGCCATTGGCCGCCTTGAGCTGGATCGACATGTCCATGGCGATGCCCAGTGCCGGATGGATCGGGCCCTGCAGGGCATTGGCCTGGACGATCGGGCTGTTGCACTGATAGGCAAACAGGTCAACGGTATGGGCGGCGTGATGCCACAGCAGGTGATCGGTCCAGCTGCGCGGCTGGCCCAGGGCATTGATGTTGCTGCGCCGGAAGAAATAGGTCTGCACATCCATCTGCTGGATGTTGAATTCGCCGGCAGCGATTTTCTTGTGCACGTACTGGTGGCTGGGATTGAAGCGGCGGGGATGGCCGCACATCGCGACCAGACCGGTCTGCTGCTGCAGGGCGACCACGTCCTGGGCACCTTTCAGACTGTCGGCCAGGGGAATCTCCACCTGCACATGCTTGCCGGCCTTCAGGCAGGCCAGGGTCTGCCCGGCATGCATCTGGGTGGGCGTGCACAGGATGACCGCATCCAGGCCGGGCAGGGCCAGGCTGTCTTCGAGCCGGGTGGTCACGTGACCGATCCCATACTTGGCAGCGACGGCCTGCGTCGGGGCCAGTTCGCGCCCGATCAGCGAAATGACCTCGACACCGTCGATGTTCCGGATCCCGTCCAGATGCTTGATGCCAAAGGCACCGGCGCCAGCCAGTGCCACCTTGATGGTCTTGCTCATGTTCTTTCCTTGAAAAATCAGCGCCCGCCTCGCAGGCCGCCGGCCCCTGCGCCGGGGTTGTCGAGGATCAGATGACCCACGGCCGTGTTGCTGGCCGGGACGTGATAGAAGCGCTGCCTGACGACTGGCTTGCCTCCTGCGGTCTCGCCGGCATCGACGACATCGGCCATCGCCCCGCGGGCAATCAGCCACATCACCAGCTCGATGCCCTCTGATCCGGCTTCACGGACGTAATCGATATGCGGGATCGCGGCGGCCGCCTGCGGATCATCGATCAGCCTGTCGAGAAAGGCATTGTCGAAGTCCTTGTTGATCAGGCCGGCGCGCGGGCCCTGCAATTGGTGGCTCATGCCCCCCGTGCCCCAGATGTGCACCTTCAGGTCCTGATCGAAGCGCTCCACCGCCCTGCGGATCGCCTTGCCCAGATTCAGGCAGCGCCGCCCGGAAGGCACCGGGTACTGGACCACGTTGACCGCAAAGGGAATCACCGGGCAGGGCCAGGCGAAGTTCTCGCGTGGCGGCTGTCCGCACATCAGGGACAGCGGCACGGTCAGGCCGTGGTCGACGTCCATCCGGTTGACGATGGTCAGGTCGAAATCATCCTGGATCACCGATTGCGCGATGTGCGCCGCCAGTTCCGGATGTCCCTTGACCGTGGGTACCGGACGCGGTCCCCAGCCCTCGTCGGCAGGCTGGTATTCGGCCGCGGTGCCGATGGCAAAGGTGGGAATCATCTCGAGGCTGAAGGCGGTGGCATGATCGTTATAGACCAGGAAGATCACGTCAGGCCGGTTCTCCTTCATCCATTGCTTGCCGTACTCGTAGCCCTTGAAGACCGGCTGCCAGTAGGGCTCATGGTCCTTGCCCAGATCCAGGGCGGCGCCAATCGCGGGGACATGCGAGGTGTAGACCGATGCGGTGATGCGTGCCATTTCATGCACCGCCTTTCTTGCCTGCCGCACCCTGCGGCTGGCGGTGTGCCTGGGCATCGCCGTCCTCGCCGATCACCCGATTGCCCTGCACGGAGCGCCCGCCACTGATCATCATGTTCCGGTATTCCTCTTCGGTCATGCCGGTCATGCTGCCGGCCATCTGCTGGAAACTCTTGCCGTCGGTGGCACCGATCTTGGCCAGGAAATAGATATTGCCGCCCAGGCTGATGCAGCGGTTCAGGTCGCGGGCCATCACGGCCTGCTTCTGCGCCTCGCTCATCGGCCATTCATCCAGGTAGCGTCGCTCGTCGGCCTTGAAGCGTTCGCGGTTGGCCGCCTTCATCAGGGACATGCAGAACTGGTTCAGGTGGTAGCCCTTGCGGGATTGCTCGGCATCGAAAATTGTCGTGCCGGGAACATCGAGATAAGGTTTGTTCAGGGCCATGAAGCGTCCTTTGAAATCCTTGGCTTCTGCCGGGTCACTCGGTGCAGGCAAAGCTGGCGGCCTTGCTGGCATCGCCGCCGCGGTATGCAGGCCAGCGCGGCCATTCGCACAGCGGACGCTCACGCAGCACTGGCAGCGAGGCATCGAGGCCTTGATCGATCACGGCCAGGGCACCGGGCGCCTGGCCCTTCTCGACCCACTGGGTCAGCACACCCAGGGGATCGAACAGGGCTGGCGCACCGCTGCCCACGTGATCCACCCCCGGTGCGGCATAGACGCGCAGGAATTGCTGGCTGCGCGCTTCACCCAGGGTCTGGCGGACACGCTCGGTGTATTCGAGACCGGCGAGCGGGCTTTGCGCGTAATCGGCCATGTGCTCCATCACGATCAGCTTGCCGCCGCGGGCATGGAAGGCGGACAGATCCGGGTCGGTCGAATCCATCAGCGCCGAAACCTCCCGCACCCGTGCCGCATGGGCCTGGGGAGTGATGCTGCGCGGGTCCGCCTTGGGATCGCGGGCATAGAAGTACTGCAGGGCGCCCGAGCCGTAGAACCACGCAATGCCATTGGCGGGCAGGGGCGGCACCGTCGGCGCGGCGCGTCCCGTCCACCAGGAGAGCCAGCCGCCGGTGGGACCGAAGGCCGCGGTGTTCTCGCCGCCCACCGACCAGCCCGGATAGCGGGTCAGCCCGTTGGCCAGCGCGAAGGGAAAGTCATAGGGCTGACGCAGCACGCGCACCGCCTCGGCCTGGGCAGCGCTCAGGCATCGTACGCTCTCGCCCGGGCGGCAACGCATTGGCTGCAGGTTCAGTGAACGCAGGCAGGCCCGGGTATTGGCGATGATGCCATCGGCCAGTCCGTCGGCGCCGTCGCACTGCGCCAGGCTGGCCTCATGGACGAGCTTGACCTCCTCGGGATTGAGCCAGCCGCCATTCATCAAGGCCATGCCATTGCGGGCCCCGGCAAACTGCAGGCCGGTCCAGTGGATCACCGGCACCCGGCTGAAGATGCCATCGAAGGCGAACGGGTAGCGCTGGGCCATCGTCAGACCCTCCCGGCCCCCCTCGCTGCTGCCCACGAAGTAAAGACGCTCGGGCGCACGGCCATAGGCCTGTTGCATCAGGGCGACCGACAGGTTGCGGACCTTCGGATAGGAGGCGTGGGCAAAGTTGACCAGCATCTCCTCGTTCAGTGCAAAGCTCATCGGCGGCTGACCGGGCTGGCCCTGGTGACCCGAGTCCGTCCCGACGGTCACGAAGCCCAGCGCGAGTGGCGCCGGCAGGTCGTAGCGCTGGCCGGGCACCAGCGCCAGGGCGTTGATCAGCACGCCATTGAATCCGCCACCTCCGAACTGGACCGAGCGGCCATTCCAGCGCGCCGGCAGGTTGACCTGGAACTGGATCGGCTGCGCCTTGGGATCGACGGCGGCTATCTCGCCCAGCACGCGGCAATGATCGGGCAGGGCCGGGTTGACCCGGGCGGCCGGGGTCGGGCCCTGGGGAGCGATCGAAACGGGCGAAGCCGCGTGCCAGGTCGCGCTCGACACCCTCGCATCACCCGAGCCAAAGCCGCTGGTGGGCGCCGATCGGGCACCGCGCGTCAGCGAAGAGGCGGCCTCGCCGCCGATCAGACGGGCGGCAATGCTGCGCCCTTGCAGCGCGGCACAGGCCTGCGCGTCCAGCGGCGCTGGCGGCGTTACGGCGCCGGGTCCGGACATGCTCCCTGGGGATGACGAAGGCCCTGCACCGGTACAGGCAGCAAGGCCCAGCGCGATCGACAGCAGGGCGGGCAGGGAGGGATTCAGTTTCATGATCGGGATCATCCTCTTGGGTCGGGGCAGCCAGCGCGCATGGCCTGCTGCCCGCGGGCTCTATCAGGTTTCGGGCCAGTACAGACGCATCGGATTGGTGACCAGCAGCTTGCGCTGTTTTTCGGCACTGGTCGCGATGTGCGGAATGAAGTCCACCAGCAGGCCGTCATCGGGCATGTGGTCCTTCAGATTCGGATGGGGCCAGTCGGTGCCCCAGAGCACGCGATCGGGAAATTCGTCGACGACCCGGCGCGCAAAAGGCACCACATCCCGATAGGCGTTCTGTTCACCCTCGAGGGCGCGCGGCCCCGACAGGCTCAGGCGCTCCGGGCAACTGACCTTGCTCCACACATTCGGATGCTGACGCATGAAGGTCAGGAACAACTCGAACTCGGGGCCGTCGACGGGTTTGGCGACATCGGGCCGCCCCATGTGGTCGACCACCACATCGGTGGGCAGACCTGTGAAGAAGTCCCACAGTTCCGGCAGATCGACCGCCTCGAAGTAGATCACCACATGCCAGCCCAGGGCCTTGATGCGATGGGCGATCTCCATCAGCTCGTCCTTGGGCGTGAAATCGACCAGGCGCTTGACGAAGTTGAAGCGCACGCCGCGCACGCCAGCAGCATGCATGGCCTGCAACGCCTGGTCGGTGACGCTGCGCTTGACGGTGGCGACGCCGCGCGCCCTGCCACCGGAGTGGATCAGGGCATCGACCATGGCGCGGTTGTCCGCGCCATGGCAGGTGGCCTGCACCACGACATTGCGGTCAAAGCCCAGGTGGTCGCGCAGCGCGTAGAGTTGGTCGCGCGAGGCATCGCAGGGCGTGTACTTGCGTTCTGGCGCGTACGGGTACTGGTCGCCGGGTCCGAACACATGGCAATGGGCATCGACGCTGCCGGCGGGCAGCACGAAGCGGGGCCGGGACGGACCGTCATACCAGTCCAGCCATCCGGGGGTCTTGGCAAAGGTGCTCATGGCAGGCCTGTCCTTCAGTCGATATAGCGCAGGCCCGCTTTCTCGAGCGGACCGCGCATGTTGTACATGTCCAGGCCCAGCACACCGGCCGCCAGCTTCTGGCGCTTCTCGCCTTCATTGGCTTCGCGCTTTTCGGCTGCATCGGCCACCATCATGGCGACGGCGGCGGGCACCACCACCACGCCATCGACATCCCCGATGACCACATCGCCAGGATTGACTGCAGCGCCGGCACAGACGATCGGAATGTTCACCGAGCCCAGCGTGGCCTTGATGGTGCCTTTTGCGCTGATGGCCTTGGAGAACACCGGAAAATTCATCGCCGTCAGATCGGCGACATCGCGTACGCCGCCATCGATGATCAGGCCGAGCGCGCCGCGTGCCCGGAAGCTGGTGGCCAGCAGGTCACCGAAAAACCCGTCCTCGTTGTCGGCGGTGCAGGCGGCCACGGCCACATCGCCGGGCTGCAACTGCTCGGCCGCCACGTGCATCATCCAGTTGTCGCCCGGGTGCAGCAGGATGGTAACGGCAGTGCCGCAGACCTTGGCGCTCGGATAGATCGGGCGAATGCTGGTCTTCATCAGGCCAACCCTGCCCATGGCCTCGTGGATGGTGGCCACGCCAAAGCGCGAGAGTTTTTCAACGGCAGCCTTGTCGGCGCGCACGATGTTGCGCTTGACGATGCCCAGGTTGTTCATGTCCATCATTTCCCCTTTTTCTTCAGTGCCGCATCCATCCGTGGATACACGCGACGCGCATTGCCCTCGTAGATCTGGAACCGGTCCTCGGCGCTGAGCAGCTTGCTGTTCTCGATGTAGCGCTTGGTGTCATCAAAGTAGTGACCGGTGTAGGGATCGATGCCGCGCACCGCGCCGATCATCTCCGAGGCAAACAACACGTTCTTCACCGGAATCACGGTGTTGAGTAGGTCGATGCCGGGCTGGTGATAGACGCAGGTGTCGAAAAAGATGTTGTTCAGCAGGTGTTCCTCGAGCAGGGGCTTCTTGAGCTCCTGGGCCAGGCCGCGGAAACGTCCCCAGTGATAGGGCACCGCGCCACCGCCATGCGGGATCACGAACTTGAGGGTCGGGAAGTCCTTGAACAGGTCCGAGGTCAGGCACTGCATGAAGGCGGTCGTGTCGGCATTCAGGTAGTGGGCGCCGGTGGTGTGGAAGCAGGCGTTGCAACTGGTGCTGACGTGGATCATGGCCGGAATCTCGTACTCGACCATTTTTTCGTAGATCGGGTACCAGTGCCGGTCCGACAGCGGCGGACTGGTCCAGTGGCCACCGGAGGGGTCAGGGTTCAGGTTGATGGCGACATTGCCGAATTCCCGCACGCATTTTTCAAGCTCGGGAATGCAGGTCCTGGGATCGACGCCGGGTGACTGCGGCAGCATCGCCGCCGGAATGAAATGATCCGGGAACAGTTGCGAGACGCGGTAGCACAACTCGTTGCAGATGGCGGCCCAGGTCGATGACACCTGGAAATCGCCGATGTGGTGCGCCATGAAGCTGGCCCGCGGCGAGAAGACGGTCAGGTCCGATCCGCGCTCCTTCATCTTGGCCAGCTGGTTCTTCTCGATCGACTCGCGCAGCTCGTCGTCGCTGATCTTCAGGTCGGCCGCCTTGGGCATCAGGGCCGGGTCCTGGATGCCGGCGATCTGGCGGTTGCGCCAGTCCTCCAGGGCCTTCGGGGCGGTCGTGTAATGACCGTGAATGTCGATGATCATGCCTTGTCTCCGGAGTCAGCTGGCCATGAGCGGGCCAGGGCGTCATTCTAGGGCCAGAGGGCCTGTGCCGAGGCCGGCAGACGGGACAAGCTGTTATGTCATTTCAGCATGACCAATGGCCTGTCATGCCGCCATGCAGCCATTCAGGCGCCTCAGGCGCGCGCTTCGAATCCCTGCAGGACATTGACTGCGTTGACGCCAATGTCCGCCACCGCATAGCCGCCTTCCATCACGAACAGCGTCGGCCGCGCCAGGCCACCGATCGCCTCGCCGATGCGCAGATAGTCCTGGTTGCGCAGGCGAAAGCCGGAGATCGGGTCCTTCTCGAAGGTGTCCACCCCGAGTGAGACCACCAGTGCGTCGGGTCCGTAGGCGGCAAGGCTGGCGCAGGCCTCATCCAGGGCGGGCCGGTAGGTGTTCCAGTCGGTGCCCAGCGGCAGCGGGAAATTGCGGTTGAAGCCGATGCCCTCGCCCTGGCCGGTCTCGTCGGCATGACCGAGAAAATAGGGGTACTCCGACAAGGGGTCGGCATGCAGGGAAATGAACATCACGTCGGCACGGTCGTAGAAGATCGACTGGGTGCCATTGCCGTGGTGGTAGTCGACATCGAGCACGGCGACCCGGCGGCAGCCCTGGTCGCGCAGGTACTGGGCGGCAATCGCGGCGTTGTTCAGGTAGCAGTACCCGCCCATGTAGTCGCTGGCAGCGTGATGGCCGGGCGGGCGGCACATCGCAAAGGCACTGCGCTGGCCCCACTGCAGGTGGCGCGCACCGGTCAGGGCCACATCGGCGGCCTCCTGCACGGCGGTCCAGGTACCAGCGGTGATCGGTACGCCGGCATCCATCGAGAAATAGCCCAGTTGCCCATCGATGTCGTGCGGGATCCGGTCAGTACGCAGTCCTCGCACCGGCCAGTTCAGGGGCAGGGCATCATGGGAGCGGCCCAGCGCCTGCCATTGCTGCCAGGCACTGGCCAGGAAGTCCACATAGGGCCGGGCATGCACGCGCAGCACCGGGGCCAGTCCGAAGGCATCCGGGCCCTGCACCTCGCCCAGTCGGGCCGAGCGCACCCGCTCCAGCACCATGTCCAGGCGTTGTGGCATCTCGAAGCAGGGCTGCATCAGCCCATCGATCAATTCGGTCTTTCCGTGGTGCAGACGGTGTCGGTCGCTGTAAATGCTGAGCATGGTTCGCGTCAGGTCAGGTTGTACCCAAAAGTGCGATTATGGCCTTCCCAACACCCATTCCAGGAGACCTCCCCCATGAAGATTGACCTGACCGGAAAGCGTGCCCTCATTGCCGGCGGCAGCCGCGGCATCGGGCTGGCCATTGCCCATGCCATGGCTGAATCCGGCGCCGACGTGTCGATTTGCGCACGCTCGCCGGAATCGCTCAAGGAGGCCGCCACGTCATTGGCAGCGACGGGTCGGCGTATCCATGCCCAAAGCTGTGACCTGGCCGATGCCCAGGCCATCAAGCACTGGGTGGCGGCGGCGGCTGAGGACCTGGGCGGAATCGATATCCTGGTCAACAATGCCTCCGGCTTCGGGCGCACCGATGACGAGGCCGGCTGGGCAGCCAGTGTCAATGTCGACCTGATGGCGGCGGTGCGTGCCGGCCATGCCGCGATGCCTTTCCTGGAAAAGAACGGCGGCAGCATCATTCACATCTCGTCGATCTCCGGCCTCAAGGCCAGCACCCGCACGCCGCCCTACGGGGCGATCAAGGCGGCCATGATGGAGTACACCCAGACGCAGGCGCTCGCCGGCGCCGCCAAGGGCATTCGCGTCAATTGCATCGCCCCCGGGTCGATCTTCTTCAAGGGCGGTGTGTGGGACGTCGCGCAACGTGACAACCCCGCGCTCTACAACCGCATTCTTTCAGGCATCCCCAGTGGCCGGATGGGCAAGCCCGAGGAAGTGGCCGCAGTGGCGGCCTTCCTGTGCAGTGACCTGGCCTCCTGGGTGACCGGCCAGACGATCGCGGTCGACGGGGGGCAGGTACTGATGTAGGGCACAAGCGGGCGAGCGGCCCGCCGATGGCCGGCCTGGGGATGTATCGAAAAGGCCTCTGGACCCAGGCCCTGCAGCAGGGGCGCAGGACGCTGCTGGTGGTGCATGCCCTGCTGGCCTGGCCGCTCGTCTTCATGGCGGGAGCTGCCCTTTGGCCCCATCTGCGGCGGCGCATCCGTCATCCGTCGTTACGAGGTTGCTTGCGGGCCAGGGCCGCACTGGGACTTCTCAGCGCTTTCCTGATGGCCATGCTGGTCGTCACCGGTGTCGGGCTGCTCTATGCGCCCGCCGCTTGGCGCGGGGCTATTGAAGGCCTGCATCTTGCCTCGGGCCTGATGGCCGCCTTGCCTCTTGTCCTGCACCTGTTCATGCCGGCAAGGCCCATTGCGCCAGCCCGATCCAGGCCGGAATCCCGAACAGGATGTTGAGCGGGAAGGTGATGCCCAGCGACAGGCCGAAGTAGAGGGACGGCCGGGCTTCGGGTATCGCATGCCTGACCACGGCCGGCACCGCAATGTAGGACGCGCTGGCAGCCAGCACCATCAGCAGGCCGCCATTCCCGGCGGTCAGGTCCAGGGCCAGGGCCACCCCCAGGGCCAGCAGGGCATGCAGCACCGGGGCCACGACGGCATACGCCATCACGGCAGGCGACAGGCCCCGCAGCGCCGGCATGTTGCGGGCAGCGTTCAGGCCCATGTCAAGCAGGAAGAAGGCCAGCATGCCCTTGAACAGGTCCACCGAAAACGGTTGCATGGCTTCCTTGCCAGCCTGCCCCGACAGCAGGCCCACCAGCATCGCGCCAAGCAGCAGCAGCTGGGCACCATCGGTGAGGGATTCATGCAGCACCTTGCGCACCGTGAAGTCCTGGGCAGGCGCACCTGCCTGGGTGGCCTTGCCACCGGCTTGAGCGCGCAGACGATTGGCGAGCACCACGGCGATGATGATCGCCGGAGATTCCATCAAGGCCATGGCCGCCGCCATGTGGCCGCCGTAGGCGATGCCGTGCTGGTCCAGGAACTGCACCGCTGTGATGAAGGTGACCGCGCTGACCGAACCGTAGGTGGCCGCCACCGCCGCGGCATCGAAAGCCGGCATCAGGCGCTTGAGCACCTGATAGCCGATCAGGGGAATCACGATTGCCAGCGCGACTGCCGCCCCCAGGCTCAGGGCGATGTCGCGGTTGATGCCGGTCTGGGCGAGGGCAAACCCTCCCTTCAGTCCCAGCGCCATCAGCAGGTAAAGCGACAGGAAGCGGGAGATCGGTGCCGGGATTTCGAGATTGGATTTGATCAGTCCGGCAAACAGACCGAACACGAAGAAGAGCAGGGCGGGGTCGAGGAAGTTTTTCATGCCGGGATGGTAGGCAGGGTAGTCATTAAAGTAAAATCAAAAGATTAACGATGTTGCATCAGCAAATATCTATGAATGCCACCTTCCGGCAACTGCAGATCTTCCTTGCCCTGGCCGAGCACGGATCAGTAACGGCGGCAGCACGCGCCTGCCACGTCACGCAGCCCACAGTCTCGATGCAGCTGCGCGAGTTGTCCGACAACACCGGACTGGCCCTGTACGAGCAGATCGGCAAGCGGTTGTTCCTGACCGAGGCCGGCCGGGAACTGGCCCGCTCGGCTCAGGCCATGGTGGATGAATGGGCGGCATTCGGGCAGCGGGTGGCTGCCATCAAGGGGCTGCGGCAGGGCAAGCTGAAGGTGGCAGTGGTCGATACCGCCAAGTACTTCATGCCGCGTCTGCTGGCTGATTTCTGCGCCCTGCATCCGGATATCGATGTATCGCTCCAGGTGCTCAACCGTGATGGGGTGTTGCAACGACTGCACGACAACCGTGATGACCTGTACATCATGTCGGCGCCCCCGACCGACATCGCAATCGAGCAGCAGGTGTTCCTGGCCAATCCGCTGGTCGTGATTGCACCGATCCGCCACCGGCTGGCGCGCAGCGGCCCGCTGCCGCTCGAGCGTCTGGCCGGGGAGCGTTTCATCATGCGTGAAGCCGGCTCAGGCACGCGCCTGAGCTGCGATGCGCATTTCAGGTCGTTGGGATTCGCGCCACTGGTCCGCCTCGAGCTGGGCAGCAACGAGGCCATCAAGCAGGCCGTGGCGGGGGGCATGGGCCTGGCAGTGCTTTCGGTGCACGCCCTTGGTGATCACCTCGTTGATGAGGAACTGACCCTGCTGAAGGTGCAGGAATTTCCGGTGCATTCGAACTGGTACACGGTGCAGCTCAAAGGACGTCGGCCATCGCCGGTGGCCAGCGCCTTTCTGGGCTACCTGGAGCGGCAGGTGGCTCCCTTGCGGGCCAGTGTCCGCGCGCTGGAAAAAAGGGCTCGGGGCCGCTCCCGCTCCTTGCCGCAGGCTTGATGGCTCCGGCCCGGCGGCGCCAGACGTTCGGCCCAGGGCATGATCATGGCCTTCAGATCGGGGGCACGACCGCCATACGAGCTTTCGATGTTCAGACGCACGCCGCACATGCCCTGGGCGTCGACGGTGCGCGGTGCCTGATCGCTCAGGTCCTCGTCGATTACGGCGACACCTCTGGCACGGAATGCAGGGCCTCCGATTCGATGACCTGCACACCAGGGCCGGCCTCCAGGACGCCCGCGATCAGGGCGCGCGCGATGGACTCGGTCGATACCGCCCGGAAACGGCCGGGAATGAGGGGACGAAGACTCCGGGCCAGCAGCAGCCCGAAGGCCTCTCCGGGCCGAGACTCCGTTCGCTGGGCATCGATCAGCGACGGGCGGACGATCGTCAAGGATTCGAATTGCAAGGCCTTCAGGCCTTCTTCCGCCTGCGCCTTGGTGCGCAGGTAGAAATTGCCCCTCAGGCTCGCTCCGAGTGAGGAATTGAGCGCAAAGTGCCGCGCGCCGCCCGCCTTGGCCAGTTGACCACACCGGATCGGCAGATCGCGATCGATCGCGGCGAAGGCCTCCTGGCTGCCTGCCTTGCGCAGCGTCGTCCCCAGCGCACAGATGACAGCGTCGCATTGCCACCAGGGGTCCTGCGGATCGGGCCGCGAAAAATCGGTCACTGGATTGATCAGGCGTTCGCTGTTCCCCGCCGCTGGCAAGGCCTGGCGCGTGGGTGCCAGCACCTGGGCGATCCGTGCGTCGCGCAAGGCAAGTTCGAGGACTTTCGAGCCGACGGCGCCGCTGGCTCCGAGCAGCAGGAGGCGAATGCCCTTGCCGGGGCGGTGTGTCGAGGATGATGCCTGGGTTGCCGGGTTCATGCTGGGTTCTCCCTTTGTCGGAGCGCATGATCGCATCCCGCGAGCCGTCGTCAAAAAGAAGGCATTGCCGGTATGATGCACAACGCCGATGGCCGATGCACTCCCTTCATGTCCAATCCTTCCTCCACACTGATCGCCCGAGGCGGCAAGGCCGTCTACGGCGCGCCCCTGGGCGTGCTGATGCTGCAGGCGCGCTTTCCCCGCATCCCCGGTGACATGGGCAATGCCACGACCTGGCCCTTTCCGGTGCTCTACAAGGTGGTGAACGGGGCCAGTCCCGAGAAGGTCGTGTTGCAGGGCGCGAAGGGCTTGTTGCCGGACTTCATCGACGCGGCCCGGGAACTGGTGGCGCTCGGCGCCGAGGCCATCACCACCAATTGCGGCTTCCTGGCCTTGTTTCAGCGCGAACTGGCCGAGGCGGTGCAGGTGCCGGTGGCGACTTCTTCCCTGCTGCAGGTGCCCTGGGTGCAGGCGATGTTGCCGCCGGGCAAGCGGGTGGGCGTGATCACCGTCAGTGCTGCTGCCCTGACGGCGCAGCATCTGGCCGCAGCGGGCGTTGCGCCGGATACGCCGATCGCCGGGACCGAGGGTGGACGCGAGTTCTATCGCGTGCTCATCGAGGGTGACAAGACCGACATGGATGTGGCAATGGCCGAGGCCGATCTGCTCGAGGCGGGCCGTGATCTGGTCGCCCGGCATCCCGAGGTGGCGGCCATCGTGCTCGAATGCACCAACATGCCCCCCTATGCGGCAGCGCTGCGCAAGACGCTCGGCCTTCCGGTGCATGACATCTATTCCCTCGTGAACTGGTTGCAGGCGGGACTTCGCCCGCGTGTCTTCAGTCGCCACCCCAGTGAGCTTTGACGCCCATGAAGCCCCTCATTTTCGAACTCAAGGACGAGCATATCCGCCTGTGTGATCTGCTCAAGGTGACTGGCATCGCCGACAGTGGGGGTCAGGGCAAGCATCTGGTGGCGGAGGGACGGGTGCAGGTCGATGGCCAACCCGAGAGCCGCAAGACCGCCAAGATCCGCGCCGGCCAGAAGGTGGCCTGCCAGGGCCGGTTGATCGAGGTACGCCAGGCATGAGCGTCGATCGTGATGCAGGGCCGGGTGATGACGCCATGGAGCGGCGGCTGGCCGAGATCGAGGCCAAGCTGGCCTTGAACGAGGACCTGGTCGAGGCCCTGAACCGCAGCGTGTTCCGGCAGCAGCAGGTGATCGAGGCGCTACAGATTGAACTGCGTGCGCTGCGCGAGCGTCAGGCCTCGAGCGAGGCGGACCCGCCCTTTCGCAGCCTGCGCGACGAGATCCCTCCGCATTACTGATGCGGTTCACTGTTTTTCCATCGGCGCAGGCCGACTCCAAAGGACGACATCTCCATGACTGACCATGCCCTGGCCCTGCGGCCTTTCCGGATCGATGTGGCCGATGCGGTCCTGGCCGATCTGAAGCAGCGCCTGGCCGCCACGCGCTGGCCTGATGCTCAGGTGGTGGGAGACTGGTCGCAAGGGGTGCCGCTGGCCTGGCTGCAGCCGCTGATGGCTTACTGGGCCCAGGGCTACGACTGGCGTGCCCGCGAAAAGCGCCTGAACCGCTTCGACCAGTTCATGACGAGCATCGACGGCGTCGACATCCACTTCATTCATCAGCGCTCGCCGCACCCGCAGGCGCGGCCCTTGCTGATCACCCACGGCTGGCCGGGGTCGGTGGTGGAATTCGACAAGGTCATCGAACCGCTGGTCGATCCGGTCCGCTTTGGCGGCCGTGCCGAAGATGCCTTTCATGTCGTGTGTCCCTCCCTGCCGGGCTTCGGCTTTTCGGGCAAGCCGCGCGAGGCCGGATGGGGTGTGCCGAGGATCGCCGCAGCCTGGGCCCGCCTGATGGCAGGCCTCGGTTATCCGCGCTACTTCGCGCAGGGCGGCGATTGGGGTTCGGCGGTGACGCGTGCCATCGGCGTGGGCGACGCAGATCACTGCGCCGGCATCCATATCACGCTGGCGATGGGGGTCCAACCAGCCATCCAGGGTGAGCCCAGTGCCGAGGAGCGTCACGCGCTCGAGCGGATGCAATACTACAAGGACTGGGACTCGGGCTACTCCACCCAGCAGGCCACCCGGCCCCAGACGTTGGGCTATGCGCTGGCCGATTCACCGGTGGGTCAGGCGGCCTGGATCCTCGAAAAATTCTGGGCCTGGACCGATTGCAATGGCGATCCGCTCAGCCTGCTCGATCGCGACGAGTTGCTCGACAACGTCATGCTGTATTGGGTGACCAACAGCGCCACGTCCTCGGCGCGCATTTATTGGGAAAGTTTCGGGCGACGCGGTGCTCGCATGGGACCGGTGACGGTACCGGTGGGCGTGGCCGTCTATCCGAAGGAGATCGTGCCCCCGATCCGGCAATGGATGGCGAGTGGTTTTCCCGACATCCGGCACTTCACGAAAATGGACAAGGGCGGACACTTTGCCGCCTTCGAACAGCCCGACTTGTACCTGCGTGATGTGCGTGCCTGTTTCGCAGGCTTTCCACTGGATTGAAGCCTGGCCGCCTCAGACCGGTACCAGCATGTCGCCCTGGGCGATGACCCGGTTCCGGCCTGCGTGCTTGGCCCGGTACAGGCGCTCGTCGGCCTGGCTGAGCATGGCCATCATGCTGCCGCGTTCGACATGGTGGGCGATGCCGATGCTCACCGTCACCGGCAAGGCCAGATCGCCGTGCTGATAGGGATTGTTGGCAATGTGCCTGCGGATGCGTTCGGCCAGCAGTGTCGCGTCGCGAGGGGCGATGCTGGGCAGCAGGACACAGAATTCCTCGCCGCCGTAGCGGCCGATGATGGTGTCGCCGGCACGGACCACATCCCGGATGCAGGACACGCAATGGCGCAGCACGTTGTCACCCAGCGCATGGCCCCAGGTGTCGTTGAAGCGCTTGAAGTGATCCACGTCGATGAGCAGCAGGGTGGCCGGATCGCGGCCGGGCTTGTCCTGGCTCGACAGGATTTTCTCCCCGGTCTCGAACAGATAACGGCGAGAGTGCGCGCCGGTCAGCATGTCCACATCTGCCGAGTGCCTCAGCCCCTGGGCCAGACGCGAGTGCATGACGCCGGTGATGCAGGCATGAAAGACCACGGGGGTCAGGGCATGGATCAGCAGCTGCAGGCGGATCCAGGGCTTGTCCAGGGACAATGCCGTGGCCGGTTCGCCGAGCACCGTCAGCAAGGGAGGCAGGCCAGCCAGTGCACAGAAGATGCACAAGGCCACTGCCACCTGGCGCATGCGCGGTGCCAGCGCATCCTGAGCGTTCAGGATCACGACGGCCGCGCCGGCAAACATCAGCAACTGGCATAGACCAGCCCAGGCGCGCGCCGCCATTTCGCCGGGCCAGAACAGATGCCCCAGCCCGAAAATCAGCAGTGCCAGCACCAGGGCCAGCACCAGGGTGCGGCGCGGGAAGCCCGGACGATAGAGCAGGACCATCGCGCTGGCACTCAAGAGGTAGGCGCCGGCATCGAGCGCGGGAACGGTCAGGGAGGCGCGCAGCCCCTCGTCATCGAGCAAGGGAATCGACAGGGATTGCGACAGGCCGCTGCACAGCATCGCGGCGCAGACCAGGACCAGGGTATTGCACTGGCTGCGGCTGAAGCAGGCCTGCATCGTCAGCATGGCCGCTGTGATGAAGGCAAGCATGGCACCAAGTGCCAGTACGGCGCGTGGTTCCAGGGTTTGGAAAATGAGGAGGATTGACATGGGTCGCAGGTATCCCTGCAGTGTCCGCCTCCAGGGTCTGCCCGTTGGGCGCTGCCCGACGGGCATGCGCCGCAGGGGGATGAGTGGCCGCACTGTGGCGTCTTTCCCCACACGGGCGCGCCCGGGCCTGATGCCGCCCGTCGGCGCTCAGTCGGCTTTTAGCCCCAACTGCTGGATCAGGTCCTTGAAAAAGGCGCTGTCCTCGGCCACCGTCCGGGTGAAGGCCTCGGTGCCCTGGTAGTCGGGAAACTGGCTGATGCGGGCCAGCCGCTCTCGGGTATCGGGCTGCGCCATCGCCTTGCGCGCTTCCTCGGCCAGGCGCTGGATGATGGCCGGCGACGTGCCCTTGGGCGCGAACAGGCCGAACCAGCTGCTGCCTGGCACCTTGATCTGCTGTTCGGCCAGCGTGGGCACCTGTGGCAACTCCGGGTGACGCTCGCTGCTGGTCACGGCCAAGGCCTTGACGGTACCGGCCTTGATCTGGGGAAGTCCCACCGCGTCATAGATGAGGTCGATGCGGCCAGCCATCAGGTCGGTGAGGGCTTCGGCCGATCCCTTGTAGGGCACGTGCAGCAGCTTGATGCCGGCTGCCCGATGCACGATCTCGCCACTGATGTGGGTGGCGGTGGCATTGCCGGCCGAGCCGAAGGTGAGCTTGCCCGGGTCCTTGCGCGCCAGCGCAATGAATTCGGCCATGTTGCTGGCGGGCAGGTCCTTGCGGGCTGTGACGATGCCGTAACTGCCCGACAGTTGTGCCACCGGCATCAGGTCGGTGAGTGGTTCGTAACCGACCTTGCGCATGTGCGGCGTGATGGCCAGCACCGCCGTGGGCGTGACCAGGAAGGTGATCCCGTCCGGCGGATTCTTGGCCACGGCGGCACCCCCAATGGTGCCGCCGGCACCCGCCTTGTTCTCGACGACGATCGACTGGCCGAGACCGGCTGCCATCTTGGCGGCGACCAGACGTCCGATCGCATCGGCATTGCCGCCGGCCGGGTAGGGCACGACAAACTTGAGCGGGGCAGAAGGCCAGGACTGGGCTTGCGCACGAGCCGGCATCGCCAGCGGCGCAAGACCGGCCAGGCTGCTGCCGGCGATCCAGTGATTGAATCGACGACGCGATACGGGAGAATATGAGGGCATGGGGTTTCGTTCCTACTTGCCGGTAAAGCGCGGCTTGCGCTTGGCCTTGAAGGCCGCGACGGCCTCCTTGGCGTCTTCGCTCTCGCGGACCACGGCCAGGTCGCGATGGGCCTTGGCCATTTTCTCGGAAGGGCCCTGCGGCAGCACGCCCTCGGTGACAAAGCGCTTGAGGGTGCGCAGCACCACCGGCGAAAACTCGGCGATCTGGCGCGCCATGGCCAGGGCCCGCTCGACCTGCTGGCCGGTGGTCACGACCTCGTTGGCAAAGCCCACCTGATAGGCGCGCTGGGCATCCATCGGTTTGCACAGCAACATCATTTCCATCGCGATCTTGTGGGGAATGCGTGAGGCCAGGCCGGCAATCAGGCCGCCGGTGAAGCCCAGGGCAGCCTCCGGATAGCTGAACCGGGTGTTCTCGGCGGCCACCAGCATGTCGCACATCATGGCGATGACCATGGCGCCCCCGACGCAATGGCCAGCGACCGCCGCGATGATCGGCTTTTCGGTGGGGATGCCCACGGTGGGCACCGCGCGCCACAGTTCGGGCAGGTTGGTGATGTCGGCGCCGGCCGAGAAGGCTTCGTTGCCCGCGCCTGTCAGGACCGCCACCTTCTGCTCACTGGCATCGAACTGGGCGAAGGCGCGCTGCAATTCGAGAGCGGTCTGGGCGCAGATCGCGTTGCGCCGGTCCGGGCGGTTCAGGGTGATCAGCGTGGTGCCATCGTCGAAGTGGTTGACGAGGACTTTTTCAAAGCTTGCGGTCATGAGGGGTTCCGTATCGGGTCGGTTGCAAAGGTCTGCCGCAGTCAGCGCAGGCGCTGCACAGGGGCGAAAAATTCAGGCGGCCAGGGATGCGCGGACGCTGGCCGAGCGGTCCCAAAGGTTGGGGGTCTCGGTGCTGTCATAGCCGGAGACGAAATCGAGCACACGGCCCTGCTCATCGAGGCGATGACGGCGGACCGCGCCGATATTGGCCCCGTACACATGGATGCTGATCGACACGCCATCGCTTCGGTTGCTGCTGACGCGATGCCAGTCGCCCACTGTCGGCGATACCGCTTCGATGTTGCCCGGCTTCATCACGTGCCAGCGACCGGTGTCGCTGGGCGGACGGGCGTGATCGTCGAACTCGTCGCAGCGCTCTTCGCCGCGCAGGACGCCGACCAGCCCCCAGACGGTATGGTCGTGCACCGGCGTGCGCTGGCCCGGACCCCAGACGAAGCTGACCACCGAGAAGCGCTCGAGGGGGTCGCAATGCAGCAGGTACTGGGCATAGCGGTCGCTGCGCGGCCGCGCAAAGGCCTCCGGCAGCCAGGTATCCTGGGCGATCAGCCGGGCCAGATGCTGACGGCCTTCGGCCAGCACGGCGGCCTCGTCGAGCTGGCGCGAGACCAGCTCAGTCATGGCAAGAACGAACTGGCGCAAGGGGGCGATGGCGTCGGTCATGGGGTTGCTTCCTGAAGGGCGGGCCTGGCGTGTGGCACACCACACTTGGAGGTGACCCCGATCGTTCCAGGATCGACTCCCGCACGACCGATTGTTTCACAAACAGGCGTTGTCGCTGCCCGGGCGGTCCGCTTCGGTCGATGTAGGCAGCGTTCAGGTTTGACCGGCAGGTGCTCGCTGCCTAAACTTGCTGCGGCGCCTTTTTCAGGAAACAGGATGATGAACACCCCACAGGCCCAGGCCCATCGGTTCGACCCCTTCGCGGGCGAGGCGCTTTATCGGGATGTTGAGCGCTACGCCGCGTTTGGCGTGCACCGCTACGGCAGTCCGGGCGAGCGGGCAGCCATGGTGTGGATTCACGATGAACTGGCCGGGCTCGGACTCGAGGTGCGCTCGCAAGCCCTGAGCATGTCCCGGCAGTACGAACTGGACGAGGCCAGTGTCGGGATTGAGGGAGAGGTCCTGCCGGCCTTTCCGCACTGGTGGATGCCCGAGGGCCAGGCCCGATTCAGCTGGCAGGGCCGGCTGGTTGCCGATGGCGAGGCCCACGGTCAGGCACTGTGGCTGCAACTGCCCCGCGAGCGCAATGCCTACCTGAATGATCAGCATCGCGAGGCGATCACCGCCGCCGCAAGGCGTCAGCCCGCCCTGATCCTGCTGACCATCGACAGCCCGTCGGATGAGCTGTACACCTACAACGTCAATCAGGAGGATGCACCCTGGCCGGTGCCGGTGGTGATGGTGGCCGCCGCCCACAAGCCCCTGCTGGCCCGGGCCCTGGCCTCGGGCAGCCGGCTGTCGGTGCAGGTGCAGGGACGCTATTGCTACCAGGTGCCGGGCCGCAACGTCATCGCCCGGCTCGATCGGGGCGCCGACCAGACCCTGGTGGTATCCACGCCGGTATCGAGCTGGTTCGTGAGTGCCTGTGAGCGCGGACCGGGCATCGCCACCTTCCTGGCGATGGCCCGCGAGGTGGCGGCCCATCCCCCTTCTGTGAACGTCCTGTTCGTGGCCACCGCAGGCCACGAGATCGGGCATGGCGGCATGGAAGCCTTTCTGGCCGAGGGAGCGCCTTCGCCGCAGGCCACCTGCGCCTGGATCCACCTGGGCGCTTCCCACGCCAGCCATCGCTGGGAGCGGGGACCACAGGGTTGGCGCAGCACCGGTCAGGTCGATGATGGGGCACGCATGCTGGTGTTCAGTCCGGACCTGGCAGCGCTGGCCCGGGAAAGCTTCGAGGGCGTGGCCATCACGCCCTTTCTGGCCGACAAGATGGGAGTTGGCGAGTTGCGCGAGGTCAAGGCTGCCGGCTATCGGCGCTTCATGGGGGTGGCCGGCTCGCACCACTTCTTTCACAGCCCGGGCGATACCCCGGAGGGCACCAGCCCGCGCCTGCTCGAGCCGGTGGCGCGCGCCTTTGCCAGGGCGCTGGCGGCCATCGCGCCGCCGGCAGGCTGAGGCGTTCGTCGCGCCCACCTCGCGGCAAGGATTTGCCGCCCGGCCGCGCCTCCAGCCTTTATCATGTCGGCCTGTTCGTATCGAACCCGAGGAATTTCACCATGACCCCTGATCGTCGCCGCCTGCTCAAGGCCGCCAGCCTTGGCGCTGTCGCAAGCCCCCTGAGCCTTCCCCTGAATGCCTTGGCCCAGGCGCAGGCGCCGCAGCGCGTCTTCGAGCCCAAGCCGGGCAAGTGGAGAACCTTCGAGGTCACCACCCGCGTCGATGTGGCCAAGCACGCGGGCGAGACGCGGGTCTGGCTGCCGGTGCCCAGCCTCGACACCGGCTGGCAGCAATCGCTGGAGTCCTCGTTCACCAGCAACGGTACCGCCCGCCTCATCAGCGACGGCGCGCAGGGCGTGCGCATGGTGCAGGCCGAGTTGCCAGCCAACCTGGCCAACCCCTACGTCGAAGTGACCAGCCGGGTGCAGACCCAGGACCGTCGCCAGGACATCGGTGTGCGCAGCGCTGCCGTGCAGGCCGAAGATGCCGCGACCCTGCGCCACTACACCCGGCCCACCCGGCTGATCCCGACCGATGGCATCGTACGCACCACCGCCCAGAAGGCCACGCAAGGGGCGCGCACCGATGTCGAGAAAGTGCGGGCGATCTATGACTGGGTGGTGGCCAATTCCTTCCGCGAGCCGAAGGTGCGCGGCTGTGGCGAGGGTGACATCAAGACCATGCTCGAGACCGGCAACATGGGCGGCAAATGCGCCGACATCAATGCCCTGTTCGTCGGCCTTTGTCGGGCCGTCGGTGTGCCAGCCCGTGATGTCTATGGCATCCGGCTGGTGCCCTCGGCCTTTGGCTACAAGGAGTTGTCCGGCAATCCGGCCAGCCTGAAGGGGGCGCAGCATTGCCGCGCCGAGGTCTACCTGCAAGGCCAGGGCTGGCTCGCCATGGACCCGGCCGACGTGGCCAAGGTGATGCGTCTGGAGACGCCGGAGTGGATCAAGACCACCGCGCATCCCGTGGTGCAGCCGGTTTACAAGGGCCTGCTCGGCGGATGGGAAGGCAACTGGATGGGCTGGAACACGGCGCATGATGTCAAGTTGCCGGGCAGCAGGCATGAGGAACTCAATTTCCTGATGTACCCGATCGCCGAGAACGACAAGGGCCGTTTTGATTCCTATGCGCCGGACGACTTCAAGTACCAGATCACGGCCCGCGAGATCTGATCACGCTCGCCGGCTGCTGCTCGCAGCACTGGTCCTGCTCGCGCCCGTGGCAGCGGTCAGGGCGCAGTTCGACAAGCAGCCCTGGCCGGCGCGTGAGCCCATGCCGGCCCTGCAGGCCGAGGACCAGTACGGCAAGACCTGGGCCTGGGCGGGCCTGAAAGGGCGGCCGGTGCTGATCAACTTCTGGGCGACCTGGTGCGGCCCCTGCAAGGAAGAACTGCCCTCGCTTCAGACCCTGGCCGACCTGCTCGGCCCCGAGGCGGTCATCCTGACGGTCAATGTCAAGGAGCCCCCTGATCGGGCCCTGACCTATGCGCAGCGCAGCGGTTTGCGGCTGCCGGTGCTGATGGACCCGCGTGGCGATCTGACACGCCAGTTTGGCGTGCGCATTTATCCGACCACCGTGCTGGTGGGCGCTGATGGCCGGCCCCGCTACCGCGTGCTCGGTGCCTTGGACTGGAGTGAGCGCGGCGCCCAGGCCTGGGTGGGCGAGCTGGCGCGACCGGGCCGCTGACCTGCGGCCGCCTGCCGTGGCGGCAAGGATTTCCGGGCCGGCTGGCCGCCTGCGGCACGGAACGGCCGCGCCCTGCCACCGACAGGCTCTGCTAAGGTGGCCCTTTCCGGGTCTGTGCCCGTTGCCGGAGCGATTGCCATGAATGATGTGCTGATCAAGTCTGCCCGCCTCGTCGATGGCAGTGGTGCCCCGGCGCGTGTGGCCGATATCGCCTTGAAGGACGGTCTCATCACGGCAGTGGGCGAGCAGGCCACCGGCCCTGCCCGTCGTGTCATCGATGCCGATGGCTTGCTGGTCACCCCCGGCTTTGTCGACATTCATACCCATTACGATGGTCAGGCCACCTGGGATTCCAGCCTGACGCCCTCGTGCTGGCATGGCGTCACCACCAATGTCTTCGGCAATTGCGGCGTAGGTTTCGCGCCGGTGCGGCCCGGTGCCACCGATTACCTGATCAACCTGATGGAGGGCGTGGAGGACATCCCCGGGACCGTGCTGGCCGAGGGCATCGACTGGCAGTGGGAAACCTTTCCCGAGTACCTGGATGCCCTGGCCCGTCGCCAGTACACGATGGATGTCGGCGCCCAGTTGCCGCATGCGGCCCTTCGCTTCTACGTCATGGGCGAGCGTGGCGCAGATCACACCGCCGAGCCGACCGCGGTTGAATTGGTCCAGATGCAGCAACTGGCCGAGCAGGCCCTGCGTGCCGGTGCGCTCGGGGTGACCACCTCGCGCACCATCAAGCACCGCGCCCGGGACGGCCGCTTCACGCCCAGCCTGTCAGCCGCCGAGCCCGAGCTTTTTGCGATTGCCCAGGCCCTCAAGGCTGCCGGTCGCGGTGTGCTGGAAGTCAATTCGGACTTCGGTGCGGGCGACTTCGACATCCTGCGCTCGGCCACCGAACTGGCTGGCCGCCCCCTGAGCGTGCTGCTGCTGCAGGTGGACAATGCACCCGACCTTTGGCGCGAAACCCTGGACCAGATCCATGCCGCACGCGCCGCCGGTCTCGATGTCACCGGCCAGGTCGGCGCCAAGGGGATTGGCGTCATCATGGGGCTGGAGACCAGTCGTCACCCTTTCACCGGTCATCCGGCCTGGGTCGAGATCGAGTCGCTGTCGCCGCGCGAGCGCTTCCTGCGCCTGCAGCAGGATGCCGGCTTGCGGCACCGCCTGGTACATGAGCGTCCGGATGATGGTCATGCCCGTTTCGCGCAGCGACTGATCAACCGGTGCTTCGTGCTCGATGAGCGGCTCGACTACGAACCTGCCGCCGATGACAGCTTGACGGCACGCGCGGCGCGCGAAGGCCGCAATGTCTGGGAGCTGGCGCTCGAGACCATGATGCTGGCCGAGGGCAAGACCCTGCTGCTGCATCCCTTCGAGAACTACACGGCGGGCGATTTCAACGTTGTGCGCCAGATGATCGAGGATGATGCCACCGTGATGGGGCTGGGGGATGCGGGCGCCCATGTGGGCCTGATCTGCGATGGCGCCGGGCCGACCTTCCTGCTCAAGCATTGGGCCCGTGACCGTCGCCGGGGTCCCGGCCTGCCGCTGGAGTTTCTGGTGCGCAAGCAGACCCGCGATGCTGCCCTGGTCTATGGCTTCAAGGATCGCGGCCTGATTGCACCCGGCATGAAAGCCGACCTGAACATCATCGACTTCGAGCAGCTCGGGTTGAACGTACCCGAGGTGGTCTATGACCTGCCCGCCGGCGGGCGCCGCCTGATCCAGCGGGCCCGGGGCTATCGCCACACCTTCGTCTCGGGCGTCGAGACGCTGGTCAACGATGAGCTGACCGGCGCCCTGCCGGGTCGCCTGGTCCGCTCCACTCAGGCCTGAGGCTTCAGCCTCACTCGGGCACGATTCCCGACTGGCGGAACACCTCGCCCCAGCGCGGCGTGTCGCGGCGGATCTGCTCGGCGAACTCGGCCGTGGAAATGCCGGTGGCCAGCAGACCCAGCTGCTGCAGCTTGGCCGTGCCTTCGGGCGTGTGGATCTGCTTGTTGAGCTCGCGATTGACCTTCTCGATGATCGCTCGCGGTGTGCCCTTGGGGACCATCACGCCGACCCAGCCTGCCAGGTCCATGGTCGGGTAACCCAGTTCGACAAAGGTCTTGACATCGGGATGCCCCGGCCAGCGGCGCGGCCCGGTGGTGGCCAGCAGGACCACTTTGCCCGACTGCATGAAGGGCAGGGTGGCGGCAAAGTCCTGGATGCCCATCGTGGCCTGACCTGCTGCCACGTCCTGCATGGCAGGTCCTGCGCCCTTGTACGGCACATGGACCATGTCCAGCTTGGCCAGTCCCTTGAGCATCTCGCCGTAAAGGTGCGAGCTGCTGCCAGTGCCAAAGGAGGCGAAGGTGGCCTTGCCCGGATTGCGCTTGACGTACTGGACGAAGTCATCGACGCTCTTGATGCCCAGCGTGGTCGGCACCACCATGCCGAGCGGGGCCAGGCCCATCTGCGCCACCGTGTCGAAGTCGGTCAGGGGTTCGTAGGCCAGCTGCTTGTAGGCGAACTTGTTGATGATCACATTCGAGGTGTTGACCATCACGAAGGTGTAGCCGTCGGCCGGTGCCTGCTTGGCGGCGGTGATGCCGACGATGGCCTGGGCGCCCGGGCGGTTCTCCATCACCCACGGCTGGCCGAAGGCGGCCGCCATCTTCTCGCCGATCCAGCGCGCCACCACATCGGTCTGGCCCCCGGGCGGGTAGGGAATGATCAGCCGCACCGGCCGCGCCGGCCATTCCTGGGCAAGCGAGGCGAGGGGTGCAGCCAGCAGCGCACAAAGGCCGAGAGCGTATCCGAACCAGCGACGGGTCATGCAGTGTCTCCTGAGGGTTTTGGGGGCGGGTGGAGCCGTCTTTGCAGCGCACCGCACTGGCATCATGCCCTGACGGGATGATAAGCGGTCAGGCCATTTCCAGCCAGGACCTGTCCTCCTGAATGAATCACCACCGCGATCAGGCAGGCGCGATGCAAGGCCGCGCCGGACTCAGAGTTCGCGACGCGCCAGGCTGAAGCTTTGGCCGGTGGGACCGGTGTCCGGCTGGCTGGCCAGGAACAGGGCCATCGGCACCACATCCTCGGGTTGCTTGAACCATTCGACGTTGCCGGTGGCGGCACGCAGCGCATCGGCGCGCCCGGCGATGAAGTCGGTCACCACCGGACCCGGCACCAGTTCGTTGACGCAGATCTTCTCGTGCATCAGCTCCTGTGCCAGCACGCGTGTGAGCATCCACAGCCCCGCCTTGGAGGCTGCATAGGCCGAACGCGTCGGGCCCGATCGATGGCCCATGCCGGAGCCGATGAAGATGATCTTGCCGCCACCGCGCTGCTTCAGGTGCGCCAGGCTGGCCTGCGCCGTGTAGTAGGCGCCGGTGAGATTGACATCGATGGTCTGCTTCCACAGGGCAGGTGTCGACTCCGCCACGAGTTTGTTCTCGGGAGACACGCCGGCATTGACCACGACGATGTCCACGCCACCGAAGGCTCGCGCCGCCTCGGCGAACAAGGCCTGCATCTGGTCATGGTCGGCCACATCGGCCGTGATCGCCAGGGCCTGGCCGCCAGCCGCCTTGATGGCGGCCACGGTGTCCTCGACCTGCCCGAGGGTGCGTGCCGCGCAGACCACGGCGGCGCCCGCCTGGGCATAGCCCATCGCGATGGCGCGGCCGATGCCCCGTCCTGCACCGGTGATGACCGCTGTCTTTCCCTCGAGCATCCTGACCCTCCTGGTCTCTTGACTGCAAACCTCGCGGGCATTGTGCCTCAAGGAAGGTCCGCAAGACCTGTCAGGGTTCGCCGCCTTCGCACCCAATCGCAGTGGACCGTCTCCAGCGCATCGGGCCTCACCTGTGGCAAGGTCCCGCAAGGGCCCGCCGGCCGGCAGACGAGTCGATACCGGAGGCCCGCAATCCCCAGTGTGGAAGGTTCAGCATGTCCGATCCCGTCATCCGATCCAGAAGGTCTGAAGCCCTGGTCAGCCCGCAGTGGCTGCAGGAGCACCTGGCCGATCCCGACCTGCGCATCATCGACTGCAGCGCGCAGTTGGTGTTCCAGCCGGTCGGGCCATCAAAAGTGCTCAGTGGCCTGCCGGCCTACCTCGAGCGCCACATCCCCGGGGCCCGTTACATCAACATGGCCAGCGACCTGTCCGATCCGCTCGGGCCCTATCCCTTCACCATGCCTGGTGATGCGCAGATCGAGGCCCTGTTGGGCAGGCTCGGGATTTCACCGGCGCACCGCATCGTGCTCTACGGGCATGGTTACATCGGATCGGTGACACGGGTCTGGTATGTGCTGCATGCCGCCGGTCACCGGCAACTGGCCCTGCTCGATGGCGGCTTCGAGCGCTGGCTCGAGGAAGGGCGACCGGTACAGGCGGGCCACCAATCCTTTGCGCCCGAGCACTACACGGTGCAGCGCCGGCCCGAGGTGCTCAGTGATGCGCTGGCCGTGCAGGCGGCGATCGGTGAGGGCGTGGCCTGTCTGGTCAATGCCCTGAGCCGTGAGCAGCATCAGGGGACCGGCGGCACCCACTATGGTCGCCCCGGTCGCATCCCCGGCAGTGTCAACGCGCCAGCCCGCGACATGATCGATCCGCAGACGCGACGCTTTCTGTCGGATGAGGCCTTGCGGGCGCAACTGGCCGCTGCCGGCGTGCGGCCCGGTCAACCGGTGATCTCGTATTGCGGCGGGGGCATCGCCGCCACGGTGACCGCCTTCGTGCTCAACCTGCTGGGGCACGACGCCTGGTCGGTGTATGACCATTCGCTCAACGAGTGGGCCAACCGGCACGAGCTGCCAATGGACCGTGACCCGGCCGCATGAGCCAGGGCCCGGCCGCATGAGCCGGCGCCGGGCCGTCGGCAGGCAAGCACCGCCGATCAGCCGGGTACGCGCACCCAGCCCTCCATCAGCACTCGGGCGCTGCGGCTCATGATGGCCTTCTTGACGACCCACTCGCCGCCCTCTTGGCTGGCCTGTGCACCCACGCGCAGGGTGCCGGAGGGGTGACCGAAGCGCACGGCGGCGCGCTCGCCTCCGCCCGCTGCCAGATTGACCAGCGTGCCCGGAATGGCGGCGGCGGTGCCGATGGCCACCGCAGCGGTGCCCATCATCGCGTGGTGCAGCTTGCCCATCGACAGCGCACGGACCAGCAGATCGACATCCTGGTCACCCACCGGCTTGCCGCTCGAGGAGACATAGGCCTTGGGCCTGGCCACGAAGGCGACTTTGGGCGTGTGTTGGCGCGTGGCCGCTTCGGACAGGTCCCTGATCAGGCCCATGCGCAGCGAGCCGTGGGCCCGGATGGTTTCGAACATGGCCAGTTCCTTGGCATCGCTGTTGATGTCGTCCTGAAGCTCGGTACCGGTGTAGTTGATCGCCTCGGCATTGACGAAGATGGTCGGAATGCCGGCATTGATCATCGTGGCCTTGAGCGTGCCGACACCGGGCACTACCAGGTCATCGACCAGGTTTCCGGTCGGGAACATCGAGCCCCCGGCGCCTTCCTCCTCGGCTGCCGGATCCATGAACTCGAGCTGCACCTCGGCGGCCGGGAAGGTGACGCCATCGAGTTCGAAGTCGCCGGTTTCCTGGACCGCGCCGCCCGTCATCGGCACGTGCGAGATGATGGTCTTGCCGATGTTGGCCTGCCAGATGCGCACCACGGCCACGCCATCGCGCGGCACCCGCGCCGGATCGATCAGGCCATTGCTGATCGCAAACGGCCCGACCGCCGCTGACAGGTTGCCGCAGTTGCCGCTCCAGTCCACAAAGGGTTTGTCGATCGAGACCTGACCGAACAGGTAGTCGACATCATGGTCCGGGCGGGTACTTTTCGACAGGATCACCGTCTTGCTGGTGCTGGAGGTTGCTGCACCCATGCCATCGATCTGCTTGCCATAGGGATCAGGGCTGCCGATCACGCGCAGCAGCAGCCGGTCGCGGGCGGCACCCGGCTCCTGGCAGTCGGCGGGCAGGTCCTGCAGGCGGAAGAACACGCCCTTGCTGGTGCCTCCTCTCATGTAGGTGGCGGGAACCTTGAATTGCGGGGCATGGGCCATGGAAACTCCGTATGCGTTTGATGCGGTGAAGGGCGGCAGGCTTCAGGCGGCCTTGGAGGACTCGAGGAAGTCTTGCGCAAAGCGCTGCAGCACACCACCAGCCTCGTAGATCGAGACCTCTTCGGCCGTGTCGAGGCGGCAGGTCATGGGTACCTCGACGCGCTCGCCATTCCGGCGATGAATCACCAGGGTCAGGTCGGCGCGCGGCTTGCGCTCGCCGATCACATCGAAGCTTTCGGTGCCATCAATAGCCAGCGTCTTGCGGTTCACACCGGGCTTGAACTCGAGCGGCAGTACCCCCATGCCGATCAGGTTGGTGCGGTGGATGCGCTCGAAGCCCTCGGCCGCAATCGCCTCGACGCCAGCCAGGCGCACGCCCTTGGCCGCCCAGTCGCGCGAGGAGCCCTGGCCATAGTCGGCACCGGCCACCACGATCAGCGGCTGTTTGCGGGCCATGTAGGTTTCGATAGCCTCCCACATGCGGGTCACCTTGCCCTCGGGTTCGATGCGCGCCAACGAGCCCTTCTTGACCTTGCCATCGACCACCGCCATCTCGTTGAGCAGGGTCGGGTTGGCAAAGGTGGCGCGCTGCGCCGTCAGATGGTCGCCGCGGTGCGTGGCGTAGGAGTTGAAGTCCTCTTCGGGCAGGCCCATCTTGGCCAGGTATTCGCCAGCGGCGCTGTCCAGCATGATGGCGTTGGAAGGCGAGAGGTGGTCGGTGGTGATGTTGTCACCGAGCACCGCCAGCGGCCGCATGCCCTTGAGCGTGCGCGCACCGGCCAGTGCCCCTTCCCAATACGGCGGGCGCCGGATGTAGGTGCTGGGCGCGCGCCAGTCGTAGAGAGGTTTGACGGCTGCCGTGCTGCTCACGCGCTGCTCGAACATCGGGATGTAGACATCGCGGAACTGCTGCGGCTTGACGCTGCTGGCCACGATCGCATCGATCTCGGCATCGCTGGGCCACAGGTCCTTGAGCAGGATCGGCTGGCCATTGGGGCCGGTGCCGAAGGAATCCTTTTCGATATCGAAGCGCACCGTGCCGGCCAGCGCATAGGCCACCACCAGCGGCGGCGAGGCCAGGAAGGCCTGCTTGGCATAGGGGTGGATGCGGCCGTCGAAATTGCGGTTGCCCGAGAGCACGGCGGTGGCATACAGGTCGCGGTCGATGATCTCCTGCTGGATCTTGGGGTCGAGCGCGCCCGACATGCCGTTGCAGGTGGTGCAGGCAAAGGCGACGATGCCAAAGCCGAGCGCTTCCAGGTCTTTCTTCAGGCCGGCTTCCTCGAGGTACAGCGCCACGGTCTTGGATCCCGGTGCCAGCGACGACTTGACCCAGGGCTTGCGGGTCAGGCCCAGGCGATGGGCATTGCGCGCCAGCAGGCCGGCTGCGATCACATTGCGCGGATTGCTGGTATTGGTGCAACTGGTGATGGCGGCGATGATCACCGCACCATCAGGCATCTGGCCGGGCACGCTCTGCCAGGGGGCAGCAATGCCCTTGGCCGCCAGGTCGCTGGTGGCCACGCGGGCATGCGGATTGGACGGACCGGCCATGTTGCGCACGACACTCGACAGGTCGAACTGCAGGGTGCGCTCGTATTGCGCCCCTTTCAGGCTGTCGGCCCACAGGCCGGTGTGCCGGGCATAGGTCTCGACCAGCTTGACCTGCTCGTCGGAGCGACCTGTGAGCTTGAGGTAGCTGATGGTCTGCTCGTCGATGTAGAACATCGCGGCGGTGGCGCCGTACTCGGGCGCCATGTTGGAGATGGTGGCGCGATCGCCCAGGGTCAGTGCCGAGGCCCCTTCGCCGCGGAACTCCAGATAGGCGCCGACCACTTTCGACTTGCGCAGGAATTCGGTCAGGGCCAGCACGATGTCGGTGGCGGTGATGCCAGGTTGCGGCTTGCCGGTGAGTTCCACGCCGACGATGTCGGGCAGGCGCATCCAGGAGGCGCGGCCGAGCATGACGTTCTCGGCCTCCAGGCCACCCACGCCCACGGCGATCACGCCCAGTGCATCCACATGGGGGGTGTGGCTGTCGGTACCCACCAGCGTGTCCGGAAAGGCCACCCCCTCGAGCGCATGTACCACCGGTGACATCTTCTCCAGGTTGATCTGGTGCATGATGCCATTGCCCGCAGGGATGACTTCCATGTTCTTGAAGGCGCGGCTGGTCCAGTCGATGAAGTGGAAACGGTCCTCGTTGCGGCGATCCTCGATGGCACGGTTCTTTTCGAAGGCCTGCGGATCGTAGCCACCGCATTCCACGGCCAGCGAGTGGTCGACGATCAGTTGCACCGGCACCACCGGGTTGACCTGGGCAGGGTCGCCGCCCTGGTCGGCGATCGCATCGCGCAGGCCGGCCAGATCGACCAGTGCAGTCTGGCCCAGGATGTCGTGGCACACCACGCGCGCCGGGAACCAGGGGAAATCGCGCTCGCGCTTGCGCTCGACGATCTGGGTCAGGCACTCGGCCAGGATGGCCGGATCGGCGCGACGCACCAGGTTCTCGGCATGCACCTTGGCGGTGTAGGGCAAGCCGTCCCAGGCACCGGCCTGGATGGCGTTGACCGCCTCGCGGGCATCAAAGTAGTCGAGGGCGGTCCCGGGCAGGGACTTGCGATGGAGCTTGTTCATGGGGGGCAGGGGTGGGATGGTGGGGATGCTTGGATAGCCCCGATTTTACATCGCCGGGCCTGCCGCCCGCCGGGCTTTTCAGCGCAGCGCCCGAATGAAATCGCGTAAGTTTCCTGTAAGCGATTCATCCTCGGAATGGATGGCATAAACCTCCGACATGTGGCTGTGTCCGAGCAGCCTGTAGGCTTTCGGGCAGCGGCCCTGCGCGCACAGGGCCGCCACGGCCTGTTCGGCCTGGCGGTGAAAGTCGGGCGGATCCAGTTCGGCCCAGGCGATGAACATCGGCACCCTGGACTGCAGCATGCCGGGCAGGGCCGAGCGTTGCGCATACAGGCTTCTGTCCTTGCCAAAGTAGGCCTGCAGTGCGGGGCTGGCGTCTGCGGTGGTGGTGTCGAACAGGCCCGAGATCATGACCGCGCCGGCCAGACCACTTCCGGGCGCCACATGGAAGCCCGCATGACCGAGGTACTGCGCCACATGGGCCGCACCGGCCGAATGTCCCATCAGCACGATGCGCCCGGGGTCGCCGCCAAAGCGCAGGATGTTCTGCCTGACCCATTGGAGCGCTGCGTTCAGATCCTGCTGCGCAGCGGGCCAGGGGTGGGCGGGCGCCAGCCGATAGGTCATGTTGACGCCGACAAAGCCGTTGCGCACGGCCCAGAGGGCGATGTTGTCGTAGAAGGGGCTGTCGCCGGTACGCTTGTCGCCGGCGATGAAGGCGCCACCGTGCACGAAGACCAATACCGGCTTGCCCAGCGATTTGTCCAGGCCGGTGAAGACATCGAGCCGGTGCCGTGCGTCGTCGCCATAGCGCTCGTTGCGTGCGATTCGTGCGCCGGCATAGGGTTCGCGCTGTTGCAAGGGCGTGTACAAGGGGGCCGTGGCCGGCGGCGCCACCACCGGGCCGATCGCTTTCAGGCGCGCCAGGATATCGGCTGGTACCACCGAGGGCACGTCGATCACCGGGCTGCGTGCCGCAGGGGCTGCACCGTCGCCCGACGGGCTGAGCGGGCTGCATGCGCCGAGCAGGAGGGCGACGGTTGCAGTCAGTGACGCGCTGCGGATGCGTAGGTTCATGGGCAACTCCGGGTAGGGCGGTATTGGGGGGAGCTTTGAGAGGGGGAAGCGGGCTCGATTCTCGGGCACAGAGGGGGTCAGGCCGTTGCGACCTGACAAACCGAGACCCACTGGCCCAGGGTCAATTCAGCCATGTGTGCAGGACTGATGCGCACGGCGCTGTTGATCGATCCGGCGGCGGGCAGCACCTCGTCGTAGGCCAGCAGGGAGCGATCCAGGAAGACGGGCAGGTCGGTGGCCAGACCGAAAGGGCAGACGCCGCCGACCGGATGCCCGGTCAGGGTCTCCACCTCGTGTGCCCCCAGCATCTTGCCCTTGCCAAACGCAGCCTTGAAGCCGGCATTGTCGATGCGTGCATCGCCGGCAGCCACCAGCAGGATCACGCGCTCATCCTTGAGCCTGAAGGCCAGGGTCTTGGCAATGCGTCCCGGCGTGACGCCGTGGGCCTGGGCCGCCAGCGCCACGGTGGCGGTGATCTCGGGCGTTTCGATGATGGGGACGTCGGCTTGATGGCGCTCAAAATAGGCGCGTACGCTTTGCAGGCTCATCGCTTACTTCGGTTGAACTGGATCGTGGCAGGCGCACATGAGGGTCGGAGCGGCCTCAGGAGGGACGCATCTTGCGCCACTGCATGTAGAGCACGCCTGCCAGCACCACCAGGCCCCCGGTGATCTGCTCGGCACGAGGCTCCACACCGAAGAAGATCAATGAAATCACGACGGCAAACACCGGCACCATGTTCTGCCACATGCCGCCGGTCTGCACCCCCAGGCGCGCCACGCCCATGTTCCAGGCCACGGTGGCCAGAGCCGTTGAAAAGATGGCTGCAACCAACAGCATGCCCCAGGCCTGCGGACTCGGCGACAGGTTCGGGGGCCCCGCCAGACCACTCGCCCGGGCCAGGCCCCAGAACACCAGCAGCCAGGGAATGGCGCCGACCGAACTGAGGTAGGTCCTGCGCAATGCCGGGGTGTCGGGCGTGAACCAGCGCTGCGCCAGGATGGAGTAGACCGTCCAGCTCATGATCGAGAGCACCAGCAGGATTTCGCCACCGCGAAAGGCAAGCCCCTGCCCGCTGCTGCTGGCACGGCCGGCAATGGCGATACCGGCACCCAACAGGGTCAGCATGCTGGCCACCCAGAAGCCTTTCTCGAGGGGGGCGCCGGTCATCACGCGCGACACCACGGCCACATAGATCGGTGCGCCGGCACTGATGGCGGCGGCGGTGATCGGATGGGTGGTGTACAGACCCAGGTTGTACAGGACCAGGAACACCGCCACCGACAGGCTCAGCCAGAGCACGCGCAGCAGGGGAATCGGCGAACGCAGTTGGGACGGACCGTAGGAAAGCATCAGCAGCAGGCCGAGCGCGAGCGAGGCGATCAGGTAGCGGCAGGGCGACACCCAGAAGGGATCGAAGTGCTTGAGCAGGGCCCCCGTCAGCGGCAGGTTCAGCCCCCACAGCAGCGAGGCGCACAGATAGCTGAGGGTACCTAGAAGAAAGACGGAGGGAGGTGGGGACATGGTTCGGGCCGGGAGACCGGCAGGCCGGTGGTAGGGCGATTGTGGCGCATCCGGGCCGGGCAGGCAGGCGCGCGATCCGCACCCGGCGATTGGAGGGGGTGGCACCGGGTATGTGGCCCGGCCTATAATGGCCCAGTCGCTTCGTGGGGATGAAACCAGTCCCTGCGCAGCGCCATCGAGATTCCCTCATGCGCGTCCTGCTCCTTGCACTGTGCCTGCTGCTGCCCCTTGGCGAGGCTGCGGCCTGTAGTTGCTTTACGCCGGAGTTTCGCGCCAAGACCACCGAAGATGCCATCAATGGGGCCCGTGTTGCGGCCTTTGGCATGGTCACCGAGGTCTCGGCCGAGGGCACAGCGCGGGTGCGCGTCGAGGAAAGTTTCAAGGGGCTGGGCGTCGGCGAATTCATCGACCTGCCGCAGGCGGTCGAGAAATGCGGCGAACGGGCCTCCCGCCCGGGCGAGGCGACCTTGCTGATCATCTTCTCCGAGCAGGCGACGGCGTGTGACAAGTACCCCGCAGACCATTACCTGCTCAACGAGTTCCGGCAACTGGGCAAGCCGCAGTGAAACCGGGCTCGCCTTCTTCAGGGCCGCCTTCCCCCGTATTCGCTCGCGGCACTGAGACTGCTCACAGGCGCTGCTTGCGCCAGGAATCCTTGACGCGGATCTTGTCGCCCTCGAAGGTAAACAGGTCGCAGCCATCAACCTCGATGCGGGCACCATCGGAGGCGCGCGTGCCGGTGAAGGTCCATTCTGACAGGCCCCGCGAGCCGGCCACCACGTGGCGGGCGCGCGTCCACTGTGCATCGGGGATGTCGGCCCAGGCCTTCATGAAGGCAGTGCGTACCGCATCGCGCCCGACCACTCTTGTGCCGCTGGCATCGGGGCCGGCCGAGGTGTGGAAGATGCAGTCCTCGCTCATGAAGGACATCAGGGCATCGATGTCGTGGCGGCTCCAGGCCTGGGCAAAGGCCTCGAGGATCTCTTCGTTGACCCGCGGCGGCTGCAGCGTGCGATCGAGAAAATCGATCAGCACCGACTCGAGCGAACCGCTCTGGGGTGCGCCGCGCAGGGTGGACTGGCGCAACTCGACCGGTGAGTTGTAATCATAAAAGTGCGGCTTGCCGGGGACATGGTAACGACGCACACCGATGCCCGTCGCCACCGCCGCATCGACGAAGCTCTGGGTACGCTCATTGATGCCAGGCAGGTCGTGCTCGGCAGCAAACATCAGCACCGGGGGCTGACCACGGGTGCCATGCACGTAGTACCCGGCATCGGCCGGGTCCATGCCGCCCGACACCGAGATGATCGCTGCGGCCGGCATGCCCAGCGCATAGGCAGCATAGAGCGACGCGAAGGCACCGGCCGAAAAGCCGCCCATGGCGATCCGTGAAGTATCGATCTGCCAGCGCGCGGCATTGGCGTGCACGAAGCGGAAGGCCTGGGCCACGTCCTGGAAGACCGCCTCGGTACCCTCGAGCAATTCCTGGTCGCTGGCCCGCGGCAGGCCGAGCAGTTCGCGTACGTAGTCGATGCGACCTCGTGCCACACGCTCACGGTCGCGCTTGATTGGCAGGGCCTGCGGGCCCGGCAACTCCTGGGTCAGCCGGTAACCGACCGAAAAGCACACATACCCGCGCGCGGCAAAGCGCTTGCAGTACTCGGGCATGGGCGTGTTCTGGGATCCGTCCTGCTCGAATTCGTCGGTGTCCTT